>NZ_JBHYDN010000004.1:0-299452 GCF_051860745.1 Brevundimonas sp.
AACGCGAAAGCAGGGGGCCACATCACGGTTCCGGGCTGACCGCCCGCGCTCCGCGACCTCCCCACTCGACCTGCCGCGCCTGCGCGGCGGGGCGAGACCGTATGACTTCGTCATCCCTGGACAACGAGCCCTTCAGGGCGAGGCCGATCCGGGGACGGGTCGGGAAGGCGGTGACGCATGTCTTCTCCCCCGGGGACAGACCCAGTACAGGACGCCCCATGACCACCCCCGCAGAACGCACCATGGATGAACAGAAGACCGAAGCCCGCGCCTGGTTCGAGACCCTGCGCGACCGCATCCACGCCGGTTTCGAGGCGCTGGAGGCCGAAGCCCCCGCCGACCTGTTCCCCGGGGAACCCGGCCGCTTCGTCCGCACGCCCTGGGATCGTCCCGAAGGCGGCGGCGGGGTCATGGGGATGCTGCACGGCCGGCTGTTCGAAAAGGTCGGGGTCCATGTCTCGACCGTGCACGGGACCTTCCCGGCCGACTATGCCAAGACCGTGCCCGGCGCCGCCGAGGACCCGCGCTTCTTCGCAACGGGCGTCAGCCTGATCGCCCATCCGGTCAGCCCGCGCGTGCCGGCCGTGCATATGAACACCCGCTTCATCGCCACGACGAAAAGCTGGTTCGGCGGCGGGGCCGACCTGACGCCGGCGCTGGACGTCGACCGCCGCCCGGACGCGCCCGACACCGTCGCCTTTCACGCAGCGATGAAGTCCGCCTGCGACGCCCAAGACCCGGCGTGGCACGCGCGCTTCAAACAATGGTGCGACGAGTATTTCTGGCTGCCCCACCGCAATGAGCCGCGCGGCACGGGCGGCATCTTCTACGACCACCACGACAGCGGCGACCGGGCCCGCGACTTCGCCTTCACCCGCGACGTCGGAACGCAGTTCCTCGACGTCTATTCGCGGATCGTGCGCGGCCGCATGGGCGAGGCATGGACGGCGGAGGAACGAGAGGAACAGCTGATCCGCCGCGGCCGCTATGTCGAGTTCAACCTGCTTTACGACCGCGGCACGATGTTCGGCCTCAGGACCGGCGGCAATGTCGACTCGATCCTCAGCTCGATGCCGCCCGTGGTGAAGTGGCCGTAACGAAGTCGCTGATCCATCGGCCGACCATCGGCCGATCGTCCGGCGCCTTCAGACTGTCCACTGCGCGCTCGACCAACGCCGGATCGATCCGGTCATGCCGTCCGGCAGTCAGGTCGGTCGCGAAGGCAGGGGTGAATTCCGGATGGGCCTGGAAACTGATCGCGTCCTCATCCCAGGCCAGCCCCGCGAACGGGGTGAAGTCGCTGCGCAGGATGACGCGGGCCTCCGCCGGCTTGTCGACCACCTGATCCTGATGCGAGGCGGGAATGGCGACGGTGGCCGCGGCCGGGGTCATCCACGGCTCGGGCGAGACCACCTGATAGCGGTGCAGACCGACGCCCCAGCCGCGGTCCGACTTTTCGACCCGTCCACCCAGCGCCTGCGCCATGGCCTGATGGCCGAAACAGACGCCGACCAGTCGCGTCCGGCCCTTCGCCGCCCGGATCCAGTCCAGCAGCCCGGCGATCCACGCATCCGTCTCATAGACCCCCGCCGCCGATCCGGTGACGATCGCCGCGTCGAAGGCCGCCGCGTCCGGCCATTGTCCGGCCTGAACGTCAAACGTCTCCAACTCGAACCCCTCGCCGCCCAACAGGTCGCGAAACATCGCCGGATAATCGCCATGGCGAGCGACCAGCGTCGGCGGCGGCGCGCCGGTCTCCAGGATCGCAATTCGGGTCATTCAGGGCTCCTCGCCCGACCGATATGGGGGATCGCGCGAGACGGCGGAAGGGTGATTCGCTATGGGGTGCGTCATGACCCAAGCCGCTTCCGATCCCGTCGTCCTGATCAACGTCTACCGCTGCCAGCCCGAGCGGTTGGACACGCTGATGGAACGGCTCGGGGTGATGGTCCGGGCCCAGCGCGGGGCCGAGGGTTTCATCTCCGCCACCCTGCATCGCGGCCTGAACGGCAAGGTGGCGGCCGTCCACGCCGTCTGGCGCTCGCGCGAGGACTGGAAGGCCATGGCGCGCAGTCCCGCCGTCAATGCGGCGATGGAGCCGATCATGGCCATCGCCACCTTCGAGCCGCACCTCTATGAGGCGGGTGAGGTCATCGAATAGCGGGTCAGCCCGTCATCCACACCTCGGACCGGGCCCCGTCGCCCCCCAGAGCCGAGGCGACCCAGCCGCAGACCTCGTTCGCGGCCGCCTCGGCCCCCGGCGGCGGGTTCAGCACCACCACCGCGCAGCCGTTCATCCGCATCGGATCGGTCAACGGCCGCAGCCGCGCTTCGGCCACCAGCGCCCGCTTGATCCCGGCCTGATCCAGCCGGCGCAGGAAGCCGTCGAACGTCTCCATGTCCTTCAGCGGCGTCCAGATCGCCACCGTCGCCCGCGGATCGGCCCGGGCGATGGCGGCGGCCGTGTCGGCGGCGCGATGATAGTCGTCCGCCTGTTCGAACGGCGGATCGATCAGCACGAAGGCCCCCGTCGCCTCCGCCGCCCAGGTCCGCGCCTGGTCATAGCCGTCGCCGCCCTGCGCCATGGCCTGCGGAAACGCCTCCAGCGCCTCGGTCAGCAGGTCCAGCACCGGCCCATGCAGCTCGAACCCGACATAGCGGTCATCCTCTCCCAGCCGTCCGGCTATCAACAGGGGCGACCCCGGATAGAGGCGCGCGCCGCCATCGGGATTGAGCCGCGCCACCTCGGCCGCCAGGGCCTCGATCAGCGGCGGCCGGTCGGCGGCGGCCATCAGTCGGGCGATTCCGGCCTCGGCCTCCTTCGAGCGCGCGGCGTCTCCGGTCAGGTCGTACAGGCCGGCCCCGGCGTGGGTGTCGATCACGCTGACCGCCCCCTGCGCCTGCCGCCGCTCCAGCAGCCAGAGCAGCAGGGCGTGTTTGACGATGTCGGCGAAATTTCCGGCGTGGAAGCTGTGGCGATAGTTCATCGCCCTGCCCTCTCGCGGCCCGGCCCCCGGGTCAAGGGGAACCGGCGCCCCTCGAACCACGTTGGCGCTGCGCAAATCCGCAGGAGGTTGAGATGGCGACGACATCACCGGACGGGCGTCGCTGATGGCCCACGGCTCCCTCGAGGTGGCTGTGCGGGCCGAAGTGCCCGATGGCCTGACATACGGCAGCGATGAACACCCGGGGCTCCGACGGACGCCTTCGGGCCGGGGCTTCGCCTATCACGACGCCGGCGGCGGTCTGATCCGCGACGTCAAGGTTCTGCACCGCATCAGCGCCCTCGCCATCCCCCCGGCCTGGACCGGGGTCTGGATCTGCCCGCGCGCCACAGGCCACATCCAGGCCACGGGCCGGGATGTGAAGGGCCGCAAACAGTACCGCTATCACGACGGCTGGAGCCGCCACGCCTCGGAGAGCAAATTCGAACGCATGCCGGTCTTCGCCCGCGCCCTGCCGAGGCTGCGCAAACGGGTTGAGGCCGATCTCAACCGGCGGGGCGTATCGCGCGACAAGGTTCTCGCCACGGCGGTGCGGTTGCTGGAGCTGACCCTGATCCGCGTCGGCAACGCCGAGTATGCGAAGCAGAACCGGTCCTACGGCCTGACCACGCTCAACAAGCGCCATCTCGATCTGACCGGGACCGCCCTGACCTTCGCCTTCAAGGGCAAGAGCGGGGTCGAGCACGAGGTCCGCGTGCGGGACCGCCGGCTGGCGACCGTGGTCCGGTCGCTGCGGGAGCTACCGGGTCAGCAGCTGTTCAAATACCGCGACGCTGCCGGTGCGCTGTGCGCGGTGACCTCCGACGACGTGAACGCCTATATCCGCGAGGCCATGGGCGACGGTTTTTCGGCCAAGGATTTTCGCACCTGGGCCGGAACGGTGTCTGCGGCGCGAGCCCTGCGGGAGACGGAGCCGCCGACGTCGCCCACCGACGCGAAACGCAGGATCACCGTTTCCGTCAAGGCGGTCGCGGGCCTGCTGGGCAATACCCCGACCGTTTGCCGGTCGTCCTACATTCATCCAAAAGTGTTCGACCTCTACGAAAGCGGCCGACTGGTCGAAGTCCTGCCCGGCCCGGAAGCCAACGGCTTCGAGCGCGCCCTGATCAAGGCCCTCGCGGGCTGAGGGCGCCGACCCGGCGCGCGCCCGGATTGCGCGCCCAAACTGAATCGGATGTAACTTGATCCTTGGGGAGAACGGCGGTTTACGACCGCCCTTCATCGGAGGGATCCAGAATGTTCGTATCGAATAATTTCCTGCGCCTGGGCGGGCTGTCGGCCCTGGTCGGGATGTCGCTGGGCGTCTGGATGGCGGCCAATCAGGACTTCGTGCTGAGGCCGGTGCACGCCCACGTCAATCTGCTGGGCTTCGCATCGATGATGCTGTTCGGCCTGTTCTATCGCGCCTTCCCGGCCGCCGGGCGGGGCTGGCTGCCGATGGCGCATTTCTTCCTTTCGGTCATCGGGTTCCTGATCCTGATGCCGTCGCTGACCCTCATGCTGCTGGGCAAACCCCTGTTCATGCCCGGGATGATCGCGTCGGAGATCATGCTGGTGGCGTCGATGGCGCTGTTCGTCGTCATCATATTCAAGGCGACCATGGCGAAGGACGAAAGCGCCTGATGGGTCAAGCAGTCGCCCAGTAGCCACGGCTGCGGGCGCTGACCGGCGCTCGCGTCGCCTCGATCCGCTCCAGAATCGCGTCCCGGAAAGCGTCGGCCGCTTCGTCGCCCTGCAGCAGGCGCAGCGAGCGGATGATCCGGGTGATGCGGCGGTGATTGTGGTCGTTGGGCATCAGCCAGTCGTGAGTCGTCTGGTAGAAGGCGATCATGCGGTCGGTCGCGCCGGCGAGGGCGATCGGCGCCAGTTCGGATACGCGGATGGCCTGAATATCGCCCGGCGCCAGCACCGGCGAGCCGGGCACGGCGGCCGACGGCTCCGGCAAAGGGAACAGCCACTGGATGAAGTCGTGCGTCTGCTCCAGGGCTACATCGTTCATCGCGAGGATCTCGAACACGGTGCGGCCGCGAGCGTCCGTCCCCTCGCCTTCCAGAAACATCACGATGGGACGGGCGACCATTGCGGTCGTCCCCTCAGGCCGCCTTGTCCCAGTTGAGCACGACCTTGCCCGACTGGCCGGAGCGCATCGCCTCGAAGCCCTCCTCGAAGCGCTCATAGCCCATCTGGTGGGTGATCAACGGGGTCAGGTCGAGCCCGGCCTTGAGCAGCCCCAGCATCTTGCGCCAGGTGGTGAACATCTCGCGCCCATAGACGCCCTTGATGGTCAGTGCCTTGAGGATGATCGCGCCCCAGTCGGTCTCCATCGGCTTCGACGGAATGCCCAGCATGGCCATGCCGCCGCCCATGATCAGGGTGTCGACGCATTGTTTGAAGGCGATCGGCGAACCCGACATCTCCAGCGCCACGTCGAAGCCGACCTTCAGGCCGAGCTCGTGCATGACGTCCTTCAGATCCTCGCGGGTCGTGTTCACGGTCCGCACGCCGGGCGCGACCTTCTGCGCCAGCTCGAGGCGGAAGTCGTTGATGTCGGTCAGGACGACGGTGCGGGCGCCGGCGTGGCGGGCGACGGCGGCGGCCATCATGCCGATGGGACCGGCCCCGGTGACCAGCACGTCCTCGCCCAGCAGGTCGAACTGCTGCGCCGTGTGCACGGCGTTGCCAAACGGATCGAGGATCGAGCCGATCTCATAAGGCACGTCGTCGGGCAGCTCGATGACGTTGAAGGCGGGGGCAACGACGAATTCGGCGAAGGCTCCCTGGCGGTTCACACCGATGCCGCGGGTGTCGGGGTCGAGGTGGAAATGGCCGGCGCGGGCCGCTTCCGAGTTCAGGTTGATGACATGGCCCTCGGCCGAGACCCGCTGGCCGATCCTGAGGCGACGGTCGACATCCTTGCCGATGGCCACGATCTCGCCCGAGAACTCATGGCCGGTGATCATCGGCACGGGAACGTTCTTCTGGCTCCACTCATCCCAGTTCCAGATATGGATGTCGGTGCCGCAGACGGCGGTGCGGTGCACCTTGATCAGCACATCCTCGTCGCCCGCGACGGGGATCGGCGCGTCGATCAGTTCGAGGCCGATGCCCGGCTTCGTCTTGGCGAGGGCCTTCATGGTGTCAGCCATCAGATAACTCCCAATTCCTTGCCGGCCGTCGTGAACGCCGCGACCGTTTGATCAATCTGTTCGAAGGTGTGCGCCGCCGACATCTGGGTGCGGATGCGGGCCTGACCGCGCGGCACCACGGGGAACGAAAAGCCGATCACATAGACCCCGAGCTCCAACGCGCGGGCGGCGAAGTCCTGGGCCAGTTTCGCGTCACCCAGCATGACCGGGATGATCGGGTGCTCGCCCGGCAGCAGGGTGAAGCCGGCCTCGGTCATGGCGGTGCGATAGCGGACGGCGTTGGCGAAGAGCCGGGTGCGCAGGGCATCGCCCTCCTCGCCGCCGGCGATGCGGATGGCTTCCATGCTGGACCCACAGACGGCGGGGGCCAAGGCGTTGGAGAACAGATAGGGTCGGGCCCGCTGCTTCAGCAGGGCCACCACTTCGGACGTCGCGCAGATGAAGCCGCCCATGGCCCCGCCCAACGCCTTGCCGAAGGTGCCGGTCAGGAAGTCGATCTCGACCCCGTGGTGGGCGTAGGAGCCTCGCCCCTGCGGCCCGAGGAAGCCGGTGGCGTGACAGTCGTCGACCATGATCAGGGCGTCGTATTTGTCGGCCAGCGCCCGGATGTCCTTCAGCCGGGCGATATAGCCGTCCATCGAGAAGGCGCCGTCGGTGGCGATGACGATCCCCCGCGCGCCGTCAGCCCGGGCCTGTTTCAGCTGGGTCTCGAGGTCGTCCATGTCGGAGTTGGCGAAGCGGTAGCGTTTGGCCTTGCACAGCCGCACACCGTCGATGATCGAGGCGTGGTTCAGGCTGTCGGAGACGATGGCGTCCTCGGCCCCGAACAGGGGCTCGAATATGCCGCCGTTGGCGTCGAAGGCGGCGGCGAACAAGATTGTGTCCTCGAAGCCGAGATAGTCGGCGACGGCACGCTCCAGCTCCTTGTGGATCTCCAGCGTGCCGCAGATGAAGCGGACCGAAGCCGTGCCTGCGCCCCATCGCTGCTGCGCGGCGATCCCGGCCTGGGTCACCCGTTCGTCGCCGGCGAGGCCGAGATAGTTGTTGGCGCAGAAATTCAGCACGTCGCGCCCGCCGACCTTGATCACCGGCCCCTGCCGGGAAGCGATGATCCGCTCCGGCTTGGTCAGGCCCTGTGCGTCGATATCGGCGAGTTCCGCGCGGACGCGGTCATGAAAACTGGCTGTCATGCGCGCTCCGCTACGCCGTTTCCGCCCGGGTTTGAACCCCCCGGAGCTAAGTCGTGGCCGCGGGAGCCGGCTCCGGAACCGGCTCCGCCACCGGGCGGAACGGGCTGACACGGATGCGTCCGCCGCAGGCGGTAAGGGTCTGATTGAAGGAAACGGGCGAGGTGTCGCCGGGCGCCGTCATGCGCACCCGCGTGGCGGACGGGCAGGTCGTCTCGCCGTTTCCTTCATTCGGCACGACATTCCAGGCGATGTCGAAGAAGGCCTTGCCCTGCGGCGCCAGTTCTACCGGCGTCGGGGCCTGCCCCTGACGGAAATAGCTGCCCAGCGTCCGGTCGGCGCGAATAGCCGTCAGGTTGCGGCCCTGCCGGTCCTGAAGCACCACGGTCGGATAGCCGGTCAGACTGCAGGCCTGGGCGCCGACGTTCTGCACGCCGAGGATCGAGACCCGATTGCCGGCTCCGGCGTCGCCGCCGTCCGCGGACAGTTTCAACTGCGGTCCCCGGCAGGGGGCGGAGGCTGGCAGCACCCCGCCCGGCGCGGGCTGGGGTCCGGGAACCGGGCTGGGCGCGACTGGTCCCGAGGACGGACGGCTGCAGCGTTCCAGCACCGCCACGCCGACATCCTCATTGGGGCCGAGCCGGCTGAGTGTGGCGCTCTCCGAACCGTCCCGGGTGGCGCTCCACCACTCCAGACCCGATCCGGCATAACGGGCGCCGGACGCCGACTGGACCGTGCGCAGTGTGTAGCTCTGGCCCTTGTAGGTCAGCAGTGCGGTCGCCGTATCCGGGTAGGCGACGGTGACCGACTGACCGCTTTCGCAGGCATAGCTGACCGGCGGCGCTTGCGTTCCGCTCGCTGGCGACGGCGTGACGGGCGCCGGCGATGTCTCCGCCTCAGGGGAGCAGGCCGCCGCCGCGAACAGGGCGAGGGCCGAAACGGCGGCAGAGGCTGTGCGAGTGCGGCGCATGGAGAAGTCCCGTGGTGAGCAGCTTCAACGCCAGCGAACGGCAAAGGCTCCGCTTGTGCAAGCCCTGCGGTTCAGGCCGTGAGGACCCGGGGCAGTTTGAAGGTCACGGTTTCGCGCTCGCCCGCGTCCTCGATCACCTCGGCGTCGAAGCGGACCCGCACCGCCTCGACCAGCTCCTCGATCAGCCGTTCCGGAGCGGAGGCGCCGGCGGTGATCCCGAGTGTCGAGACGTCCTCCATCCACGACCAGTCGACCTGGTCGGCGTCATCCACCAGCCGGGCGTCGCGAGCCCCGGCGCGCATCGCCACCTCGACCAGCCTCACGGAGTTCGACGAATTCTTCGATCCGACCACCAGCACCAGATCGCAGCCCTGACCCAGCCGCTTGACCGCCTCCTGGCGGTTGGTGGTGGCGTAGCAGATGTCTTCCTTGTGGGGGTCGGGCAGCTCGGGGAAGCGGCGCTTCAGCGTGGCAAGGATTTCCGCGGTGTCATCGACCGACAGCGTGGTCTGGGTGGCGTAGGCCAAGGGCGCCTCGCCGGGACGCTGGAAGGCCTCGGCGTCAGCGACCGTCTCGATCAGGCTGATGGCGCCCGCCGGAAGCTGGCCCATCGTGCCGACGACCTCGGGGTGGCCGGCGTGGCCGATCAGAATGATGTGGCGGCCGGCGGCGTGGTGCCGTTCGGCCTCGACATGGACCTTGGAAACCAGCGGGCAGGTGGCGTCGAGATACAGCATCTCGCGCGCCCGCGCCGTCGCCGGCACCGACTTGGGCACCCCATGGGCCGAAAAGACCACCGGCCGGTCGTCGGGGCAGTCGTCCAGCTCCTTGACGAAAACGGCGCCCATGGCCTTCAGGCGCTCGACCACATGCCGATTGTGCACGATCTCGTGTCGCACATAGACGGGGGCGCCATATTTCTCGATCGCCCGTTCGACGATCTGGATGGCCCGATCGACTCCGGCGCAGAACCCCCGCGGGGTGGCCAGACGGACGGTCAGGGGGGGCTTCTCGGGCGGCCGGACAGGCGCGTGGACGGTCATGGGCGGAACCTAGTCGTTCTAGGCCATCCTCGCCACCACGCTTTAGGCTCGCGCGGGTTTGCCGCGCCTCGGTTTAGCCGCTATCAGCAACCAGCGTGCGCCCCGCGTCGGGCTGTCGCCGCACCTCCTCGTTTCCGGAAGAATATTCGATGCGTCGCGTCCTCAAGGTTTCCCTGGCCTCGGCCCTCGCCGCCGCAGCCGTTTCGGTCATGGTCCTGCCCACCGCCGCCAGCGCCCAGTATCCGCAAGGCCAGCAGGGCCGACCCGGCCAGAGCCCCGGGCAGCGGGAACAGGAAGACGGCTCGACGGAGGACCGTCCGCGCCCGCCCCGGATCGCGCCCCTGCGCCGCAGCGCCGCCGCCGGCCCCTGCCCCTATGTGAAGGTGCTGTACGACGCCGCCCGCTATGTCGAACTGACCGGAGACCGGGTGACCATGGCCAACGTCGGCTTCACCGGCGAGATCGAGGGTCTGGTCTCCGATTGCGCGTACCAGTCGGACCAGCCGATCACGGTTCATACGCGCGTCCAGTTCAACCTCGGCCGCGGCCCGCAGGCGCAGGGCGATGGCCGCACCTACCGCTACTGGATTGCCGTGACCGAGCGGAACCGCGCGGTTCTGGCCAAGGAATATTTCGACCTGCCGGTGAATTTCGACGGGGCGACCACCGCGACCGTCACCCAGGACCAGATCATCGTCATCCCGCGCGCCGAGGCGACCACCAGCGGCGACCATTTTGAAGTGCTGGTCGGTTTCGACGTCACGCCTGCGATGGCCGAGTTCAACCGCAACGGCAACCGCTTCCGCGCCAACGCCGGGACCGGCGCCGCCCAGCCGCCGGCGCAGTAAATGACCGATCTCAGGACTGTTCTGGGCGAAGCGGTCGGAGCCGCCTTCGCCGCCGAAGGCGTGGACCCCGCGCTTGCCCGGGTCACCACGTCGGACCGTCCAGATCTTGCCGATTTCCAGTCCAACGGGGCGCTGGCCGCCGCCAAGGCGCTGAAAGCCAATCCACGCGAACTCGCGAACCGCGTCGCCGAACGCCTGAAGGATGACCCTCGCCTGTCCTCGGTCGAGGTGGCCGGACCTGGGTTCATCAATCTGAAGCTGGCCGACGGCGCCCTGTCGGCCCGCGCCGCAGAGGTCGCCATCGACACCTGGCACGCCGGCGCTTCGCTGGTCGAATCGCCTCGGAAGGTCGTCATCGACTTCGCCGGCCCGAACGTGGCCAAGCCGATGCATGTCGGCCATCTGCGCAGCTCGATCATCGGCGAAAGCCTGAAGCGCATCTTCCGCTTCCGCGGCGATGCGGTCTGGGGCGACGCCCATTTCGGCGACTGGGGCTTCCAGATGGGCCTGCTGATCGTCGCCGTCGGCGACGAGGGCAAGGCCGATGGCTTCCTCGTGGAAGGCGACGGCCCCTTCCCGGCCGAGAGCCCGGTTTCGCTTGAGGATCTCGAGCGCCTCTATCCTGCCGCCGCCGCCATGGCCAAGGAAGACGCCGGCTTCCGCGATCGCGCCCGCAAGGCGACGGCGGAGCTGCAGGGCGGACGTCCGGGCTACCGCGCGCTCTGGGCACATTTCGTCGCCGTCAGCCGCACGGCGCTGGAGCGCGAGTTCGGCGCCCTGGGTGTGACTTTCGACCTGTGGAACGGCGAGAGCGACGCCGATCCGGTCATGGCCGAGATGATCGCCCATCTCGAGGCGACCGGCCTGCTGGTCGAGGACGACGGCGCCCGGGTGGTGCACGTCGCCAGACCCGGCGAGACGCGCAAGCGCAAGCTGGCTGACGGCTCTGTCATCGAGACGCCCAGCCCGCCGCCATTGTTGGTCATCTCGTCCGAAGGCTCGGCCATGTACGGCACGACCGACCTCGCCACGATCCTGGACCGCCGCAAGGCCATCGACCCGGACCTGATCCTTTACGTCGTCGACGAGCGGCAGGCCGAGCATTTCGAGCAGGTGTTCCGTGCGGCCTATCTGGCCGGTTACGCCGCCGAGGGGTCGCTGGACCACCTCGGATTCGGCACCATGAACGGCCCGGATGGCAAGCCCTTCAAGACCCGCGCGGGCGGCGTCCTGAAGCTGCACGACCTGATCACCATGGCGGTGGAGAAGGCGCGCGACCGGTTGCACGAGGCGCATCTGGGCGAAGACCTGACCGAGGCCGAGTTCGAGGCCATCGCCCACAAGGTGGCCGTCGCCGCCTTGAAATTCGCCGACCTGTCCAACAGCCGGACGACCAGCTACGTCTTCGACCTCGACCGCTTCATAAGCTTCGAGGGCAAGACCGGGCCGTATCTGCTGTACCAGGCCGTGCGGATCAAATCCTTGCTGCGCAAGGGCGCTGATCAGGGCGCATCGCCCGGTCCGATCGTCGTGGCCGAGGCCGCCGAGCGCGATCTGGCCCTGACGCTGGACGCCTTCTCGCAGGCCGTCGCCGAGGCCTATGACAAGCGGATGCCGCACGTCATCGCGGAGCACGCCTACCGGCTGGCGCAGAGCTTCTCAAAATTCTACGCCGCCTGCCCGGTGCTGATCGCCCCGGACGCCGCGACCCGGGGCTCCCGCCTGACCCTGTCGAAGGCGGCGCTGGATCAGCTGGAAACCGCCCTGACCCTGCTGGGAATCGACACGCCGGAGCGGATGTAGGCTAGACTGAAGGCTCGTTTCCGGATCCGCCCATGTCACTCGACGCCTATATCGCCGGCCTGCCCAAGGCGGAGTTGCACCTGCATATCGAGGGCAGCCTCGAGCCCGAACTGATGTTCGAACTGGCCCGGCGCAACGGCGTGGCCATTCCCTTCGACAGCGTCGAGGCCGTCAGGGCGGCTTACGATTTTTCCAACCTGCAGGACTTCCTCGACATCTATTACGCGGGAGCGAATGTGCTGCTGACGCGCCGCGACTTCGAGGATCTGGCCTTTGCCTATTTCCAGCGCGCGGCGGCTGACAATGTGCGTCACGCCGAGATCTTCTTCGACCCGCAGACCCATACGGATCGGGGGGTGCCGTTCGGCGTGGTGGTCGAGGGACTGATCGCCGGCATGAACCGGGCGAAGACCGAACTCGGCGTCACCTCCGGCCTGATCCTCAGCTTCCTGCGCCACCTGAGCGAAGAGGAGGCGTTCACCACCCTCGAGGCCGCCACGCCCTGGCTGCGCCATTTCCTCGGCGTCGGACTGGATTCGTCGGAGGTCGGTCACCCGCCGTCCAAGTTTGAAAGGGTCTTCGCCGCCGCCGGCGAACTGGGCCTGAAGCTCTGCGCTCACGCCGGCGAGGAAGGTCCTCCGGCCTATGTGCGCGAGGCGCTGGACCTGCTGCACATCGACCGGATGGACCATGGCAATCGGTCTATGGAGGACGAGGCGCTGATACAGCGGCTCGCAGCGTCGCAGATGACGCTGACCGTTTGCCCGCTGTCGAACCTGAAGCTCTGCGTGGTCAAGGACCTCAAGGATCATCCCGTGCCCGAGATGCTGCGGCGCGGCCTGCATGTCACCCTGAACTCGGACGATCCTGCCTATTTCGGCGGCTATGTGAACGAGAACTACCGCCAGCTGGCCCGGGCCGTCGGGCTTACGCGGGACCAGCTCACCCTGCTGGCGCGCAACAGTTTCGAGGGCTCGTTCCTGGGCGACGCCGACAAGGCGGCACGGATCGCGGAAGTCGAGGCCTGGGCCGCCCGTCCTGCTTGACTTCGCCCCGGAGTCGGGGCCTAGGTCGCGACGCTCTCGCGGGAGAGATCGGAGCCCTTTCGGGGGGTCCGGAGCCGAAGGCGCAACCGCCCCGGAAACGCTCAGGCAAACGGACCGCGAGGACATACGGACGCTGGAAAGTCGCTCTCTGGAGCGCGCCGACGGAGCAAGACGCCGCGAAGGGCTACGGTCCCTGGCGGACGCCGGAATCTCTCAGGCTTCAGGACAGCGGGGGCGCGAGGACGGCGGAGCTTTCCGCCCCAAGACGCGACCGTGAAAGACTGGGCATGACCGACGAAATCCTCAAGACCACGCCGCTCAACGCCGCGCACCGCGCCCTCGGCGCCCGCATGGTGGGCTTCGGCGGCTATGACATGCCGGTGCAGTACGACGGCGTGCTGGCCGAGCACCGCTGGACCCGCGAACACGCCGGCCTGTTCGACGTCTCGCACATGGGCCAGTGCAGGATCACCGGCGAGGACGCCACTGCCCAGTTCGAGCGGTTCGTCCCCGGCGACTATGCGATCCTGAAGGCCGGCCGGCAGAAATACAGCCTGCTGCTGAACGCCGAAGGCGGCATCCTGGACGACTTGATGGCCGGCCGTCCCGACCACGACGGCCTCTATGTCGTGGTCAACGCCGGCAACAAGGACGCCGACTTCGCCTTCCTGCAGGCCAACCTGGCCGGCGATGCGGAACTGACCATCCTGTCCGGCCGCGCCCTGATCGCCATCCAGGGGCCCGAGGCCGCCGAGGTCATGTTCGCCCACGAACCTGTGCTGGCCGAGTTCGGCTTCATGGACTGCGCCCGGCTTGTGCTGTTCGGGGTCGACTGCTTCGTCTCCCGCTCGGGCTACACCGGCGAGGACGGCTACGAAATTTCCGTGCCGAACGCAGACGCCGAACGCATCTGGAACACCATTCTCAAGGACGCCCGCGTCAAGCCGATCGGCCTGGGCGCCCGCGACAGCCTGCGTCTCGAAGCGGGCCTGCCGCTGCACGGCCACGACATTGATGCCACGACCAGCCCGGTCGAGGGCGCGCTCACCTTCGCCCTGTCGAAGTCGCGCAAGGAGCGCGCCGACTTCAACGGCGCTGACCGCATCCTGAAGGAGCTGGCCGAGGGCCCGCCGCGGGTCCGCGTCGGCCTGAGCGTCAAGGAAGGCGCCCCGGCCCGCGAAGGCGCCGAGATCGCCGACATGGACGGAAACGTGATCGGCACGGTCACCTCGGGCGGCCCGTCGCCGACGCTGGGCCGCAACATCGCCATGGGCTATGTCCCGCCGAAATTCGCCGAACTGGGAACGGAGCTGAAGGTCATCGTGCGCGGCAAGCCCGCCGCCGCCGAGGTCGTCGCCACCCCCTTCGTCGCCCAACGCTATTATCGCAAACCGAAAGCCTGAGGATCGGACCGATGCATTTCTCCAAGGATCACGAGTGGGTTCGCTTCGATGGCGACGTCGCCACCGTCGGAATTTCCAAACATGCCGCTGATGCACTCGGCGACGTGGTGTTCGTCGAGACGCCGGACGCCGGCAAGTCGGTTTCCAAGGGCGACAGCTTCGCCGTCGTCGAGAGCGTCAAGGCGGCTTCGGACGTCTACGCCCCCGTCTCGGGCGAGGTGATCGAAGGCAACGCCGCCCTCGCCTCCGCCCCGGAAACCGTCAACGCCGATCCCGAAGGCGAAGGCTGGTTCGCGAAGATCAAGGTGTCGGACGCCTCGACCGACGGCCTGATGGACCGCGCCGCCTACGACGCCTTTCTGGCCACCCTCTAAGCCCTTTCACGCACGGACCTCCCCGCCATGCGCTACCTCCCGCTGACGCCCGACGACCGCTCCGCCATGCTGACGGCCATCGGGGCCAAATCCATCGACGACCTGTTCGTGGACGTGCCTGATGCTGCGCGGCGCGACGGCTTTGTCGACCTGCCTCGCGTGGCGGGTGAGCTGGAGGTCGAGCGGGCTCTTGGAGCCATGGCGGCGAAGAACGCCTCGGCGGGGACGGTCCCCTTCTTCTGCGGGGCCGGTGCTTACAAGCACCACGTGCCGGCGACGGTGGACCATGTGATCCAGCGGTCGGAGTTCCTGACCAGCTACACGCCCTACCAGCCGGAAATCGCACAGGGCACGCTGCAGTATCTGTACGAGTTCCAAACTCAGGTCGCGAACCTGACCGGCATGCCGGTGGCCAACGCCAGCCTCTATGACGGCTCGACCGCCATGGCCGAGGGCGTGCTGATGGCGACCCGCGTGACCCGCCGCAACAAGGCGGTGATCTCGGGCGGGGTGCATCCGCACTATGTCCAGGCCACCGAGACCGTGGTCCACGCCGTCGGCGTCGAGACCCACGCCTTGCCGGCAGCCGTGGACGCGGAAGCCGATGTCATCGCCCAGATCGGGCCGGACACCGCCTGCGTCGTGGTCCAGACCCCGAACGTGTTCGGAACCGCCACCGACGTGACGAAGATCGCCGAAGCGGCCCACGCCGCCGGCGCCCTGCTGATCGTCGTCGTCACCGAGGCCGTGTCGATGGGGCTGCTCAAGTCGCCCGGCGAGATGGGCGCCGATATCGTCGCCGCCGAAGGCCAGTCGATCGGCAACGCCCTGAACTACGGCGGCCCCTACGTCGGTCTGTTCGCCTGCCGCGAAAAGCTGGTGCGTCAGATGCCGGGCCGCCTGACCGGCGAGACCATCGACGCCGAGGGAAAGCGCGGCTTCGTCCTGACCCTGTCGACGCGCGAACAGCACATCCGCCGCGACAAGGCGACGTCGAACATCTGCACCAACTCGGGCCTCTGCACCCTCGCCTTCACCATCCACATGAGCCTGCTGGGCGAGACGGGGCTGCGCAAGATGGCCCTGCTGAACCACGAGAAGGCGCTGGCGACGCGCGATGCCTTGGGGGCCATTCCGGGCGTCGAGGTGCTGACCCCGCGCTTCTTCAACGAGTTCGCGGTTCGCCTGCCGAAGCCCGCGGCCGAAGTGGTCGAACAGCTGGCCCAGCACCGCATCCTCGCTGGTGTGCCCTACAGCCGCCTCGCCCCTGGAGCCGGCATGGACGACGTCCTGCTGGTCGCGGCGACCGAGATGACCATGGACGCCGATATCAAAATCCTGGCGAGCGCGCTCGCCAAGGTCTGCGCGTAAGGAGCCCGGATCATGAGCACCATGAACACCGTCGGCCGCCCGACCACGCCGAACCGCATCGAGAGCAAGCCCGCCACCCTGACCGGCGGCCGGGGCCTGCTCCAGGACGAGCACCTGATCTTCGAGAGCGACGGCTGGGGCAAGACCGGGGTCGACCTGCCGGAGCCGAAGACGAACGGGTCCGACCTCGGCGACCTGGTTCGCAAGGATCCGATCGGCCTGCCGGGCCTCTCCGAACCCGAGGCGATGCGCCACTATGTGCGGCTGTCGCAGAAAAACCACGCCATCGACCTGGCCATCTATCCGCTGGGGTCGTGCACGATGAAGCACAACCCGCGTCTCAACGAAAAGATCGCCCGTCTGCCGGGCTTCTCGGATATCCACCCGCTGCAGCCGACGTCCACCGTGCAGGGCGCGCTGGAGCTGATGGATACGCTGGCGCATTGGCTCAAGACCCTGACCGGCATGCCCGCCGTGGCTCTGTCGCCCAAGGCCGGCGCCCATGGCGAGCTGTGCGGCCTGATGGCCATCCGCGCCGCCCACGAGGCCTCGGGCGAGCATGAGAAGCGCCGTAAGGTGCTGGTGCCGACGTCGGCCCACGGGACCAACCCGGCCACCGCCGCCTTCGTCGGCTACACCGTCGTGGAAGTGGCCCAGACCGAGGACGGCCGCGTCGATGTGGCTGACCTCGCCGCCAAGCTGGGTGACGACGTGGCCGCCATCATGGTGACCAATCCGAACACCTGCGGCCTGTTCGAGCGCGACATCCTCGAGATCAGCCGCCTGACCCACGAGGCCGGCGCCTATTTCTACTGCGACGGCGCGAACTTCAACGCCATCGTCGGCCGGGTGCGGCCGGGCGATCTGGGCGTCGACGCCATGCACATCAATCTGCACAAGACCTTCTCGACGCCCCACGGCGGCGGCGGGCCGGGCGCGGGTCCCGTGGTGCTGTCAGAAGCCCTCGCCCCCTTCGCTCCGGCCCCATGGGTGGTGCATGACGCCGACGGTTACCGCCTGATCGAACGCGAGGAAGACGAGGCCGAACAGGCCTTCGGCCGGCTGTGCGCCTTCCAGGGCCAGATGGGCATGTACACCCGGGCCCTCAGTTACATGATGAGCCACGGCTCGGACGGCCTGCGTCAGGTCGCCGAGGACGCAGTGCTGAACGCGAATTATATCAAGGCCCGGCTGTCGGACCTGATGAGCCCGGCCTTCCCGGAGGGGCCGTGCATGCACGAGGCCCTGTTCGACGACGAATGGCTGAAGGGCACGGACGTCACCACGCTCGACTTCGCCAAGGCGATGATCGACGAGGGCTTCCATCCGATGACCATGTATTTCCCGCTGGTCGTCCATGGGGCCATGCTGATCGAGCCGACCGAGACGGAGTCCAAGCAGGAGCTGGACCGCTTCATCCACGCCATGCGGGCGCTGGCCGAGGCGGCGAAAGCCGGCGACGTCGACCGGTTCAAGGGCGCGCCCTTCCATGCGCCGATGAGGCGTCTGGACGAGACCCGCGCGGCCCGATCGCCCGTGCTGCGCTGGACGGCTCCCGAAGGCTCGAACATCGCCGCTGAATAGTTACAGTCCGGTAACACGGCAAAGTGAACGCCGCCTGCCCCAGCAGGCGTATGCTTCTCCCTGCGTAGTCTGAGCCACAACAAGCGTTGGGAGGCGCTGCGGTCATGATGTCACGCGTACAAAAGGGGATGATCGCCGGTCTGGCCGCGACACTCGCGGTATCGGCGCTCGAAGCCGCCAATCTGTATTTCGGTCCCTGGGCGGCCAGTTTCCCGCGATTGATTTCGGTCATGTTGCAGACGCCCGACCAGATTGCCGTCGGCTGGGCCGCCTACATACTGGTCGGGACCTTCGTGCTGGGACCGCTGTTCGGAATCATCTGTCCGCGGTTGCCGACGGATACGCCGGAGTCAAAGGGCATTCTGTTCGCCGTCGGCGCCTTCATCGTCATTGGTCTGACCGTGGCGCCGTTGGCCGGTATGGTCGGCGAGCGGCCGGTGGGTCTGTTCTTCATGCGAGCCGGTTTCGGGACCTTGGCCTGGATGATCGCGACCCACGCGGTCTTCGGGGTCGTGCTGGGCAATGTCCATGGCCACCTGGTAGGCCGTGAATGGCGGCCCGAACATCCCGTGCGGGACCACATCCACCTGGCGCACTGACGCCGATCAGAGACCGTCATCCCGGGCGCGGTCGCGCCCCGGATGGCGGGCCACTGCGTCCGCTCAGTTCAGCCGCGTGCCGATCTGGGCGATGGCGGCGTCGAGCAGGGGGTCGGCTTTCTGGCCGGCCAGACGGGCGGCGAGGATCTGTTCGGCGGCGCGGGCGGCGAGGTCGGCGGCGGCCATCTTGACCTCGGCGACAGCCTGAACCTCGGCCTGGGCGATGCGCCGCTCGGCGAGGGCCTGACGGCGGGCCAGGGTCTCTTCCAGCTTGGCCTTGGCCTCGACTTCCATCAGGCGGGCGTCAGCCTCGGCGGCGGCGAGCATCTCGGCGGCTTGGGCCTCGGCCTCGGCCTTTTCGGTGCGGATCTGGGTCAGCAGGGCCTCGGCCTCCGCGCGCAGGCGGGCGGCCTCGTCGAGTTCGGACTGGATCCTGGCGGCCTTGGCGTCGAGCTGGCCGGCGACCAATTTGGGCACGCCGACGAAAACGCAAATGGCGAGGAACAGGAACAGGCCGGCGGCGACCCAGAGTTCCGGGTTGGCGAGGTCGTATAGATGCGGGTTGAAGAATTCCATCAGGCGGCGCCCTTCACAGCGGCGGAGGCTTCAGCGGCGGTCGGAGCCTTGCCGGTCAGGCGTTCGACGATGGCCGCGGCCGTGTCCGAGGCGATCGAACCGACATTGGTCATGGCGGCGTCGCGGGTCTTGCCGATGGCGGTCTCGGCCTCGGCGATGCGGGCGTTGACGACGGCCTCTTCCTCGGCGGCGCGGGCGTTGGCCTGTTCAGTGACGCGCGCCTTGGCGGCGGCGGCCATTGAACGCGACGAGGCGCGGGCGGCCTCGACCTCGGCCTTGGCGGCTTCGGCCTGGCCGGCGGCCTCGGCCTGGACCTGACGGGCGGTCTGGACGGCGTCGGCGATGGTGGCGGCGCGCTGGTCAATGACACCGCGCAGGCGGGGCACGAAGACCTTGGCCATCAGCCAGTAGAGCAGGGCGAACAGGATGATCAGATAGACGATCTGACCGAACCAGTGCTGGAACTCGAACTGCGGCAGGCCGCCTCCGCCTTCGCCGTGCGCGGCTTCGGTCGAGGCGTGCGTGTCCGCGACGGCGACCGAAGGGGGCGCGTCGTGAGTCACTGGGGGGTGAGCGGATACGGTCATCTGTCGCCTGATGCTTGAGCGGTCGATACGTCAGTCAGCGAACGAGGGGGCGACCCGGCCGGAACCGGGCCGCCCCATCGATCAGAAGGACGAAATCAGCTCGCCGACGTCCAGAGCAGGATGCCGATGACGAACGACAGGATGCCCAGGGCTTCGGCCAGGGCCGCGCCGACGAACAGGTTGCCGATTTGCGAGCCGGCGGCCGACGGGTTGCGCAGGGCGCCCGCCAGGAAGTTGCCGAAGATGTTGCCCACGCCGATGCCGGCGCCGATCATGCCGGTCATGGCCAGGCCGGCGCCGATGGCGTTGCCGGCCGAGACGATGGCGGCGGCGTTGGCGGCGGCGATTTGCGGATCAACCATGGTGTTCAGTCCTGTGAGAGTTGGTTGGTTGGAAAAACGGGTGGGTTAGTGATGGTCGCCCAGATTGACCACGTCATTCAGATAGACGCAGGTCAGGACGGCGAAGACGAAGGCCTGAAGGAAGGCGACGAGGAATTCCAGCGCGGTCAGGGCGGTGACCAGGCTGAGCGAGAGGGCGGCGCCCGGCAGGCCGAGGTAGCCCCAGCCGCCCGCGGCGGCCATGGCGCCCAGCGAGACGACGAAGCCGGCAAAGACCTTCAGGGCCACGTGGCCGCCCATCATGTTGCCGAACAGACGGAGGGTGAGGGTCAGCGGGCGCAGCAGGAAGGAGAAGAACTCGATCAGGCCGACGATCGGGCGCATGACCAGTGGCGCGCCGGTGGGCCAGAACAGGGCGAGGAATTTCAGGCCGTTCTTCCTGATGCCGATGATGACGACCAGCAGGAAGGTGATGACGCCGAAGGTGGCGGTGACGGCCAGCTGCGAGGTGGCCGTGAAGCTGAGGAACAGGCCCAGCAGGTTCATCGCCAGGATGAAGGTGAAGACGGTGAAGACGAACGGGAAATATTTCTTGCCGTCGTGGCCGATGATCGATTCAGCAATGCCGTCGATCATGCCGAACAGGGTTTCGCCTACGGCCTGACCGCGTCCCGGAACGACCTTGGCGCCCGAGGTGACCAGCTGGAAGAAGCCGACGACCACGAGGAAGGCGATGGTCATCGCCAGATGCGAATTGGTGAAGGCCAGATGCACCGTACCGACGACGGGCAGAGACACTTCGCCGAAGTCGAGACCCGGCAGGGGGGTAACCTGGAACTGGTGTAGCGGATCGGCCATCGGGCGATCAGACTCCCTGGTCTTCGTCGTCGTCGAAGGGAACCGACTGAGGCTCCCCATGCTGTTTCGCCTCGGCCATCAGACGTTGCGCCGTGCGCCACGCCATCCACACCGAAACGGCGAAGCCCAGAAGGACGCCGCCGATAATTCCCCAGGGCGTCGTGCCGGCGAACCGGTCGATCCCGAAGCCGATCGCCAGACCGACGAAGACGCCGCCGAACAGATCAGCGAGTATCTTCCAGGCCTGTCCCGCCGCCGCCTGACCGGCCGCCTCGTGAGAGATCTGGCGGGCGGTGCGCGCCTCCAGATCGGATGCGCTTTCGTTGAGACGAGCGATCGCCTCTTCGCGCGATTCCGGTGGCAGGGACATAGGGGCCTCAGCGCCTCTCCGCTGACGTCGAAAGACGGGCGTCGAGGAGGGTCTGAATTCGGCGCGGAACCTATAGGCGCGACCCGGTTTGGTCAAGGCGGTCGCTCGACTCATTAGTCTTTTGATATCTCAAAGGATTGTTGCGTCCGTACCGGGGTGTGACGTTATGTTCGTTCGTCCAGATCAGGGGCAGGCCGATCGAGGGTCGGCCGTGGGCGCGCTCGTGTTGCCGGGCCTGCCACTTCTTCTTGATGAAGACCCGGCGCAGGACGCGAATCCGTCTGTCCAGCTCATCGATGATGCAGGCGCGTTCGCGAGGTGACATCTCCGGACCGGGGTCGGGACGGGGCGGGCGGGCTCTGGGCATGCGGTCTCCCGATGGATTCGAGGGTTGGGAACAGGCGTCTTCGCCGCGCTGTTTCCAGGGCGGTGATGGGAGGCATGGCGGAACGCCCGGGCCTTCGCCCGGAGAAGAGAGTTGAATACCGTTTCGGCGAAAGACAGACGCTCCGCGCGGACGGTTATCCGGAAGCTTGCGTCTGGTGGCCGTGTTGGGGCCTTACCGCAGCGCCTCCGGCGGGCAGGCTGCCCGACGAGGCAGTCCTGGAACGGCCTGGGTATCCCCCCCGGCCCTCCACCCCGGGCGGGCGACCCTTAGGAGGTCCCCACTCCGGTCCGGCCTCCCCGCTTGCGCAGCGAGATCCCGCTCCATCCGCTCCCGCCGCCGCTTCGGATCGCCGGCCGAGCGAGCCTCCCTGCGACGGGACGGTGGGAGTATGCCGGCGGGGCCAGCTATGGCGGGCTGGGGACGCTGTATTTTCTGGAAACGTCAGAGAATCAGTGGGTTGGCGGCGCAGGATGTGCTGGCAATCGGGAAATGGTCAGCCGTCGGAATTCCTTCTCCCGATGGGAGAAGGTGGCGCGCAGCGCCGGATGAGGGTCGGCTGGTGGAGCGGCGAAGCCGCGCCGGGACAGTAGACCCTCACCCTTTCGCGCAAGAACGACGGCTACGCCGCCGTGCGCTCAAGCCCTCTCCCATCGGGAGAGGGACGGTTCTCACGACCCCGGCACGACCGGCGGGTCGGCGTCGGCGGGAGTAGCCGGGGTGGGTCCGGCGGCGTCGGAGGCGGCCTGACAGCGCTGCCCCGCATAGAGGCCGTTCAGATAGTACCAGCGGTGCCGGACAGCGTCGGCCTCGGCCGCCTCGCGTTCGCGTCCCGGCGCGGTCAGGACGTCCGCGCCCGCCATCGCCAGACCGGCGCCGGGAATCACCATGGTGGCTCCGGCGCGAACCACGCCGCCGAGGCGGCCGAACAGACCGCCGTCCGGTTCACCGCCCAGAGCCTCGCTGAGCTGGGCCGCCTCTTCGGATACGGCGGCGCAGGTCATGGAGGTGTCGCTCGCGCGGATGACCTCGATCGGACCCGACGGCAGGGCCTCGGCCTCCTGCGCCCACACGGGTGAAACAGCGCCCAGACCCAGGGCGACGGCGGCGCATACGGCAACGGACTTCATAACACTCAACCCTCAAAGCCCCGCGAAGGAACGGCTCTGAGGGACGCCGGTTGCGTTCTCCCTCCCCCGAAGTGGGGAGGGACGGCGAGGCGCAGCCGAGCCCGGGTGGGGCACGCCAGTCCCGCACCGTCGGCGCCCGGCTCTGCAATTCCCCACCCTGTCGTCGCTTCGCGCCGACGTCCCTCCCCACTTCGGGGGAGGGAGAACGTCGAGCGTCAGGCCCGGACGGCTCGGCTCGCCTCGACGCCCAACGCTTGCAGGGCGGCGGCGGCGATGTGTTCGGCGTTGAGGCCGGCGGTGGCGTACATGGCGGCCGGATTGTCCTGGTCCTGGAAGATGTCGGGCAGGCAGAGGGTGCGGATCTTCAGGCCCGCGTCGAGTGCGCCCTTTTCCGCCAACAGCTGAAGCACGAAGGCGCCGAAGCCGCCCATGGCCCCCTCCTCCACGGTGATCAGGCACTCATGCTCGCGCGCCAGACGCAGGATCATGTCGGCGTCCAGCGGCTTGGCGAAGCGGGCGTCGGCGACAGTGGCCGAGACGCCGCGGGCGGCGAGCGCATCGGCGGCCTTGAGCGATTCCTGCAGGCGGGTGCCGAGGCTGAGGATGGCGACGGTCGTGCCCTCGCGGACGATGCGGCCCTTGCCGATTTCGAGCGGGGCGGCGAGTTCGGGAATCTCGACCCCGACGCCGTCGCCGCGCGGATAGCGGAAGGCGGAAGGTCGGTCGTCGATCTCAAGGCTGGTGGCGATCATGGCGGCCAGATCGGCCTCGTCGGCCGCGGCCATCAGCACCATGCCCGGCAGGGCGCCCATGAAGCCGATGTCAAACGACCCGGCATGGGTGGCCCCGTCGGCCCCTACCAGACCAGCGCGGTCCATGGCGAAACGCACGGGCAAGGACTGGATGGCGACGTCATGGACGACCTGATCGTAGCCGCGCTGGAGGAAGGTCGAATAAATGGCGCAGACCGGCTTCATCCCGTCAGCGGCCAGGCCGGCGGCAAAGGTCACGGCGTGCTGTTCGGCGATGCCGACGTCATAGGTGCGCTCGGGGAAGGCCTGGCCGAACAGGTCCAGACCGGTGCCCGACGGCATGGCGGCGGTGATGGCGACGATGGAGGGGTCCAGCGCCGCGCGCTTGATCAGCTCGGTCCCGAACACCTTGGTGTAGCTGGGGGCGTTGGAGATGGATTTGGCCTGCTGGCCCGAGACAACGTCGAATTTCGCAACGGCGTGCAGCTTGTCGGCGCTACTCTCGGCCGGGGCGTAGCCCTTCCCCTTTTGCGTCACGACATGGACGATCACCGGACGGTCGGTGATGGCGGCGGCGTTCCTGAGGATCGGGACGAGGTTGTCCATGTCGTGGCCGTCGACCGGCCCGACATAGTAGAAGCCCAGCTCCTCGAAGAAGGTGCCGCCGACGATCATGCCGCGGGCGTATTCCTCGGCCTTGCGGGCGACATTGCGGAACGGGCGCGGCAGGTGTTCGGCGACCGACTTTCCGAAACGGCGGAAATTGCGATAGGCGCCGCCAGAAACCTGTTTGGCCAGATAGGCGCTCATGCCGCCGACCGGGGGGGCGATCGACATGTCGTTGTCGTTCAGAATGACAACCAGCTGTTTGGTGGTCTCGGCGGCGTTGTTCATGGCCTCATAGGCCATGCCCGCGGACATGGAGCCGTCGCCGATGACGGCCACGACCTTGTTGGTCTCGCCCTTCTGGTCACGGGCGGCGCAGAAGCCGAGGGCGGCGCTGATCGAGGTCGAGGCGTGGGCCGCGCCGAAGGGGTCGTATTCGCTCTCGCTGCGCCTGGTGAAGCCCGAGAGGCCGCCGGGCTGGCGCAGGGTGCGGATGCGATCGCGGCGGCCGGTCAGGATCTTGTGCGGATAGCACTGGTGGCCGACGTCCCAGATCAGGATGTCTTTCGGCGTATTGAACACATGATGCAGGGCGACCGTCAGCTCGACCACGCCGAGCCCGGCGCCCAGATGCCCCCCGGTGGTGGAGACCGCATCGATGGTTTCAACCCGCAGCTCGTCGGCCAGCCGGCGCAGCTGGGGAATGTCGAACCCACGCGTGTCGGCGGGAAAATGAACCTGGTCGAGCAGCGGGGTGTCGGGCATGAAAACTCTAAGTCGCGTGAGGTCTCTTTGATCCACTATTACCGCGTCATTACAAGGAGGCGAAGCGGTCAGGACCGGCGCTTTAGCACGAAGTCCACACTGGCCTTCAGGATTTCGGCGTCGGGGCCGAAGACGTCGAGGTGGGCGCGGGCCTGATCGGCCAGGTGCGAGACGCGATGTCGCGCCGCCTCAACGCCCAGCAGGGTGACGAAATTGGTCTTGCCGCGCGCCGCGTCCTTGTTGGCCGCCTTGCCTAGGATGTCCTCGTCGCCCTCGACGTCCAGCAGGTCGTCGACGATCTGGTAGGCCAGGCCGATGTCGTGGGCGAAGCTGATCAGGGCCTGACGGTGGACCTCACGGGCGCCGGCGATGATCAGGGGGATTTCGAAGGCATAGGTGAACAGGGCCCCCGTCTTGAGCCGCTGCATGCGGGCCACGCCGCCGAGGTCGTCGCGGACACCCAGCAGGTCGATCATCTGGCCGCCAGCCATGCCGCGCGCGCCGCTGGCCAGCGAAAGCCGGGCGGCCAGCTCGCAGCGCACGGCGGGATCTTCGTGGGTGTCCTCGTGCAGCAGGATGTCGAAGGCGGCGGTCTGGAGGGCGTCGCCGGCGAGGACGGCGGTGGCCTCGTCATAGGCCCTGTGCACCGTGGGACGGCCGCGGCGGACGTCGTCATCGTCCATACAGGGCAGGTCGTCGTGGACCAGGCTGTAGGCGTGGACGCATTCGAGGGCGCAGGCGGCGCGCAGCACCGGCCGTTCCTCGATGTCGAACAGATTGGCCGCCTCCAGCGCGAAGAAGGGGCGCAGCCGCTTGCCAGGACCGAGGGCGGCGTAGCGCATGGCCTCGGTCAGGCGCGATTCGGGGCCGTCGGCGCGCGGCAGCAGCTCGTCGAGGGCGACGGTGATCAGGTCGGCGATCTCGGCCACCCGGTCGATGACGCCCTGTTCCGGCGAGTTGGCGGCGAAGGCGGGGGTCAGAACAGCCTCCCGCCCAAGGGGACGTCGCGGTCGACGCCGACCAGGACCACCTCGCCCGCGGCGTCGGGGAAGCCGAGGGTCAGGACCTCGGACATGAAAGGGCCGATCTGGCGCGGCGGGAAGTTGACGACCGCGGCGACCTTGCGGCCCAGCAGCTGGTCGCGGCTGTAGTGGGTGGTGATCTGGGCCGAGGACTTCTTCACCCCGAGGTCGGGCCCGAAGTCGATGGTCAGCTTCCAGGCCGGTTTGCGGGCCTCCGGGAAGGGATCGACGGCAAGAACCTGACCCACGCGGACATCGACCTTCATGAAGTCATCGAAGGCGATCTGTCCGGCGGGCGCCGGCATCAGCTGAACTCGGCCGGTTCGACGCCCTTCGCCTGGCCGTCGGGGCCGACCACGATCTTCTCGACGCGAAGCTGGGCCGCCTTGAGCCGGGTCTCGCAATGGGCCTTGAGCCGCGCGCCCTCCTCATACAGGGCGATGGATTCCTCGAGCGGGGCCTGGCCGGACTCGAGTTTGGAGACGATGGCCTCGAGACGCTGGAGCGCGTCCTCGAAGCTGAGGTCGGCGGGGATGGAGGCTGTGTCGGTCATCGCGGGCGACCCTAGAGGGGGCGGAGGCGGGCCTCAAGCAGAGACCGGCTCGCAACTGTTATCCGGCGGACGGGACGCGGCGGGCCGAGACGATGCGGACGCGGGGGTCCAGCATCTGGCCGCGCATGAAGCCTTCGCCCTCGGTGGGGGATTTGGGAGCGGCGAGGATGGCGCGGACCACGTCCATACCCTCGACCACCCGGCCGAAGACCGCGAAGCCGGGATCGCCCGGGGCGGCCCGTCCGGCGTCGAAGCCGGGCAGATTGCCGACGATGATGAAGAAGTCGCCGTCGGCCGTGCCGGGGTCGAAGCGCGCCATGGACAGGGCGCCGTCGACGTGGCGCAGGCCCGTCTGGCTGGTCGGTTCGTGGGCGATGGGCGGGAGGATGCGGTCCGGCGCATTGGCGGTCCCGCCCTGGACCACGCCGGTCCCGGCGCCCAGTTCCATGCCGCGGTAGAAGTCGGTCCCGTTGAAGCGGCCCTCATCGACATACCGCAGGAAGTTGGCGGCGGTGATCGGGGCGCGGGGGTCGGTCTCGACGAGGATGGCGCCGGCGCTGGTTTCCAGGATCACCCGGACAGCCACCGCGGGCGCCGGCGGGGCGTCCTGGGCGTAGACCGGGGCCGACAGGGCGGCGAGGCAAAGGGCGAAGGCGAGCAGAGACCGTCGGATCATCGCCCTCTCCCGTCTGTCAGCGCTTTTCGTAGCGACGCTGGGACCAGTATTTGAAGCCCTGATTGTGGACCAGGTTCCAACCGTCGGCGCGAAGGCGGCGACCGACCATGTGGTTGAAATAGCCGTGGGCGAGAACCAGCACGTCCTGACCGCTCTCGGCACGGGCGATCAGGGACCGGGCGGCCTTTTCGGCGCGCGCCTCGGCCTGGCGGCGGGTCTCCTGGCCCTCGTGATGGTTGAAGGCGTGCCACCAGATGCGGGCGACCACGCCCCAGTATTTCGGCGGCAGCCTGAACCATGTCGGGAAGCGGGGCGGTGGAAGCGGCGCCTCGATGAACAGGGCGTCCGACATGACCTCGCGCCCGGCGCAGATGGCGGCGGCGGTTTCCTGGGCGCGGGGCCGGGTCGAGGCGTAGATGGCGCCGGCGCCCTCGGCCGTGGCCAGCAGTTCGGGCGGCGGGGTCTGGCCGGCGCGCAGGCCGCCGACCTCGTATTTGGCCCACCAGTCCCGGTACTGGTCGGAGGTGAGATAGCATTTGCGCGACAGGGCGGGCTCACCGTGGCGGGCCAGGACGATGGCGCCGGGCCGCACCGAGACCAGGGCGGCGCGCGGCGGCGACGACGGCGCGGGCGCCGGCTTCGAGAGCGCCGGCTTCACGGGCTCTGGCGGGTTGGCCATCAGTGAGTCTCTGGCGGGGGCGGGCATGATGTGCGGCGGTAAGCGATTGGCCAACCGTCCTTTATTCCTCCCCCAAGGCCTGAACGTGGGCGACCGCGGAACGGCCCAGCCCCTCTAGGTCGTAACCGCCCTCGAGCGAGGACACAACCTTGCCCCCACAGCACGATCTCGCGACCTCGAGCACGGCGCGCGTCGCCCAGGCGAAATCCTCCGCCTCCAGAGACTGATGGGCCAGCGGATCGCGGCGGTGGGCGTCGAACCCCGCGGAGATCAGGATCAGGTCGGGGGCGAAGGCTTCCAGCGCCGGCATCAGGCCGCCGGCGAAGGCGCCGCGCCAGGCCTCGCGGGCCGCATGGGGCGGGACCGGGACGTTGACGATATTGCCGACGCCGGTCTCGGACGCGGCGCCCGTGCCGGGATAGAGGGGCGACTGATGGATGGAGCCGAGGAACAGGCTGTCGTCGGCCTCGAACGCCGCCTGGGTGCCATTGCCGTGGTGGACGTCGAAATCGATGACAGCGACGCGAGCCATGCCTTCCGACTGCGCCACGCGGGCGGCGACGGCGACGTTGGAGAACAGGCAGAAGCCCATGCTCTGGTCGGGTTCCGCGTGATGACCGGGCGGCCGGACTGCGGCGAAGGCGCGAGCCGTCTCGCCGCGGGCGACGGCGCGGACGGCGTCGATCACGGCTCCGGCGGCGAGGCGGGCGGCGCGGACGCTGCCGGGAGACAGGACGGTGTCGGCGTCGAGCTGGCGAAAACCGCTGACCGGCGCGGCGGCAAGCAGGCGGGCGACATGGGCAGCGGGGTGCAGCCGCTCGAGGTCAGCGACGGCAGCCTCGGTCGCGGCGCGGCGGTTCAGGCCGGGGTCCGCGGCGTCGAGGGCGTCGAGCACGGCCTGAAGCCGTTCGGGGCTTTCCGGATGGCCGACGCCGGGGCGGTGCCTCAGCATGTCGGGATGGGTGAAGAGGGCGACGCTCATTGGAGAGAGGATAGGGGGATGGGCCTGCAAAAAATACCCGCTCATCCCGGCGAAAGCCGGGACCCAGAGCTTTGGGTGATGCAGCGGGTCCGGTGGTCCGCGCCCGGTTGTCCTGAGGCGCCAGCGTCAAGCTGGACAGGACTGGGTCCCGGCTTTCGCCGGGATGAGCGGAATTGAGGGGTTGAGTCCCGCGCTTCACCGGGTGAAAGCGGGACCATGAACGAGCCCCTGATCCGTCCCGCCACGCAAGCCGATGCCGCCGCCCTCGGCGAACTGGGGCGGCAGACTTTCATCGACACCTTCGTGGACGGGTTCGCCATCCCCTATCCGGCCGACGACCTGAAGGCGTTTCTGGACGCCAGCTTCAGCGCCGACACGATCCGGGTGAAGCTGAAGGAGCCGGGCGCGGCCTGGTGGGTCGCCGAGCATGAGGGCGAGTTGCTGGCCTTCGCCAACACCGGGCCGAACACCCTGCCCCATCCCGACGCGCGGCCGAGCCATGCCGAGCTGCGGCGGTTGTATGTGTCGAAGTCGGCGCAGGGACTGGGGCTGGGCACGAAGCTGCTGGCCGTGGCGCTGGACTGGATGGAAGCCAATACCGACGGCCCGCTGTGGATCGGCGTCTGGAGCGGGAATCTGAAGGCGCAGAAGCTGTATGCAGCCTACGGGTTCGCGAAGGTGGGCGAGTATCAGTATCCGGTCGGGGCGTGGCTGGATGACGAGTTCATCTTGCGGCGGGGCTGAGCCACGCTCAGGTTAGACCCATGCTCCTGCCCTTCTTCACCGCCCTGCGCGACGCCAAGGTGCCCGTGTCGATGAAGGAATGGCTGCATCTGATGGAGGCCATGGACAAGGACGTTATTGGCTCTGGGCCGGGGCGGAAGGTCGACGACTTCTACCACCTGTCGCGGGCGGTGCTGGTCAAGGACGAGAAGCATTACGACCGGTTCGACCAGGTGTTCGGCAAGATGTTCGCCGGGATCGAGACCGTCGGCGCGGGCGATGAGCCGGCGCTGGACGTGCCCGAGGACTGGCTGAAGCTGCTCAACGAGAAATATCTGACCGACGAGGAGAAGGCGCAGATCGAGGCGCTGGGCGGGTTCGACAAGCTGATGGAGACGCTGAAAGCGCGTCTCGAGGAGCAGCAGGGGCGGCACGAGGGCGGCAACAAGTGGATCGGCACCGGCGGGACCAGTCCGTTCGGCCACGGCGGCTATAATCCCGAGGGGGTGCGTGTCGGCGGGCCGGGCAAGCATGGCCGCGCGGTCAAGGTCTGGGAGAAGCGGGAATACCGGAATCTGGACGACGAGGTCGAACTGGGCACGCGCAACATCAAGGTCGCCCTCCGCCGCCTGCGCCGGTTCGCCCGGCAGGGCGCGCTGGACGAGCTGGACATGGACGCCACCATTGACGGCACGGCGCGTCAGGGCTGGCTGGACATCCACATGCGGCCCGAGCGGCGCAACACGATCAAGGTGCTGCTGTTCCTCGACATCGGCGGCTCGATGGATGCCCATGTGAAGATGTGCGAGGAGCTGTTTTCGGCCGCCAAGACCGAGTTCAAGCATCTGGAATTCTTCTACTTTCACAACTGCCTCTACGAGGGGGTGTGGAAGGACAACCGGCGTCGCCATGAGCAGAAGATCCCGACGTGGGAGGTGCTGAACAAATACCCCGCCGACTGGCGCGCCATCTTCGTCGGCGACGCCACCATGAGCCCCTATGAGGTGACCATGCCCGGCGGCTCGGTCGAGCACTGGAACGAAGAGGCCGGCGCCGTCTGGATGAAGCGGGCGACGCAGCAGTGGGACAAGGTCGCCTGGCTGAACCCGTCGCCGGAGCGGTACTGGAGCTATTCGGCCTCGGTCGGAATGGTGCGCGAACTGGTGGACGAGCGGATGTATCCGCTGACGCTGGAGGGGCTGGAGAAGGCGATGCGGGCGCTGGCCAAATAGGCTAGGGTTCGGGGACCATTCTGGAGGGTCCGCCATGCTCGCCGTCGTCCTCGCCGTCATGCTGCAACAGACCGTCCCCCTCCCCGCCGCGGCGGGTCAGGTGGTGTGGGAGACGCCGGCGCCCGTTGAACCCGCCGAGGCCGTCGCAGCCGTCGACATCCCCGCGATCCCTGACTCCGCCCGCGCTGATCCCTATGGCTATGAACGGGCCGAATGCAGCCCGCTGATCCGCTCAAGCCAGGAATCGCTGGAGGCCTGCCAGGCTCGGGTCCGGGTGATACTGGCCGCCCACCTGGGCGCCGCCCTGCCCGACGGCCTGGCCCCTGCGGACGCGCCCGACGAATGCAGGCAGGAAGCCGCTGGCGATCGCTACGCCCTTCAGTGCGGCGCCCCGGCCCGCGCCGCCCGGCCGACGGCGGTGCTGGAGGAACGAAGCTGCGAGACTCGCCCCCGCGTCCAGCCGCAGGGCGGCGTGGCCTGGACCGAGGAATGCCGTCCCGCCAGCGGCGTTCGCGAGGAAGATGAGGGCCTGAGGGTCCGGCTGGGCGGCAAGGACTAGGCATCCGAACATGACGACGCCGCGCCCGGGGTCCGGACGCGGCGTCGAATCGATTTGTGGAATGACCTAGTTGCGCTTGTCTTCGCGCAGGGTGTCCTTCAGTCCGCCGACGGCGTTCTGGACCTTGCCCTCGACCTGTTCGGCGCGGCCTTCGGCCTTGAGTTTTTCATCGCCGGTCAGCTTGCCGGCGGCTTCCTTGATGTTGCCGCCCAGATTTTTGGCGGCGCCTTCGACTCGATCATGATCGGGCATGGGCAATCTCCTGATTGACACACCGCCGGGGCTGACGATGCGTGGACCAGAAGAGCGAACGATCGCGGCCCGCGTTCCGTACTGTGCAGCTAGACGCAGCGCCGTAGCCAGACCGTGACCGCCCAGGCGTGGGCGTCGTGGCGGAGTTGGGCGAGGGCCTGATGCGGGTCGAGCCAGACCAGATCGTGATCGGCCTCGACCTTGGCGGAGGGGTCCAGCGACAGCTGTTCGGCGATCCAGAAGCCGCCGCTGTTGTTGATCGGCTCGCCGTCCGACTTGCGGAAATACTGGGACGCTTCGGCGATGCGGGTGAGCGGGCGCACCGTCATGCCGGTCTCTTCGAGGAATTCGCGGACCACGGCCTGTTCCCCGGTCTCGTCGCCGTCGACGGCGCCGCCGGGCAGGTCGAAATAGCTGTCCTCGCCGCGAACGACACGGACGCAGGCCAGTCTGCCGTCCTGGAGCACCAGGCCGAAGGCGGTGGGCCGCAGGCGGTAGCCGAGGCCGGGCTCGGCGGTTCCGAATTGAAGGTTGGCGGACATGGTCAGAGGTCGAACGTGAGGCGGGCTCGCACGCCCTTGTGAGCCTTGTCGAACTCGACCGCCGACCGCAGGCCGGAGGCCATGGCGGAGACGATCTTGCCGCCCAGACCGGTGCCCTTGACGCCGCCGTCGCCCATGCCGGGACCGTCGTCCTCGACCGTCAGTATGGCGCGTCCGTTCGGACCCTGGCCCAGGCTGACGCGGATCTGACCCGGCTTGCCCGGCTCATAGGCGTATTTCACCGCATTGGTGACCAATTCAGTGACCACCACGCCGAGCGACACGGCCTGATCGGTCGAGACCCGCATCGGCACGGCGTCCAGATGGATGGAGCAGCCATCCTTGTCCGGGCAAAGGGATTGCGACAGTTCGCTGATCAGACCCTCGAGATATTCGTCCATGGCCACCGAGGACATATCGCCCGAGGTGTAGAGTCGGCGGTGGACGTGAGCGACGGCCTCGATCCGCGCCTGGGATTCCTTGAGCGCGGCGCGGGCGCCCTCATCGACCAGATGGCGCAGTTGCAGCGACATGAAGCTGGAGACCAGCTGCAGGGAGTTGCCGACGCGATGGTTGACCTCGCGCAGCATGGCCTCGGCACGGTCGCGGGCGAGGGTCAGTTCGAAGGTGCGGTCGAGCACCTGATGCTCCAGACCCGCGTTCAGGCGATCGAGGGCGTCACGCGCGCCCTGCACCTCGAAGATATAGCGGCGGATCAACCACGCGCTTATTCCAGCGAGGACCAGTATCAGGGCGCCGCCCAGGGCGTTGGCGATGACGGTGATATTGCCTGCCCATTCGGACTGGCGGGTCCGGAACTGCAGGCGGGTGGCCTGGATCTCGTCGATGGCGGCGATTTCGGTCCGCATGGCGTCCATCAGGACCTTGCCCTCGCCTCTGCGGAGCACGGACACCGCCTCGTCGAGGCGACCGGTGCGGGCCAGGTCGAGGCTCCACTCCGTTACAGCCCGTCGCTGATCCGAAAGCTCTCTTACGCGCTCGACCCGCGGTCCGAGGTCTGGATCCCCGGCCGTAAGGCCGCCCAGATCCCGCAACAGGTCCGGGAGCTGCTGGATCGCCTCATCGTGAATGGACAGATACTCGGGCCGGGCGGTCAGCAGGAAGCCGCGCTGTCCGGTCTCGGCATCGACGAGCCGGGTCAGCACCTCGCGTGAAACCAGACGGACCTGCTGGGCCTCCTCGACAGTGTCGTTGAACGCGACGGTGCGCTGGATAAGGACGTAGACCGCCAGGTTCAGCACCAGCATCAGCACGATCGCCAGCGCCAGCAGGCCGGCGACGCGCCGTCCGAGCGTCGGCGTACGGACAAATTGACTGAAGGCGAGGAGCGTGGGGCGGAGAGCCGAGATCATCGTGGGGGAGCATTAGCGGGGCGTTTGGCCCTGTCCAGTCGCGTAACAGGAGAAACCCTCGCTGATCCGAGGATTTAGGGTAATGATTGCACCCCGTCAGGATCGGGGGAGTTTGACATGGTGTGGTGGTGGTGGATCGCTCCGGCGGTCGTTGGTCTGATCGGCGTTGTTCTGCTGATCCGCGGCCTGATGGCCCTGTTTCAGGGTCGGGTGTTCAGCGGCCTGCTGGTCGGGGCAGGCGGCGCGGGCTTCATGGCCGCAGCCGCGATCGCCGCCCTGCTGGCGCTGGACGTCCAGACCTATGGCCGGCTGACCTATGAGCGGCCGGTTGCGACGATCCAGACCCGGCAGCTGGGACCGCAGTATTTCGAGGCCACGCTGATGCAGCCCGGCATGGGCGAGAACGCGCCTGGGGTCAGCAACCTGTATCCGCTTCACGGCGACGAATGGCGCATCGAGGCGCAGGTGCTGAAGTGGAAGCCCTGGGCCAATGTGCTGGGGCTGGACGCCCAGTACCGGCTGGACCGGCTGTCAGGCCGGTATCAATCGACCGAACAGGAGATCAATGCGACGCGCAGCGTGCATCCGTTGGCCGGCGGTGACGCGGGGCCGGACTGGCTGCCTTGGCGGATCAGCGCCTGGGACGCGGCGCGGAAATACCGGAAATACGTCGATGCGGTCGACACCCTGTACGGCGGCGGCGCCTATATGCCGATGGCCGACGGCGCCAAATACGAGGTCTGGATCACCCAGTCCGGACTGGTGGCCCGCCCCGCCAACGACGCGGCGCGCGCGGCCTCGGCGGGAGGCTGGACGGAGGTGGAGTAACTTCCTTCTTCCGCAAGGGGAGAAGGACGGTTTTAAACCGTGCCGATCGTCCGCAGGCGGGCGCGGGGATGGACCTCATTCTGGCTCATCACCACCGTCTGGCCGCGGAATCGCTCGATGATCGAGCGGACATAGGGGCGGATCTGCGGGCCGGTCAGCAAGACGGCGGTCTCGCCGGCCATGGCCGCGCGTTCAAAGACATCGCGGACGGCTCGGATGAAGTCCTGCAGCCGTGACGGGGCCATGGCCAGCTGACGCTCCTCGCCCTGGCCGACGAGGGCGTCGGCGAAGGCCGCCTCCCATTCCGGGGACAGGGTGACGATTGGCAGGGCGCCGTCTTCACCCTTGTGCTGCCAGCACAGCTGACGGGCCAGGCGGCCGCGCACATGCTCGACCAGGGTGGTGACCGAACTGGTGTGCGGAGCGGCCTCGGCCAGACCTTCCAGAATGGCGCCGAGATCGCGGATCGAGACTTTCTCGCGCAGCAGGGTCTGCAGCACCCGCTGCAGGGTGGTGACGGTGATGACCGAGGGGATCAGTTCGTCGACCAGCTTCTTCTCTTCGGTCCCCAGCTCCTTCAGCAGCTTCTGCACCTCGGCGTAGGAGAGCAGGTCGGCCATATTCTCCTTGAGGATTTCGGTGAGGTGGGTGGTCAGCACGGTCGAAGGGTCGACGATGGTGTAGCCGCGGAAGGTGGCCTCCTCGCGCAGGCTTTCGTCGATCCAGGTCGCGGGCAGGCCGAAGGCGGGCTCCTTGGTGTGTTCGCCCGGCAGCTCGACCTGTCGCCCGGCGGGATCCATGGCCATCAGCGAGCCGAGGCGGACCTCGCCCTGTCCGGCCTCCATCTCCTTGATGCGGATGGCGTAGCCCTGGGTGCCGAGGCGCATGTTGTCCAGAATGCGCACCGACGGCATGACGAAGCCATATTCCTGGGCCAGCGAGCGGCGCAGGGCGCGGACCTGATCGGTCAGGCGGCGGCCTTCCAGATCGTTGATCAGCGACAGCAGGGAATAGCCGAGCTCGATCTTGACCTCGTCGATGGTCAGGGCGGTGCCGATCGGCTCCTCGACGTCCTCCTTGGGCCCCAGGGCGGTGGCGGCCATCTCGGCCTCGGTCGGTCTGGGCTTGAGCCGCTGCCGGCCCAGGCGCCAGGCCATGAAGCCCGTGCCGAGGGACAGGGCCGCGAACGGCAGCAATGGCATGCCGGGGATCAGGCCGATCAGGCCGGAGGCGGCCGAGACGACGCCAAGGCTGACGGGATTGGTCGCCAGCTGGGCGACGAGGGCCTTGTCGGCTGTGCCTTCGACGCCGGCCTTGGAGACCAGAAAGCCGGCGGCGATGGAAATGACGATGGCGGGGACCTGGGTCACCAGACCGTCGCCGATGGTCAGGGCGACGTAGGAGTTGGCGGCGTCGCCGATGCTCATGCCGTGCTGGACGGTGCCGATCAGGATGCCGCCGATGGCGTTGATAAAGACGATGATCAGACCGGCGACGGCGTCGCCGCGAACGAATTTCGAGGCGCCGTCCATGGCGCCGAAGAAGGTCGATTCCTGTTCCAGTTCCTTGCGGCGGCGTTTGGCGGTTTCCTCGTCGATCAGGCCGGACGACAGGTCGGCGTCGATGGCCATCTGCTTGCCCGGCATGGAGTCCAGGGTGAAACGGGCCGACACTTCCGCGATGCGGGTCGAGCCCTTGGTGATGACCACGAAATTCACCACCAGGATGATGGCGAAGATGATGATGCCGATGATGAAACTGCCGCCCATCATCAGGGCGCCGAAGGCCTCGATGACCTGACCGGCGCCGCCGGAACCCTCGTGACCGTGACTGAGCACCAGCCGCGTCGAGGCCAGGTTCAGGCCCAGCCGGAACAGGGTGGTGACCAGAAGGACCGTCGGGAAGATGGCGAAGTCCAGCGGCTTCTTCATCATCACGGCGGTCATCAGGATCAGCACGCTGGAAACCAGCGAGAGCGCCAGCAGGATATCCAGCAGGAAGGTCGGGATTGGCAGGATCAGCAGCAGGATCACGCCGATGACGCCGATGGCCATGGCCACCTCGCCGCGCACGACCCAGCCCATCATGTCGCGGCCCGTGGGGCGCGCCATGCCGTCGCTCATCATGGTCGAGGCGGGGATGTCCGTCATGCGCGGCCGAGCGCGGCAAGGGCGATGCGGGTCGCGTCGGCGATGGCCGCCTCACGTTGCTGTTCGGTCGAGGTCCGCGAGCCGTGGAAATAGGCGGTGATGATCAGGGGCTCGCCTGACGGAGGCCAGGCCAGACCGATGTCGTTTGTCGGGCCATAGCCGCCGGTGCCTGTCTTGTGCGCCAGCCGCCAGTCGGCGGGCAGGCCCGCCTTCAGGCGGTTCGGACCCGTGGGCGTGGCGAACATCCAGCCCAGCAGCAGGGTTCGGGAGGCCGCTGTCAGAGGGGTGTCCCGGCGCACGAACAGCCGCTGGATGTTCCGCGCGGACTGGCTCGCCGTAATGGTGTCCTTGTCGCCGTCCAGCCGGTTCATCTCCGGCTCAAGCCGATCGACCCGCGTGTCAGTATCTCCAATGCCGCGATAGAAGGCGCGCAACCGCTCCAGGCCGCCCAGTTCGCGGATCAGGATATTGGCCGCCGGATTGTCGCTGAGCCCGACGGTCGCTTCCATCAACCGCTCGATCATCAGGGTCTCGCCGACGGCGGGTTCGGTGACGGGCGCATGGTTGACCATGTCGGCGGCGGTCACCGGGATGGCGCGGTCGAGACGCTCTTCACCCGCCTGGACCCGCAGCAGGGTCGCGGCGGCGAGGTACATCTTGAAAGTCGAGCAATAGACGAACCGCTCATCGCTGCGCCAGGCGACGCGGGCATCGGCGCCGACGTCATGGGCGACGAAGCCGAGGCGGCCGTCATGCCGGGTTTCGAGGGCGGACAGGTCGAACGCGATCGGAGCCGGCGACGGGCCCGTCGCCCCAGCCTCGGCGGCCGGGCGCGAACAACCCGCCACGCCGAGCGCGGCGAGGCCGGTCAGGACAGTCCTGCGGTCGGCCCCCCGGGTCATGATCAGGCGGCCGCGTAGCCGACGGCGGCGACGCCGCTCTGCGGGGCGATGATCTGGACGCCCTCGTCGGCGTATTCGTTCAGCTTGTTGCGCAGGGTGCGGATCGAGATGCCCAGAATGTTGGCCGCATGGGTGCGGTTGCCGAGGCAGTGCGACAGGGTGTCGAGGATCAGTGTCTTCTCCATCTGCGCCACCGTCTGGCCCACGTGGGCGCGGGTGATGGCGTCGGCGGTCTGGGCGGCGCGGGCGGCGGGGTTGTCATAGCCGGCGGCGCCGTGGGATCCGGCGCTCAGCGGCTGGCCGTCGGGCAGGCGAATGGCCTCGACGTCGATCTCGGACCCGACCGCCAGCAGCACGGCGCGGTGCATGGCGTTTTCCAGCTCGCGGACGTTGCCGTTCCAGCGGTGCGAGACCAGGGCGCGGCGCGCGTCGGCCGAGATTGGCCGCACCGGCACGCCGTTGGCGGCGGCGTATTTCTTGACGAAATGATCGGCGAGTACGGAGATGTCGCCCGGTCGTTCGCGCAGGGCCGGCAGGCGCAGGTTCACGACGTTCAGGCGGTAGAGCAGGTCTTCCCGGAACGTGCCCTCCGAGACCGAGCGGGCCAGGTCGCGGTTGGACGTGGCGATGATGCGGATGTTGACCGGCACCGGCCTGGTTCCGCCGACGCGGTCGATGACCCGCTCCTGGATGGCGCGCAGCAGCTTGGCTTGAAGGCGGACGTCCATCTCGGAGATTTCGTCCAGCAGCAGTGTGCCGCCGTCAGCCTCCTCGAACTTGCCGATGCGGCGGGCCATGGCGCCGGTGAACGAGCCCTTCTCGTGGCCGAACAGTTCCGATTCCAGCAGATTGTCGGGAATGGCGGCGCAGTTGACGCTGATAAAGGGGCGGTCGGCGCGCTTGGAGCCGGCGTGGAGGTAACGGGCCATCACCTCCTTGCCGACGCCGCTCTCGCCGGTAATCAGGATCGAGGCTTCCGAGCGGGCGACCTGATCAGCCAGCATGATGACCGCCTTCATCGACGGATCGGCGGAGATCAGCGGACGGTCGTCATCGGCGACGGCGGCCAGGACCGCGGCGATCAGATCGGCCTCGGGGGGCAGGGGGATGAACTCCTTGGCCCCGGCGCGGATGGCGGCGGCCGCGTCGCTGGCGTCGGCGTCGACGCCGCAGGCCACGACCGGAACATGGATCCGCTCGGCCTCGTTGGCCGCGATCAGGCCGGCGATGTCGATGCGATAGTCGACCATAAGCAGGTCGGCGCCCTGCCCTCGACGAAGTTGTTCCGTCGCCTGATCGCCGCGCTCGACGTGACTGACCTTGGCGCCGTGCGCCATGGCCATTTTCACCGCCGTCGCCAGCTGTCCGCTGAGCCTGCCAACCACCAGAAGCCGCATCGGTCTTCTCCTCTAATCTCTACGCACCGTCCGGCCGCCGATCAGGCGCCGGAGTCCTCGGTCTTGATGATTTCCGTCATGGTCACGCCCAGGCGGTCCTCGACGACGACGACCTCCCCGCGGGCGACCAGACGGTTGTTGACGAAGATATCGATGGCCTCGCCGACCTTGCGGTCGAGCTCCAGCACGCTGCCGCGGTTCAGCTTGAGCAGCTGGGCCACGGACATGTGGGCCTTGCCCAGCACGGCCGAAATGTTGACCGGCACGTCAAAGACCGGCGTGAGGTCGTGCGCCGTCTTGTCGGACGGGTCCTCGCTGACAGTGATTGCAACGGAGTCCGGGAACTCCTCCAGGGCCATGGTGTCGGACGCCATTACGGCCTCCCTTCCATCGAGGTTTCAGGGGTGAGGTTTTCGGCATGCCCGGCCTCGGCGGCCAGGGCGGAGTTCAGGGCTTCGCTCATGCGGGCGAAGGCTTCCTCGGGATCAAAGGCGGCGCGGCCGTCGGCCCATTCCAGCTGGAAGGCGGCCGGCGCCATGGCGGGTTCGGTGCGGAAAGCGACGATGCCGGAGAAGCCGGCGTCGGCGCACAGCTGCTGGAGGCGCGCATGGGTCGCCTCGGTCAGGTCGCCGGTGCGGATGACCAGACGCGGCGAGGCGTCGATCTCCTGCCCCAGCGCTTCCAGCGCGGCCTGCAGGGGCGCCTCGGGGTGGCGGTCGAGGGCGGAGGCGGACACCACGCGGGCGGCGGTGAGGGCCAGTTCGGCGGCCTGCTGACGATGCAGCTGGGCGACCTGGGCCAGAGCGGGGGCGGCGGACGCCAGGGCCTGGCCGATAGCGGACAGGGCCATGGTCTGGATGCTCTCGACCTCGGCCAGGGCCTCGTTGCGGGCGTTCAGCCGGGCCTGGGCGACCAGGGCGTCGACCTCGGCCGGGCCATAGGCGCGCTTGATCGGGCGGAAGGCGGCGGCGGCGCTCACGACCACGCCGGCGGCGTCGAACTCGGTGTCGAAGGAGAAGCGGGTGCTGAGAGGCTGGTGGGTCATGTCAGTAGATCAACTCGTCGTCGCCGCCCTGGCCGACCAGCATGATCTCGCCCTTGGCGGCGAGATCCTTGGCGACCTGGACCATGGCCATCTGGGCCTGATCGACGTCCTTGAGACGGACCGGGCCCATGGACTCCATGTCCTCGCGCATGATCTTGGCGGCGCGTTCGGACATGTTGGAGAAGAACAGTTCGCGCAGGGCTTCCGACGAGCCCTTCAGGGCCAGGCCGAGGGAATCTTTCTCGACCGCGCGCAGCAGGGTCTGGATGCCGCCGGGGTCCAGCTTGGCCAGATCCTCGAACACGAACATAAGGGCGCGGATACGCTCGGCCGCCTCGCGGTTGCGCTCTTCCAGCGCGCCGATGAAACGGGCCTCGGTCTGACGGTCGAAGCTGTTGAAGATGTCGGCCATCATCTCGTGGCTGTCGCGCTTGGACGTGCGCGCCAGGTTCGACATGAATTCCGTGCGCAGGGTCTGCTCGATCTTGTCGAGGATTTCGCGCTGCACCGGCTCCATCCGCAGCATGCGCTGGACGCATTCGAGGGCGAAGTCCTCGGGCAGGCTGGTCAGGACGCGGGCGGCGTGGTCCGGCTTCACCTTGGACAGGACCACGGCGACGGTCTGGGGGTATTCGTTCTTCAGATAGTTGGCGAGGACGGCCTCGTTCACATTACCGAGCTTGTCCCACATGGTGCGGCCGGCGGGACCGCGGATCTCCTCCATCAGGCCTTCGACCCGGTCGCTCGGCATGAAGGAGGCGAGCAGACGCTGGGTCTGTTCAAAGCTGCCCATGACAGCGCCGGAGCCGCTCATGCCCGAGACGAACTCGACCAGCAGCTCCTCAACGACGTTGGCGCCAACGGTGCCCAGCGACGCCATCGCCTGGGAGATTTCCTTGATCTCGTCCTCGTCAAGGCTCTGCCACAGACGCGTATGGTCCTCACCCAGCGACAGCAGAATGACGGCGGCCTTCTCAGGCCCCGTCAGCTTCCTGACGTCCTCGACAGCCGGCTTCTTGTTGATAGCGCGCGCCATCAGCCCTCGTGCACCCAGCTGCGCAGGATGGTGGCGGATTCATCAGGATGCTTCTCGACAAAATCCGCGACCTTCTTGACCGAGGAAGCCTTCACCTGGCCCTCGATGCGGGCGATATCGAGCCGCTGGTCCATCTCCGAGGGACCGGCCAGCTGGGGCATGACCCCGCCGGCGCCGCCCATGATGGTGGTCTGCAGCGAGGTCACCGCGCCACCGCCGCCCGCACCGGCGGCCGCGAGCTGCAACGGACCGCCGCCCACGCCGCCGCCGGCCGATTTCAGCAGCGGGCGCAGCACGAAGAAGATTAGCAGCAGGCCGGTGATCAACAGCACCAGCAACTCCACGCCGCGCATGATGTCGTTCTTGGTGAAGTTGAACAACGACGACGCCGCCTCCTCCCCGCCGACCACGGCCAGGTCGCGGTTGAAGCGGGCGTTCAGCACCTCGATCCGATCACCGCGCGTCGCGTCGATGCCGACGGCCGCGGCGACCAGCGCCTTGATCTGCTCGATTTCCGCCGGCGTGCGCGCGGCGTAGGTCGGGGCCCCGCCGTTGGCTGCGGGGGTCCATCTGCCGTCCACCGCGACCGAAACGGCCAGCCGCTTGATCTCGCCGGCCTCCTTCACCGTGGTCGTGGTAGTGTTTGATATCTCGTAGTTGGTGGTCTCGGTGGTCTCGGTGGAGTCGGTCGTGGTCGAACCGGTCGGGGTCGTGGCGGGCGCTTCGCCGCCCGGGATGTTGTTGGTCGCCGTCGCGCCGCCATCGCTGACGCCCGTGGCGTCGGAACTCTCCGAGCCGTTGGTCGAGGTGGAGCGCACCACCTGACCGTCCGGATCGTAACGCTGCTCTTGTGTGGTGGAGCGACTGTGGTCGATGTCGGCGGTGACCTGGACGCGCGCGCCGCCGACGCCAACGACGCCCTCGACGATATCCATGATCCGGGCCTGCAACCGGGCCTCGGTGGTCTCCTGCGCGTCCTGGGCCGAGGCGGCGCTGAAGCCCTCGGAGTCCGAGCCGGCGGCCAGTGTGCGGTTGGAGGTGTCGGTCAGGGTGACCTTCTCGGGCTTCAGATTGGGCACCGAGGAGGCGACGACGTTCCGGATGGCCTGGACCTGGGCGCCCGACAGCTGGCCGCCGGTGACGCCCACGACCACGGCGGCGGTGGGGTCGGCGGCGTCGGACTGGAACAGTTCCCGGCGCGGCAGGGCGATCATGACGCGGGCGGAATTGATGCCGCGCATGGTCAGGATGGTGCGGGCCAGTTCGCCCTCGAGGGCGCGCTTTTCATTGAGGTTCTGCTGGAACTCGGTCTGGCCCAGCACCGACTGGTTGTCGAAGATCTCGTAGCCGACCGAGCCGGAGGTCACGAGCCCCTTGCCGGCGACCAGCATGCGTGCCTCGCCGACCTCGTCACGGCTGACGAAGATGGTCGAGCCGTCGCCCTTCGAGGAGTATTTGATGCCGGCGCTGTCCAGCGCCGTGGTGACCTCAGACGCTTCCTGCAGGTCGAGATTGGAATACAGCAGGGCGTCCGGGGCCTGGCCGATGCGGAGCATGACGGCGACCAGCACGGCCGCAACGCCGGCGGCGACGCCCAGCACCACGGTCAGCCGACCGATCCCGAATCTCTGCAACGCCGCTGTGAAGCCGCCCACGCGTCCTGCCCCGAATACTCACGGGTCCTTACAGACGCCCGCTAGGCAGAAACTGCCGCCTTCGTGGTAAATGCGGGGTTAAGACCTTTGGACGATCAGTGTTTTTTGCGTTTCTGCATGACGAAGCCGATGACTTTGGCGGCGGCTTCGAAATGTTCGCGAGGGATGGTCTCGTCGATATCGACAGCGGCGTAGAGGGCGCGGGCCAGAGGCACGTTCTCGACGATCGGAACGTCGTGTTCGCGGCCCACCTCACGGATGCGCAGCGCCACCGCGTCAACCCCCTTGGCCACACAGATCGGCGCGGGATCACCCTCGCCGGGCTCGTAGCGCAGGGCGACGGAATAGTGGGTCGGGTTGACGACAATGACCGTGGCTTTCGGGACGTTCTGCATCATCCGCTGACGGCTGCGCCGGTTCCGGATCTGCCTCAGCCTGGCCTTGATGTGCGGGTCGCCCTCGGACTGTTTGTAGTCCTCCTTGGTCTCTTCCTTCGTCATCTTCATCCGCTCGGCGAAGCGGTATTTCTGCCAGAGGAAGTCGGCCCCGGCGGTGAAGCCCAGGAAGATGATCGTCGACATCATCAGGGCGATGGCCAGATCGCGCGCCATGGGCAGGATCATCGCCGGGGGCATGGCCGCCATCACCTCAAGCTCGCGCAGGTGCGGCCTCAGGACGAGCCAGCAGATCACCCCCACCGCCAGCAGCTTGAGAAAGGTCTTGATGAACTGGACCAGGCCATCAGGGCCGAAGATGCGTTTGAACCCCTTCAGCGGATTGACCTTGGACCAGTCGGGCTTCAGCTTTTCGGCCGTGAAGAGCAGGCCGGACTGGGCCACATTGCCGCCGACGCCGCCGAGGATGGTGGCCAGCATGACCACGCCGAGGAAGGGCGCCATGGCCCAAAGGGCCATGCTCCCGATCTCGACCCCGGCCCCGGCGTCGAGCCCCCCCATCATGGTGTGAGGCGCGGCGATGAAGGGCAGAAATTGTTCGGCCATGGAGGTGGCGAACCAGCCGCCGGAAATCAGCACCACGGCGGCCGCGCCGGCCAGGGACAGGGCTGCGGCGACGTCCGGAGACTTGGCGACATCGCCCTTCTTGCGGGCGTCCGCGAGTTTTCGTGGGGAGGCCTCTTCTGTCTTCGAGTCGGGATCCGGCGCATCAGCCACCGGCGCCTCCGACGAAGACATTGGCCAGGGCGCGGTAGCGGTCGATGAAAGCCGTCCCGATCACGCCGAGGCTGAGGGCGAAGACCGACAGGCCCAGCAGGATGCTGAGCGGGGCGGCGGCGAAGAAGACCTGGAAAGATGGCATCACCCGGCCAACGAGGCCTGAGGCGAGGTTGAAGATCAGGGCGAAGACCAGCAGGGGCGCGGACAGCTGCACCCCCAGCATGAAGGCGTCGCCCACGGTGCGGATGGCCAGGGTGGCGAAGTCGCCGGTCAGCAGCGGCCCGGCCGGCCGGATCAGCTCATAGGATCCCACCAGACCGGCGATGAACAGGTGATGGGTGTTGGTGGCGAAGATCATGGTCGTGCCCAGCAGCATCAGGAAGGCGCTGATGGTCGAGCCGGGCTGGACCTGCATCGGATTGGCGGTCTGGGCGAAGGCCAGGGTGGTCTGCAGGGCGACGATCTCGCCGGCCGTGGCCAGGGCGGTCAGGAAGGACCGCAGAAGGGCGCCGATCATCAGGCCGACGATGACCTCGCGGATGATCCATCCCGCCATGCCGCCCACCGTCGCGGGCAAGGCCGGCAGGGTGCCGGCGATCACTGGCCACAGGGCGAGGCTGACGACCAGGGCCAGCGACAGGCGGATGCGCGGCGACACATAGCTTTCGCCGACGCCCGGCAGCATCAGCAGCACGGCGCCGATCCGCGAGAAGATCAGCGCGCCCTGCCAGACCTGGTCCGATGTCGCCCAGGGCTCCACCTATTGACGTCCCATGGCGATCACATGCCGGCGATGCGCGCCGCGATCGTCCGCATGAAGCCGCCCAGCAGCGCTCCCATCAGCGGCAGGAACAGCAGCAGACTGACGAAGATGGCGATGATCTTGGGGGCGTAGATCAGGGTCTGTTCCTGGATCTGGGTCAGGGCCTGGAACAGGCCGATGGCCACGCCGACGACCAGGCCGACCAGCAGAACAGGCGCACACAGCTGGATCGTCAGCCACAGGGCGTCACGCCCCACATCCATCACTTCAGCGCCGTTCATTGAAATCACGCTCCACCAAATACCGGGCAGAAAATGCCGGGAGCGTGGTTAACGAGCGGTTAGGACGGACCCGACTGGATCAAACCGCCTCGCCCGGCGTAAAGCGAAGCATGACCAAGCCCCCCGTCTCCCAGTCCGACGCCGAAGCCGCTGTACGCACCCTGATCGAATGGGCGGGTGACGACCCCGACCGGGAAGGGCTGCTTGACACGCCGGCGAGGGTTGCCCGCAGCTATCGCGAGTTGTTCGCCGGCTATGAGGTCGAGCCGCGCGCCTATCTGGAGCGGACCTTCGAGGAGGTCGGCGGGTATAACCAGTTGGTGGTGCTGAAGGACATCCGCTTCGTCAGTTTCTGCGAACATCATATGCTGCCGGTCGTGGGCGTGGCCCATGTCGGCTATCTGCCGACCGACCGGGTGGTGGGCATCTCCAAACTGGCGCGAGTGGTGCGCGGCTATGCGCGCCGGTTACAGATCCAGGAGAAGATGACCTCCGAAATCGCCACCGCGATCGATGAGGTGCTGCGGCCCCAAGGCGTCGGCGTGGTCATCGAGGCCGAGCACAGCTGTATGACGATGCGTGGGGTCGACGCGCCCGGCGCCAGCCTGACCACCAGCGCCCTCCTGGGCGTGGTGCGGGACGACGCCCGGACGCGGGAAGAGTTCCTGCGCCTGGTGCGAGGCTAGGGCCCGCTCGCCACGGCGATCGGCGCGGACTTGAACGCCCGGCTGATCCGGACCCACACGATCCAGAATAGCAGGAAGCCGAGCGGCGCCAGGCCGAGCACCGTCGTCAGCGGGCCGCGCAGCACGGCGGGTATCTCGTCCGCCTGTCCGAAGAAGAACGAGCCGGTGGCGATGAAGAAGGCCGCGCACATCCGCCAGAGATGGCGTGCGATCCGCGGCACGCCGGTCAGGCCGCGGCGGCGCAGCATGGTAAAGTCGGCCAGCGCCGCCAGGGTGGCGATCCCGGCGAAGAAATACAGGGTCGGGTCGCCGGTGATCCGGCCGAACACGGCCGAGATCGGGGCCAGACCGACGGCGAACAGCATGGCGCCGGTCTCGAATCCGCCAACCGCGCCCTCCGGCCGTTTCACTGTCATCCAGCCGGTGGTCACCAGATACAAGGTCATGACGCTGGCCGCGATATTAACCGGCACGATCTCCGGCACGAAAGGCGAGACCCCGCCCGCCACCCCGGCCATCACCAGCATTGAGACAAAGAAAACGTTCCCGGCCGCCCGGTGCACGGTGTCGCCCTTGCGCGCGATCACGGCCACGAAACCCGCGATCATGGCCACGGAAGCGCCCGCGATGTGCAGGAACAGCAGCACATCCGCCGCGAAATGAAGGATCGCCGGTGCGTCCGCGGGAGCCACCAGAAGGTTGTCTGAGCCTTGCATGGGAAAACTCTTCTCTGGGAGAGCGGTCGATGTCGCTTCGGTCAGCCGAGCGACAGCGGAGCGCCGGACAGGATTTTCTGGGAGAACATGAAGAAGGCGAAGATGCCGAGGCCCATCAGCAGGGTGAGCAAGACCAGCAGGCTCGCGACCGCGGTTCGTGCTATCGGCCCGCCACGGTCCCTGGCGCGCAGGTAAAGCTCCAGAACCGCAATGGGCACGAGGTAGCAGCTAAAGGCCCAGATGCTGAAGAAGGGGTCGCTCATCGAGACCTCCCTTCCCAGCGCCATGTTGCCGACGAACCAGGCGAACACGCCGATGCGCAGGAACCACTGGGCGTTTGAGACCAGATAGAGGCGCATGGCCCATCGGCGATGGATGGTGATCCGCCGCGCCATCGCGTAGCGCCCGGCCAGGCCGGCGAAGGCGAGGATGAGCACGCCATTCAGCGTGGTGGACATCTCGCCCAGCGAGTCCGGCGGCGAGCCCCGGCCCCAGACCAGATAGAAGCCGGTCAGGCTCAGCCCCACCACCGTCAGCAGGAACAGCCGCCCGTTCCAGCGATGGAAGACCGGCGCTCTGGCCCGGATCTGCGGCACGAGCTGAAGCGCTCCGCCGAAGGCTATGATCCCGGCCGCCAGAGCATGGGCGCCGAAGGTCATATTGCCCGCGGTGTCGCCCTCGACGTAGCCCTTGGCCCCCATCGTGCTGAGCACGCTCCAGGCTTCATAGTTTCCGGACGCCATCGCGGGGCCGTAGAAACTGGCGATGTAGTAGAAGAACAGCCACTGCCCGATCAGCGCCGTCAGCAGCCAGAACGCCGCGGCGGCGCCCAGAACGCCGTCCGCCCCGCCGGATCCGGATGTCGCGTTTTGGGTGCTGATGGCGTCGGATGTCGCTCGCATGAGCCGGCTCCTTTCACAGACGCAAGGATCAGATCGGGCCGCGCGAACGGCGCAGGCGAATGGCGGCGAACAGGAAGGCGGCGGCGACCAGCAGGCCGATCCACACGCCCGGCTGACCGAACAGGCGCACGGGATCGAGGTCGGCCAGCGTGCTGACGGGCGCGTCGCCGCGGCTGCCCACGGTGAAGGGGCCGCTGAAGCCGCCCAGGATGCGGTGCTGCAACGGGTTGGGCCCGCCCGCCGCGCCGAAGGCCAGGTATTCAATGATGGCGATCGCCACGAACGGGGCCGCGGCCCAGAGGAATGGCACACGGCGCGCCCAGGCCGAGACCAGCAGCAACCAGGCGAAGACCGGCGCGTGCCACAGCGTCATGAAGGTCAGGCCGTAGGACAGCACGGTCCACAGGAACGGAAGGTCGAGCTCGACCCACATCAGCCTGGGGTCGAAGCCGTTCGCCAGCCAGATGAGCGACGTCAGGGCCACGATGACCAGCTGGGCCACGACCACGAGGGCGAAGACGATCACCGGCATCATGAGGGCCGGGACCGCCGCCTTGGACAGCACCGTCATCAAATCCGACACCGGCAGGGATTTCCAGAACAGGATGCTGCGGTCGCGCCGCTCGCCGTGCAGGGCGGCGAGACTGTAGAGGATGGAGACGACCACGCCGCTGAGGAACACCGTCCCCGCGACGAAGCCGTAGGGCTCCATGTAATCGTAGGTCGAGGCGGGATCGGCGAGCCGGTCGGCGCGCTCGACGTTCGACAGGTGAAGAGAGCCGGCCAGCGTGCCGAGGATGCCGAGGCCGGCGACGACGGCCGGGGCGATGTAGAGCACGCGATGCTCCCACAGCTCGCGCCGCAGCAGCCAGTAGAAGGTCCGGGCATGAGTGCGCCAGGGCGAGGCGACGACCGCGGGGGCGTCGGACAGGTGCTCGGTTTCGGAGGTCATGCGGCCTCCCGCGCCGTCTGGGTCCCGCCCATCAGGGCGACGAAGACATCGGCCAGGCCGGGCGAGCGCACCTCGCCGAGGGTGGCGAGTTGGTCGCGGGCGACGCCGTCGAACAGCAGGATGCTGCGGCCCAGCAGCGTACGCTCATGGAGGGGCCGCAAGGCGCGCGCGGCGGCGAGACGGTCGGGTCCGACGACCAGCTCCAGATAGCGGGCCTCCACGTCCTCCATCGAGGAGTCGAGCACGACGCGGCCGCGGTCAAGGAAGACCACGTCGGTCAGGATGTGCTCCACCTCGGCGACATCGTGGGTCGAGACGAGGATGGTGCGATCCCCGTCGAAATAGTCGTTCAGCAGCGAGTCGTAGAACTGCTTCCGGTACAGGATGTCGAGGCCCAGCGTGGGCTCGTCCAGCACCAGCAGCTTCACATCCACCGCCATGATCAGGGCGAGGTGCAGCTGGGTGACCATGCCCTTGGAAAGGTCGCGGATCTTGCTGGCGCGCCCGATCGTGGTGCGGGCCAGGAAGCCCTCGGCCCGGGCGCGATCGAAGCGGGGATGAACGCCGGCCATGAAATCCAGCGCCTGTCCGACCCGCATCCAGCGCGGCATGACGGCCACGTCGGCGATGAAGCAGACGTCGTGCATCAGGTCGCCGCGTTGGGCCCATGGATGACGGCCCAGAACTTCGAGCTCTCCCTCACAGGCGGCGAGGCCGACGATGGCGTGGAATGCGGTGCTCTTGCCGGCGCCGTTGGGGCCGATCAGGCCGACGATACGACCCGCTTCGACGGTCAGATCGACCCCGTCCAGGGCGATGGTGGAGCCGAAGGCCTTGCGCAGGCCACGGGCGCGGATGCAGCTCATCGGCTCAGTCCTCCGCCGGCCTGGGCGGGACCGCGCCCAGCAGGTCCTGCGTCAGGCCCAGCCGCTGGATGGTCGCGCGAATTTCGGGCCACTGATCGGTCAGGAACCGCTGGCGTTCTGCCCGCAGCAGCAGCTCCCGCGCGCCGGCGTTGATGAACATGCCGACCCCGCGCCGCTTCTCCACCAGCTGCTCGTCGACCAGCTGCTGATACGCCTTGAGCACTGTCAGCGGATTGACCCGGCTCCCGGTCGCGACGTTGCGAACCGAGGGCAGCGGGTCGCCCTCGCTGAGGAGTCCGTCGAGGATCATGGCGACCACGCGATCGCGTATCTGGCGATAGATCGGCTGACCGTCGTCCCACTCTGAATCCATCGTCCCTTCCGGACGCCCCCTCGCAACATTGGTTCGATACAGTACCGAACTGGTGTTATACATGACTATAACACTTAGGGAACGCAAGCGCTTTTCGTGGAGGCTCTCGCCGGCCCTGTGGTCGCCACGCCCGGAGGCGCAATTCCGTGGCGGAATGCGCTACCCTGGAGGCTCGGACGGGATCACCGACCGGGGAGAGCACGCGACATGGGCCGGCTGATCGAGGAACTGGACTATCGCGTGACCGCCATGGGGCCGCTGATCCTGCGGCGGCGCTGGGTGGCGGCCATCGACGGTGATGTCGTCGAGGTCATCCTCGGCGACGAACATCTGATGTCCAGCCTGTTCACGGTCGGCGAGACTGAACTGGCCGTCCGGGGTCTGGCGGCCGCGAAGGGCGCGTCGTTGCGCGTTCTCGTGGGCGGTCTGGGGCTGGGCTACACGGCCCGCGCGGCGCTGGCAGACGATCGGGTCACATCGGTCGACGTCGTCGACGCTCTGGCCCCGGTGATCGAATGGCATGAGGCCGGGCTTGTGCCGCTCGGGGAAAGCCTGGGGCAGGAACCGCGCTGTCATCTCAAATTGGGCGACTTCTTCGGCTGGTTCGATACGCCGCGGGCGCCGGCGGAGCGTTACGACGTCGTTCTGCTCGACATCGACCATTCGCCCCGCAATCTGCTCCACCCGGATCACGCACGCTTCTATGCCGAAGAGGGGCTGCGGAGCCTCCGCAAAGGGATCACCGAGGGCGGAGTTTTCGCCATGTGGTCCGACGAGGGACCGGACGCAGCCTTCATCGCCGTGCTCGGGGCTGTCTTCGCCAACGTCCGCGCCGAGGTTGTGACCTTCGACAACCCCCTGACCGGCGGCGCATCGAGCTGCACCATCTACGTCTGCGACCGGGCCTGAAGACGCCGCATTGACGGCCCGGTCCTTGCGGAATTCGCCTCAGAAGAGGTGTTTTCCATGGCCTGGACGGCGATATCGACCCGAAATGAGACACCGCCCATCGTGCGCGGCGGGTGGCTGGACGCCCTGCGGTTCATTGTGGCCGCCCTAATCATCCTGCATCACTTCCAGGGCGCGGGGCCGATCGCCCTGGCCGAGGGACTGCATCCGGTGTTCGAGCGGGGCGGGTTCCTGCTCACCAACTTCTTCATCATCGACAGCGGCTATGTGCTGATGCGGGTCTATGGCGGCTCGCTCGCGGGAGGCCGGATGTCGGCCGGCGACTTCTTCGCCAAGCGGTTCCTGCGGGTCTGGCCCGCGCACATTCTTATGGGACTCACCCTGGTCGTTCTCGTGGTCGGGGGGACCGCGGCCGGCGTCGGGCCCCGGGCGCCGGAATGGTTCGACTGGAGCCAGCTGCCGGCCCAGCTGGGTCTGGTGCAGGCGTTCGGCATTCCCGGCGGCTACGGGTGGAACGCGCCCAGCTGGTCGATCTCGGCCCTGATCGGCTGCTATCTCGCCTTCCCGTGGATCCTGAAGGGTCTGGTGCGGCTAGGGCCGTGGAGCGTGCTGGCGCTGGGCGTCGGCGGCTATCTGGTCGCCAACCAGCTCACCTGGAGCCTGTTCGGCTATCCCGTCTATCAGATGCCGATGGGCTTCGGCTTCATCCGCGCCCTGCCACTGTTCTTCCTCGGCATGGCCCTGGCCTGGTTCGCCCAGAAGGTCTGGATCGCGCCGAAACTGGCCGGCTGGGCCGGGATCGGCGCCGCCCTGATGCTGGCCTTCGTGCAGTATTTCGACAAACACGCCCTGATCTCGCTGGTCTGTATCTCGACCATCATTCTGGCGGCCGGCGCCGTGCCGACGCCGCGGCCCTCGAAATGGGTGGAGAAGGCGGCGCAGGTCTCGTTCTCGATGTTCATCACCAATGAGGTGGTGCGGATCGCCTGGTTCGGCGTGGTCAATGTCCTGATCGCCAAATACGCCCTGCCCGTCGCCGCCCAGTGGGCGCTGTGGGGGATGGGCGTGATGGCGGCCTTCGTCTTCGCCATCCTCTTCCATATGCTGATCGACACGCCGATCCAGGACCGCATCCGCGTCTGGCTCAAGGGCCGGTCGAGGTCGCATCCCATGGTCGTGGCCCAACCGGTCGTGTCGCTGGAAGGCTGAGGCTGACCGACGTCGGACCGGATCGCGCCGGGCACGAATTGGGCTAGAACAACCGGGTGAGCATGCCTGACCCCCACGATCCCCACGCCCTCGCCGTGGCGGCCGACGCCGGCGACGCGGACGCCGCGCATCGGCTGGCCGTGCTGACCGCCATAGGGCTGGGTCTGCCGCAGGACTGGCGCGCGGCCCTGGAGCGGTTGACGCATGCGGCGGAGCTGGGACACGCCACGGCAGGGAGGCAACTGGCCCTGCTGTCGGGTGGCGCCGGAATCGACATGGCCGCCTGGCTGAACCCGCCCGCGCCCCGGATGCTGAGCCAGGGACCGGCCATCCTCGCCATCGAGGGCTTCCTGGCGGGCACGATCTGCGACTGGTTGAAGGACCGGGCCGAAGGCATGGCCGAGCCGGCGCTGGTCTATGACCCCGAAACGGGCGAGGGGCGGCGCGAAAGCGTACGGACCAACGCCGCGGCGCAGTTCGCTCTGGAGCGAATGGATGTGGTTCTGGCCGTGGTGCGCGAGCGGATCGCGCGGGCGGCGGGCCTGCCCGTTCCCGGCCTCGAATGGACGCAGGTGCTGCACTATGCGGTCGGTCAGACGTTCGACTGGCACGTCGACTGGCTGGACCCCGCCCTGCCCGGCTACGCCGCCGACCTCGCCGCGCGCGGGCAGCGGATCGCCACCTGTCTGGTGTTTCTCAATGACGATTTCGAGGGCGGGGAGACGGCGTTCGAGGCCGGCAGCCTGAGGCATCGCGGCCGCAAGGGCGACGCCCTGCTGTGGGCCAACACCCTGCCTGACGGATCCATTGACCGGCGCACACGCCATGCGGGCCTGCCGCCGACGACCGGCGAGAAATGGGTGCTGTCGCAGTGGCTGCGCGGGCGGGCGCCAATCGGCTGAAGGTCCGGGGTCTGACAGGCGTCAGATCGGCATCCGCATGATCTCCTGATAGGCGGAGATGACCTGGTCGCGCACGGCCATGACGGTTTCCAGCGAGGCCTCGGCCGAGGAAACGGCGGTGACGACGTCGATCAGACTGCCCTGCCCCTGGACGGCGGACGCCATCTGGGTTTCGGCGGCGCGCGAGCTGGCGGTCATGTCGCCCATGACGCTGGTCAGCATGTCGGCGAAGCCCGAGGGCTGGGCGCCGCCGACGGGCGAGGCCGGCATCTCCGTGCCCTGGATCGCCGAATAGGCGCGCGCTGCGGCCAAGGGGTTCATCGGTCAGTCCCTATTTCTTCAGCAGGTCGAGGATGCGGGCGTCCATGGCCCGCGCCGTCTCGATGACATTGAGGTTGGCCTCGTAGGCGCGCTGGGCCTCGCGCATGTCCATGGCCTCGACCAGGGTGTCGACATTGGGCCGCAGCACATAGCCCTCGCCGTTGGCCGCCGGATGGCTGGGATCGTATTCCGAGCGGAAGTCGCCCTGATCGACGCGGACCTCGGCCAGGGCGACGCCCGTGGCGCCGTTGATCTCGCGCGCCTGGAAGACGGGGATCTGGCGGCGATAGGGCTGGCCGCCGGCGACCGGCGAGGTCGACTGGGCGTTGGCGATGTTCTCGGCGATGATCCGCATGCGCGACTGCTGCGCCTGCAGCGCGCTGGCGGCCACGGCCATGGCCGAGTTGCGGGGCGGGATCGGGTCGGGCATCGGCTATTCCTCGATCATCGGCCGGGCGGGCGGGCGGCCATTCGCAGCATCTGCATGGACTTCTGGTAGAAGCCGATGGCCGCGTCATAGGCCATGCGGCTCTCGGCCATCTTGAGCATCTGTTCCTCGACCACGACGGAATTGCCGTCGAGCGTGGTCTCCGAATCGGGCGCGGCCCGACTCTCGAACCGGGCGGTCGCGCCGGCCGGGGCGATATGCATGGCGCTGGTGCGGACCATGCGGACCCCGCCGCCGCCCTCGGCGAGCGCACGGGCGAAATCAGTTGGCTGGTTCAGGTCGCGGCTGACGTAGCCGGGCGTGTCGGTATTGGCGACGTTCTGGGCGATGACGCGCTGGCGCTCGTCCAGCCAGGACAGGCGGCCCTTGATCTGGCTGAGCAGCGGCAGGTCGGTGAAGCCCATGCGAGCCTCCCAGTTCGATGCGTCGGGGCGCGGATCGCCCCTCTGAGATGGGCAGAAACTGCCGCCTGCATGGTTAACGGGGGGTTATCTCAATGCGGCGTTAACCATGTCGGGCGAAGTCTGCCGCATGAATTTCCTCGACCTCGCCCGGGCGATCCTCGCGCTCGCCATTACCCTCGGGATTATCGGCCTGGCCGCATGGGCCTCACGGCGATACCTGCCGCAGCTGCTGGCCCGGATCAGCGCCGAGCGCGGCGAACGGCGGATGACTGTGGTCGAGACTCTGGTGCTCGATCCGGCGCGGCGGCTGGTTCTCGTCAAGATTGATGACGAGGAGCGGCTGCTGATTCTCGGCGACGGCCGGGAGCTGATCGAACCTCGCGGGCCGGAGGCGGCCAAGTGAACCTGAAGGGCGTCTTCGTCATGCCCACTCGCGCCGAGCTGAAGCGCGCGGTGATCCTGTCGCTGATCACCACCGGCTTCTGTCTGCTGTGGCCGCTGGCGGCCCTGGCCCAGGACGTGGCGGCGGCGGGCGGACCCGGCGCGGCTATCAATGTCGACCTCGGGACAGGCTCGGGCCTCACCGAACGGGTGGTGCAGCTGGTCGGACTCATGACCGTGCTGTCGCTGGCGCCGTCGATCGTGATCATGACCACCAGCTTCGTCCGGATCATCGTGGTGCTGTCGCTGCTGCGCACGGCGCTGGGCATGCAGCAGTCGCCGCCGAACGCCGTGCTGGTGTCCCTGGCCCTGTTTCTGAGCGCCATCGTCATGGCCCCGACCTGGCAGGACGCCTATGATTCGGGCATCCGACCCCTGCTGGATCAGCAGATGGAGCTGCCCCAGGCCTTCGATGCGGCGTCTGAACCTGTGAAGACTTTCATGCTGGGTCAGGTCGACCAGGACGACCTGGCGCTGTTCGTCCGGCTGTCCCAACTGGAGGCCCCCACGGCGGCCGCCGACCTGCCCCTGAGGGTGGTCACTCCGGCCTTCATGATCAGCGAGTTGAAGCGGGCCTTCGAAATCGGATTTCTCCTTTTCGTTCCGTTCCTTGTGATCGATCTGGTGGTCGCCAGCGTGCTCATGTCCATGGGTATGATGATGCTCCCTCCGGTGGTGATTTCACTGCCGTTCAAGTTGATCTTTTTCGTGCTCGTGGACGGCTGGAGACTGGTCGCCGGAAGCCTGGTCGAGAGCTTCCAGAGAGCCTCCGGTACCGGATAATTCCCCACCCCGTGGGGGTTACAGCGGCGAAGTCGCTTGCCAAGGGAATAAAAAGCGGCGTCAATCCGTCCGTCATCGCCCCTGAATCGGGGCGAGCTCACATCGGGAAACGACCCACATGACCACCCAAGCAGAACTCATCGCCTCCGTCGCCAAGGACGCCGGTGTCAGCCAGGCCGACGCCGGCCGTATGCTCGACGCCCTCGTCAAGAACATCCACAAGTCGCTGACCGGCGGCGGGGACGTACGCATCTCGAACCTCGGCGTGTTCGACACCGCCGCCCGCGCCGCCCGTGAAGGCCGCAACCCGGCCACCGGCGCGACCATCAAGATCGCCGCCTCGAAGGCCGTGCGCTTCCGCGTTTCGAAGCCGCTCAAGGATGCGGTGAACAAGAAGTAGGATATTTCTTCTCCCCCCGGGGAGAAGGGCTGTATTCAACGGGCGGGCGCCGCGGGTCGGTTCCCGCCCGTTTTCGTTCTGAGTTCGGCCTTCATGGCCGCGACCCAGCCCGCGAAGGTGTCGGCCGAGGCGGCGAGGCCGGCGAAGTCCCCCGGTGAGGCGCCGCCGCCAACCCCGTCGTCCAGGGCGATCGACAGGGCCGTCTTCGCCCGCGCCCCGGCCACGAACGGGCGGTAGTTGCGCGACAGGCGGGTCAGGGCTGCGGCGTCCTCGCCCAGCGAATAGCCAACCCCGGCGCGGATCAGCCGGGCCTCCTCGGCGACCGTCAGGGCCGCGGGATTCCGGAAGCGTTCACCCAGCAGCGCCTCATAGAGGGCGGCGGCCGGAGCCCAGCTCCGCTGCTTCCAGAGGACTTCGGCGCGGACCTCGCGGGCCTCGGGCGAGGCGTCGGCGCCCAGCACCTCGAGTGCATGGTCGAACCGGCCCAGATCCATCAGGGCGCGGGCCTCCAGCGCGCGGCGCTCGGTGTTGAGGACTGATGGCAGGATGGTCGTCCGTGAGTTCCAGATGGCCTGCAGGGCCGGCTCGGGCTGGCGGTCCATCAGGTAGAGGGCGGCGAGATCGGTCGCGACCTGGGCCTTGGCCACGCCCTCCAGTCGGTTCTCGACCTGGTATTTCAGCAGTTCGGCGGCCTGATCCAGCAGATCGACATCGACCAGACGGCGCGAAAGACGGCGGACCATCTCGTCGCCGTCGGCGCCGATAGGTGTCAGTTCACGGAAGTCGTAGAACAGGCCCAGCGCCTGCACGGGCTGAAGGCCGTCGGCCCCACCCTCAAGGAACAGCATGCGAAAGGCGGCCCCCAGATCGGCCTGGATTTCGGCGGCGCCCTCAAGACGGTTCAGATTGGGCCCGGCGCCCTTCAGGGCGGTCAGTGCCTCGCGATAGAGGCCCTGTGACAGATAGAGCTGGCCCAGCTGGCGGATGACGGCCAGTTCGGTGGCGTCGCCGCGCCAGCGCCAGCGCAGACTCTCCAGCTCCTTGGCCGCCGCATCGGCCTTCATGGTCCCCTTGGCCAGCGACAGGCGGACGACGCCCAGTTTGGCGGGCACAGAGACGGCGTCCAGCGGCGCGCGGCCAATGGCGGTGTAAACAGCCAGCGCCCGGTCGGACTGGCCATCCAGTTCGAACAATCTGGCCTGCACCAGACGGGCGGTCAGCTGGTCGGCGGCGGGGGCGTTCTGGCTGAAGCTGTAGGCCAGCAGGGCGCGGGCGGCGCCGAGATCGCCGGTCTCCAGCGCCGCCATGGCGTGGGCGGCGCCGAAGCGGGCGCGCCACTGGGCGGGGAACTCATCGACCGCCGCGGCGCCTGCGGCGAAGGCCTGTCGGGCCGACTCCCAGTCGCCCTGGGTGGAGGCGATGTAGCCGCGCCAGACCGCCGAGGCGGGGTCCGACGCGACAGCGGCGGAAGCGAAATCACCCTGGGCCTCCGCCATCCGGCCGATCGAGGCGCGCGCGGCGCCGCGCAGGCCGCGCAGTTCGGGCTCGCCGGCCATATTCGGGGCCTGGATGACGATGCTGTTCAGGACGCCGACGGCCTCATAGCCGAGGCCGGAGCCCACAAGGAACCGGGCCAGGGCGAAGCGGGCCTCGGCCGGAGCGCGGGGATCGTCTCCGGCGGCCATCGACTCCCGGGCGGCCGCATCCTGCAGCTGGCGATAGCGGGCGGAAAAGCCGTCGTGGCCGGGCTCGGCCCACTCGGCCAGGATCAGGGACGGGTGTTTCGCCCGCCGGGGCGCGCCGTCCTCGGCCGAGGCGGCGTCAAGGGCGGCGGACGGCGGTGAAAGGATCAGGCCGCCCGGCCGGCTGAGGGTGACCAGATCGCCCTCGGCCTGGATGGCGAGGTCGTTCGCCAGCGTCTCCACGGCCAGACCGTGGGCGGTCGGCAGCAGGGCCAGATCGACGGTACGGCGGCGGTCGGCGAAGCCCTTTCCGGGAGCGAGGGCGGTGACGGCGGCGAACCGGTCGCCGGCCAGCGGATCGGTCAGCCAGACGGCACGGGTCGCGCCTGCCATGCGGGCGACGAGGGCCGGTTCCCCGTCGTCCTGACGGTCGATGGCGACCCCTTCGACGGCGATGGGCTGGCCGCCGATGGTCACGGTCCAGGTGGAACCCCGCGCGGCCGCCGAGACGGCGAGGCCTTCGGGGGCGGCAATGCGGACCGCAACGTGATCAGGGCCGGCGGTCCAGCGGGCGTCGGAAACGGGGCCGAGCTGTCCGGCGCCCGGCATGTCGAGGCGGGCGGTGGTGTCGAACACCACCCAAACGGCCTCACCGCGGCGGAAGACGGCGGCCCCGACCGGCGTGGACCAGGCGAAAGACAGGCTGACCTTGGCGGGGGTGGCGACGGCCGTGACCGGCACGGTCCGGGCCGCCACAGCAGGCGTCTCGAGCGGGGCGGCGGCCGGAGGGGTGGCGTAGAGATTGAGCCAGACCGCGCCGTCGGCCGAGCCGGTGCTGGCGTCGGCGCCTTCGGCGAGGGTCAGGATCAGTTCGGTGGCGCCCCGGATCGCCCGGGTCTCGACCTTGTCGACGCCGCGCGGCGGATCGACCTTGAGGCGCGAGACATCGGGCGCGGCGGTCGAACCGATGCGGACGATGACGTCGCGACCGTCACGGCGAACCTGCGACCGGGCGCCGATGACGCCGGCGAATTCGATGCGGGTGTACTCGGTGTTTGACCCGATGCGGATCGAGACCGGATCCAGCGGCGCCGCGACCTCCTGAGCCAGCGGAGTCAGGGGCGCGAACAGCACCGCGCCCGCCGCGGCGGCGGCCACGGAGGTCTTGAGAATGCGCTTGCTGGCGGAGGCCCCGGACATACGCGCGCACCCTCGCGCGGCCGGCCTTTCAACGCGGTTAACGGTTGGTGACCGCCGAATGCAGCATGCGTAGCGCCACCCGCAGGCATTCGATACGGCAGGGACCGCGGCCGATGTCGCCGAAATGATGCTCTTCGTGGATCGTGTGAGCGCCCGTGGCGGCGACCACGAAATGCACCCGGCCCGTCTCATCATCAGGCCCCGCGGGTCCAGCGAAGCCGGTGACCGCCACGGCCACGCCGGCGCCCGAGGTCCGCAGCGCGCCCTCGGCCATGGCGCGGGCGACGGGTTCTGACACGGCCCCGTGTTCCTGGAGCAACCTTGGCGGCACGGCGAGTTCGTCGGCCTTGGCGTTGTCGGTATAGACGACATAGCCCCGCTCGAAGACGTGCGAACGACCCTCGACGTCGGTCAGGACCGAGGCGACCAGTCCGCCGGTGCAGCTCTCGGCCGTGGCCAGGCTGACCTCGCGTTGGTCAGCCGCCGTCAGCACCGCCTCCACCAGGGCTTCGACGTCGTTCGGCAGGGCGGGGCTGAGGGTTTCAGTCATGCGACTGCAACGGCCCCGTTCGCCGGCGTGTTCCCGCGACATCAAGGCCGGTTGCGGCGGAGTTCCGGCAAGCCGACATGCCGTGCGGCCTTCCTGTCAGGATCCCGTTGTGACCGAGCCCCAGTATCCCCGTTTGAGCACCCTTTCGACCGGCCTGCGCTGCCGCTGTCCCCGTTGCGGCGAGGGGCCGTTGCTCAAGGGGTTTCTGACCATCCGCGACGCCTGCCCCGCCTGCGGTCTGGATTATGGTTTCGCCGAACCAGCGGACGGCCCGGCCTTCTTCGGCATGAGCGTCGTCGGGATCGTGGGCATGGCCCTGTTCATGTGGTTCGAGTTCGCCGTCCACCCGCCGATCTGGGTGCATATGGTCGTGACCATGCCCCTGCTTGTTCTCGGCTGTCTGGGCGTGCTGCGGCCGCTGAAGGGCTGGCTGGTGTCGGAACAGTTCATCCACAAGGCCGCTCCGCCGGTATTCGAGAGCAACGGCAAACACGGCGAAGGTTCGAAATGGCGCTGACGTCCGGCCGCTACTGCTGAGGGGGCGCGGCGGCCGGCGTTGTCTGGCGCGGGGGCTGGGTCAGGGGCTGAACCGGCTGCCGGAGGCGGGACTCGATCGGGACCGCGCGTGTCGGCGTGGCCGTCGTGGTCGAGGGCTGGCGCGGGGCCGGCGACATTCGCACCGGCGGATCACGCGTCGACGGGGCTGCCGTCCCGGGCGTTGAATTCACGGGTGGAGCGGTCACGGCAGGGTCCGGTTGCCGGGTCCGGGGTGGGCCCACTGGCGGATCACGAGCAGGCGGCGCGGCTGTGACCGGAGCGGATGCCGCGGGCGGCGCCGTCACGACCGTTGTCGGCGCCCGGGTCAGCGGCGGCCGGACGGCGGGATCACGAACGGGCGCCTTACGAACGGGGGGAGCGCGGACAGGCGGCTCTCGCGTCGGCGGTGGCGGCGGCGCGGGCCCCTCAGGCTTGTTGTTCGGGTCTGTCGGAGGAGGCGTGACGGGACCGGTCGGCGGCGGCGCATCGCTGGAGGGATCGACCGGCGGCGGCGCAACGGGCGGATCGGACGTCCCCGTGCGCGTCGGCAACAGGACCTCGAACCGGCGGTTGGTCTCATCGGTCGCGCCGAAGGGCGGGTAGAGCCGGGTCCGGGTCAGGGCGACCATCTGCACCGGCCGATCCAGCACCACGCTCTGGCCGTTGACGGCGACCCCGATCGCCCCCTCCCTGAGAATGATCACCGCCGCGCTGTCGGACTCCGCCGACAGATCCGGCGCACCGGGGATTCCGGCGAGGAAGGCCACGGCCTCAGGTCCCACCACGCCCTCGATGACGGTGCCGCGGACGCCGATGGCTGAGCCGGGCGTGCGGAAGGCGATGGCTTCGGGCTGGGCGCCGCGATTGTCCGAGGCGAAGCGGAAAGCCCCGCGCAGCACCGAGACCGCCACCCCGGCGACGCCCCGCCCGGGGTCATAGACGAAGCGGTCGATCTCCAGCTGCGCATTGGCCCCGACGGTCAGCAGCGACCGGTCCAGAAGACTGACCTCCAGACGGCTGGCGGCGGCGGTGGCGACCCGGTCGCCGAAATTCACGTCGGCCCCGGTGACCGAAGGCCGCCATTCGGTCTGTCCGGCGGGGGTGGTGGTCACCGCATTCTCGACCAGCCGGTTGACCCCGACCCGGCCCGGCGCCGCCGGCGGCGTCAGCAGAGCCCAGGCGACGAGGGCCACAACGACGGCCAGAACGGTCCAGATGATCTTCGTCCGCATTGGAGCCTCCCGCGCGACCGGCGATACCGTAGCGCTTTCCCGCCGGGAGGCCAAAGCCTTCGCCCAGGGAGGCAAACGGGGGGCGGAAAACGGGGCGGGTCCGTTTGACTTCCAATGTAATGACGCGCCCCTTGCGCCGGCCCTGGGGAGGGGCGCGGCCATGGACATCGAACGCATTCTGTCGTGGCTGCTGATCCTCGTACCCGCCGTCATCCTCACGATGGCGGCGGTGATGATCTTCAAGCGCAAGCGGTAGATGGCGACCCCGGAGGGACTCGAACCCCCGACCTCTGCTTTAGGAAAGCCTTGCTCTATCCGGCTGAGCTACGGGGCCACGCAGGCTGACCTAGCGGGTGACGGGGCGGCGGGGAAGCGTCTGCGGGCTCCGCCCTTTCCGATTTTCTGATCCGGCCGCGTTGGAGGCTGGAACACCACGGTTATCGATTGTGGTTAATCCGTCTTAAGATACAATATGTTGGGGTGAACAAACCCCGAATCGGGCCGTGTCGGTGATTCGGTCCTGATTCGTTTCGCCCCTGTTCCGCCGGATCGGGCGACGCCGTTTACGGTCGGGAATAATCATCGCGGCGCCGCTTGAGGAACCCGGCGGGAACCGCCACCTTTTCAGCATTATGAGTGATCGCGGCGCCGGACAGGCCCCTTCGCGCGTCGTCGCGGTTCTGGGCCCCACCAATACCGGAAAGACCCATCTGGCGGTCGAGCGGATGCTGGGTCACGCCTCGGGCATGATCGGCCTGCCGCTGCGGCTGCTGGCGCGCGAGATCTATGACCGGGTCGTCAAGCGGCGCGGGGCGTCGGCCGTCGCTTTGGTCACCGGCGAGGAGAAGATCGTCCCGCCGCGGGCCGTCTATTTCGTCTGCACCGTCGAGGCCATGCCGCTGGAGCGTCAGGTCGAGTTCCTGGCCGTGGACGAGATCCAGCTGGTCGCCGATCCCGAGCGCGGCCACGTCTTCACCCAGCGTCTGCTGCATGCGCGCGGCCGGTTCGAGACCATGTTCCTCGGCGCCGGGACCATGGCGCCGCTGATCCGGTCGCTGGTTCCCGATGTGGAGATCGTGTCGCGCGAACGGTTGTCGACGCTGAGCTATGCGGGCTCGAAGAAGCTGACCCGCCTGCCCCCCCGTACCGCGATCGTCGCCTTCTCGACGGAGCAGGTCTACGCCATCGCGGAATTGATCCGGCGCCAGCGCGGCGGGGCGGCGGTAGTGATGGGGTCGCTGAGCCCGCGCACTCGCAATGCCCAGGTCGAGCTGTTCCAGTCCGGCGAGGTCGACTTCCTTGTCGCCACCGACGCCATCGGTATGGGTCTGAACATGGAGGTCGACCATGTCGCCTTCGCCGGGCTGCGCAAGTTCGACGGGCGGCGGACGCGGTGGCTGCACGCCCACGAGATCGGCCAGATCGCAGGGCGGGCCGGGCGGCATTTGAGGGACGGCACCTTCGGCGTGACCGGCGAGGCGGTGGAGCTGGATCAGGATCTGGTCGAACAGGTGGTGGAGCACCGGTTCGAACCGGTCGAGGCGGCCGAGTGGCGCAACGCCCGGCTGGATTTTGATGCGCTGCCCGACCTGCTGCGTTCGCTGACGGTGACGCCGGGGGTACGCGGGCTGAACCTGACGCAGCCGGCGTTGGACGAGACCCTGCTGCGGCGGCTGATCAAGGACGAGGAGGTGGCCCGCGTCGGCCGGTCGCGCGGGGCGATCATGCGGCTGTGGGAGGCGTGCCAGCTGCCCGACTTCCAGAAGACGACGCTGGATGAGCACGGGCGGCTCTCGAAAGAGATTTTCCAGGCGCTGACCGGCAAGCGGGGGCGGCTGACCACCGACTGGATCGCGCCGCGCTTCGCCGAGCTGGACCGCGACGACGGACAGATCGACCAACTGTCGGCGCGGCTGAGCGGGGTGCGCACGCTGAGCTATATCGCCAACCGGCCCGACTGGCTGGATCAGGCGCAGGGCTGGCGCGACAAGACCAAGGCGCTGGAGGAGCGGCTGTCGGACGTGCTGCACGAGCGGCTGACCGCGCGGTTCGTCGACCGGCGCACCACCGCCCTGATGCGGGCCCTGAATGTCACCGAGGACGCAGTCGCCGAGGTCGAGGCCGACGGCGCGGTCATCGTCGAGGGCCATGCGGTCGGGCGACTGACCGGCGTGGAGTTCCAGATCGACAAGGGCTCCAGCGCACTCGAGGACCGGGCGCTGCGCCACGCGGCGCGGCAGGCGGTGACGCCGGAGATCGCGCGGCGGCTGGGTCGGCTGGCGGCCGACGAGGACGCGGCCTTCGCCGTGACGCCGGACGGCGCGGTGCTGTGGCGCGGTGTGGCGGCCGGGCAGGTGACGGGCGGCGACTGGTTCGCGCCGCGAGTCCGGCTGCTGGGCGAACTGGGGCCGGCGGCGGCGCGCGAGCGGGCGCAGCGGCGGCTCGAGGCCTGGCTGGCCGGCGAGGCCGGGCGGGCGCTGAAACCGCTGGCGCGGCTGAAGGCGGCGGTCGAGAGCGGGACGCTGAGGGGCCTGCCGCGCGGGATCGCCTTCCGCCTGATCGAGGCCGGCGGCGTCATTGAACGGCGCGCGGTCGAGCGCGATCTGGCGGCGCTGAGCCAGGTCGAGCGGCGCACGCTGAGAACCTTCGCCGTGCGGATGGGCGCCCATTCGGTCTGGCTGCCCGGCGTGTTGAAGCCGCGGGCGCGAGCCCTGGCCCAGGCCTTCGTCGCCCGGGAGCCGTTCCGCCCGGGCGCGACCGCCTTGACCGCCCTGCCCGAGCCGCCGCCGTCACCGCGCCTGCTGTCGGCGTTCGGCCTGCGCGCCGTGGGCAAGGTCGCGGCCGGGGTCGAAATGCTTGAGGCGCTCGCTGAACGGCAGGCCGCCGGCAAGGGGGTGCTGACCGAGGCCGATCTGGCGGCGCTGGGCGTTTTGCTCGATGAAGCCAAAGCCCTGACCGCGACGCTGAAGGCCTTGCGTGCACAAAAGCCCGACCGCGATGACCGGCCGAAGGCGGTGAAGGACTCGCCGTTCGCCGCCCTTTCGGCCCTGACCTCGCCGCCCGCCCCGGCCCGGGCGAAACGCAATCGCCCCCGCCGGACCCGCGCACCCGGATGAGCGAGACGGGCTGCCGCATCGATGTCTGGCTGTGGCGGGCGCGGTTCGCGAAGACCCGCACGCTGGCCGCCGTCATGGTCGAGCGCGGCGCGGTGCGGCTGACCCACCACGGCGTCCAGACCCGGCTCGACAAGGCTGCACGCCCCGTCCACGTCGGCGATGTGCTGGTGTTCGCCCTCGGCGGTCGGTTGATGGTGTTGACCGTCGCCGCGCTCGGCGAGCGGCGGGGTCCGGCAGAGGAGGCGCGGGCGCTCTACAGCCTTTCCGGGCCGGAGATCTGACGCTCGTGGGCGCTTCTGCGGCAAGCCCTCGGTTGACAGCACCCCTCGGCGGGGTCATTTGCGCTGCCCGCCCCTCCCGCCAGCCGATTGCGCCCCTGACCGCCCCATGACCTACATCGTCACCGACGCCTGCGTGAAATGTAAGTTCATGGACTGTGTCGAGGTCTGCCCGGTCGACTGCTTCTATGAGGGCGAGAATTTCCTCGTCATCGCGCCGGACGAATGCATCGACTGCGGCGTCTGTGAACCCGAATGCCCGGTGGACGCCATCAAGCCCGACACCGAGGACGAGCCGGACGGAAAATGGCTGATGGTCAACGCCGACTACGCCAAGGTCTGGCCGAACATCACGGTCAAGGGCACGCCCCCCGCCGACGCCGAGAAGTTTGAACGTGAGACGGGCAAATTCGAGAAATACTTCTCGGAGAAACCCGGCAAGGGTTCTTGAGCCGACACTTCGGCGCGCCTGCCCCCGTCCGGTCGGGATTTCCAGTCCCGCACGCGCTAACGCTGTGGACGTTTTGAATTTCTGCAATTTTGTGATAGGTTCCTGTCATTGGGTCGGGCGGTAAGCGATTTTCTCGCGCCGCCCGCGTTTGCGACAGAACTCCGCCCACGAAGGCGGAGTCGGCCAGAGGTTTGGTGATCCGTTTCCGCAGTTGAAGCCTGAAATTGCAGCGCCGCCGACGGGAAGCCGTCTTCGGAGAGCGCACAGGTGTCTTCGGTGTTTGCGTCTCGCCCTCCCTGCGCCGGGAAAGGAATGACATGACCATCAAGAGCGTTCTGGAATTCAAGGTTGGCGACGCGGTCGTCTATCCGGCGCATGGCGTCGGCAAGGTCGCGGCGGTTGAGGTCCAGGAAGTCGCCGGCATGTCGCTGGAAGTCTATGTGGTCACCTTCGACCACGAGAAGATGACCCTGCGCGTCCCCACCAAGAAGGCCAAGACGGCGGGCCTGCGTTCGCTGGCCGCCGACGATGTCGTGACCAAGGCGCTGACGACCCTCAAGGGCCGCGCCCGCATCAAGCGCACCATGTGGTCGCGCCGCGCGCAGGAATACGAAGCCAAGATCAACTCGGGCGACCTGATCTCGATCGCCGAGGTGGTCCGCGACCTTCACCGCGCCGACAGCCAGCCGGAACAGTCCTATTCGGAGCGTCAGCTCTATGAATCGGCCCTGGACCGCATGGCCCGCGAGGTCGCCGCCGCCAACCGCATCGACAAGGACGCCGCCGTCCAGCTGCTCTCCAAGTCGCTGAGCGCCAAGAAGGCCGTCATCGCCGCGGCCGAAGCCGCTGAAGAAGCTGCGGAAGAAGCCGAAGCGGCTTGATAGCCAGGCGCATCGCCGAACGAAAAGGAAGGCCCGGGATCGCTCCCGGGCCTTCCGCAATTCAGACCCCCGGGCCGGTCCCGGAGACGCGTTCAAGGTAGGCGATCAGGTCAGCGATTTCCGTCGGCTGGAGCTCGAAGGCCGGCATGGCGGGGTGGGCGGTGACCAGGCCCTCAGCGAAGGCTTCCTCAAGGTCCCGCACGGGATACAGCACGCCCATGGAGCGGAACGGCGGGGCGGCGCGCATGGGACTGTCGCCGGATCGCTCGACGGAGTGACATCCGGCGCATTTCTGCTGGACGAGCATCGCGCCGCGATCCGCGGAGCCCATGATGACGGGCTCGGTCCCGTTCTGCCGGACGGCCTCACCGGCGCAGCCGCCGAGCGTCAGGGCCGCCAGAGCGGCGATCAGTCGACCTGTCATGTCTTGACCCTCCGTGCGAGCGTCGCCGCAAGGACGAGCCGCGCCTGCCTGGACCGCAAATGCGTTCCGGGCGTTGTTCCATGACAAAGCGGGTCTGGTCCTGTTCCGGTAGGTGTCGGAATCGGAAACCTGTTGAACGAGAGCGACGCGATGACCCAGTTCCACCATATCCGCCTCGAACTCGCCCGCGAGCCCGGCCATCCCGACGGGGCGCCGGACGAGGGTTATGACATCGTCGCCCCGCTGGACGCCGACGGTCGACTGGACGGGGACGCCCAGCGCGCCCAACCGGACCGTGGCCACGTCCGACGCTTCTCCCGGAACGAGACCGTCAGCGCGGGACGGCTGCGCCACGGGCCAAGCGGGCGCTGGATGCTGGACATGGACCAGGGCGAAGGGGAAGACGCCATCGGCTTCCGCTTCGGCGACGAGCGCTTCGTCGCCGGGGAATATGTCAGCCTGTCGCTGCCCTCGGGCAAGCAGCACACCTATATCGTGGCGCGCGTCGTCGAGGTCTGATCCCTAGAAATACTCGGCGCCGGCCGGGCATTGGGCGGCCAGTCGGCGGGCGTTGATCGTCGCCGGGATATAGGGGCTCCAGACGCCGGCGGCGCGGATCGAGGCGCCGCCGCGGAAAGTGAATTGTTCCGGCTGATAGGTCCCGTTCAGCCGCACCCGCACGCGCCGGCCGCTGCGGCTGGTGCAATTGCCCTCGAAGCGGGCGTTGCCGTTTCCGACCACGCGCACCGGATAGGTGCACTGATAATGGCGTGTCGACAGGCCGCCGAAGAAGCGGTTGATTTCGCTGGGCCGGACGCATTTGGTCTCGGTGTCGCGCTGGCCGAGGGCGCTCGTCGTGTATTCCCAATAGCCGGCCAGAACGGGCGGAGGGTCCGATTGGGCCGGCGCCGCCGGACCTGCGAACGGCGCGGTGGCGGGCGCGGCCAGCAACAGGGCGCCGGCCAGGACGGGAACGAGGCGGATCAGGGCGGACGACTTCATGACACGGACCTTCGACGGCGGAGCTTCACCGCATGAATAGAAGCGATATATGGCGGGAATTGAACGGCGGCTGAACGGCCCTTGGTCCGCCTCAAGCCTTGACGGGGCGCGGTGACTTCCACTATACGGCCCCCTCTCGCGCGGGGACCCCATCCCTGCGCGCCTCTGTTTCATGCGTCCGCACTGTTTCGCGGCCCGCTCCTGCCCAAGGATAGTCAGATGTCGCGTCGCTGCGAACTCACCGGTATCGGCCCGATGGTCGGCCACAGCGTGAGCCACTCGAACGTCAAGACCAAGCGCCGCTTCCTGCCGTCGCTGAAGACGGTCAAGGTCGCCTCGGAAGCCTTGGGTCAGACCTTCAGCCTGCGTATCTCGAACGCCGCCCTGCGCACCCTCGACTACAAGGGCGGCCTGGACCCGTTCATCGTCAAGGCGAAGGACGAGCAGCTCTCGCTGGCTGCCCAGCGCATCAAGCGCCAGGTCAAGGCCAGGATCGCCGAGCAAGCCGCCGCCGCCTGATCGGGCGACGACATCAAGATCTGAAAAGGCCGGCGGAAACGCCGGCCTTTTTGTTTGCGCGGTTGGTCGTGTCGACCGGCTCTGGATCAAGGTTCGCGACCGACCCCGTGCGGACATTCGAACTGCCCCTCTAGCGTTCACATCGCCCAGACCCCAGCTCTCAAGGACGGTTCGGGAGTGGCGGCGATGACGACCAAGGCCCATTGGGAAAACGTCTATCAAACCAAGGCAGTGGACGAGGTAAGTTGGTACCGTCCCCACTTGGAGGTTTCATTGAGGCTCATCGAACACGCGACGCCGGACACCGGCAGCGCGGTCATTGACGTCGGTGGCGGGGAAGCGACTTTGGTCGATGATCTTGTTGAGGGCGGTTACAGCGACGTGACGGTGCTCGACATCTCCCCAGCGGCGATTGAGGTGGCGAAAGGCCGACTGGGTGCTTCTGCTGCCTCGGTGCACTGGATCACCGGCGATATCACGGCAGTGGAGTTGGAAGCCGCTCGTTACGATGTTTGGCATGACCGGGCCGTGTTCCACTTTCTGACGAGTGCAGATGACAGAGCCGCATACGTGCGTCAGGTCGCCCGCGCGGTTAAGCTTGGCGGTCATGTCATTGTCGCAACCTTCGGCCTGGAGGGGCCGGAGAAGTGCAGTGGACTGGATGTCGTTCGTTACGACGCCGAAAATCTGCACGGCGAGTTCGGGCCGAAGTTTCGTCTGTTGGATAGCGTCACAGAGCTGCACGAGACGCCTTGGGGGACGCCTCAAGAGTTCATGTATTGCTTCTGCCGGGTGGAGTGAGAGGGCGACATCCGCTCGGCGCGCGGCCTCCGTCGACAGTGCGATACGAGGCCGCCGACGATGATCGCCTGTGAGAACATCTCGACAAGGCCTGCGCGGCGCGCGACCAAGGTCCAGCGCAAGGCGTGGGTACTGTGAGGCTTTCGGGTTGCGCGGGCCGTCGCCGCCTTTAGGCTGAGTTTGTCGTCCCGGGGAGTCCGCCGTGTCCTTCAAAGCCTGCCGCGCCGTCCTGACGGGCGTATCGATGCTCGCCCTCGCCGCCTGCGCCGCGGGCCCCGGCGACATGGTCATGACCTCGGAGTCGCCGGCCTATGTCGAGCCCGAAGCATCCCCGGCGCCCCAGGCCGCGCCTGTCCGCGAATCGACCGCCTTCACCCTGGGCACCGATCAGCCCCGCACGCCCGAACAGCTGGCCATGCAGTTCGACAAAGCCGATCTGTCGATCAGGGTCATGCCCGAGACAAAGACCATCGACGCCGTCGCCGTGCTGGATTTCACCGCCACCGCGCCGCTGACAGCCGTGGTGGTCGAGCTGGACACCCTGCTGACCGTGTCGTCGGTGCAGGTCGACGGGCGGGAGCTGCCTGCGGACGGCTGGAGCAATCCCGAGGGGCGGATGACCATACCGCTGGCCGAGCCGCTGGCCACCGGCGGGACGGTGTCGGTGCGGATCGCCTATGCCGGCGCGCCGCGCGTGGCGCCGCATGCGCCGTGGGATGGCGGCTTCGTCTGGGCCACGACGGCGGACGGGACGCCGTGGATCGCCACCGCCGTCCAGCCCGAGGGCTGCGACATCTTCTGGCCCTGTATCGACCATCCGCTGGCCGAGCCGAAGCGGGTGGACCTGCACATCACCGTGCCGTCGAACCTGGCCGCCCCCTCGAACGGGCGGTTCATGGGCACGGTCGATCACGGCGACGGCTGGACCACCTGGAACTGGAGCGCGGCCAATCCCAACACCTATGCGATCGCCCTGAACATCGGGCCGTATGACGAGATGCGCAGCGACTATCAGAGCCGGTTCGGCAATGTGATCCCGATCTCCTACTGGCACCTGCGGTCCGACGATCCGACCAAGGTCGCGGCCCTGTTCGCCCAGTTCCCGCCGATGATGGATTTCTACGAGTCCACGGTCGGTCCCTATCCGTTCGGCGACGAGAAGATGGGGGTGGTCGAGACCCCCCATCTGGGCATGGAGCACCAGACCATCAACGCCTACGGCAACGCCTACAAGCTGGACGGCAAGGGCTATGACTGGCTGCTGCACCACGAGCTGGCCCACGAGTGGTTCGGCAACCAGATGACCAACCGCAACTCGGACGACATGTGGCTGCACGAGGGGCTGGGCAGCTATATGCAGCCGCTCTACCTGCGCTGGCTGCATGGCGAGCGCTATATGCAGGCCGAACTGCAGGAGCAGCGCCGCGACCTGATCAACCGGTTCGCGGTCGTCTCGGGGACTGACCGTGCCGAGGACGAGGTCTACAAGAGCGACGTCGGTCCGGGGCTGGACCTGTACAACAAGGGCTCGCTGATCGCCCATTCGCTGCGCATGCTGATCGGGGACGAGGCCTTCTTCAGCTCGGTGACGCGACTGGTCTACGGGTCCCCCGACCCCCGCCCCGGCGGGTTCGCCCCGCGCTACGGCACGACCGACGAATTCCTGGCCATCGTCAACGAGGAGTCAGAGCAGGACCTGACCTGGTTCTTCCGCGGCTACCTTTATCAGGCCGCCCTGCCCGACCTGCGCGTGACCCGTGAGGGAAGCCGTCTCGAGCTTGAGTGGGTCACCGGCGACGGCGCCGCCTTCCCCATGCCTGTGGAGGTCGAGATTGACGGCGACACCCTCTCCACCGTGCCCATGACCGGCGGCCGGGGCGTGCTCGCCGTGCGGGCGGATGCGCACGTGCTGATCGATCCGCAGAACAAGATCCTGCGCCGGGATGTCTTCCTCGAGGAGTGGAAGGCGGCGGGTTCGCCGGACTAGACCGCCTCGGCCGTCACCGACTGGCGCACCAGCTGGCACGAGCCCTGGGTGGTCAGGAAGGCGATGTCGGCGGCGTCACGGCCGCAGGCGATCCGCACCAGCCCCTCGACCGGCGCCAGGCCGGTCGGATCGACCAGCCACCAGCCGTTCGACAGCCAGACCTCGAAGATGGCGTGGAAGTCCGGTGGATTGAGCTGGTGGGCGAAGGCGCTGACGGCGCGGGCCGGAATGCCCGAGGCGCGGCACAGGGTGATGCCCATATGGGTGAAGTCGCGGCACACCCCCGCGCGGTCGATGAAGGTGCGCGCGGCCGTGGTCTCGCTGTCCGAGGCGCCCGGCTCATAGTCGATCTCGGCCTTGATCCAGTCGAGGATCTTGAGCACCCGATCGCCGCCGACCGTGCCGCCGAACGTACGTTCCGCGAACCTTCCGAACTGGTCCGAGGGGCAGTAGCGGCTGGGCCAGAGATAGGTCAGCACCTCGGCCGGAAGCTCGCCCCAGTCGTGCTGGATCGTGACCGGCGGCAGGCCCTTGAGCACGCCGTTGTCGACCACCGCCCGATAGGTCAGGGCCACCTCGCCCGACAGATGGGCCCGCAGGGTTCGGGCGCCGAACTCCTCGTCCTCGTTCTCGACGAAGTCGATGGCGGGGGTTGTGGTCAGGCTTTCCTCAAGAATGGTCTGGCCCGGCCAGTGGGCGACCTGAATCTTGTAGATGGCGTCCGTCGGCGGATCGAAGCGATAGACCAGTTCAGCGCTGACGCGGATTTTCATGAGGGCTCGACTGAAGCAGGACGGGCCTGTCGTCAACGGCGTGGGCTCGCCGCCGTTCCGCCGGCCGGACCGCCCGCTCGCCCTCAGGTCGTCGCGACCGCGGGTCGCGATCCCTCGCGGCCGGCCTTGGCTGATCATCCCCGGAAAACGCATGGACCTCTACGGCCTCGCCGGGGCGGGCCGGACAACCGCAGGCCTGGTCGCGCCAGACCTCTCCGATCACATAGAAGCCCCGGCTCGCGAGCGCGGCGACAAGGCCCGCACGATCGTAGGCGGCGAGGATTCGTTGTTTCTCCGCGCTGTTCATTCCCGAGCGACCTCCCCGCCGGAAACGACAGATCTCGACGCCCGTTCCTGTGTCGACATCCGCACATTGGAACCCCGCGCAGGAAGGCGCTCCGAACGGGCCGCCTAGGGCTCCAGCTCGATGTCCCAGTAGAGGTAGTCCATCCAGCTCTGGTGCAGATAGTGCGGCGGGAAGCGCCGGCCGAACTGTTGCAGCTGCCAGGCGCTGGGGCGGTGGGGGGCGCGGCGGATGGGCATGCCGGCCTGCTGCGGCGTGCGCCCACCCTTTCTGAGATTGCAGGGCGAGCAGGCGGCGACGATGTTTTCCCAGGTGGTGCGGCCGCCGCGCGAACGGGGGATCACATGGTCGAAGGTCAGTTCGGCGGTGGCGCTGCAATACTGGCAGGCGAAGCCGTCGCGCAGGAAGACGTTGAAGCGAGTGAAGGCGGGCTGGCGATCCTGATCGACATAGTTCTTCAGCGCGATGACGCTGGGCAGGACCATTTCCATGGAGGGGCTGCGAACCACCTTGTCGTAGGTCGAGACGACATCGACGCGGTCCTGATAGACCGCCTTGACCACTTCCTCCCACGGCCAGATCGACAGCGGATAGTAGGAGAGCGGGCGAAAGTCGGCGTTCAGCACCAGCGCGGGCCAGCCGGACGGGGGACGGCTCTGGACCTGCATCAGGCCCTCGCCGTTCGGGAGAGGATCATCGACGCGACCGGACTGAAGACACGTCTCCTTCCTTGGCTGTGGAGAAAGCCTAGCCGTGATTCGACGGCTTGGCGATGACTGCGAAACGACGGTTCCGTAACGCTCAGCTCCTCGGCGGGGTCCCCGGGAAGGCGGGCAGGCTCCAACCCCAGACCAGGGCCCCGGCGCGCAGGGCGAAGCCGCAGAGGGCGGCGATCAGGGCGGCAGGCCAGGCGTCGAGGCCCAGGGCGCGCGCTCCGACGAAGACGGTGGCGGCCAGCAGGGCGGCGGAGACGGTGATCTCACGCCGCAGGAGGATCGACGGCTGCCCCGCCAGCAGGTCGCGCACCACGCCGCCGAAACAAGCGGTCAGGGCCCCCATGACGATGCAGATCAGCGGCGCGACCTCAAAGGCCTCGGCCTTGGCCGCGCCCATGACGCCATAGGCGGCCAGGCCGATCGCATCGAGCCACAGCAGGGCCCGGAACCGCCACGCCCGGGCTCCGACCATCCAGACCGCGAGCGAGGCGAGCAGGCAGACGGCGATATAGCGCCAGTCCTGCACCCAGAAGACCGGCGCCCCGATCAGCAGGTCGCGCAGGGTCCCGCCGCCGACCCCGGTGATGGCCCCGAAGAAGGCGAAGGTGACCAGGTCATGCCGCTGCTGCGCCGCCGCCAGGGCGCCGGTTGCCGCGAACACGGCCACGCCGGCGAAGTCGAGCGCACCGAGGACGGTTTCGGGATCAGTCAGCGCGGGATCGACAATCGGTGTCACGATAGCGGGGTCTCCAGCACGACTTCGCCGCGCTTGACCGCTCCATACCATCCCCACAGCAGATGCGCCGCCACGCTGCGATGGGGCCGCCAAATTTCAGCGCGAGCCCAGGCCTGTTTCTCGGTCGGTCGCAAGGTCCCGCCGTCGGCCCAACGGATGGCCTCCTGCAGGGCGATGTCGCCGCCGGGAAAGACGTCCTGACGCCCCTCGCAAAACATCAGGAAGGTCTCGGCGGTCCATTTGCCGACGCCCTTGATGGCGACCAGCCGCGCGATCGCCTCCTCGTCCGACAACCCCTCCAGATGGTCGAAGTCGATCCGGCCTTCGGTGTGGGCGAAGGCGATCTCATGGCCGTATTTCGCCTTCTGTCCGGACAGGCCGAAGGTGCGCAGCCGCGTCGCGTCACACGCCAGTACGGCCTGCGGCGTGACCTCCCCGTCGAGACCCTCGACCACCCGCTTCCAGATCGCGGCGGCGGCCGCCACCGAGACCTGCTGGTCCACGATCATGCGGAACAGGCCTTCATAGCCGCCGGGCCGCGCCCGCCATTCAAAGACGGGCGTCCGGGCGTGAGCCTGGGCGAGCGCGGGGTCCAGAGCGATCAACGCCTCCCGTGCGGCGGCGATCTCGACGGGAGTGGGTGGAATGGGCATGCGGTCTCATCGACAGGGGCGGACGCCCGTTCTAGCTTTTCGGCATGATCACCCTGGACGAACTTCTGCATCCGATCACGCGCGACCAGTTCGACGCGGACTACAACGACCGAAAACCGCTGCACATTCCCGTCGGCGAGGGGGCGCCCAAGCGGGCCCTGCTCGACTGGGACGGGTTCAACGCCCTCCTGGACCAGAGTTCGATCTGGACGGCGCAAAGCCTGAAGCTGGTCTTCAACGGCCAGCCGATTCCGCCCGAGCAATACTGCGTCGAGACCCGGTCACAGTCGGGGCCGGTCGTGCACCCGTCGCCCGCCAAGGTTCAGACCCTGCTGGCGATGGGCGCCAGCGTCATCGCGGGCGACGTCCAGGACCTGACGCCCGAGCTACGCGCGCTGTCGCACAGGCTGGCCCGGGAGTTCGCGGGGCTGGTCGGCGCCAACATCTATTGCTCCTTCGGCGGGGTGCAGGCGTTCGACACCCATTTCGACCTGCACCATGTGTTCGCCGTCCAGCTCGAAGGCGAGAAAACCTGGCGGCTGTACGAGAACCGCGCCGAAACGCCGGTGAGCTACCCCCTCGAAGACCCCGAGCTTCGCCTGTGGTTCGCGGAAACGCGCGGGAAGCTGAAGACCGAGGTGCGGATGCGGCCGGGCGATGTCCTCTACCTGCCGCGCGGCTGGTATCACGACGCCATAACGACCGAAGGCGCGTCGCTGCATGTGACATTCTCGGTGACCCCGCTCTACGGGCGAATCCTGTTCCGGCTGCTCGAATCGGCGGCGATGCAGGATCCGGCGTTTCGGGAATGGCTCGCACCCGGAGACACCGACGGCGACCGGCTCGGCAAGCAGCTTGCGGATCTCGGCCGGCGGCTGGCCGATCTGTCCGCCCTCCCCGCCTTCCGGGACGAGGTGCTGATGGCCCAGGAACGCCTCATTCCTCGCTCGGCGCCCTATGCCTTGCCGGAACGCAGGGCACTGACCCTGTTTCGACCCACCGGCCTTACCCCGCCTCGCGTGGCAGGTCCGGCGCGCGTCGCGGTCGAATGGGCGCTGGGCCAGCCGCAATTCGCACTTGAAGATGTTATCGCCCAGTTCGACTTCGTCTCCGAGCCGGCGCTGAAAGAGGCCTTCGAGGCCGCCATCCGCCTCGGCGTCTTCAAGCCGCTATGAACGCACGCCGCATCGACAGCGGGCGGCGACCGTCATACTTGTTCGGCCATGCACAGCCTGGACGACCTTCTGTATCCCATCTCGCCGGCGGACTTCAGCGCTGAGTACGTGGGTCGCAAGCCGCTGCACATCCCGGCTGGGGGCGACGACCGGAAGGCGGCGATCCTCACCTGGGCCGACTTCAACCGTCTGCTGGGTCAGGGCTCGCTGTGGAGCGCGGCACATCTGCGGCTGATGCGGAACTATGTGGCCGTCCCGCCGGACCAATATTGCCACCCGGTCGCGACGCCGCATGGCGAGGTCATGCGGCCCTGGCCGCAGAAGGTCGAGGTGTTCCTGTCTGCCGGCGCCAGCCTGATCGCCAATGACGTCCTGACCATCCACGAACCGCTGATGCAGATCGGCGAGACCTTGGGGCGGACGTTCGGGGCCAGCATCGGGGCCAACATCTACTGCTCCTTCCAGGGCATTCAGGCCTTCGGCACCCATTTCGACAACCACGACGTGGTCGTCATCCAAACAGACGGCGCCAAGGTCTGGAACCTGTACGAAAACCGCGCCGACAATCCGATCGAGAACTTCCCTGACGACACCGCCACCCGACGGTGGTTCGAACAGAGTCGTGGGGCCCTGATGCAGCAGGTGACGATGCAGGCCGGCGACGTCCTCTATCTCCCGCGCGGCTGGTACCATGACGCCCTGGCGACTGATGGCCCCTCGCTGCATGTGACCTTCGCGATCACGCCCCTGCACGGACGCACCCTGTTGGCCCTGCTGAACATCGAGGCGATGAAGGACCCGGCCTATCGCGCCTTCGCGCCGCCGGCGCACGAAGACGGTGGCGCGGCCCTGGCGGCCCACCTTGCGACCTATGGTCAGATCCTCGCGCGTATCGCCGCCTCCCCGGCGTTCGGCGAGGAGGTCGCCAGGTCCCAGACCCGGATGACGCCCCGACCCCCATCCTTCACCTTGCCGGAGCGCAAGCCGGTGACCCTGTACCGGACCACGGGCAAGGCTTTCCCCGCCTGCTCGACCACCGTGCGCGAGACCTACGACTGGGCCATCGCGGAGCGCCAGTTCGCCCTCGAGGACATGGTCGCCCATTTCCAGTCGTTGTCGGAGGGTGATGTTCGCGCGGGCGTCGCCGCGGCCGAAGCCGCCGGGGCGGTGCAGCGACTGTAAGCCGGCGACGCATCGACAGGGTGCGGAGGCCGCCTTAAACCTCAACCCATGTGCACGCTCGAAGAGATCCTGCATCCCGTCACCCCGGCGCAGTTCCGCGCGGACTACGAGGGCTGCCAGCCGCTGCATATTCCGGCCGCGGAAGGATCGGACAAGCGCGCGCTTCTGACCTGGGACGCGTTCAACGGCCTGCTCAACCAGAGCAACGTCTGGGACTCGGAGCACCTCAAACTGATGCGCCACGACGACGCCGTTCCGCCAGAACAGTATTGTCGGCGGACGCGGACGCCGGAAGGCCTGATCTGGCGACCGGCGCCGGCCAAGGTCGGGGTCTGTCGGCCGGCGCCAGCATCCTGGCCAATGGCTGACGGCGGAGTCCTGCTTGAGACGCGGCTGTCGGAATTGGCCACGCGGCTGGCCGGGATCGTCGCCTCGCCCGCCTTCCGTGACGAGGTCTTCACCCTGCCCGTGCGCAAGCCCGCCACCCTGTACCGCGTCACCGGCCGGGCCTTCCCCGACATGGGATCGATGGCGCGCCGGGCCTACGGCTGGATGATCGAGGAGCGACAGTTCGCGGTCGAGGACCTTATCGCGGATATGGATTCCCTGTCGGAGACTGATATCCGCAGCGCCCTGGCGGGGGCCGAACAGGCCGGCGCCGTCCAGCGGGTCTGAGAGCGGTCGTGGCGTACGTCACCCGTTTCGCCCCGTCGCCGACCGGTCGGCTGCATCGCGGCCACGCCTTTTCCGCCCTGGCCGCCTGGCGCGCCGCGCGCGAGGTCGGCGGACGCTTCCTGTTGCGCATCGAGGACATTGATCCGACCCGCTGCAAGCCGGAGTTCGAGGAGACCATCCTGGAAGATCTGACATGGCTGGGGCTGGACTGGGACGGACCGGTGCGGCGTCAGTCCGAACACCTGGCCGACTACGCGACCGTGATTGACGCGCTGAATGGACAGGGTCTGCTCTATCGCTGCTTCCGCACTCGCAAGGACATCCTCGACCGCATCGGCGACGCGCCGCATGGGCCGGTCGAGGCGGCGCGGCCCGGCTCCCATCCGGCGGACGAGGAGGCTGCGCTGCTGGCGGAGGGGCGAGCGTTCGCCTGGCGGCTGTCGCTGGAGCGCGCGCGGGAGGCACTCGGCGAGGCGCGGTGGGACGCACTGGCCTTCGTCGAGGAGGGGCTCGGCCCGGAGGGCGAGCGCGGCCTGATCAGGGCCCGGCCGGAGACGGCGGGCGACGTGGTGCTGGCCCGCAAGGACGCGGGCGCGGCCTATCATGTGGCGGTCACCCACGACGACGCCCTGCAGCAGGTGACCCATGTCATCCGCGGCGAGGACCTGTTCGAGGCGACCCATGTGCAGGTGCTGATCCAGACGCTGATGGGCTGGCCGATCCCCGTTTATCGCCACCACCGGCTGCTGCTCGGGGCGGACGGGCGGCGGTACGCCAAGCGGGACCGGTCGGTGACACTGGCGGAGCTGCGGGCCGGGGGCGTGACGCCGGAGGCGTTGAGGGCGGAGCTGGGGTTCTAGGGCGCGAGACGTCCTTTCGCTTTGGAGGCGGGGAAGAGGACGTCGGCGTCGGGAGCGTCCGCCGCGGCCCCGGGACCGCCGACAGACCGCAGGATGTGCCGGATGATGTTGAGGCGGGCGGTCTTCTTGTCGTCGGTGGCCACCACCGTCCAGGGCGCATGGTTGTGGTCGGTCTCGTCCAGCATCCGGTCGCGCGCCTTGCTGTAGTCCTCCCACCGGGCCTGGGCCTCGGCGTCCAGCGGCGAGACCTTGAACCGTTTGAGCGGATCCTCGATCCGCTCGGCCAGACGGCGCGCCTGTTCGGCCTTGGAGATGTCGAGCCAGAGCTTGATCAGGACGATCCCGTCGTCGGACAGGATGCGCTCGAACGCGGGCGCGTCCACGAGGAACTGGACATGCTGCTCCGGCTTGCAAAAGCCCATCACCGGCTCGACCCCGGCGCGATTGTACCAGGAACGGTTGAACAGCACCGTCTCTCCGTCGGCCGGCAGGTGCGGGACGTAGCGCTGGAAATACCACTGGCTGGTCTCGCGCTCGGTCGGCTTGGGCAGGGCGACGATCCGGGTCTGGCGCGGCGAGGCGTATTCGGTGATGCGTTTGATGGCCCCGTCCTTGCCGGCGGAATCGCGGCCCTCGAACACGATGACCGTCTTGCGACCCTGGTCGATGGTCCAGTGCTGGGTCTCGACCAGCAGGATCTGCAAACGCTCCAGCTCGGCGTCATACTTGTCTGATGTCTTGCCCATGGATCGACGATGCGCCCGGCCCGCCGCCGGGGCAATGGCGCAGGGGCGGCAGCGGCCCCGCCGCCGGGGCGGGGAGACCCGCTGGCGGAGGTCACCGCCGCCGCGTAAGGCTGTTCCGGTATGAAGCGTGATTTCGCCGATTTCTGGAACCTGCTGTGGGAGCTGGCGCTCGGCGTCTGCGCGGCGTTCGCCATGCTGAACCTGTTCGCCCCGCAGCAGGACCTGCCGTGGAAACCGCTGGACCTCAGCCACCCGATCGGCACGGCGACGGCGGCCAAGGTGGCCGATTTCGTCCTGCCTGCGACCGCCGCCCCGGAAGAGACCGCCGCCGTCACCGAGGCCTGTATGCAGGTGCTGCGCGAGGCCGGGGTGCAGGTGGAGCGGGCGCCGGACCGGGACGACGGCGGCTTCTGCGTCGTGCGGGGAGCCATCCGCATCACCGGCGGCGCGACGACGCGCCTGCCGGGCGATCCGGTCATGCAGTGCCCGCTGGCGGTACGGTACGTCATCTGGGAGCGCCAGGTGCTGCAGCCCGCGGCCCAGCAGACCTTCGGCAGCCGGGTCGCCAGCCTGAACGATGTCGGCACCTACAGCTGTCGCCGCATCTATGGCCAGACCGACCTGACCGCCCGGCCCAGCGAGCATGCGCGGGCCAATGCGCTGGATATCGGCGGGGTGACGCTGGCGGACGGGCGGCGCGTCTCGGTGCTGACGGACTGGCCGGGAGACGGCCCGCGCGGGCCGGAGGGGCGGCGCTTCCTGACCCGGATCCGCGAGGGCGCCTGCCGGGTGTTCTCGACCGTGCTGGGCCCGGGCTACAATGAGGCGCACGCCAATCACCTGCATCTGGACGGCGCGCCCCGGCCGCTCTGCACCTGATTTCGGAAACCATGTTCGCCCGGCGCGCGAAACGGTTTGCGGTTGACCGTCCCGAAATTGCGCGAGAGAAAGTCGGCGCAGTCCGGATTTCGCGCGGCCTCCACACCCGTGCCTGCTCCTTCGCCTGAACGAGCCGTCCAGCAAGACTGACGGGCGCCCTTCGAGGGGCGTCTGCCTGGAAAGCGCGTTTAGGAGACGCAATATGGCGACCGGCACGGTCAAGTGGTTCAACCCGACGAAGGGTTTCGGCTTCATCCAGCCCGATGGCGGCGGTCAGGACGTTTTCGTCCACATCACCGCGGTTCAGAAGGCGGGCCTGCAAGGCCTGGATGAAAACGCCAAGGTCGAATACGAGCTGGAATCCCAGCGCGGCAAGACCTCGGCGATCGACTTGAAAGTCCTCTAGGTTCGGACACCGACCTTCTACAAGACGGGCGCGGCGGCTTCGGCTTCCGCGTCCTTTTTTGTTTGGGCCGCGGTCGTCGGCCCTTCGGGACCTCCCGACCCGACGCGGCCCGATGAAAGTTGCGCCAGCACGATCGCCGCCAGCACCACGACCCCGCCCAGCGCCTGCACGGGGGTCAGGGTCTCGGCGAAGATCAGCCAGCCGAGCAGGGCGGCGACGACGGGCTGGATCAGGACGGTGACCGCGGTCAGGGCCGCGGGCAGCCGGCCCAGCGACCAGGCGACCCCGCCCTGTCCCACGACGTGCATCAGGCCGAGGCCCGCGCAGGCGGCCCAGCCGCCCCATGAGCCGGGCAGGACCTGCTCGCCCAGCACGAAGGCCGCAATCAGCAGGCCGGGCGCGGCGATGGCGGTCGACCACAGCATCACCCGCCCCGCCGAATACCGCCCGCGCGCCGCCTTCACGGCGATGAAATAGCCCGCGTACCAAAGGGCGGTGATGGCGGCGAAGGCGTCGCCCAGCGGCGGATTGGTCCCCTGCCCCCCGTCGGCCCCCAGCGACATGGCCACCGCTCCGGTGATGGCGGCGGCGAGGGCGACGAGGAACAGGGCCCGGGGCCGGTCGCGGAACAGCCACCAGCCGACGAGGGTCACCACCACCGGCGTCAGATTGGTCAGGGTGGTGGCGTTGGCGACCGAGGTCAGGGCGATGCTGTAGTGCCAGAAGGCCAGGTCGAGCACGAGCATCCCGCCGGCCAGCGCCATCCAGCCGGACGGCCGTCCGATCCCCTCCCCGCCGGGCCGCGCGGTCATGATCAGCAGCAAAGGCAGGGCGAAGGCGAAGCGCCAGAACCCCGCCGCCGCCGGCCCGGCGTCCGAGAGGCGCACGAGGATGGGCGCGAAGCCCAGCACCATGGCGGCGAGGATCAGCACGATCAGGGCGGCGGTGCGGGTGGCGGGCATGGGGCGGTTTAGCGCCGAGCCGGTGTGGGCGGAAGTCGGGGAGAGAAGGGCGTGTTGGGTCGGCCCACGCAAATTCGCAAAACCCGCCCAAGTCGAGACATTCGCCCCTCATGCCCCCGCCTCCGGAACGGCGGCGAACTCGTCGTATTCGGGCGGGAGGGGGCGGCCCAGGGCGAGGTCGCGGGCCAGGTTCAGGGCGCGTTCGCGCAGGAAGCGGCGGGCCATCCGCTGGCCGGCCTCGCTGCGGGCCTCCTGTTCGGCGGGGTCGAGTTCGACCCATTCGAACAGGGCGTCGAGACGGGCGATCTCGGACGCCGCCCGGGCCAGCCGCAGGGCCGTCAGGCCGTGGCCGCCCCGGACCGCCTCGGCGGCCCCGGCGAGGGCGCGGCGGGCCAGGTCGCCGGGCCGGATCTGGATCGGCGCGGTCCAGGCGGCGACGATGTCGTCCTCGGTCAGGGGCGGCTCGGCCTCGCCGGGCTGTTTCTGCGCCGGCGGCTCCGGCGCCCCGGGCCAGGGCGTGGCGCGGGCGGCGAAGGCGCGCTTGGTCCAGCCCTCGCGCGCGGCCCGCTTGCGCAACGCCCCCTCGGAGACCCCGAACCGGCCGGCGACCGTGCGCGCCGACAGGCCCGACAGATAGGCGCCGCGGATCAGGCTCCAGCAGTCGGGGCTGACGGTGACGTAGCGGGCAGCGGGCGGTTGGTGTGTTTGCATGATGTGGCAGTCCCCCTTCCGTTCGTGCGCGGATCATGGGGGCTGGATGCGTCAGGATTGGTCGTACCCGGGGGCGGGTCGGGCGAAATTCGGGAGCGGGAGGGGTGGGACGTCGAGCGTCAGAGTCCCGCCCCCTCTCCCATTGGGAGAGGGCTTGAGCGCACGAGCGCGAAGCGGTCGTTCTTGCGCGAAAGGGTGAGGGTTCGCCGTCCGGGGGCGGCTTCGCCGCTCCACCAGCCGACCCTCATCCGCCCCTCCGGGGCACCTTCTCCCAATGGGAGAAGGATCAGCACGTGCGGTCGTCCGTGCGTTGAGAGCAGGTTTCGCATCCAGCCATTGTCCGCCGACTTGCGTGTCGGATCATTTATGGTACATTGCTATCCGCAAGCCTTGGCGTTGGCCGAGGCTACGGAAGGGCGTTGTGTCCGCCATGCAGGGTTGTATAACTATGCACGGTGGAGCTGCACATGCACAGGGTCCTCTTCTATCAGACCGTTGCGGGTCGAGACGTAATCAGGGAGTGGCTGCGTTCTTTTGACAGGCAGGATCGCGCGATCCTCGGTCACGACCTCAAGCGGATCCAGATCGGCTTTCCGATAGGCCTCCCGCTGTGCCGCTCACTCGGCGGCGGACTGTGGGAGGTTCGATCGAGCCTTAGCGGGAACCGTGAGGTGCGGATGATCTTCTTCCACGATCTGGAGGCCAAGGCCTTGGTCGTGGTGCAAGGCTTCCTCAAGAAGTCACAGAAGACTCCGAAGACCGACCTCGACCTCGCGTATCGGCGAATGAAGGAGTGCAGACCCTAGGAGGGCAGTCCATGAGCGATATCCGACCCCGCGACCTTTCCGAGTTCAGCTCCCTGGACGACTTCCTCGACGAGGACGGCATCCGGGAAGAGGTCACCCTGCGCGCCATCAAGAGCGTGATCGCGCTCCAACTCCGTCAGGCCATGGTCGAGCGGAAGATGACCCTGTCCGCCATGGCCGCCGAAATGGACACCAGCCGGGCGCAACTGAACCGGGTGCTGGACCCGGAGGAATTCAACGTGACGCTGGAGACGTTGAGCCGCGCCGCGAAGGTGGTGGGGCGGGGGCTGAAGGTGGAGCTGGTCTGAGCGCACCCTCAACCCTCAGTTAGACGAACACTGATTTACCCGTTGACAACGGCGACGCTGGACCACATTTTGGCCACGGCTCCTGGAAGGGGCCGGAATGAAACCCGAGAGCGGTTTCGGCCAGATCCTGCTGCTGGATAGCGGCTACCGAAGACGAGGCGGGCCGGAGGCTCGGAACGTGTCGGATGTCGGGTGCACGCACCCGGTTTGCGGGATCTTCAACCGAAGCAGTTCTCCTCACTGAAGGAGATACTGAGCATGAATCCCGATCGTATTGTCGTCCGCTTTGACCAAGGCCAAGTTGCTGAACAGGTCGAAGGCCCCGTCCGCCGGATTGTTGGCTTCGTTAAGGCCCGCAATATGCTGGCCCTATTCGACGCCGCCGACCTCGAAGCCAATCCACGATCAGCCAAGGCGGGTCCCGTCACTGATGCGATAATCGAAAGCATCGTCGAGACGCCTGACACTTTCCCATTCAAGACCAAGGGGGTGCTGGTGGGAGCCTCCGACTACGAAAAGCTTGAGCGTAATCGCTACGAGCTGAACTTCGAGAATACCCGGATCGAGGGGATTCTTGATGGGGGTCACAATATGCTGGCCATTGGCAGCCACATCGTGCGGCTGGCTACCGGCAACCCCAAACTGAAGATGCCTCGCTGGCCTGACTTCAAAGCTGCTTGGGTGAAAAACCGAGACCTAATCACCACTTTGAAGGAATCCACCGCCGAAGACGGCGGCGACGGGATGCTGAATTTCCTCGTCCCACTTGAAATCCTAGTCCCATCCGACCTGGACGACCCCGAGGTGATGAACGAATTCTCCAGTTCGTTGCTCGATATCTGCGCTGCCCGTAACAATAACGTCGAACTCCGGGCCGAGACGCGCTCCAATCAAAAAGGCTTCTACGAAGAACTCCGCGCGTTCCTGCCGCCGGAGATCTCCGAGAGGGTGGAATGGAAAACCAACGATGGTGGTGACATCCGAGTGCGTGACCTGATCGCCCTCGCGTGGATTCCCCTGTCGGTGGTCGATTTGCCAGAAGATGAGGACGGCCGTCAGGTAGAGGCTCCAGTCCCGCAAAACATTTACAGGAACAAGGGCGAATGCGTGAAGCTATTCGATCGCCTCATGAGTAGCCCTGCCGTATCCAAACAAACCGGCGGCGAATACAAGCACGAACTGCACAACACGCAGGTCGGAAGCGCTCTGGAACTTGCTGCCCAGATCCCACTTCTCTACGACCGAATTTATCGCATTTTTCCCGACACTTATAACGACGGGACCGGTCGCTTCGGAGGCTTGGCTGTGGTCAAGCCGGCCAAAGATATGCGCTCCAAACCAACGACCCATTTCACGGATCAGCCCGTGAACTTCAGCTATCCCGACGGGCTGATCATGCCGCTGGTCTACGGCCTGAAAAGCCTGATCGAACGCGGACCTGAGGGCCGACTCCGGTGGAAAGCGGACCCCTACCAGTTCCTCGATGAATGCTTCCCAGCAATCGTAAAAAAGTATCGCGTGATCATGGACGCGTTCCGAGCGGATCCGCAGAAGATCGGTAAGAACGAAGGGTCCTACGACCTTGTTATTGACGCGTTCGAGACTGAGCTCCTCAAGCGCTCAGCAGCTGCAGCGTGAGGTGCGAAATGGGATATCGTGCACCTCCCAGCGGCGTGACGCTGGATGAAACCGATGCGGCAATTGTCAAGGGCATGCTTGCCCGAGGAGATCGCCAACATGACATCGCCGCTTGGTTCGGCGTCAATGGCGGCCGGATCGGTGAGATAGCGGCGAGGCGCAAGTTCCGGAACGTAGCGCCAGCCCAAGAAAGCCTCTTGCCCCCGCCTGGACCATATCTCAGTGGCCGCGAGTCGATGGTTGCCCTGAAGGCTTTAGAAGAAGCCAAATCGGCGCTGGTTCGAGCCGAGCAGATGCTCAAGTAGAACCCCAACGGGGGTAGGCTGCCACAGAAGGGCTTGGCGGCGGGGGTTCGACCCGGCCCCGCCGCCAAGCCATTCACCGGGAGTCGCGGGAGAGGATCACCAACGTGGGCAAGAAGCGTCCCCACTTCCGATAGTCCGCGACGGATCGCGCCCCCTCTACAAACCGGTGATTGGCAAAATCTGGTCCGAAGCGATAGCCTGATCTTGACCGCTGTCGGGAGGGGACGTTTGGACTGGGTGGCACTTGGCGTTGTCGTTGCAGCGATAGCGGGCGGCGTTCCTGCGATCCTATGGTGGATCGATCATAGGAACGCTGCGGGCAAAGATCCCGAATTGTCCATCGAGAGTATCGACTGGGTTCTCGAGCAAGGCATGACCTACGAGGAGCTGCTTCGTGGCTTGATAAGCCTTGATAGGGCCGCACTGGCCGGGTTGACTGATATTACAGGCGGCACCGCTGAAGTAAAAGCTGATGTGTTTGAAAAAAGCCCGGAAACTTGGGCACTGGTCGTTTTCAAGAACAGCATGATAGTAGGATACTGGTCTTGCTTCTCTTTGTCGCAAAAACTGTTAGACCGCCTCAACAAGGGCGAGATGTATGATTCTGAAATCACGGAATCAGAGGTCCGACCACTATCGGAAAAAGCTCCGCACTCCCTGTACTTCGAAATGATCGGGATTCATCCCGGCTTCCAATGGTGCCGGAAGCAGATATTTCGAAAGATATTGGATTCTCTATCCGATTTCGCCACATCGCTCCCAGCCCAAGGCATCAAGGTTGACGCTATTTACGCCAACGGATTTTCGGAGGTTGGGGCCGATCTTTGCACTTCGCTGGGGCTATCCCCCCTCGTCGAGTCTGTGCAGGGCGGCCAAATTTATCGGTCTGCAGACGTGAGGGCCGTAACCAGACAAGTTCAACGACGTGCACTAAGACGAAGACTGGCGTCGATTGAGCCTCGATAGCGCAACGCCAGCTAGCTCGTTTTCCCCCTACAGCCTGCCCTTCCTAAACGCCTCCGCCTTCTCCGCCGCCGCATCGGCCCGCCACCGCTTCGGCGCGGCCTTGTCGATCGTCTCGCCCTCGGCGGTCAGGACCTCGTTGGCGAACTCCAGGTCCATCAGCTTCATGCGCTTGATCTCGTCGCGCAGGCGGGCGGCCTCCTCGAATTCGAGGTTGGCGGCGGCGTTGCGCATGCGGCCTTCGATGTCCTTGAGGGCGGCCTGGAAGTTGGAGCCGGTGAAGGGTCTGGACTCCTCCTTCATGCCCGGCGCGGTCAGCTTGTCGAGGGCGCGGCTCTCGTAAGGGCTGGCCATGATCTCGCGGATGTCGCGCTTGACCGACTCCGGCGTGATGCCGTGTTCGGCGTTGTAGGCCTCCTGCTTTTCGCGGCGGCGGTTGGTCTCGGCGATGGCGCGTTCCATCGAGCCGGTCATGCGGTCGGCGTAGAGGATGACGCGGCCGTCGACGTTGCGCGCGGCGCGGCCGATGGTCTGGATCAGGCTGGTCTCGGAGCGCAGGAAGCCCTCCTTGTCGGCGTCGAGGATGGCGACCAGGCCGCACTCGGGGATGTCGAGGCCCTCGCGCAGCAGGTTGATGCCGATCAGGACGTCGAAGGCGCCCATGCGCAGGTCGCGGAGGATCTCGATCCGCTCCAGGGTGTCGACGTCGGAGTGCATGTAGCGGACGCGGACGCCCTGTTCGTGCATGTATTCGGTCAGGTCCTCGGCCATCTTCTTGGTCAGGACGGTGACCAGGGAGCGGTAGCCGGCGCGGGCGACGGCCTTCACCTCGTCGATGACGTCGTCGACCTGGTTGCGGGTCTGGCCGCTGACCGGGCGGATCTCGACCGGGGGGTCGATCAGGCCGGTGGGGCGGATGACCTGTTCGGTGAAGACGCCGCCGGTGCGCTCCATCTCCCACGGGCCCGGGGTGGCGGTGACGAACATCGTCTGGGGCCGCATGGCGTCCCACTCGTCGAACTTCAGCGGGCGGTTGTCGATGCAGCTGGGCAGGCGGAAGCCGTATTCCGCCAGGGTGGATTTGCGGCGGTAGTCGCCGCGGTACATGCCGCTGATCTGGCCGACGGTGACGTGGCTCTCGTCGACGAACAGCAGGGCGTTGTCGGGGATGTATTCGAAGAAGGTCGGCGGCGGCTCGCCGGGGCTGCGGCCGGTCAGCCAGCGGCTGTAGTTCTCGATGCCGGCGCAGGAGCCGGTGGCCTCCATCATCTCCAGATCGAAGCGGACGCGTTGTTCGAGGCGCTGGGCCTCCAGCAGTTTGCCGTTCTCGATCATCCAGTCGAGCGTCTCCTTCAGCTCGGCCTTGATGCCGGTGACGGCCTGGTTCAGCGACGGGCGCGGGGTGACGTAGTGGCTGGCGGCGTAGACGGTGATCTCGGTCAGGTCGGCGGTCTTCTTGCCGGTCAGGGGGTCGAACTCCTGGATCGATTCCAGCTCGTCGCCGAACAGCTGGATGCGCCAGGCGCGGTCTTCCATGTGGACGGGGAAGATCTCCAGCACGTCGCCGCGCTTGCGGAACATGCCGCGGTCGAAATTGAGGTCGTTGCGCTTGTACTGCAGGGCGATCAGGTCGGCGCGGAGCTTGGACTCGTCGATCTGGTCGCCGACCTTCAGGGTGAAGGTCATGGCGGTATAGGTCTCGACCGAGCCGATGCCGTAGATGCAGCTGACCGAGGCGACGACGATCACATCGTCCCGCTCCAGGATCGCCCGCGTGGCCGAGTGGCGCATGCGGTCGATCTGCTCGTTTATGGACGAGTCCTTTTCGATGTAGGTGTCGGATTTGGGAACATATGCTTCCGGTTGATAATAGTCATAATACGATACGAAGTATTCGACGGCGTTATCCGGAAAGAAAGACTTGAACTCGGAATAGAGCTGGGCGGCGAGGGTCTTGTTGGGGGCGAGGATCAGGGCCGGGCGCTGGGTGGCCTCGATGACCTTGGCCATGGTGAAGGTCTTGCCCGAGCCGGTGACGCCGAGCAGGACCTGATCGCGCTCGCCCGTGTTGGCGGTGGCGACGAGCTCCCTGATGGCGGCGGGCTGGTCGCCGGCGGGACTGTATTCGGAGTGCAGGCGGAAGGGGATGTGCTTGCGGCCGGCGGGACGGTCGGGGCGGTGCGGGGTCCAGTCGGAGGGCTTGCCGGGGGCCTCTTCGGGGGTCAGGCGCGGGCCGGTGACGGGGGCGAACATCGGCATGCGGTTGGTCGCCGTCGCCGGGTCGAAGATGAAGGGGGCGCGCGCCTCGGACAGGCCGGCGGACATCTCCGACGACTGCCCGGGGACGTGGACGGGCTTGCCGGGTGACTGGGGGGAACGGGCCATGAACAGCAATCTAGGGGGCGGGAGGCGCTAACGCCACAACGTGTGGCCTGCCCGGGGGATGCGGCCGGGCGGCTGCTGACAGCAGGGTGGCGGCAGGACGGGCTGTGACGGTCCGAAAACCGCGAGACGGAGCGGGGCAAGCGCGGCAGTATCGCGGCTTCCACGGAGTTCGCCATGCCCCCCTTCTACGCCCTGCACCGCGACGGCCTCCTGATCCTGCCCAACGCCTGGGACGGGGGGTCGGCAGCGCTTATGGCCTCGCTGGGGGCGAAGGCGATCGCAACCACCAGCGCGGGGGTGGCCTGGGCGCTGGGCTGGCCGGACAGGGACGCCCTGCCGGTCGAACGGCTGGTGCAGGTCACGCGCGACGTGGTGCGGGCGGCGCGGGGCCTGCCGGTGTCGATCGACTTCGAGGGCGGCTATTCCGACGATCCGGCCGAGGTAGCGGCGCAGGCGAAGCGTCTGGTCGAGGCCGGCGCCCAGGGCATCAATATCGAGGACGGCGGCGGGCCACCGGAGCGGCTGGCGGGCAAGATCGCGGCGATCCGGGCGGCGGTCGGGCCGGACCTGTTCATCAACGCCCGCTGCGACGTCTGGCTGAGGGGCGTCGGCGAGGCCGGGACGCGGGTGGCCGAGGCGGCGCGGCGCGGAAGCATCTATGCGGCGGCGGGGGCGGACGGGCTGTTCACCCCGGGACTGACAGACGCCGCCGATATCGCGGCCATGGTCGCGGCCACGCCCCTGCCGCTGAACCTGCTGGCGTTTCCGGGCCTGCCGGACGCGAAGGCGCTGGAGGCGCTGGGCGTGCGGCGGTTGAGCGCGGGGTCGGGCATCTGCGGCGCGACCTGGGGCCGGGCGGCGGCGCTGACCGAGGGCTTTCTGGCGGACGGCCGCTCGGAACCGCTGGGCGACGGGGCGCTGGGGTGGGGCGAGGTCAATGCGTTGATGCCGGCGCAGGGCTGAGCATGAACCTGACCCTTTCCTGGCTCGAGAGTCCGATCGGGCCGTTGGCGCTGGCGTGCGACGATGCGGGCGCGGTGCGGGGACTGTCGTTCGGCGACGGACTGATCGGGGCGATGCGGCGGGAGTATCCGGAGGCGGCCCTGAGCGACGGCGTCGCGCCGGCGGCGGCCGCAGGCGAAATCGCCGCCTATTTCGACGGAGACCGCGAGGCCCTCACGCGGGTGAGCTGGTCGCTGGACGGCGCGGCCGCGGGCGACGGCTTCCAGGCGCGGGTGTGGCGGGCGCTGGCGGACGTACCGGCGGGCGTGACCATCAGCTATGGTGAGATGGCCAAGCGGGCCGGCGAGCCCGCCCCCGGGCCAAGCCCGAGGATGACGGCGGCCCAGGCGGCGGGGACGGCGCTGAACCGCAATCCGATCCCGCTGGTGCTGGCCTGCCACCGGGTGATCGGCGCCGACGGGTCGCTGACCGGCTTCGGCGGCGGGCTGGAGCGCAAGGGCTGGCTGCTCAGGCACGAGGGGGCGTTATTGATCTGAGTGGCGCACCCTCTCCCATGGGCAGAGGGCTTGAGCGCACGAGCGGGAAGCGGTCGTTCTGGCGCGAAAGGGTGAGGGCGTACGGCGCTGAACCTATCGAACACCGTAACCCCTCACCCCCTGCCCCTCTCCCAGTGGGAGAGGGTTCTTGGCTAGCGGCGCAGCTGCACGCGGGCCTCGAGGTCGGCCCAGCGGCGGGTCAGGTCGCGGAGTTCCTCGCGCAGGCGGGCGGCTTCGGTGCGGCTGATCGAGCCGTTGCGCTCGCCGGCGGAGATACGGGCCTCCAGCGCCACGGCGCGTCCGTCGGTTCCGTAGCCGCCGTCCCAGGCGACGTCGCCGATGCGGCGGTCAAGGTCGGCGAGGCGGGTCGTCAGGTCCTCACGCTCGCGGTCGCTGAGACCGTCGCGCTCATAGCTGGTCTCGACCCGGACCAGGGCGTCGAAGTCAGTGCGCAGCCGGTTCGCCTCGGTGCGGCTGATGCGGCGATCGCGCAGGGCCAGATCGACGCGGGCGTTGAAGGCGATGCGCTGGTCGGCCAGCGAACGCCAGCCGTAGTCATCGTCATAGCCGCCGTCATCGCGTGCGTCGCCGACGCGCCGCGACAGGGCCTGATAGCGGGCGCGCAGGTCGGTGCGTTCCTGGGTCGTCAGCCGGCCGTCGGCGGCGTAGCGAGTCTCAAGCTGGACCAGGGAATTGTATTCCGAGCGCAGCCGGGTCGCCTCGGTGCGGCTGATCGAGCCGTCGCGGATCCCGGCGTCGATCCGGGCCTCCAGCGCCTCGCGGCGCTCGGCCAGCGGACGACGGCCCTGGTTGTAGTCCTGCTCGACCTGCTGGTCATTGCCGAAAGCGTCGCCGAACACGGCCCCCAACAGGGCGCCGATGATGCCGCCCGGCTGTTGCGTGGTCTGGCCGCTGTAGCCTCCGTCGTCCGGGTAGAGGGCGCCGACCGTGGCGCGCGCGCCGGTGCAGGTCAGCACGCCGTCGCGGTTGGAGATCGACGAGCGGCAATCGACCGGCCGCAGCGAGCTCCAGCGCCAGCCGCCGTCGGCCTGGCATTCGGCCGAGACATAGCCGTTAGCCAACTGTTCGACATTGCGACAGGAGTTGGGGATCTCGCGGGCCTGGCTGTAGGCGGTGTAGGGCGTCTGGGCCTGGGCGGCGCCCGCGGCGGACAAAAGCAGCGCGCCGGCGGCGAGCGCTGACAGTGTGTGGGGGATTGCGGTCATGGGAGTGTCTTTCCGGTGGAGGTTGCCCTGTTGCCGGAAGAACGGGAGTCAGCGGGGAAAGGTTGCGCCATCCGGCGCCCTCTCCCGACGGGAGAGGGAGGCCGCGCACGGATGCGCCAGCATCCGTTCTGGCGCGGGCGGGTGAGGGGTTACGGGGTTTAACGCGGCCGGCGCCGTAACCCCTCACCCCTGCCCCTCTCCCCATGGGAGAGGGGTTCAGTGTGCGCTAGACCTGACCCATGACCACCCTCCCCCTCCCCGACCTGCTCCTGCTGCTCGCGGCGCTGACGGCGGCCGGGCTGGTCGGCGGCCTCGTCGCCGGGCTGTTCGGGGTCGGGGGCGGGACGGTGATTGTGCCGGCGGTGTTCTATGCCTTCGAGGTGCTCGGTGTGGGCGGCGAGGGCAATCTGCATACGGCGATCGGGACCTCGTTGCTGACCATCGTCGCGACCGCGTGGCGGTCGCTGAGGGCGCATCGGGCGCACGGGGCGGTGGATGAGACGGTGCTGAAGACCTGGACGCCGTGGGTGGCGGCGGGGGCGCTGATCGGGGCGGCGGTGGCGGGGTTCACCTCGATGCAGGGGCTGGCGATCGTCTATGGCGTCTGCCTGCTGGCGGTGGCGGCGCAGATGGGGCTGCTGCCCGAGCGGGTGACGCTGCGGCGCGACCTGCCGGTGGGCTGGGGGCGGCGCGTGACCGGGACGGTGATCGGCGGGCTGTCGGCCATGATGGGGATCGGCGGCGGCAGTTTCGGCGGGATGATGATGACCCTGTGCGGGCGGCCGATCCATCAGGCGGTGGCGACGGCCTCGGGCTTCGGCCTGGCCATTGGGGCGGCGGCGACGCTGGGGTTCATCGTGTTCGGCTGGGACGCGGGCGGGCGGCCGCCGCTGTCGCTGGGCTATGTGAACGTGCCCGGGGCGGTGGTGATGGCGGTGCTGACCACGGCGGTGGCGCCGTGGGGAGCGAAGCTGGCGCATTCGTTGGACCGGGCCGTGCTGAGACGAGCGTTCGCCGTGTGGCTGCTGCTGACGGCCGGGGCGGTGGTGGTGAAGGCTTTGTAGGGGCGAGGGGTGAGGGTCGAGGGATGAGGGATGAGGGATGAGGAAGATCGGGTCGCTTTTTTCCGACCCTCGCCCCTCGCCCCTCGTCCCTCCTCTACGGCCGCAGCGTCAGCCCCACCGGCGTTGCGCTGAACGACGACAGGCGGCCGAGGTAGCTCATGCCGAGCAGGCTGTGCGGCAGGCCGCGTTCGACGACCAGGGCCTCGACCCGTTCGACGCGGGCGCCGGCGACGGCGACGGCGCCCAAGGCGACCGGGGCGGCGCGGACGGGGCCTGAGGCGGTGATGACGGTGGCGGAGAAGTCGACGGCCTCGAGCCGCAGGCCCAGACGGACGGCGTCAGCGGGGGTCAGGACCACGACACTGGCGCCGGTGTCGACCATGACGCGCACCGCCTTGCCGTCAATCAGGGCGTCGGTCCAGTAGTGGCCGTCGGCGGCCTTGAGCACCTGAGCGGGCGCGCCCAAAGCCGGGGCATGAGCGGGGGCGTGGATGGGTGCGGGCGTGGCGGCATGCGCCTCCCCCCGCGCGTCGGCGTGATTCAGCCACCAGGCGGTGGTCAGGGCGGACGCCACGGCCAGGGCCATGACTCCGAGAGAGGAAAGGTCGAAACGCATACGAAGCTCGCCGTGAACGCGCCGCATGTGCGGCCCCTCCCTTGTCGCACACGGCGGTTGGGATGCGGTGAAGGGGGATGGTTTGCGGGGGGTTAAGGGGAGGTTCTAGGGACCAGGTTCTAGGGGCTAGGGAGGCTGGCCCGCCTCTAATTCCGAAACCCTAGAACCTAGAACCTAGAACCTAGAACCTAGTCCCCAGCCCCTGCTCTGCCCGGTAGTTCCGCCATGATCGCCGCCCGTTCCGCGTCGGTGAATCCGCTCCAGCCGCCGATCTCGGACAGGGTGCGCCAGCAGCCGAGGCAGAGGCTGGTAGCGCCGTCCACGACGCAGACCTTGACGCAGGGCGTGGCGATGCTGCGGGGCGGGCCCTGTGGGTTATGTGTTTTTTGGGCGACGGTTGATGACATGAATGCGAAATATGGTCCGGTAGCGGAGTAAAACTGATTGCAATTTTCGCATCACGGCATTAGACGGACCCTGACGCGAAACGACTATGACGGTGAGATTCCCGAAAAGCACGACGTGTCTCTTTTCATCATTCACTCGAAAGGAGACGCCAGATGAAAGACAGAGACCGCAATCTGCAGCACGCCATGATGTCCTTCGCCCTGTGGGGCGGGATGTTGGTGAATACGAAGAACGGCTATGGGGCCGGCGACCGCGTGGTCAGCCACCCGTCGAACTTCGTGCCCATCAAGCTTCGCAAGCGCGACTAGACGGCACGCAGCTACGCAGATGACCCAGCCCCGGTCCGCAAGGTCCGGGGCTTTGCAATTCACCCGTCAGGGTTCGTCATTCGCGCGGTCGCTCAACCTGTGTCAGAGTAATTGCTCGAGGGGTGGGGACCATGTTCAGGCTGAAGGCGACGCTCGTCGCCACGACGCTCATGCGGCCTTGGCGCACCGGCTGGTCCGAGGACCGCGGCGTGAACTTTTCGCTGGCCGCGGCGGCGCGACCGACAACCGCCCCGCCTGTGGCGCGCGACGAGACGCCCGCTGCAGAACCCGCCTGTTTCATCGACGAGGACTGGGTCGTGCCGCCGTGCGCCACGGTGGTGCGCAGTTTCGCCAGCCTGGCCGCGGCCGAGGCGGCGATCGAACCGCCGCCCGAGGACGCCTCGGACGCTGGCGGCATGCGGGCCTGGTGGTCGCTGTCGGGCAAGCCGTCGCGGACCTGATATTGCGGCGGGCGCGCGCCTGCGGCACATCGGTCGCATGACCCTGATCCGCCGAGACCGCCGCGACCATATCGAACTCTGGACCCTGGACCGGCCCGACCGGCTGAACGCCCTGCCCGATCTGGAGGACGGCGAAGCCTTTGCGGCGGCCTGCGAGGCGGTGAACGCCGACCAGGGCGTGCGCTGCGTGGTCCTGACCGGAGCCGGGCGGGCGTTTTCGGCGGGCGGCGACCTGAAGGCGATGAAGGACCGGCGCGACATGTTCGCCGGCTCGGGGGCCGAGATCCGCGAACGCTATCGCCGTGTGGTGCACCGCATCGTGCGCTCGCTCTACGGGCTGGAGGTTCCGCTGATCGCGGCGGTGAACGGCCCGGCCATGGGGTTGGGCTGCGACATCGCCGGGCTGGCGGACATCCGCATCGCCTCGGAGACGGCGACGTTCGGCGTGCCGTTCCTGAAGCTGGGCATTTTGCCCGGCGACGGCGGGGCCTGGCTGATGCCGCGCAATATCGGCTATGCCCGGGCCGCCGAGATGCTGTTCACCGCGCGGGTGCTGGACGCCCGGACGGCGATGGAATGGGGGCTGGTCAGCCGGGTGGTCGCGCCGGAGCGGCTGATGGACGAGGCCATGGCGATCGCCGGAGAGGTCGCAGCCCAGGCGCCCCAGGCCCTGCGCATGACCAAGGCCCTGCTGCGTCAGGGCCGCGACGCGACCTTCGACCAGATCCTTGAGATGACCGCCTCGATGCAGGCGCTGGCGCACCTCAGCGACGACCATCTGGAAGGGGTGACGGCGACGCTGGAGAAGCGGGGGGCGGCGTTCACCGGCCGCTAGGGCGCAGTCCGAACGTCAGGGCGCACATGGCGAGGCACACAAGGCTGGAAGCGGCCAGGGCCACGCCAGGCGAGGCGTCCAGGGCGATGGCGTAGGCGGCGGGGGCCAGCGCCTGGAGATAGCGCGCCGGCGTCAGCAACAGCGCCTGCCGGGCCGCGTATCGTTCGGGCCCGAAGACGTGCAGCGGCAGAACGCCGGCGGCCACGGACAGCAGACCGTTGCCCGCGCCTTGCCCCACGGCGAGCAGCGGGGCCAGACGCGCGCCGCCCCACGCCGCCAGCCCCGCTCCCAGCGGATGGAACAGACAGGCCAGCCGCAAGGTCGCCACCGGATGCGACCGGTGCAGGACCACCAGGTCGAACAAACGCGCGGCGATAGCGCTGGCCGCCATCAGTCCCGCGGCCCAGGCGGCCTGTTCGGGGCCGAGACCAAGCTGGCCCAGCAGACGAGGCAGGTGCGCGCCCATGGCGGTGGAGACCATCCATCCCCCCGCGAAGACGGCGGCGATCTGCACCATGCGCCGGTCCCACCGGATCGGCTCCAGTGCGGCTTTTGCCGTCGTCGCGGCGTGCGGCCGCGGCAGGACCGTCAGGGTGAGCGGAAGGCACAGCGCCAGATGGGCCAGCGCCCAGGCGGCGCAGGCGACGCGCCAGTCCCAGGCCTCGACGATCAGGCGGCTGACAGGCCAGCCGAGACCGCCGCCCAGCGCGCCGATCAGCGAGACTGCGGTGATCGAGCGACGGGCCCCCGCGCCGTGCAACTCGACCAGGACGGCGAAGGCGGTGCCGTAGAGGCCGATGGCCATCCCGATCCCCAGGGCGGCGACGCCCGCGACCAGAACGACGGCTGAGGGCGACAGGGCCATCGTCAGCAGGGCGGCGGCGAAGGCGAGGTGCGCCCACGCCTGCACGCGACGCCCGCCGCTGCGTTCGATCCATCGCCCCGCCGACGGCGAGAGCACCGCCGAGATCAGGAAGGCGGCGGACAGGGCGGTAAAAAGGACGGATGGCTCAATCCGCAGCGTCTGCGCCATAGGATCGGCGAGGACGCCCAGCAGGTAGTAGCTGGAGGCGAAGGCCACGACCTGCCCCAGGCCGAGAACGGGAACGATCAAACGGGCGCGCAGGGACATGGGCCGGAATCGCCGGATTGCGCCCGGCCCGAAAGCGACATATCGAGCTTCGCATGTTCGAAAACCTCACACCCCGGACGGCCCTGCCCTCGCTGAATGCGTTGCGGGCGTTCGAGGCGATGGGGCGAACCGGCTCCGCGACGCGAGCGGCGGCGGAACTGAATGTCACCCACAGCGCGATCAGCCGGCAGGTGAAGGCGCTGGAGTCAGCGTTGGGGGTTCGGCTGTTCGAGGGGCCGAAACACCAATTGCGCCTGACCGTCCGGGGCGAGGCGTTGAGGGCGGGACTGGGGTCCGGCTTCGACACCCTGACAGAAGCAGTGCGCGCGGCGCGCGACGCCGCCGAGGTTCATCTGGCGATCCACCAGAGTCTGGCGGTCAAATGGCTGATCCCACGGCTGGGCGCCTTCGAGCGGGACTGTCCGGGCATCGTACTGCACCTTACGGACCTGGCGCCCACGGCGACCCGACAGCGTGGCGCCGATTTGATGGTCCGCTATCTGGACGGTTCCGCGTTGAACGACGCGGGGGTGGAGCGGCTGGCGGAAAACCGGATCGGACTGGTCTGCACGCCAGCGCTGGCGGCCGTCGATCTTTCCACGGCCCCGCGTCTGGTGGCGCGCACCCGAATGGGCGGCTGGGCGGAATGGTCGAGGTTGACGGGCCAGGCCGAGCCTCGCGGGCCGACCCGCATCCTGACCCATCTGCATTTCGTGCTGGACGCGGCGTCGGCGGGACTGGGGGCCGCAGTGCTGCCGTGGATAATCGTGGCCGAAGACATCGCCGCGGGACGGCTGGTCGCGCCTTTCGGTTTCGCCGCCGATGGCGGGGCGCTGGCCGCGATCCGGAGCGGCGGGGAAACCGGGCGGGCGGTGCGGACCGTAATCCGCTGGCTGGGCGAACAGGCGCAGGCGACGGCTCGAACCGCCGCCTGATCTGACCCGGGTCCTTAGCCCGCCTGCGCGGGCTCACGCATGGCGCGGCCGGCGGGGACGCCGGTCGAGGCCGCACGCGGGGCGCCGGCGGTCTCGCCGGGCTTCATGAATTTCACCAGCACCCGCTGACCGATCAGCAGGGGGGCGTCGCCGGCGGTGACGACGACCTCGATGACCCGTTCGTCCGAGCGTTGCGACGGATCGTCGGAAGCCAGTTTGCGGGCGCCGAAGACCGCCGCGCGGCGCAGGACGGCGCCGACATAGACCTTGGACGGATCGCCCTCGGGCGTGATCTCCACGGCCTGGCCCGGAGTGATGTTGGGGATGTCGCTCTCGACGATCTCCGCGCGGGCGATGCGCGGGGCGTCGGGCTCGAGGTCGAACATGTTGGACACGTTCAGGGTCGAGGCGCCGGCGCCGGGGTTGGCGTAACGGCGCACGATCCGGCCCGACTGGGGCGCGCGGATCACCGTCAGCTCGACATTGTAGGCGGCCTGGTCGCGGCGGGCGCGAGCGGTCTGGACGGCCGCCTGCTGCGAGTTGAGCCGGGCCTGGGCCTGGGCGATGGCGTCGCGGGCCTGATCCATGCGCGAGGCGGCGACGAAGTTGGAATCGACCAGCCGGGCGAGGCGGTCGTGCTCGCGCTGGGCGGTGCGGATATCGACCTGGATCAGGCGCAGCTGGCTTTCGGCCTGGGCGACGTCGGCGTTGGCGCTCTGCAGGGCCAGGCGCGGTTCGTCGTCTTCCTGACGGGCGAGGATCTGGCCGGCGACAACGCGGTCGCCTTCCTGCACCAGCACCTCGCGGACGACGCCGCCGCGACGGGCCGCGATCTGGATGATGCCGCCCTCGACATCGACCTTGCCGTTGGCGATGGCCGCATAGGGGCTCTCGACCCGGGTGGCCGCGGCCTTCTCCTCCTCGGCCTTCTTCGCCTTGGCGCCGTTCTGCATGAACATGAAGCCGACGGCGATGATGACGATCAGCACGAGGCCGATCCAGAGCCATTTGTTCTTCAAGAAGGCGGGCATGGCGTAGGTCCTAAGGCGGTTCAGTGCGACGCCAGCGTGGCGTCGGGATTGGGGGTTCGGCGTTGATCGTCAATGATCACGCCGTCTTCGATCTTGATGACGCGGTCGGCCCATTCCTCGAGGCGAGGATCGTGCGTCACGCAGATGACCGCGGCGCCGTGTTCGGTGGCGGCGCGGCGCAGCAGGCGGATGACGATCTGGCCGTTCTCGCCGTCGAGGGCCGAGGTCGGCTCATCGGCGAACAGGATCTGCGGGTTCTTGGCCAGGCAGCGGGCGATGGCGACGCGCTGCTTCTCGCCGCCCGAAAGGGCCGAGGGCCGCTGATGCAGGCGCGGGCCGAGGCCGACCTCCTCGAGGGTCGCCTTCGCCTGGCGCCGGGCGTCTCCCTTGGACAGGCCCTGGAACTTCAGCACCACCTCGACCTGTTGCAGGGCGGTCAGGGCGGGGAAGAGGTTGAAGCCCTGGAAAATGAAACCGCAGTTGTCGAGACGGAAGCGGTCGATCTTTCCGGCGGACAGTTTCCAGAGGTCGTCGACGTCCAGCGTGTCGACCCGGCCCTCTTCCGGCCGCAGCAGGCCGGACAGGGCGGCGATCAGGGTCGACTTGCCCGAACCCGACGGACCCATGACCATGGTCAGGTCGCCGTGGCGGGCATCGAAATCCACGCCCTTCAGCACCTCGATGAAGGATTTGCCGGACTTGAAGCGCTTCACCAGGCCCTTGGCCTCGATGGCGAAGTCGCCGTGTTTGCCGTGAGTCCTGGTCTTGCTCATCGCAACAGGTCCGCAGGCTGGCTGTTCTTGAGGATGCCGAGGGACAGCAGACCCGACAGCATGGCGATGACGACGAGGCCGCCGCCGACGATGATCAGCAGGACGGGCGGCAGGGCGATGATGACAGCGTTGGCCATGGCCAGCATCTGCACCAGCATGGTCAGGCCGATGGCGGCGGCGACGCCGACGAGGCCGACCCAGAAGCTGAGCTCCATGACGATGCGGTTCAGCGATCCCATGCCGACGCCGAGGGCCCGCAGCGAGGCGAACTCCTTGATATTGGCCATGATCGCCCCGCGGAGGGTCTGCCAGGTGATGGCCACGCCTATGATGGTGCCCAGCACCACGCAGCCGCCGATGATAATGACGAGAATGCCCTCCTCGAACATGGCGCCGGCGTTGGCGTCAGCCAGCTCCTGACGCGTCCAGGCCTTCCATTGACCGTCGCCGAGGGTGTTCAGCTGGGCCGCGACGCGCTCGGCCTGGGCCGGATCGCGCAGCTTGATCATCAGGGGGCCGACGCGCGGGCCGGTGTCGGCCTGGCCGAGCATCCGCAACGTATCGCGCGACATGACGATCGTGGACGACATCATGTTGGGGTAGCCGCGGGTGATGCCCACCACGGTCACCGTCTGGCCGTTGTACAAGGCCTTGTCGCCAAGCTTGACGCCCAGCTTGGTCACGGCGGTCTCGTCGATGGCGACGGTGTAGGGCTGGCGCAGGGCGTCGACCAGCTCCTCGGAATAGTCCGTCGGAATGGTGACCGCGCCCGGGGTGGTGTCGATGATGCTGGCCTGCACGAACTCCTGCTTCGGAGCGCCCTGCCGCGCGCGTTCGGCCTGGGACATGGTCGGGTCGACGTTCTTGACCGACTGGAAGGAGCCGCCGGCCCCGTCCAGCGGCTGGACCTCGATCACCTGCGGATTGCGGTAGGCCATCGGGATGAAGCGGCGCGGTACGCCCGAGGGCCCGCCCATCAGGCTGGTGGCGCCGGGCTGCATGATGATGATGTCGGCGCTGGAACGCTCGATGGTGGCGGTGAAACCTTTGCCGATGCCGATGAAGACCCCGGTCATGGCGAGCACCAGCAGGCCCGACAGGGCAAGCGCCATAACGGCGGCCATGTAGCGCCGCCACTCATAGAGGAGGGTTGAAAGTGCAAGCGACATGGAAACGGAAAGACCCCTGACGTTGACCGCTATCTGACGATGCAAGGGAGCGGGGCCAAGTTAAATCGGGGTAAGGCGATCACCGTTACGGATTTGTAAGCCGACCGCGTGGCGATGGACGCAAACCGTTCATCGTGTCTATGCAGATGGCAACGATCGGCGACATCCGCCGACACCTTGGGAGATTTCGCAGAATGCTGCTTCGTTCGCTCCGCGCCGCCGTGTCGGCGACCGCCTCGATCGCCGCCACGTCGGCGCTTTGGGCCGGCGCGCTGGCCATCATGGCCGCGCCTTCCACCGCCCGCGCCGACGAAGGCATGTGGACGTTCGACAATTTCCCGATCCAGACGGTGAACGACAAATACGGCACCCGGATCGATCAGGCGTGGCTGGACCGGGTCCGCAACGCCGCCGTCCGCATCCAGGGCTGTTCGGCCTCGTTCGTGTCCGACGAAGGTCTGATCCTGACCAACTGGCACTGCGTCGTCGGCTGTGTGCAGGAACTGTCCTCGCCCGAGCAGGACTATGTGAAGAACGGCTTCCTGACCGCAAACCGCGAGGAGGAGCGTCGCTGCCCCGGCCAGACCGCCGAAGTGCTGGTCGACATCGTCGATGTGACCGACCGGGTGCTGGGCGCCGGCGCCGGCCTTGAGGGCGCGGCCTTCAACGCCGCGCGCACGGCCGAGACCAATGCGATTCAGACCGAGGCCTGCGCCGCCGATCCGAAATTCAACTGCCAGGTCATCAGCTTCTACCGCGGCGGCCGGTTCGCCCTGTACAAATTCCGCCGGTATGAAGACGTCCGGCTGGTTTTCGCGCCCGAGAACCAGGCGGCCTTCTTCGGCGGCGACCCCGACAATTTCAACTTCCCGCGCTACGCCCTCGATGCCGGATTCCTGCGCGCCTATGAGGACGGCCGTCCGGTCGAGAGCCCGGGCTTCCTGCGCTGGAACCCGAACGCCCCGGCCGAGGGCGATCCGGTCTTCGTGGCCGGCAATCCCGGCTCGACCTCGCGTCTGCTGACGATGAGCCAGCTGGAGCGGCTGCGCGACCAGCAACTGCCGCTGACCCTGATCCAGAACTCGGAGCTTCGTGGCCGCCTGCTGGAGTATTCGCTGACCAGCGACGAGGCCAAGCGCGTTTCGTTCGATCCGGTCTTCGGCCTGGAGAACAGCTTCAAGGCCCAGTACGGGCAGCATCAGGCGCTGCTGGACCCCGAGTTCCTCGGCGCCCGTCGCGACGCCGAGACGGAGCTGCGCGCCCGCGTGACCGCTGATCCGTCGCTGGTGCAGCAGATCGGCGATCCCTGGGGCGACCTCGAGCGCGTCCAGGCCACGGCCCGCGAGCTGTATCTGCCGGTCCGTCAGCTCGAACAGGCCGCCGGCGGCGGTTCGACCCTGTACCAGATGGCCCGCGCCATCGTTCGGGCGTCCAAGAACACGACGATGACCGAGGCGCAGCGCGCGCGGCTGGTCGCGGCCGTGGGCGCCGAGACGCCGATCGCCGTCGACATGGAAGAGATCCGCCTTCGCTACTGGCTGTCCAAGACCCGGGAATATCTGACGGTCGACAATCCCGAAGTGAAGGCGATGCTGGGCCGTGAGAGCCCCGAGGCTCTCGCCGACCGGCTGATCTCGGGCACCCGGATGGCCGACGCCGCCTTCCGCGCCCAGGCCGCCGCGATGACGACCGAGCAGCTGGCCGCGGCCGATCCGCTGCTGGCCTTCATCATCGCCAACGACGCCGCCGCCTCGGCGATCGGCGCGCGCTGGGCCGCCGAGGTCAACGCCCCGACCGCCCGCGCGGCCGAAAAGGTCGCCCAGGCCCGGTTCGCGGTCTATGGCGTCAACCAGTATCCGGACGCGACGTTCTCGCTCCGCCTGTCATACGGCCGGGTCGAGGGCTGGACCTATCGCGGCGTCACCGTGCCGGCCTTCACCTATATGGGCGGTCTGTACGAGCGGGCCACCGGAGCCGAGCCGTTCAACGCGGCCCAGGCCTTCATCGACAATGAGAGCCGGGTGAACAAGGACACGGTCTATGACTTCACCTCGACCAACGACATCATCGGCGGCAACTCGGGTTCGCCCGTGATCAACGCCGCCGGCGAGGTCATCGGCGCGGCCTTCGACGGCAACATCCACTCGCTGGGCGGCGCCTATGGCTATGACGGCGCGCTGAACCGGACGGTGTCGGTGTCGACGGCGGCGATCACGGAAGCGTTCCGCAACATCTATCCAAGCCCGCACCTGCTGGAAGAGCTGGGGGTTCGGTAACCTGTCTCCTCCCTGTTGGCGAAGCCAATGGGGAGGGGGACCGCCGGCACGGCGGTGGAGGGGCTGGTTCCCCATCCGCGCGTCGTGGGCTAGCGTGAAATCCTGAACCAACCGGAGGGGTCCGCGCACGGCGTCGACCCCTCCACCACTTCGTGGTCCCCCTCCCCATCGCGGGCGATGGGGAGGAGACAAGATATGCGCCTCACCCCTGCCCTCGCCGCCGCCCTGCTGACCCTCGCCGCCGGCTCCGCCGTCCGCGCCGAAGAAGGCATGTGGACGTTCGACAACTTCCCTATCGCCCGCGCCAACGCCACGCTGGGGACGAATATCGACCAGGCCTGGCTGGACCGGGTGCGGTTGAGTTCGGTCAAGTTCGGCGGCTGTTCGGCGGGCATCGTCTCGGCCGAGGGGCTGGTGATGACCAACAACCACTGCGTCGCCACCTGCGTGGCCAATCTGTCGACCCAGGCCGTCAACTACGCCGAGACCGGCTTCACCCCGCGCACCCGCGAGGAAGAGCGCAAATGCCCCGGCGGCACGGCGGAAATCCTGACCGGCATCGATGATGTGACCGAGCGGATGCACGCGGCGGGCGCGGGGCTTGAGGGCCAGGCCTTCACCCGGGCGCGGGACGCCGAGGCGGGCCGGATCGAGCAGGAAGCCTGCGGCGGCGACGCCGGTAAACGCTGTCAGGTCGTGAGCCTGTACCGGGGCGGCCAGTTCAAGCTCTACACCTACAAGAAATACTCCGACGTCCGGCTGGCCTTCGCGCCCGAGGACCGGGCGGCGACCTTCGGCGGCGATCTGGACAATTTCAGCTTCCCGCGTTTCGCTATCGATGCGGCCTTCATCCGCCTGTACGAGAACGACGCCCCCGCGGCGACGCCGACCCATTTCGTCTGGAACGCCTCCCGGCCGGTCGAGGGCACGCCGGTGTTCGTCTCGGGCAGCCCCGGAGCGACCCAGAGGCTGCTGACCCAGGACCAGCTGTTCACGATCCGCGATGTGGTCCTGCCGATGGACCAGCTGCTGGCCTCGGAACTGCGCGGACGGCTGATCCGGTTCTCGGAGGAGAGCGAGGAGAACGCCTTCATCGCCATGGACCCGATCGTCGGTCTGGAAAACACCTACAAGCGCGGCCTCGGCCGGATGCGGGCGCTTATCGACCCGGCCTTCATGGCGACGCGCGCCGAGGGCGAGGCGGACTTCCGCCGGCGCGTGGCGGGGGACGCCGCCCTGACCGCGCGGGTCGGCGATCCCTGGGCCGATCTGGCGGCGGTGCAGCCGATCCAGCGCGAACTCTATCCGGCCTATGCCATGCTGGAAGGCCAGGCCGGCGGCGGATCGCAGCTGTTCAGCTGGGCCCGGACGCTGGTGCGCGGGGCGCAGGAGCGGGCCAAACCCTCGGCCGAGCGCCTGCCCGAGTTCGCTGACAGCCGGCTGGCCGCCGTCCAGTCGGGCCTGTTTGCCGAGCGGCCGGTCTATCCGACGCTGGATCAGGTCCGGATGGAATGGTGGCTGTCCAAGACCCGCGAATGGCTGACGGTCGATGATCCGCGCGTGCGCGGCCTGCTGGGCCGGGAATCGCCCGAGGCCCTGTCGGCGCGCCTGACCGGCGGCACGACGCTGGGCGACCCGGCCGTGCGCCGCGCCCTGTGGGAAGGCGGCATGGACGCCATCCGCGCCTCCGACGATCCGATGATCCTGTTCGCTCTGGCCCTGCAGGATGACAGCCGCGCCATCCGCTCGGACTGGGAGGCGCGGGTTCAGGCGCCGACCGACCGCGCCTCGGAGCGGCTCGCCTCCGCCCGCTTCGCCGCCTATGGCGACGCCGTCTATCCGGATGCGACCGGCACCCTGCGGCTGACCTATGGCTGGATCGAGGGCACGGACGTTCCGGGCCAGCGCTGGGGCCCGTTCACGACTTTCGACGGCCTGTGGGACCGGGCGACCGGTTCGGCGCCGTTCGATGTCGCGCCGAAGCTGCTGGCCGCGCGCGAGCAGATCGACGGCGACACCGTGCTGAACATGGCGGTGTCATCGGACACCATCGGCGGCTCGTCGGGCTCGCCGGTGGTCAATGCGGCCGGTGAAATTCTGGGAGCCAATTTCGACTCCACCGTCCTGACCCAGCGTAACGCCTATGGCTATGACGTTCGGGTCAACCGCTCGGTGATCGTGACCACCGGCGCGGTGACCACGGCGCTGCGCGATGTGTACGGGATGGACGGGCTGGTGGCGGAGCTGGGGGTCCGTTAGGCCCCCGGCCCGCTCCTAGATCTGGCTCATCTTCTGCTGGGCCTTGGCGAAATACTGCCAGCCGGTCCACAGGGTGACGATGGCGGCGGCCCAGATCAGGACGTAGGCGAAGGTCTGGAAATGGGGCTGCCATTCCAGCGGCAGGCCGAAGCCGTCCCACAGCAGCACCAGCTGCAGGGCGCCCAGCGCGACCATCTGCAGAACGGTCTTCCATTTGGCCAGCAGGGTGACCGGCAGTTTGACCTTGCCGGCGACGGTTTCGCGCAGGGCCGAGACGGCGAACTCGCGGAACAGGATCAGGCCGCAGGGGATGGCGATCTGCGGCAGGGCGCCCCACGCCAGGACGCCGAGAATGGCGCCGGTGATCAGCACCTTGTCGGCGATCGGATCAAGGATGGCGCCCCAGCGGGTCGTGGCGTGCCAGCGCCGGGCGAGGAAGCCGTCGACCCAGTCGGTCGAGGCCGCGACCATGAAGATGACGAAGGCCGTCCGCCCGAAGCGGAACTGGTCGTCCGGACTCAGATAGTTGGACATGAAGGGAATGCCCTGCGGCGCCGCCCCCGCCAGGATCAGGAACATGATCACCCCGGCGACCAGCCGCAGGCCGGTCAGGATGTTGGGGATGGGGTTGGCGTGGGGATTGGGGGTCATGGGGCGCTCCGATACCTCAAACGCGATCTGCCACGCTTCGCTCCCTGAAGCGAGACGGTTGCCTGGCGCTACTCGGCCAGAGAGACGAACGCGCCGTCGCGCAGCGAGCGCAGGACGCCGTCGGCGATGCCGAAATGGACGCCGCTGAGCGCCAGCGTCCCGGCGGCCTCCCGCTCGGCGATCCAGGGGAAGGTGCGCAGGTTCTGCAGCGACAGGCGGACCACCGCCTCCTCGGCCAGCTGCTCGACCTCCCCGGGCGCGCAGGCCTCGGCGATGCGGCGCACGACCGGCGCGCCCAGCTGCACCCAGGGGGCGACGAAGTCCTGACAGTCGGCGGGGGCGCCGTGGAGCATGGCGTTGACCCCGCCGCAGTGGGCGTGGCCCATGACCATGATGCGCGAGACGTTCAGCACCTTGACTCCGAACTCGAGCGCCGCCGAGACGCCGTGCAGATGGCCGTCGGGCTCATAGGGCGGGACCAGATTGGCGACGTTGCGGACCACGAACAGCTGGCCCGGCGCGGTGTCGAAGATCAGGGCCGGATCAGCGCGGCTGTCGGAACAGGCGACGACCAGCGTGTGGGGCTTCTGGCCGTCGGTGGCCAGCGCCTCATACTGGGCCCTGGCCTCGGGCCAATGGCCCTCGCGGAAGCGGCGATAGCCGGAGAGCAGGGCGTCGCGGGATTCGTCGGTCATGGCATCGATATAGACAATCCGCTCTCGTGGGGGGAGAGGGGAGCGACGCGGCGCAAGCCATAGCCCTCGAAGCCATGGTCGCGTGGCGGTCAGGAGTCCCGGCCCTACTCGTCCCGGCGATCGGGGCCGCGGCGATCCGCCCCCCGCGTGCCGCCGTTCAACATCATCAGCTCCAGGCGAATCTCGATCAGCCGCGATTCGATGGCGCCCATGGCGAGCAGGATGATGGACGTGAGGAGGATGGCGGCCTCGAAGGCGATGATGCCCATCGTCGCCCGCGCCCCTGCCGCCTCCCCTGCGATCAGGGTAAGAATGAAAGTCGCCGCGCTGAAAGCCACCCCGAAGGCGCCGAGGGGTTTCAGCAACGACCGCCGCGGGGCGTCCGGATTTATGCGGCTGCCGTCCCGACGGCGATCCCGACCCCGCCGTTCGGCCCGCGCCCGACGTTCTTTCGGTGCCGGCGTGTCATCGCGGTCCGCCAGCAGTTCAGCTTCCATGGCCATGATCCACCTCCCTCATTCGACAAGCCGGCTGCCGCCGGTCCTTGGGCCCACGCCGGCCGGCACCGGCACTCTCGACGCGTTGTAATCGGCGTTGATGTAGAGGGACGGCGAGCCTCTCATCAGCAGGGCGTGCGCCACGATCACGGTCCAGGCGCTGTCCCGCGCTACATCGGCCCGACCCTCGACGATCATCCGGGCGGCGGGGACGTAGACGACGCCCAGCAGGCTCTCGACATTGTCGCTGGAAATGACGAAGTCCTGCCTGTTGTCACGCGTCGCCCCCATGACGATGCCGGCGTAGGCCCCGGTGGTGCGACCCGACAGCCTCACGAGGGCGCTCTCCGTGAACGCGAATCTCGACGCCGTGTCGAAGAACAGGACGACGTCGTCGCCTTCCAGCCGGGCGTTCTGCCTGACGGTCAGGTGGCCGCCGAGGAACCAGTGCTCGCCGGGCTCGAGGACGACCGTGGCTGATCCGGAAATGTCCAGACCGCCGCAATGCACGCCGGCCGGAATGCGCCGGCTGCCCGCGGCCAGCCTGAGGGGCTCCAGCACGCGGCCAACCGGACAGTCCAGCCTCCGTTCGTGGTCGAGGTCGAGATTGGCGAACGGATCGTCGATCGGGGCCGCGCCCGTGCCGGGAGACGGAGAGATCGACCCGCGGGCCGAGGTGACGGCCTGGACCGCCGCCCCCGTGATCGACCCGCCCTCGACCATGATGTCGTGGTTGGAGTGGACCATGCAGGCGGGCGCGGCCAGTCGGCTCAAATTCCTGACGTGCAGCATCCGGACCCGGTCATTCCCGGTGATCAGGACGCAGAGCGGGACGAGTCCGACCGAGGTGGCGGTGGCGTCGCCGACGAAATTCCAGCCGCCCGGCGGTAGCATATTCGCGAAGAACGACGGCCGGTGGCCCCGCAGCACGACCCGAATGGCGCGTTGGCCGCCCTGTTCGACGACCTCATACGTCCCCGTGTAGGCGGGTGCGCCCTCCCACTGGCTGATTTCGCCGGCGACGAAGGACGCCGCCCGCTCCTTTGCGCCGGCCCCGTCGGTCGCCAGGGCGAGATGGGGGGCGCCCGCCAGCGCGCCGGCGTCGGCGATGCTCTGGAGCCTTCCATGCGCGGAACTCACCGCCAGCAGGTCGATCGCCCCCACGCCGAGCAGAATTACCGCGGGCCCGGCGAGGGCGGTGACAAGCGCGATGTTGCCTCCGACGTCCGAGCGGAACCGGGCCAACCATGCGCCCAGGGCGCGAAGAATGCCGTCGGCGGCTTTCATGCGGCCTGGCACGCGCCGGTCGCCACAGCCGAATGCAGATTGCGTTCGGCCCGCGATGCTCTCAGGACGTAGAGGATCTGGTATGTCAGCAAACGCCAGTTCAGCGGCTTGGTGACGAATGAGGTCGCGCCGAGCCGGAAGGCCTTGTCGATCGCTTCGACATCCTCGCGTCCCGTCTGGACAATGACAGCCAGGTCCCGGGTGCGCGGATCGGCGCGAATTCGGGCGAGTGTATCGAAACCGTTCAACACCGGCATTTCGAGATCAAGCAGGACGATGTCGTAATGGCAGTGAGCCAGGCTGCGCAGAGCTTCGGCGCCGTCCGCCGCCACATCGACCGCGGCCTTGGGCGAGGCCAGATTGACCTGGGCGAACTCGCGCAAAATCGGATCGTCGTCCACGAACAGAATCCGCGCGGTCTCGTCCAGGACGTAAAAAAAACCGCTCACTGGATTCCCCCTTGAGGCCAAAACGGCCTGCCGCGGTCCCCGATAGATGCATCTTTAAGGCATAAGTCATTAAGCGACTGTATCACTGTCATAACACGACAAGAGGTGCAGAGCATTGGCTCGTTCGACACTGTTTTCCGGCTCATCCATCCGGCGAAAGCTGGTGGGCCTGGTCTTCGCCTCTCTGGTGACCACCTGCATCGTTACTGCAACGCTTTCCGGATGGATCGATGCCCGTCGCCAGTCAGCCCTTGAGACAGACCGCCTGACCCAGACGGCGCGGGTGATCGGGTCCCAGGCGGCGGATTCTGTGCGGCGAGGGGATACGACCGGCGTGTTCGTGGCGATCCGGTCCATCAGCCAGATGCCGGGCGTCACCTATGCACGGATAGCGGGCGCGGACGGGCGCCTGTTGGCGGAAACCGGCGGGGGCGTGCGCCTCAACTCCGACGCCCATCTCGCCGACGACGACGACGCCTCCCTTTGGTCGGTTCTGAACAGCGGCACGCTGCAGGTTTCGGCGCCCATCCTGAGCGAAGGGGACCGCGTCGGAGAGATCACGCTTCTCAGTGAAACCCCCGGCCTGAAGGCTCGCATTCTGGGCGCAGTGTTCATCAGTCTGGCGGGCACGGGAATCGCCCTGCTGGCCGGCCTCCTGATTGCGTTCCGGATGGCCCGCCGCATCAGCCAGCCCATCACCCAACTCGCCGCCTTCACCAACGCCGTCCGCGAGTCCGGGGACTATGCCCGACTGCCCGACATCAACGCCGACGGCGAGGTCGGCGATCTGGTGTCCGGATTCCAGGCGATGATGACCGGCATCAACATCCGGGATGAGCGGATCGCGGCCCACGTCGCCGGGCTTGAGGAGCAGGTGTCCGCGCGAACCGCCGAACTCTCCATCGCCAAGGACGCAGCGGAGGCCGCCACCTCGGCCAAATCGGACTTTCTCGCGGTCATGAGCCACGAGATCCGGACGCCGATGAACGGCATTCTGGCGCTCAGCGAACTGCTCTCAGGCTCGGACCTGCCGCCCCGTCAGCGCCGTTATGCCCACGTCATCGCCAAGTCGGGCAAGTCGCTGCTGGGGATCATCAACGACATCCTCGACTTCTCCAAGGTCGAGGCGGGCAAGCTGGAGCTGGAAGCCGTCGAGGTCGACCTCGCCGAAGTGGCCGAGGACGTGGCCAGCCTGTTCGCCGAGCGCGCGCTGGAGAAGGGCCTCGATCTCGCGGTCTTCGTCGATCCGCGCATTCCTCCGGTCACCGCCGACCCGACCCGTCTGCGTCAGGTGATCAGCAATCTGGCCAACAACGCGATCAAGTTCACGGAGACGGGGGGCGTGCTGCTCAGCATCGAGCCCAGTCCCGACGCGCCGGACCTGTACGTATTCGGCGTCACGGACACCGGCCCCGGCATTCCCGAAGACAAGCTTCCGCGGCTGTTCGAGGCCTTCTCGCAGGAAGATCAGAGCACGACCCGGAAACACGGCGGCACCGGTCTGGGCCTGACCATCTGCGACCGGCTGGTGAAGGCCATGGGCGGCGAATGGAAGCTCTCCAGCATCGTCGGCCAGGGATCGACCTTCGCCTTCGAGGCAAGCCTCCCCGCCGCCGGCGAGGCCGTGGGGCCGCACGCGCGAGTCGAGGGCCTCACGGTCGCCATCGAGGCCGTCGGCCCGATGACCGGCCGGGCGCTGGCGCGCTATCTGGACCTGTTCGGCCTGGGCGTGACCGACCAGCCGGACGGACTGGCCGCCCTGTTCTGTGGACCCTCCGTCCCGTGCAGGGGCGGACCCACCGTGGTGGTGAGTTCCACCGAGATGGAGGTCGCGCCGGGATCCTGCCTCCTGTCCAAGCCTGTCCGCCGCTGTGACGTCATGGCCTTGGCCGCCCAGATTCGGGCCGGTGAACCGCTGGCGATCCACGAGAACGTCGCCGGAGCCATCCCCTCCATGGTCTTCACCGGCGCGCGGGTGCTGGTGGTCGACGATTCCGAGGTCAACAGGGAGGTGGCGTCCGAAGCCCTGCAACGGCTCGGCGTCACGCCGTCCCTGGCGGGAGATGGCGCAGAAGCGGTGGAACGGCTTCGCGTCGAAACATTCGATCTCGTGCTCATGGACGGGTCCATGCCCGTGATGGACGGTTTCGAGGCGACCGCCGTTATCCGCTCCGAGGAAGCTGCGGGGGACCGGGGGCGCACGCCGATCCTCGCCCTTACCGCCCACGTCGTGGGCTCGGCCGCGAACGCCTGGCGGGACTCCGGCATGGACGGGGTCATCCACAAGCCGTTCACCGTGAGCGATCTCGCCCGGGCCCTGAACAGTCATTGCGGCCAATTCGCCCGGGAAGCGTCCGCTCCGGTCCCGTCTGTCCCGGCTCCGGGAGACCGCGCGGACGACGACCTGTTCGATCCGGTGATCAGGGACGAGCTCGCGTCAATGGCCCGCAACGGTCGACCCGATTTCGTCGCGAGGGTTGAAGCCCTCTATGCCGCCAATGCGCCCGCGCGCCTGCAGGACCTCAGGAACGCCGTTTCAGCCGGAGATCTGGACGCCGCCGCGCGCGCCGCGCACGCCTTGAAGTCCATGAGCTTGAGCCTTGGCGCCGCGGCGGTGGCCCGCGCGACCTCAGGAGCCGAAAGCGCCGCCCGGGCCGGCGACGCCTCGGGGATCGACCTTGCAGGCCTGTCATCGCTGCTGGACCGGACCCTTGCGGCGGCCATCACCCCGAACGCCGCTCCGCTGATGGCGGTCACTCCGTCCGACAACGCCGCAGCAGACCTCGCCAGGGCCGTCGAGGCAGGACATCTGGCCCTGGTCTATCAACCGATGATGGAGCGGAGCGGATCGTTTGCGAACAAGGCTGAAGCTCTAGTTCGCTGGAACTGTCCCACCCGTGGGGCCCGAAGGCCCGATGAATTTGTGCCCGAGCTGGAAGCCGCCGGCGTCATCGCCAGCCTGACCGATTTCGTACTGGCGCGGGCAATGCGGGACGGCGCAAGCCGCGAGGATGTCTGCATTTCCGTCAACGCTTCCGCGACTGAGTTCCAACGGCCCGACTTCGCTGACCGGGTCGCCAAGGCAGCCCGCCTTGCAGCCTTTCCTCTGGAGCGACTGGAAATCGAGGTGACGGAGACGGCTATCCTCGACATCGAGTTGGCCCAACCTACGCTGGCGCGTCTCACGGACCTTGGGGTCGACGTTGCGCTCGATGACTTCGGATCGGGCTACACCAGTCTGCATGCGCTTCGCAGGTTGCGCTTCTCGACGCTCAAGATTGATCGAAGCTTTGTCACCCGCTGCACCGATGACACCGCCTCGGCCGCGATCATCCATGCCGTCATCGGCGTTGGCCGGGCGCTTGGAATGAAGATCGTCTGCGAGGGTGTGGAGACCGAAGACCAGGCCCGGTTCCTGCGCACCGCCGGGGTCCATTACATCCAAGGCTATGTCTACGCCCGCCCGGGGGCCTTCGCCGATCTGCCGGCGGGAAAAGCGCAGGCAGCCGCGTGAATTCGTCAGTTTGCTTATCAATTCCTAATCATGACGCCGCCTACAGTTCATTTGGAGTTTTGTAATGGCCATCATCCTGATCGTAGACGACGACCCCACTGTCGGGCTGATCGCCGGCGAGCTTCTCCGCGGTGAGGACTACGCCATCGTCGAAGCGGCAGACGGCGATGAAGCGCTGAAGATCGTCGCCTCAATGGCGGTTGATCTCGTGGTCCTTGATATGCTCATGCCGAACAAGGACGGTCTGGAAACCATCGTTGAGCTCCGCCGCTTCAATCCCGGCATCCGGATTCTCGCCATCTCGTCGGGCGGCCGCATGGAGCCTGGGCCCCTGCTCCGCACCGCCATGTTGTTCGGCGCCGACGAATGCCTGCAGAAGCCCTTGCGGCTACCATCCTTTTCTCAAGCGGTCGCCCGGCTTCTGACTCAAACGAGCCAGGCCACCTCTGCGATGGAGATGCGCTGACCGCGGGCCGGGCCCGGACCTAGCGCCGGGTCTCCGGATGGAAGAAGGCGTGGATGCGTTCGGCCATGGGCTGGTTGATCCCCTCGACCTTGACCAGATCGGCCACCGAGGCGCGGCCGACGCCCTTGGCGGAGCCGAAGGCGTGCAGCAGGGCCTTCTTGCGGCCCGGGCCGACGCCCTCGATCTCGTCGAGGGGGTTCTTCTTGATGTCCATCGACCGGCGGGTGCGGTGGGCGCCGTTGGCGAAGCGGTGCGCCTCGTCGCGCAGGCGCTGGATGTAGTAGAGGGCCGGCGATTTCAGCGGCAGCATGAAGGGCGGGCGGCCCGGCATGAAGAACCGCTCCATGCCCGCATCCCGGTCGGGACCCTTGGCCACGCCGACGGCGACGATGTCGTCCAGACCCAGATCGGCCAGAACGGCCAGCACCTCGGCCAGCTGGCCGGCGCCGCCGTCGATCAGCAGCAGATCGGGGCGGACCACTTCCTCGCCCGCATCCTCGTCCTTGACCAGACGACCGAAGCGGCGGCGCATGACCTCGCGCATCATGCCGTAGTCGTCGCCGGGGGTGAGGTCCTCGCCGCGGATGTTGAACTTGCGGTACTGCGACTTCTGGAAACCCTCGGGCCCGGCCACGACCATGCCGCCGACGGCGTTTGTGCCCTGGATGTGGGCGTTGTCGTAGATCTCGATCCGCTCGGGGCGGGCATCCAGACCGAAGGCCTCGCAGACTTCGTCGAGGATTTTGCTCTGGGCCGAGCCCTCGGCCATCTTGCGGCCCAGCGCCTCGCGCGCGTTGGTCAGGGCATGGTCGACGAGGCCGAGCTTGTCGCCGCGCCGGGGATTGGCGATCTCGACCTTGCCCCCTCTTTCCCGAGAAGATTGGGCCTTCATCGAGAAGGCCTCTTCCAGCAGCTCCAGCTCATGCGGCCGGACGTTGGACAGGATCAGGCGCGGGATCGGCTTGTCCTCGTAGAACTGGCCGAGGAAGGCGGCGAGAATCTCGGGATCGGTGTCGGTCTTGTCGACGCGCGGGAAATAGGCGCGGCCGCCCCAGTTCTGGCCGCCGCGGTAGAAGAAGACCTGGACGCAGGCCTGACCACCCTCGGAGTACAGGGCGAAGACGTCGGCCTCGGCGACGCTGTCGGCGCTGACAGAATTCTCCATCGAGATCGCCGACAGGGCGCGGATGCGGTCGCGGACGCGGGCGGCCTGTTCATAGTCCATGGCCTCGGCGGCGGCGCTCATCTCGCCGGACAGGCGGGCGATGACGGCGCGCGACTTGCCCTTCAGAAAGGCCGAGGCCTCGTCGACCAGACCGGCGTAGTCCTCGAGCGAGATCAGGCCGGTGCAGGGCGCCGAGCAGCGCTTGATCTGGTGCAGCATGCAGGGCCGGGTGCGGGTCTCGTAGACGCTGTCCGAACAGGAGCGCAGCAGGAAGGCCTTCTGCAGGGTGTTCAGCGTCCGGTTCACCGCCCAGGTCGAGGCGAAGGGGCCGAAATAGTCGCCCGGCGTGGTGTGGGCCCCGCGATGCTTGCGGACCTGGGGGGCGCGATGGTCCTTGCGGATCATCAGTTCGGCGAACGACTTGTCGTCGCGGAGCACAACGTTGAAGCGCGGCTTCAGCTGTTTGATGAAGCTGGATTCGAGCAGCAGGGCCTCGGTCTCGGAGGCGGTGATGACCAGCTCCATCGAGCGGGTCAGCGACACCATCAGGCCGATGCGCTGGGTGTGGAAGCGGCCCTGCGCATACTGGAGGATGCGCTTCTTTATGGAGCGCGCCTTGCCGACATAGAGGCAGGTCCCGTCCTCGCCATACATGCGATAGACGCCCGGCTTGTCCGGCGCGCGCCGGGCCTCGTCCCGGATCAGGTCGGCGGCCTGAAGGGCGCCGGCCTCATGCGCGGTTTGGGGAATCGGGGCCTCGGTCATCGGGACCGATATAGGCCTAGAAGCGGCGAACCATAAGGACGCCGGCCACCACCAGGCCGACGCCGGCGACGCGGCCCCAGCTGATCGGCTGTTTCGGCATGCCCATGGCCCCGAAATGGTCGAGCACGACGCTGAGCAGCAGCTGGCCGGCCACCATCAGGATGATGGTCGTGGCCACCCCCAGCCGCGGCACGCCCCAGGCCGCCGCCACCACGAAGATCGCGCCGTACAGGCCCCCGACCCAGGCGTACCAGGGCAGGGCGCGCGAGGCGGCCATGTCGGGCCGGGTCTGGAGGATGACGGCGAGAATGCCCAGCGCCGCCGTCCCGACCGCGAAGGAGACGAAGGCCGCGTTCACCGGCGAGCCGACGGCGGTCATCATCTTCGCATTGGTCGGCGCCTGCAGGGCGGTGGCGGCGCCGCCGAAGACGACAGCGATCATGGCGATGAGGTTGGGGTTCATGGGTTCTGGCTACCAGCTTGTCGCGGGGTCCGCACCGCCGAAGATTTCCGCCAGTCGGTCTCGCGTTGCGCGGTGCGCGTCCTCCGGCAGTTCGGCCGGGTCGAACCAGCCGACCTCCGCAATCTCGCCGTGGCTGGTGCGGTCGGTCAGGGCGAAGCGGTCGATGCGATAGACGAGCACGTGATCGCCGCGGAAGAAGCGCTCATTGGCGTGGACGCTGATCAGGGTCGGGCGGCCCTGGACGATGACGCCGGCCTCCTCGCGCATCTCGCGGATCAGGGCGTCCTCGCAGGTCTGGCCCCGCTCGACGCCGCCGCCGGGCAGCCACCAGCCGCGCAGATAGGTATGTTTCACCAGCAGAACCCGGCCGTCGCCGTCCACCGTCACGCCGCGCACCCCCAGGGTCATGCCGCGGCTGATCCGCGACCAGGCGAAGAACAGCGGACGGGTGAAGGGTTCGATGCGGGTGCGCCACGTCGTCATGGGACGACGATAAGCCGTCGTGCGTTCTTGAACAGCAGGACGGGGCGCTTTATTGCGGGCGCGCTAAAGGAGCGTTTCCATGCTGGCCCTCTACATCATCCTCGGCTTCGTCGCCGTCTTCGCCGCGATCAACTTCATCGAGTTCGGCCGGGTTGACTGAGGCTCCGGCCCGCAACGGTGAACGGCGCGGCGCCGCCCTCGTCACGGGCGGGGCGAAGCGCATCGGCCGGGCGATCTGTCTTGAACTGGCCGCCGCCGGATTCGACGTGGCGATCCACCACCGTGACTCGGACGCGGAGGCCGCAGAGGTCGCGGGCGAGATCGAGGCCATGGGCCGGCGCGCCGTCTGTCTTTCGGCCGACCTCGCCGACGTGGTCGCGACCCACGCCCTGATCGGCCGCGCCGTCGAGGCCCTCGGCCCGCTGTCGGTGCTGGTCAACAACGCCTCCGTGTTCGCCGACGACCGGCTGGAGAGCATCACCGGCGAGAGCTGGTCCGCGCATCTGGACGTCAATCTGCGCGCGCCGGTGCTGCTGGCCCAGGTGTTCGCGGCCCAGGCCCCGGACGGCTCGGCCATCGTCAATATTCTGGACCAGCGGGTGCTGAAGCCCGATCCGCGCTTCTTCTCCTACGGCCTGTCCAAGTCGGCCCTGTGGGTCGCGACCCGGACCATGGCCCAGGCCCTCGCGCCGCGCATTCGCGTCAATGGCGTCGGCCCCGGACCGACCCTGCCCTCGGTGCATCAGGCGGCGGGTGAGTTCGAGGCCGAGGCGCGGGCCACGCCGCTGCAACGCGCCGGCAGCCCTGAGGCTGTCGCCGAGGCTGTGCGCTGGCTGGTGGACGCGCGGCAGGTGACCGGCCAGATGATCGCCGTCGACGGGGGCCAGCACCTGGCCTGGCAAACCCCGGACATCGTGGAGTAGGCCTTGACCGTTTCGCCCCTGCCCTTCCCTGCCGCTGACGGCCCCCATCGCGAGGGCCTGATCGTGTTCGTGCGCGGCCTGAGGGTCGAGGCCGGCATCGGCGTGCATGACCACGAACAGGGGCGTCTGCAGACCCTGGTCATCGATGTAACGCTGGAGCTGACGCCCGCGCCGGTCGAGCGGCTGGCGGACACCATCAACTATGAGAGCGTCGCCGCGGCGGCCCGGGCGATCATAGCCGAGGGCCATGTCGGACTGGTCGAGACCTTCGCCGAACGGCTGGCCACAGCCTGCCTGAATGACGGCCGGGTGCGGCGCTGCACGGTGCGGATCGAAAAGCCGGGCGCGCTGGACGGCGCCGCCGCCGCCGGCTGCGAGGTGGTGCTGGTGCGCTGACAAGCGGCCCTGCGCGGTTGCGCCGAAAGCGAGGCGCGGTCATTACTTGGACCGGACTGAAGGATATCCGATGGCCGAACCCGGCGATCCCCCCCACGCGGACGACCCTGTGGAAGACCCTGTGGACGACCACGACGACGACGTGATCGGCTTCGCCTCTCCGGCGTCGCTGGAAGGCCGGCTTCGTCTGGAGCCGGAACCGGAACCCGAGCCGGAGCCCGAACCGGAGGAAGAGCCGTTCGAGGACGAACCCCTCCCGGAGCCGGCTCCGATCGAGGCCGGTTCGATCTTTGCGCCATCGCGCCAGTTCTCCACGCGCCGACGCCGGCGCGTGGAGGTCGCCGCGATCCCGGGCGGCGGCCTGGGTCTGTACGCCGTCTACGCCCTGATCCTGTTCGCTGTGCCGACGGTCGGCGTATCTGCGGCGATCGGCCTGTTCGCCGTCACCGGACGGGCGGGGCCGGAGGACGACCTGTCGGCTTCGCACTTCATCTATCAGCGCCGGACCCTGTGGGCGGCGGCGGTGGCGGCGGTGGCGGGAGTGATCCTGCTGGCCGCGCCATTCGCGCTGGGTGTGCCGATCCTGTTCGCCCTCGCCATCTGGATGGTGCTTCGCGGCGCTTCGGGCGTTTGGACCCTGAAGTCCGGCCGCGCGATCGCCGATCCACGCGGCTGGTGGATCTGACGGAGAGACGCATGGCCGCGACATTGCCCGACGCGCCCAGGGAGCCGCGCTTCGCCACCGGCCATGAGTCCGAAGGCCGGCCGGCGGCGCTGATCGCCTGGGGCCTGTACATCCTGTCCCTGCCCAGCGCGAACCTGCTGGTCATCGTGGGCCTCATTGTCGCCTATGCCGGGCGCGGTGGATCGGACGGCCTGTCGCGAGCTCATATCGACGCCCAGATCGGCCTGTTCTGGTCGGTGTTCTGGTGGACCATCCTGCTGTGGTTCGGATTCTGGGCCTGTGTTGTCGGGGTCTTCACAGTTCCCGCGATGGGCGTGGCGCTTGTCCCGCTGGCCATAATTCTACTGCTGGCGCTGCTGTTCATGACCGTCTGGTTCACGATCAAGAGCCTGATCGGCCTGTTCAACCTGCTGGGCGACAAGGCTCCCTGAGGCAGCCATGGTTCCTGACGGAAGCCAGCTTTCGCCGGTTTTCGGGGAACACGTTCGTTAATTGCCGTGTTGGCTGGATGTCCGCTTCCTGACACCGCCGAGGCAGCCCATGACCGATTTTCGCGACGTCCGCGCCGACCAGCGGTTCGAACAGGGGTTCGCCGATCCCGAAGGACAGCTGCGCACCGTCTTCGCCGACTATGCGGTGCAGGGGACGACCCGGCTGATCCTGCACGTCGAGGCCGATCCGGTCCTGCGCGGCACGGGCGCGGCGGGACGGTTCATGCAGGCGCTGGGCGAGCACGCGCGGGCCGAGGGACTGAAGCTGGCGCCGCGATGCGGCTACGCCGTCGCCTGGCTGAAACGGCATCCGGAATTCGACGACATCAAGGCCTGACATTTTTGTTGGCCGCGGTCAGAAGGCTCCGCCTTCTCGACCCGGAGCCTGTCCTCGGGCCGACCGACGGTCGGACCCGGGGGCGACCTGAGCGGAAAAGCCGATGGAGCGCACAGGCCTTCCCGCGCATTGTGTGAGGAACGACGCGGAGCCGACCCATGCCCGATCTCGACCTGTCAGCCATCAGCGCGGCCGCCGGGCCGATGCAGACCTGGGTGCTGCCGGCGCTGCTGGGGCTGGGTCTCGCCTCCGCGACCGGGCTGCGCACCTTCCTGCCACTGCTGATGCTGGCGCTGTCGGCGAAGTTCGAGATGTTCGGCGTGCGCCTGATCGACCAGATGGACTGGCTGGTCTCATGGCCCGCCATCGCCGCGCTGGCGACGGCGACCACGGCGGAATTCCTCGGCGACAAGGTGCCGGCCATCGATCACGGGCTGAACGCCATCGGCTATTTCACCCGGCCGATTGCGGGGGCGGTAGCGGCGGGCAGCGTATTCTGGAACGTCGATCCATCGACGGCGGCGATCGCGGGCCTGATCGTCGGCGCGCCGGCGGCCCTGGCCTTCAATGCGGCGCAAACGGGGGTGAGGGTCGGATCGACGGCGACCACCGGCGGCCTGGGCAATCCGTTGGTGTCGCTGGTCGAGGACATGCTGGCCTTCCTGACCGTAGTTGTCGCCTTCCTGGCCCCGATCCTCATCCCGATAGTGCTGATCGTACTGGCGGTCGGGGTCTTCCGGCTGGCGCGACGCATCCGCGACCGGAACGAGCCGCGAACGGCCTAGAGGGTCCGGCTGACGATGGCCTTTAGCGTCTGGGCCTTGGCGGGAAGGTCGGCGGCCAGACGACCGGCCAGTTCGCGCGCGCCGACCGGATAGGCGTCGCCGCCGTCGGCGATTTCCTGGGCCATGGCCGAGGCCTGCATAAGCAGCTTCTCCAGCGCGTCGACCTGTTCGACAGCGAGGGCGCGGGCCTCCATCTGGAGCCGTTTGACCCGATCCGCGGTGGTCACGGGGGTGCGCATCAGGTCGTAGATTTCGGCCTCGGCGGAGACGAGGCGCAGATCGGGCTTGGTGGGCGGGGTCTTGGGCATGGAAACGACTCCTCGCCAACCAATGCGAAGCGGAGCCGGGACGTTCCCTGCTCGGGCGAGGCGGCTGTGGGTTGTCGCGGCGGTGTGGCCTCTGAATCACAGGGGGCCGATCAGGCCGCCTCGCCGCGCAACTCCAGCCGTGCTTCGGCTTCGCGCACGGCGTCCACAGCGCGATCGACGACCTCGAGACCGGCGCCGGGCGGGATGGACTCGACCGTCAGGATGCGGCGGAAGGCGCGGGCGCCGGGCCGGCCGTGCATCAGGCCCAGCATGTGCCGGGTCATGGCCGGCAGATGGACGCCCTCCTCCAGCCGCGCGGCCAGATAGGGGCGGTAGCGGTCGATGGCGGCGAAGGCGTCGACGTCGGGCGTCGCGGCGCCGAACAGGCGGCGGTCGGCCTGACCGAGGATGGCCGGCTCATGATAGGCGGCGCGGCCCAGCATGACGCCGTCCAGCTGTACGCCGTCGCTGCCATCGAGATGCGCTTCCGCCTCATCCAGCGAGGCGATGCCGCCGTTGATCGAGACCGACAGATGAGGCCGCTCGCGCTTCAGCCGGCGCACCAGCCCGTAATCGAGTGGCGGCACGTCGCGGTTCTCCTTGGGCGACAAACCTTTCAGCCATGCCATGCGGGCGTGGATGATGAAGACCTCGATGCCGACGGCGGCGCAGGCGTCCACGGTCGCGAACAGGGAGACCTGCGGATCCTGATCGTCCACGCCGATGCGGCATTTGACGGTGGCGGGGATGGAGACCGTCGCCTTGATGGCGGCCATACAGTCGGCGACCAGCGAAGGCTCGCGCATCAGACAGGCGCCGAAACGGCCGGACTGGACCCGGTCGGAGGGGCAGCCGACGTTCAGATTGATCTCGTCATAGCCGAAGGTCTGACCAATCCGCGCGGCCTCGGCCAGCTGGACCGGGTCGGAGCCGCCCAGCTGCAGGGCGACCGGATGTTCGACGGCGTCGAAGCCCAGCAGCCGCTGCTGGTCGCCGTGGACCACGGCCGGGGCGGTGACCATCTCCGTATAGAGCAGGGCCTCGGCCGTCAGGGCGCGGTGGAACGCCCGGCAGTGCCGGTCGGTCCAGTCCATCATGGGTGCGATCGAGAGGCGGCGGTTCATGGCGCGGGGCTTCTACACCGAAACCCAATAACCCCGAAACCCGGGCCGCGCGCCAATGATGGAACCGGCGGTCATCCGGATGGTTCTCCGAGCCTAACGGAGAATCACCATGATCAGACCGCTTCTCGCCGGGGCCGCGTGCCTCGCCCTGCTGACCGCCTGCAACGACCGTGGCGCTTCGCCCGCTGTCGACAAGGCCCAGGATATGGCCGCCGTCCCGGTCGGCCAGGCATCGGCCGCCACGCTCGGCGCCAACACCATCGAGGGCTATGTGCCCAACGCCGCCATGGGCGACATGTACGAAATCCAGTCGGCGGAGATCGCCCTGCGCCGCTCGACGAACGCCAGCGTCAAGGAACTGGCGACCATGCTGCGCACCGATCACACGGCTGCTTCGAACCTGTTCAAGGCCCCGGCCGCGGCGGATGCTTCCGCCGTCGCCCTGCCAACCGCGCTGGATGAACGCCGGCAAGGAATGATCGACAATCTGAACTCCGCCTCGGCGGCCGATTTCGACCGGGTGTTTGTGGATCAGCAGATCGCCGCGCACGGCGAGGCCCTGACCTTGCATCGCGGCTTCTCGGACAACAGCGCCGCGCCGGGTCTGGCAGCCCACGCCCGCACCGTCGTTCCCAAGATCGAAGGCCACCTGCGCATGGCCGAGCAGATCAAGTCCGGGATGTAGTCTTCCGACCTTCCGGGTTGGAACAGAGGAAGCCGGCGCCGTCAGGCGTCGGCTTTTTCGTGCGCCTCGTCCTCCAGCACCTCGGCCGCTTCTTCGTTGAGGGCCTGACCCTCGCGACGAGGTTTGACATAGGGCGCGGGCTGGGGCGTGGCGATGTTGCCGCGCATCAGGGACCGCCCGGCCTGGAGCCCTCCGGACAGTTGCAGGGTGAATCGCTCCTCGTCACGACGGCGGACGTCCTCAATGGTTTCGCGCGCCTCCTCGTCCGAGAAGCCGAGGTCGATCAGCACCTGATGGCCGAAGACCAGGGCGCTCTCGAAGGTTTCGCGCAGCTGGTATTCGACCCCGGCCTCGACCAGACGCAGGGAATGGCCGCGGTCGAAGGCGCGGACGAACAGCTTGGTCAGAGGGAACTCCGCCTTGACCAGTTCGACGATCCGGTCGGCGACCTCGGGCTTGTCGACACAGACGAGGATGGTCTCGGCGTTCTCCGCCCCCGAGGCGCGCAGCACATCGAGGCGCGAACCGTCGCCATAGAAGACCTTGAACCCGAAATTGCCGGCGGCCTGGATCATCTCGACGTCGGTGTCGATGATGGAGACGTCGACGTCGCGGGCCAGAAGGGGTTGGGACACGACCTGGGCGAAGCGGCCGAAGCCGATGATCAGCACCCGTTCTCGCAGGTTGTCGGCTCGGTCCACGCCGTCGGCGTCATCGGGCGACAAGTCCTCGTTCGGGCGCAGCCGGTCGGCCAGCCTGACCCGCAGGGGGGTCAGGGCCATGGACAGGATGACCACGGCCGAGAGGATGGCGGCCGTGCGGGCGTCGAACAGGCCGGCGGCGAAGGCGGTGGCGTAGAGAACGAAGGCGAACTCGCCGCCCTCGCCCATCAGGGCCGCGCGCAGCAGGCCCTCGCCATGCTTCTGCCGGATCCGGGCAACGGCGTAGACCGCCACCATCTTGGCAGTCATGAAGGCGGCCAGTCCGCCCAGCACCCACGCCCAGTCGGCGACCACGACGCGCAGGTCCAGCGACATGCCGACGCTGAGGAAGAACAGACCCAGCAGCAGGCCGCGGAAGGGCTCGACGTCGGCTTCCAGCTGGTGCCGGAAGGTCGATTCCGACAGCAGCACCCCGGCGAGGAAGGCGCCCATGGCCATCGACAGCCCGCCCAGGTTCATGGCGTACGCCGCGCCCAGAACCACGAACAGGGCGCCCATCGTCATCACCTCCCGGCCGCCGTACCGGGCCAGCAGGCGGAAGAAGGGGTTCACGATCCAGCGGCCCGCAACATAGACGAGCGCTACGGCGGCGATGGCCAAGCCGATCGTCATCCAGATCGGATAGCCGGTCTCGATGGAGGAGCCGTAGGCGCCGGCCAGCACCGCCACCATCGCCAGCAGCGGCACGATGGCGAGATCCTCGAACAGCAGGATGGAGACCACGCGCTGGCCGCCCGGCCCGGTATTCTCGTTCCGCTCCTGCAGCAGCTGCATGACAATGGCGGTGGACGACAGGGCGAAGCCGAAGCCGGCGATCAGGGCCGCATACCAGGCTAGTCCGGCCAGCAGAGCGATCCCGGTCAGCAACAGGGCGCAGGCCAGCACCTGCACCGCGCCGAGGCCGAAGATCTCCTTGCGCAGGCTCCACAGGCGGGCGGGCCGCATTTCCAGACCGATGATGAACAGGAACATGACGACGCCGAACTCGGCCACGTGCAGCACGGACTCGGGATCATCCACCACGCCGAGCGCGGACGGCCCGATCAGCAGGCCGGCGGCGAGATAGCCGAGCACGGCGCCGAGGCCGAAGCGGCGGAACAGGGTGGCGGCGACGACCATGGCAGCCAGCAACGCCACCGCGTGGCCCAGCCCCATACTGGTCGTCTCGTGCATCTGCATCCCCTGCGGTGTCGCCGGATATTGGTGGGTGAGACGCCGATGCGCCACCCCGGAGCCGTCATCGACCGTCAGGCTTCGTCAGAACCGAGCGCCACAGTTTCGCCCGAGGCGGGGCGGCCTCATGGTGTCCACACAACCAAGGGGAGATGCGCGATGTCGAAACGTCCGTTGAAACGAGGCCTGGTAGGCTTGGTCAGCCTTGCCCTCGCCGCCCCGATGGGGCCCCTGCCCGTCATGGCCCAGGACGGCCGGCCGATAGACCCCGACAAGCCGTCGGACGGCGTGGTTTCGCCCGCAGCCTGCCGGGTGTTCGGCTTCACCCTGCCGGAAGAGCGGGTCCCGGTGAACTACGCCGCACGCAGCGGCGGCGCGCCGGCCTATGTGGGGGGCCCGCCGCCGCCGCCGCCTCCACCCCCGACCGCGCCACCACCGCCTCCTCCACCGGTCGCCGCCGCCACGGAGGTGAACGACGTCGTCGTCACCGGGAGCCGGGTTCCCCGCGGGTCGGTGGTAACCGCGTCGCCAGTGGTGACCGGCGGCGTCATGGCTTCCAGCGCGCCGCCGCCCGGAATCATCGCCCCGCCCCGCCCCGTCGACACCGAACGCTATCCCGACGCCACGCCCAATCCGGTGCGCCGTGTGACGGACGAGCCCGTCTCGACCTTCTCGATCGACGTCGACACAGCCAGCTACGCCAACGTCCGGCGCTTCATCGACGAGGGCCGCGCCCCGCCCGCCGATGCGGTGAGGGTCGAGGAGTTGATCAACTATTTCGACTATGGTTATGAGCGGCCGACGTCGGCGACCCAGCCGTTCGCCATCACCACGGCGGTGACCGAGTCTCCGTGGGCGCCGGGGCGGCAGATCGTCCATGTCGCGCTGCAGGGCTATGAGCTGCCCGAGAGCGAGCGACGCCCGCTGAACCTGACCTTCCTGGTCGATGTGTCCGGCTCGATGAACAGTCCGGACAAGCTGGCCCTGGCGCAGAAGGCGATGAACCTGATCATCGACCGGCTGCGTCCGCAGGACACGGCGGCGGTGACCTTCTACGCCGAGGGCGCAGGTACGCGTCTGGCGCCGACGTCCGGCGACCAGAAGCTGAAGCTGCGCTGCGCCGTGGCCAGTCTGTACGCCTCGGGCGGCACGGTCGGGGCAACGGGCATGACCAACGCCTATCAGCAGGCCGAGGCCAGCTTCGCCCGCGAGCGGGTCAACCGCATCCTGATGTTCACCGACGGCGACTTCAACGTCGGCGTCACCGACAATCTGCGGCTGGAGGACTATGTCGCCGCCAAGCGGGAAACCGGCGTCTATCTGTCGGTCTACGGCTTCGGGCGCGGCAACTATCAGGACGCGCGGATGCAGATGATCGCCCAGGCCGGCAACGGCACGGCGGCCTATGTCGACGACCTCGATGAGGCGCGGCGGCTGTTCGGTCCAGCCTTTGATCGCGGGGCCTTCCCCATCGCCGACGACGTCAAGATCCAGGTCGAGTTCAACCCGGCGCGGGTCAGCGAATATCGCCTGATCGGCTACGAGACCCGGCTGTTGAACGAGGCCGACTTCAACAACGACCGCGTCGACGCCGGCGAGGTCGGGTCGGGCGCCGCGGTCACAGCCCTGTACGAGATCACCCCGGTGGGCGGTCCCAGCCAGATGGGCGAGCGGCGCTATCCCGAGAACCGCAACAGCCTCGGCGTCGGCGGGGGTGATCCGGACGGCGAGGTCGGCTTCGTGCAGGTCCGCTACAAGCTGCCCGGCGAGCGCGACTCGCAGCTGATGCAGCGGGTCCTGTCCAATGCGGGCGGCGCCCGGGTCAGCGCCCGGCCGCCGGAGAGCACGCGCTGGGCCATCGCGGTGGCCGCCTTCGGCCAGCGCCTGCGCGGCGATCCGTGGCTGGGCGACGGGTTCGACTGGGACGCCGTTCTGGAGCAGGCGCAGGGGGCTCGCGGCGAGGATCCGTACGGGGAGCGCGCCGAGTTCGTGCAGCTGGTCCGGGCGGCGCGGGGATTGCCGGCGCGAGCGGCGCCGTAGGGTCTGGCGCGGTCCTTGTCATCCCGGCCGAAGCGAAGCGAAGAGCCGGGACGGGGACTGGCCATCAGTCTGGCCTCCCGGAAATCGCAGCGCGATTGTCCGGGAGACGGGTGGGCGCCGCGCTGTGTCCTGACCCGTCTCCCGGATAGCTGCTGACGCAGCTTCCGGGAGGATCAAATCCCGGCACTTGAGCGTCCCGGATCGCCGCTTCGCGACGTCCGGGATGACAAGGCGCCGGCCGTTGTCGAGCGTATTTCGGACCTGGTGGCGCCCGACATCTCCCAAAGGGAGAGGGATCGCGGCATGGTGCTCCCGTGACCGAAACCCTCTCCCCCAGGATCGCCCGCCGCATCGCCCTGGCCGCCCAGGGGTTCGGCCGTGCGCAGCCCGCTGCGCCCGGCCGCAGCCATGTCCGCGACGTCGCCCGGCGGCTGGGCGTGATCCAGATCGACAGCGTCAATGTGGTGACGCGGACCCACTATCTGCCCGGCTTCTCGCGGCTGGGCGACTATCCGCGCGAGGCGCTGGAGACCGAGGCCTGGGGCGCGCGGCGGGGGCTGTTTGAATACTGGGGCCATGAGGCGTCGCTGCTGCCGCTGGAGATGCAGCCTCTGTTGCGCTGGCGGATGGAGCGGGCGCGGGGCGGGGCGATGTGGACCGGACTGTCGCGATTCGGGCGCGAGAAGCGGGACTATATCGATGGCGTGCTGGCCGAGATCGAACGGCGCGGGCCGGTCACCGGCGGCGACTTCGCCACGGGGCCTCGCGGCGCGCCCGGTTGGTGGTCATGGTCGGACGGCAAGCGGGCGCTGGAGTGGCTGTTCTGGGCCGGGTTGATCACCACCAAGACGCGCAACGGTTTCGAGCGCGTCTATGACCTGACCGAACGCGCCCTGCCCGCCCGGATCGTCGACCTGCCGACGCCGACCGACGCCGACGCCCAGCGCGAGTTGGTCCGGATCGGCGCGCGGGCCATGGGGGTGGCGACGGCGGCGGACCTGAGAGACTATTTCCGCCTGCCGCTGGCCGATGCGCGCGAGCGGGTAGCGGAACTGGTCGAGGCGGGAGAGTTGGCGCCCGTTGTGGTCAAGGGCTGGCGGCAACCGGCGTATCTGAGCGCCGGGGCACGGTCGCCGCGCAAGATGGCGGGCGCGGCCCTGCTGTCGCCGTTCGACAATCTGATCTGGACCCGCGACCGGACCGAGCGGCTGTTCGGGGTCAAGGTGCGGCTGGAGATCTACACCCCGGCCCACAAGCGGGCCCACGGCTACTATGTGTTGCCGCTTCTGGAGGATGAGGCGATCACGGCGCGGGTCGATCTGAAGTCGGACCGCAAGGCCGGGCGGCTGCTGGTCCAGGCGGCGTGGCGCGAGCCGGACGCAACGGCGGAAACGCCCGCGCGGCTGGCCCCGGAGCTGCGGCGGATGGCCGGGTGGCTGGGGCTGGAGAACGTCGAGGTCGTCGGCAAGGGCGATCTGGCAGAGGCGTTGGAAGAGGCGCTCTAACCCGCTTTCGTCATTCCGGGCGCAGCGCAGCGGAGACCCGGAACCCAGTGGCGCGCGAGAGCGCGAAGCTGTCGCGGTCGCCCTGCCTGAACAGATCGCCTTCGGCGCCGCTGGGTCCCGGCCTTCGCCGGGATGACGATAGCTTGAGGATGCCGCTACACGTCGAACTTCACCCCCTGGGCCAGCGGCAGGTCGCGGCTGAAATTCACCGTCTGGGTCTGGCGGCGCATATAGGCCTTCCAGGCGTCCGAGCCGGATTCGCGGCCACCGCCGGTGTCCTTTTCTCCGCCGAAGGCCCCGCCGATCTCGGCGCCGCTCGGGCCGATGTTGACATTGGCGATGCCGCAATCCGAGCCCCAGGCCGAGAGGAAGGCCTCGGCCTCGCGGACGCTGTCGGTGAAGACGCAGGAGCTCAGCCCCTGCGGCACGGCGTTCTGCATCGCCACGGCTTCATCGAAGTCGGACCAGGTCAGGACGTAGAGGATGGGGGCGAAGGTCTCGTGCTGCACCACCGCGCTCTGGGCCGGCATGCGGACGATGGCGGGGCGAACGTAGACGCCTTCGGTGTCGTTCGGAGAGGCTACCCGGTCGCCGCCGATGACGATCCGGCCGCCCTGTTCGACGGCCTGGGCGAGCGCCGTTTCGAAGCCGTGCGCCGCCGCATCGTCGATCAGCGGGCCGATCAGGATGCGGTCCGCGCGCGGGTCGCCGACGGGCAGGGTCTCATAGGCGGCCTTGAGGCGCGCGATCAGACCGTCGGCGATGCTCTCATGCACCAGCAGGCGGCGCAGGGTGGTGCAGCGCTGGCCGCAGGTCCCGACGGCGGAGAAGGCGATGGCGCGGACGGCCATGTCGAGGTCGGCGCTGGGCGTCACGATCATGGCGTTGTTGCCGCCGAGCTCCAACAGGCTGCGGCCGAGGCGGGCGGCGACGGTCTGGGCCACGGCGCGGCCCATGCGGGTGGAGCCGGTGGCGGAGACCAGCGGAATGCGTGGATCGGCGGCCAGGGTCTCGCCGGCCTCGCGCCCGCCGATCACGAGCTGGGACAGACCCGCAGGCGCATCCCCGAACCGGGCGATAGCGCGGTCCAGAACGGCGTGGGTGGCGAGGGCGGTCAGGGGGGTCTTTTCCGACGGCTTCCAGATCACCGGATCGCCGCAGACGAGGGCGAGACAAGCGTTCCAGGCCCAGACGGCGACCGGGAAGTTGAAGGCCGAAATGACCAGCACCGGGCCGAGCGGCTGCCACGTCTCGCGCATGTGGTGGCCCGGCCGTTCGGAAGCGATGGTCAGGCCGTAGATCTGTCGCGACAGGCCGACGGCGAAGTCGCAGATGTCGATCATCTCCTGAACCTCGCCCAAGCCCTCGGAGACGATCTTGCCGGCTTCCAGCGTAACCAGCCGGGCGAGGTCGTCCTTCGAGGCGCGTAACTCCTCACCGAGCAGGCGGACCAGTTCGCCGCGGCGCGGGGCGGGCATGCGTTTCCACTGGTGGAATGCGGCGGTGGCGCGGACGGCGATGGCGTCGAGGTCGGCTGTCTCGGCCACGCGACCGGCGACCGAGCCGTCAATCGGCGAGCGGGCTTCAAACCCGTCCGAACTCCAGATGGACGCCGGAACGCCGAGGCGGGTCAGGATCTCACGGCTTTCGGCGGCGGCGGCGGTTGTCGGGTTGTTCATCGGCGGACTCCGGCTGGCCCGCGCGGCTTAGCGGGGCCGGGGCCAAAGCGAAAGGGCCGCCCCGTCATCGGGGCGGCCCTCCCTGGCTCATCGGCCTCGGATCACCAGCGGACGTGCTGGATCCGCTGAAGCTGATACTGGATCCGGTCCAACCGGGCGTCCAGCGCGCGGTACTGGCGCGGGGTCAGGCCGTTGCGAGCGTAGCGATACTCCAGATGCCGGTACTGGTTCATCTGGGCAGCCAGGCTGCGGGCCTCGTAGCGGCTGACCGAGCGATCCCAGCCCAGGCGGTCGATGTGCTGCGACAGCACATGGGCCCGGTACTGAAGGTTGCGCGGGCTGTAGCCGCGGTCATAGCCGTGGCCATAACCATAGGGCTGACTATAGCCCGGCGAGCCGAAGCTGAGGGTCACCCCGAAATTCTGGGCCAACGCCGGGGTCGAAACCATGACCGCGGACGCCGCCAACACGGGGAGCAGGGCTTTCCTGATCGTGGCGGTCTTCATTGCAGTTCCTTTCTTGCCGGGACCATCCCGGTCGATGGAGGCAGAAGACCACACCGGGCCTGACCCCCGGCTGAGGGGTTCGTTGTCTGGCAGTCAGGAACCTCGCGCGGTGGGCGGGTGTTCTGACGGCAACCGCAGAAGGAGACTCCCGATGAAAGTTCGCGACGTAATGAGCAAGGACGTGCAGGTCGCCCGCCCCGGCGACACCCTGCAGAACGTGGCTGCGCGGATGAGCGCCGGCGATTTCGGCTTCATGCCGGTGGCGGACGGAGATACCCTGATCGGCACGATCACCGACCGCGACATCGCCGTGCGGGCCGTGGCCGGCGGCGCCGCCTGCACCTCGCCCGTGGTGGAATATATCTCGCGCGAACCCCAGACCGCACGCGCCGACGACGACCTGAAGACCGTTCTGGACGCCATGGGAACGAAGCAGATCCGCCGCCTGCCCGTGCTGGACAAGGATGATCGCCTGGTCGGGGTCGTGTCGCTGGGCGACCTGTCGACGCGGGTGAAGGAGAAATACGCCGGCGAGGCGCTGGAAGACATCTCGCGCACCTGACGGCGCGCGCGTTAAGGTCTGCTTCACCCTCTCGCCAAACCGGGTGTTCATCCGACCGTGACAGGGTTCCCGTCGAATACGGGAGACGCCGATGGCGCGCGCGCAGTTCCAGAAGGGACAGAAGGTCTGGGTCGAATGCGTCGGCGCATGGGCCCAGATCGAGAAGGTCCAGCCCGTCTGGGCCAAGGGGTTCGAAGAGCCGGTCCGCGTCACCTATGACGTCGGACTGGGCCGCGAGTTCCTCGGCCATGAGCTGTTGCTGCCGACAGAGGATCCGGCCGTGAACGCCGGCGAGACCTGGCGGCTGATGCGGGCGCGCAACAAATGGCAGACCGCTGACGACTGTCCGCACCACCCCTTCCCCGGCACCTATCCGGTCGTCGTGACCGATCAGGCCGACTGGGGCGGCTGGCGAGTGCCCGGCGCGGAATACGACCGCGATCCGGACCAGATCGAATTCCAGGCCCGGCTGATCGCCGCCGCCCCAAGTCTGATGGCGCTGGCCGAGCGGCTGGCCGCCTCGGTCGATGAGGCACCGGACGACGCGCCGCCCGAAATGCAGATGCTGGCCCGCGAGGCCCGCACCGTACTGAAGTCGATCACCGACGTGCTGGCTGCACCAACCCAGGCCGCCGCCGCGGGGCCGCGTGAATCGCAGGCCGCCTAGGCTCGCCTGCGCGACAAATGGTTGATGATTTCCAACCAGGCCTCGACAGGAATCCGCGACGCAGCCTAGATTCGTCCTTCAACGTCGAAACCTTGGGGAGAGCGCCTTGCGGGGTGAAGAACGCCGCATAACCAGCGAGGGACGGCGCACGGCGGACCGATACCGGGGGCCTCCCCCGTGGATCCGCATCGCCACCCTGACGCTCGCGCTGGCGATCACTGCCCATGTGCTGCTGGTCGCGCGGACCATCGATCGGCCGCTGACGGCGGGCTCGACCTTGCTTGTCGGCGTGGGCTGGAGCGAGTTGTGGGTTTTGGGCCCTCCCATCGCCATCGGCCTGTTTACGCTGAGCCTGGTTCTGTACCTGCAGAGGCGTCAACAGGGCATAAGCCGCGAATGGGCCGCGTCCGAGCGGCGCTTCCGCGGCGCGGTCGAGGCCGCGCGCTGCGGCGTCTGGGAGTGGGACACGGATACGGATCAGATCACGGTCTCGGACTATATGGCCGAGCTGTTGGGACTGGACCGCAGCGGGCCCATTCCGTCCGAGGAAATCCTGGCCCGGATCCATCCGCGCTATCATGAAACGGTGCTGCATGCGCTGCGTCAGGCCCAGACCTTCGGCGCCTTCGACGTCAGCTTTCCGGTGCCGGACGCCCAGGGACGGGCGCGCTGGATCGACGCCCGGGGCCAGGCGCGCGGCGACCGGGGCGACGACGGCTTCACCAGCGTGCTGGGCGTGGCTCTGGACACCACCGAGGCGCGCCGGGCCAAGGCCCAGGCCCAGGCGGCCGAGAGCCGACTGCGCGACGGCATCGAAAGCGTGTCGGACGCCTTCGTGCTGTTCGACAAGCAGGGCCGGCTGATCCTGTCGAACCAGGCGTTCCAGGACGCCTTCGCCTTCGCGCCCGGCGTGTTGCGGCGGGGCGTGTTCAAACAGGATCTGAACCAGATCGCCGCCCTCGCCATCAAGTCGGACCAGCCGGCAACGGGCGGGCGGGCCGGCGCGCGCGAGATCGAACTGCACGACGGGCGCTGGCTGCAGCTGATGGAGCGCTTCACCTCCGATGGCGGCTCGGTGGTCACGGCGGCCGACATCACCGCCATCAAGCACAAGGAAGCGGAGCGCCAGCGCGCCACCGAACGGCTGCACGTCACCATCACCGAGCTGGAGGACCGCGAGGAGAAGCTGTCGCTGCTGGCGCGGAAATACGAGGTGGCCATGACGCGGGCGGAGGCGGCCAACCAGGCCAAGTCCGAATTCCTGGCCAATATGAGCCATGAGTTGCGCACGCCGCTGAACGCCATCAACGGCTTCTCCGAGATCATGGCGGGGGAGATGTTCGGGCCGCTGGGCGATCCGAAATACAAGGGATACGCCGCCGACATCCTCAAGTCGGGCCAACACCTGCTGTCCCTGATCAACGACGTGCTCGACATGGCCAAGATCGAGGCCGGCAAGCTGACGCTGCACTATGAGACCGTGTCGCTGAAGGAGGTGGTCGACGACGCCGCCCGGCTGATGCGCGGCAAGATCGAGGAGGCGGGGCTGATCCTGCTGGTCGATGCGCCGGATCTGCCCGACATCGACGCCGACTATCGCGGCCTGAAACAGGTGGTGCTGAACCTGATATCGAACGCGGTGAAATTCACGCCCGAAGGCGGGCATATCGTCGTGGCCATCTCACGCGAGGACGACGAGCGGCTGAAGGTGGCGGTCACCGACACCGGCATCGGCATCGCCGCCGAGGACCTGAACCGGCTGGCGCGGCCGTTCGAACAGGTCGAGGGGCAGCACTCCAAGACCACGCAGGGCACCGGCCTGGGTCTGGCCCTGACCAAGTCGCTGATCGAACTGCACGGGGGCACGCTGAGCATCGAGAGCGAGCCGGGCCGGGGCACGACCGTGGGCTTCGACCTGCCGATCCGGCGGCCGGGGCAGCCGGCGAAGACGCAACCGACCGAGGTTCAGGCGCGCGCGGCCTGAAGTCACGCCGGAGGCGTCGCCTTCGATGCGTCCTGGCGCCCATGCCGCCCACCATGATCCCGACCGGCGGCGCGGCCCCGACGGGTCAGAATTTCAGACAGCGCCCGCCGGTCGTCCGGCTCCAGCGTCGCCAGCAGCGCCACGGCGTCGGCTTCCAGCCGCGCCCGGCCACGAAGCTCCGCATTGCGGGATTCCTCCAGAAGCGCTTCGGCCCGGACGGCGTCGAAGGTCGCGGACCGCCCCATCTCGACGGCCTGACGCCGCTTCAGCCTGGCTTCCTCAAAATCGGGACGGGCCGCGAGGGCGGAGGCGCGCAAGGTCTCGCGCACTCGCTCACGCACGGCAGGATCGAGCTGATCGACCAGCCGCATCGGCGAGCCGGCCCGGGCCGGGCGGTGCTGGGCCTCGACCCGGTCCTCGACCTGGGCGCGGGTGACGAGCAGGGTCGCCCCCGCCGCAACGGCGAACAGGTTGAGCGCCACCGAGCCGATGAGGGCGATCTTCAGGGCCTTGGGGCTCATCCGAGCACCTCGGCATCGTCCACGCCGAGCAGGGAGGCCTGATAGAGGACGGCCTCCGCCTGGGCGTCGGCGGTCAGATATGTGGTCATCATGACGCCCGCGACAATGCCGGCGCAGGCGGCGGCCGCCCAGCCGGCGCCGAGCGTCAACGCCAGCCGATCCAGCCAGCGGCGCCCCTCGCGACGCGCTTTCAGCCCGGCATCGGCGGCCGAGGCGATGACCCGGTCGCGCAGGGCCATGGACGGATGAGCCACGCGGGAGGCGTGCAGCAGGGCGTCCGCGGCATCCGCCTCGATCAGGGCCGGGCCGGCGGCGGCCGGTTCAGCCGCCGCGAAGGCCTGTGCCGCCGCGCGTTCAGCCTCGGGCCAACGCCGTGCGTCGGCGCCATAGGCCGCGACCAGGGCGAGGAACCTTTGCGACGTCATCACACTCATGCTCCCTCAGCACCCGGCCGGATATCGGCCAGGGCCTGTCTCAACGCCCGTCGTCCACGCGACAACAGGCTCTCCAGCGCATCGACGCTGACCTCCATCAGGGCCGCGGCCTCGATATTGGTCAACTCCTGATAGTGACACAGGACGATGGCCTCGCGCTGACGGTCCGGCAGTCGGGTCAGGGCCGCGTCGACCCGCGCCCCCACGTCCGCCGCCAGCAGTCCCCGATCCGGCGCGGGGCCGGTGTCGGGTCGGTCCGGCGGCGTCGCCGTAACCGTCTCGCGTCGGCGCCGTAGCCGGTCGTAGCAGAGGTTCAGCCCGACCCGATGCAGCCAGGTGTCGAACTTGGCCTGACCCGGCTTCCACTGCGGCGCCTGTTTCCACGCCCGCAACATGGCGTCCTGGGCCACGTCCTCGGCCTCGGCGGCATCGCCGAGCATCCGTTGCGCGAGCGCCAGCATACGCGGCAGCTTGCGCGCCACCATGGCCTGGATCGCCGCCGGGTCGCCCTGACCCACGCGACGCACCAGCTCTTCGTCGGGGTCGGCGATCAGCGCCAATCCGGCCCTCTTCCGTTGCTACCGAAAGGGTCGCCCGGTTCATGACCGCCGTCCCTGACATGGTCCTTACTCCGAAGCGGGCGCCTGAGGCGACGCCTGCCGTTGCGCCTGACGCGCGGCGCGGCGTTCGGTCATGCGCTCGCGGCGATGCTCGCGCATGGCCTGACGACCGGCGCGGCCCTCGGCGGCGGTGACGAAGCCGTCGTTGTCGGCGTCAAGACGGGTGAAGGCCTGTTCCGCCCGGGCCTGGGCGTCGGCGATCACGACGGGACCGCGGGCTTCCGCCCGGGCCATGCCGCGCTGGCCGCGAGCGGGGCCGCGATGGGCGCGCATTGCACGGGGACCGCGGTGGTCGGCGCGGGCTTCGCGTCCGGTCTCGCGGGCGGCGTCGAACTCGGCGCGGCTGACGGCTCCGTCGTCATCAGCGTCCAGCCGGTCGAAACGGGCGTCGGCGCGGCCGGCCATGCGGGCCTGCATCGCGGCGCGGCGCTCTTCGGCCGTGACCGAACCATCGCGGTCGGCGTCGATGGCGGTCAGGCGCTGCACGCGCTGTCCGACGAACTCGGCCTGGCTGAGGCGGCTGTCGCCATCGGCGTCGGCGCGCATGGGCCGGGCCGGAGCCTGTTGGGCGACGGCGACGCCGGCCGAGGCCAGCATGAGGGCGGCGAGGCCGCCGATGAGAAGGGTCTTGTGCATCTTGATGATCTCCATGGCCGCCGAACGCGGCCTCAGTCCCTGTCTGGAGAGTGAAACGGCGTTGCCGTCAGTCTCCGTCGCGCAGCGGCGGCAGGATCGATTCGAAGGCGGCGCGGGCGGCCGTCCGGGCCTCGGCCAACCGGTCTTTCAGGACCTCGAAATCAGTTAGACCCGCGGCCTCGGCGAGACGGCGGCGGAAGCCCTCGGGTTCCTGTTCCGGGTCCGGCTTGTCGTCGAAGGCCGCGCTGAAAACCTGTCCCAGCGCCTGCTGCAGCCGCCAAGCCTCGGCCAGGGCCGGTTCGGCCGCGAGCGCCTCCAGCGTCGAGACGGTCAGCGGGCCGCCCGTGGAAGCCGCTTTCAACTGATGCACCTGGGCGACGAACTCGGCGTCGACCTGACCGCCGGGGGCGAGCTTGAGGTCCCATGCCCCCTGCCCCGGCCGCTCGCGCGCCATCAGATCGCGCATCCGGCGGGCGTCGGCGGCGACGTCCACGCCCGGCCGGGGCCGACGCAGGATGGCCTCCAGCGCTTTGGCGGCCCGGGCGCCGAACGCCGGATCATCGGTCCAGACCACCCGCGCGCGGGTCAGGGCCATGAACTCCCAGGTGTCGGCCTCGGTCGCGTAATAGTCCTCAACCGCAGACAATCGCAGCGAGACCGGCCCCTTGGCCGCGCCGGGCCGGAGCCGCATGTCGACCTCGTACAGCCCGCCCTCGGCCGTATGCGCCGACAGGGCGGCGATCAGCCGCTGGGTGAAGCGCGAGTAGAAGACGCCGGGAGCCCAGCCCTTGCCGTCGGACACGGCCTCGGGCGGGGCCTCATAGAGGGTCATCAGATCAAGGTCGGAGCCGGCGGTCATTTCGCGCGACCCGGCCTTGCCGAGCGCGACCACGGCGACGGCGCCGCCGGGCAGGACACCGCCCTGACGAACGGCCTCGACCATGGCGGCGGGGGCCAGTGCGGCTATGACGGCGTCGGCCAGGGCTGTGTAGGCCCGGCCTGCGGCCTCCGGACCCGCGTGGCCCGTCAGGGTCTGGATGCCGATGCGGAACATCTGTTCGCGGTGCACCCGGCGGGCGATATCAAGGGCGGTCTCGAAGTCGGGCGCGGCGGCCGCGTCCGCCTGCATCTGGGCGACCAGGCCGGAATCCTCGTCGATCGCGCGCCCGAAACGGGCGTCCAGCATACTGTCCAGCGCCGCCGGATAGCGGCCCAGGGTGCGCGCCAGCCGGGGGGCGAAGGCCGTGACGCCAACTACCAGCTCGAACAGTTTCGGTTGGGCCAGGAACAGGGCCTGGACCTGCACACCGCTGTTCAGACCGGCGAAAAAGACGGCGAAGCGGCGGAAGGCGGCGTCGGCCGCGCCAGTGTCGGCCAGCGCCGTCAGCAGGCGGGGGGCCAGGCGGGTGAACAGCTCGCGCCCCCGGGCCGAGCGGGTGGCCGGGATGCGGCCGTGGTGCCAGCTGCGGATCGTATCGGCCACGCCCGCCGGTTCGGTGAAGCCCATCCGCTCCAGCGTCGCCAAGGTCTCGGGATCGTTCTCGACGCCGGTGAAGACCAGCGAGCCATAGGGCGAAGACAGGGCCTCCTCTCCCTCGAACAGTTCGCCATAGGTGCGGTTGACCCCGACCAGCAGGGCCTCGACCCCGTGATCGAAGGCGGCGCGATCGTCTTCCCCCGCCAGCGCCGCCACCGCCGCGCGCCGCGCGGGGTCGGTCGGCAGGATATGGGTCTGTTCGTCGTCGAGCATTTGCACCCGGTGCTCCAGCCCGCGCAATTCCACATAGGCGGCGGTCAGTCCGGCGCAGGTTTCCGGCGTCACATGGCCGGCGTCGCGCAGGGCGGCGAGGGCGTCGACCGTGCGGGGACTGCGCAGGCCGGGGTCGCGGCCTCCGAGGATCAACTGCTGGGTCTGGACGAAGAATTCGATCTCGCGGATGCCGCCCCGGCCCAGTTTAAGATTGGCCCCGGCGGCGTCCATGGCCTCGCCGGTCTTGTGGACGTGGATCTGGCGCTTGATCGACTGGATGTCGAGGATGGCCGGATAGTCGAGGCTGCGTCGCCAGATGAAAGGCCTCAGCGCCTTGACGAAGTCGGCACCGGCGGCGAGGTCGCCGATCACCGGCCGGGCCTTGATGAAGGCGGCGCGTTCCCAGTTCTGGCCGACGCTTTCGTAATAGGCGAGCGCCATGGGGGCGGCGACCACGGGCGGGGTGGAGGACGGGTCAGGCCGCAACCGCAGGTCGAAGCGGAAGACATAGCCGTCGCCGGTCCGCTCCTGCATCAGCGACGCCAGGGCATGGGCGGCGCGGTCGCAGAATTTCTGCGGCTCGACGCCCTCGGCGAGGGCGCTCTCCAGCGCCTCGGGCTCCCAGAACAGGCTGATGTCTATGTCGGAGGAATAGTTGAGCTCAAAGGCGCCGTGTTTGCCCATGGCCAGGCCGAACAGACCGGGGATGGGGCCGCGTGGGTCGTCGGCCGCGGAGATCAGCTTGCCCCGCTCGCGCTGGTCGTGGGCCACAGCCTGCAGGGCGGACTGGGTCGAGGCGTCGGCGAAGCGGCTGAGCGCGTCGGTGACAGCATCCAGATCCCAGACGCCGCCGAGATCGGCGAGCGCCGTCAGCAGGTGCAGTTCAGCCTTGAGACAGCGAAGGGGCGCGCGGACGTCGTCGGCGCCCCCGCCCAGGGCGGTGGTCGCGGACAGGATGGCGGCCAGCCGGTCCCCTGGCGCCGCCTCCAGCGTCAGCCGAAGCCGCTCGGGCCAGCGGCGCGCCAAACCGGCCAGATAGGGCGAGGCGGCGAAGACGGGGGCAAGCGCCGGCCAGGCGGCCTCAAACCCTTCTGTCCATCCGCCTTCGCTCGCCGCCCCTGACAGGCGCTCATGGACGCGGTCGGCGGCCGCGACATCGACGACCGGGCCACAGGGGGCGAGCCGGGCGCCGAGCGGGCCGGTCATTCCGCCGCCGGCAGAACCAGCGCCACCCGCAGGCCGGGGCCGAAGCCGCCGTATTCGCCGGGGCCTTCATCCAGCAGGATGCGCCCGCCGTGGGCCTCCATCACGGCTCCTACCAGCGCGAGGCCGAGGCCCGAGCCGGCTTCAGTGCGGCTATTGTCGAGACGGACGAAGCGTTCGATGACCCGCTCGCGGTCCGCCTCGGGCACGCCGGGGCCGGTGTCGGTGACGGAGTACTCGATCTCGCCCGACGAGCGCCGACGCGCACGCAGCATCACGGCGCCGCCGCTGGGGGTGTATTTGATGGCGTTGTCGATGATGTTGGCCAGGGCCTGGGCCAGGAAGGGCTGGTTGCCTTCGATCATCAGCCCGCGCTCGATCTCGGCGGAGAACTCCAGTCCCTTGTCCTCGGAAGCGGGCTCATAGAGCTCGGCCATGTCGGCGGCGAGATCGGCGGCGTCGAACACCTTCGGATCCGGGGTGCGACCCGCCGCGGCCTGCAGCCGGGCGATGGCCAGGACGGTGTTGAAGGTCTTCAGCAGACTGTCGGCCTCGTCGAGGGCCAGCTGCACCGCATCGACGCCGTCGATCTTGCCGGCCTCGGCGTCCATCAGCGCCACCTCCAGCTTGGCGCGCATCCGGGTCAGGGGCGAGCGCAGGTCATGGGCGATGGCGTCGCCGGCGTGGCGGATGGAGGCCATCGATCCTTCCAGCCGATCGAGCATGGTGTTGAGCCCGGCCCCCAGCTCGTCCAGTTCGTCGCCGGAGTTCCTGACCACGGCGCGCGCCTTGAGGTCGCCCTCCTGCACCGCCGTAACCACCTTGGTCAGCCGCCCCATGGCGCGTTCGAGGTTGCGACTGACCAGCACCCCGCCGGCCAGGCCGAGCAGGAGCACGATGCCCATGGCGGTCCACAGGGCCTGGGTCAGGCGCGCCAGATAGGCCTCGGTGTCGCTGAGCGACTGGCCGACGAAGAGCATGCCCCCGCCCGCCAGCCGGGTCTGGACCCCCCGCACCTGGGGTCGTCGCACCCGGCCCTCCGCGTCGGTTTCGGTGAAGGGGAAGGTGGTCCACTGCTGGTCTTCCTCCAGGGTCTCGAGCGGGAGGATGGTCAGATTGCCGGCGGACCAGCCGCCATCGGCCGGCTCCAGCCGGTAGAGGAAGGCGCCGTCCCGCGAGGTGCGATCGATGACGGCCCGGTTCAGGGCATCCAAGCCCCGCGCTTCATAGATGCCGGTCAGCACCTGCATCTCGCCCCGCACGTCCCGCTCGGCCTTGGTCCGGGCCTCCGAGGCCGAGGCGAAATAGACCCAGGCCAGGATGGCGCTGGCCGCCGCCGCGAACAGGGCGAGGAACAGCAGCGTCAGGCGGAAGGGCGTGCGGCGGAGGAGCGAGGGCAGACGCATCGACGTCGCTTATGGCTCCAGCCGGTAGCCCGCCCCGCGCACGGTCTGCAGCATGGCGTGGTCGAAGCCCTTGTCGATCTTGGCGCGCAGGCGGCTGATGTGGACGTCGATCACGTTGGTCTGGGGGTCGAAATGATATTCCCAGACCTTCTCCAGCAGCATGGTGCGGGTCACCGACTGGCCGGCGTGGCGCATCAGGAATTCGAGCAGCTGGAACTCCCGCGGCTGCAGGTCGATCTCCCTGCCGGTGCGGTGCACGGTGCGGGCGATCAGGTTCATCTCGAGGTCGCCGACCTTGAGCATGGTGGCGACGCTGCCGGTTTCGCGGCGGCGCGACAGGGCCTCGACCCGGGCGATCAACTCGGAGAAGGCGTAGGGTTTGACCAGATAGTCGTCGGCCCCGGCCTTGAGCCCCGTAACGCGGTCCTCGACCTCGCCGAGGGCGGACAGGAACAGCACGGGGGTCTGGTCGCCGTCGCGGCGCAGGGTCTCGACCATGCCGATGCCGTCCAGACGCGGCATCATCCGGTCGACGACATAGACGTCATAGCAGCCCTTCTGCGCCTCCAGCAGGCCGAAGGCGCCGTCGACGGCGTGGGTCGGCTCGTGCCCGGCCTCGGTCAGTCCCCGGACCATGGCGGTCGCGGCCTCGGCGTCGTCCTCGACCACCAGAATGCGCATGGAATCAGCCCCTCGAACGTGAATCGCCGCCGATGGTAGCGCATCGGCGGCGATGGGGGCAGTTAAGGCTTATTCAGGATCGGCGGATCATTCCGACACGAGGTCAACCACCAGCGGCGATGAACCGTTCGAGGTGCCCACCAACAGCAGGATTTTCTCGCGACCCGCGCGGCGCGCGGCCTGCACCGCGGCCCGGACCTCCGAAACCGAAGCGACCGGCGTGCTGTTCACGGCCAGGATGAGCATTCCGGGCTCGACCCCGGCGTCGGACGCTTCCGAAGGGGCCACAGCGACGACCACCGGACCGACGAAACGATCCGCGATCCCGGCCGTCTTGCGGAATGCCTCGGTCGAGTCGGCGAGCGAAAGGCCGAGGATGGACTCGCCAAGGCTGCGCAGACCTCGCAACGCCGTTCGCTCCGCGAAAGCTCCGCCCTGGTTGGCTGTCAGATCGGCCTGCGAGGGACGCAGGACAGGCGACAGGGTGACGACCGACTCGCGACCGTCCCTGACAATCGTGAGCCGGGTGCGGCCGCCGGGGCGCACGGAAGCGATGGCGCGGGTCAATTCGGTGCTGCTCGCGACCGGGCGGCCGTCGATCTTCGTCACTACGTCGCCAAACCGGAGACCGGCGCGTTGCGCCGGGGCATCCGGGGTGTAGTCAACGACCAGGGCGCCCGCGGCAGCTGACATTCCCAGCGCCGCCGCGATGTCGGCGCTGACCGGACCGATCGTGACGCCGACGTAGCCGCGTTCCACCGACTCGCCGCGCATCAGCTGATCGGTGATCGGCTTGGCCACAGACGCCGGGATGGCGAAGCCGATGCCGACCGAGCCGCCGGTCGGCGAATAGATGGCCGAGTTCACGCCGATGACCCGACCATAGATGTCGAAGGTCGGGCCGCCCGAGTTGCCGCGATTGATCGCCGCGTCGATCTGGAGGAAGTCGACATAGCTGGCGGTCGGGTCCGGGATGCTGCGTCCCTGCGCCGAGACGATACCCGCCGTGGCGGTGCCGCCCAGGCCGAACGGGTTACCCACGGCGATGACCCAGTCGCCCACGCGGGGCTGGGCCGATTCCTCGAAATTGACGAAGGGGAAGTCCGTCCCCTCGACCTTGATGACGGCCAGATCGGTGCTCTCGTCACGGCCGACGAGGCGCGCTTCCAGCTCGCGGCCATCCGCCAGCCTGACTATGATCTCGCTAGCGTCGGCGATGACATGATTGTTGGTGACGATGAAGCCGTTGGCGGCGATGAAGAAGCCGGAGCCGGCGCCCATGGCGACCGCGCCGGGGGCTCCCTCGCCCTCTTCCTGCCCGTTGGGATTGGGAATGGCGAAGGGCAGGCCGGGGACCTGGATCATGCTCGGCTGACGCACCCGCGTCTTCACATCGATCTGGACCACCGCCGGGGCGACCTGTTCGAAGATGTCGGCGAAGCTGAGGGGCGCGCCTTGCGGCGGGGCGAAGGCGAGGCCGGAGCCGCCGGCGTCGGGCGAGAGGCGGCCTGTGAAGCCCGCCACCGGACCCGCCTGGGCCGAGGGCCAGTCGATGACGCCGCCGGCGGTCGCCGCAGCGGCGAAGGTCAGGCCCGCGATGGCCCCCAGCATGAATTCCTTGCGCTTCATCATAGGCGTGTCTTGCGATCCTCTCGTCGGGCGTCGAACGCCCGTTCGGCCTTATAATATAGACCTGCGGCCCGTTTCACCAACGCCGCGGCGCGATGAAGGGTCCGCATCGCCTAGTGGTCAGATGGCTTTGCGTCAGGATCGGGGCGAACCGCCTGATCGGCGAGTATCCGCGCCAGATCGGCCTCTTCAGCCGCTGACAAAGGCTCGGTCCCGGTCGGGCGGCGGCGCGACGCGAACCACAGACCGGCGCCTGCGGCCCCCAACGCCGCGAGCGGCCCGAACCACAGCAGCCAGGTCCCTCCTCGCAGCGGCGGAGTGAACAGGACGAAGTCGCCATAGCGGCGGACCAGATCGTCCCGGACCTGCTTGTCGGATCGTCCGGCGGCGATCTGTTCGCGCACCAGACCACGCATGTCGGCGGCGATCCCGGCGGGGCTGTCGGCGATGGCCTCGTGCTGGCAGACGACGCAGCGGATGTCGTCGAACAGGGCCTGGGCGCGGGCTTCCTGGGCGGCGTCAGGCAGGGGCCGGTCCGGCGCCGGGGCGGGTTCCTGCGCTGCAACTGGTGTTGCGATCAGGAAAAGCACGACCGCAGTCAGCAAGAGCGGCCATCCAAATAATCCGCTCATCCCGGCGAAAGCCGGGACCCAGTTCTGTCCAGCGAGACGCCGGTGGTTCCGGATCGGGTTTGGAGCGTCAGGCCCGCTCCCGCTTTCACCCAAAGGACTGGGTCCCGGCTTTCGCCGGGATGAGCGGAACGTGAGGGAAATCATGACTCCGCCTTCCGCCGGTTCACGCCCAGCCGCAGGCGGCGATCCAGCAGCGACAGCAGGCCGCCCAGGGCCATGATCGCCGGGCCGAGGAAGATCAGCCGCGCCCAGGGATTCCACCAGACGCGGACATTCCATGCCAGTTCGTCGGCGGGGGTCCGTCCGCGCTCGCCCAGCACCACATAGACGTCGTCCAGCCCGCGGAAATCGAGCCCGACCTCGGTCGTGGTCTGGCCGCCGGTCGGGAAGAAGCGGCGCTCGGCGGTGACCGTCCTCGGGGCGCCGCCGTCGCGCAGGGTCACGGTCAGCCGGCCCTGTTCGGCCAGATAGTTCGGCCCTTCGACCACACGCACGGAATCCAGCCGTACGGCCCATTTGCCGGCCTCAATGGTCTGGCCGGGGGCCAGCGGACGGGCGGCCTCGACGCGGTAACCGGTCTCGACCACCGCCCCCAGGACGAAGACCCCCAGTCCGGCGTGGGCCAGGGTCGTGCCCCAGGCGCCGAGCGGCAGGCCGCGCGCGCGGCGCAGGCTTTCGGCCGGGTGAACGCGGAACAGGCGAACCCGCTCGGCGACCTCGGCCAGGGTTCCGAGGATCAGCCAGGCGCCGAGCCCGATCCCGGCGGCGGACAGGGCCTTCTTCGGCTCGAAAACCATCCAGCCCAGCAACGCAATCAGGATGGCCAGACCGGCGGCCACGGCCAGCCGCTGGCCCACGCCCTTCAGGTCGCCGCGCTTCCACGCCAGAAGCGGCCCGGCGGGCAGGATCAGGAAGGCGGCGGCCATCAGAGGGACGAAGGTCAGGGCGAAATACGGCGGTCCAACCGAGATGGTCGCGCCGTTCGCCGCCTCGAGGATCAGCGGATAGAGGGTGCCGAGCAGGACGGTGGCGCAGGCCGCGGTCAGGAACAGGTTGTTCAGCACCAACGCGCCCTCGCGGCTGACCGGGGCGAACATCCCCCCGCCCCTCAGCCGGGGCGCGCGCCATGCGAACAGGGCGAAGGCCGCGCCTGATGTCGCGCCGAGAATGGCGAGCAGCATCAGGCCACGCTCGGGATCGACGGCGAAGGCGTGGACGCTCGTCAGCACGCCCGACCGGACGAGGAAGGCCCCCAACATGGAGAAGGTGAAGGCCGCCAACGCGAGGAAGGTGGTCCAGCCCGCCAGCGCGCCGCGCCGCTCGGTGACCACGGCGGAGTGCAACAGGGCGGCGCCGGCCAGCCAAGGCATGAAGCTGGCGTTCTCGACCGGGTCCCAGAACCACCAGCCGCCCCAGCCGAGCTCATAATAGGCCCAGAAGGCGCCGAGCGTGATGCCGACGGTCAGGAAGGCCCAGCTGGCCAGCGCCCACGGTCGGACCCAGCGGCCCCATGCCGGCCAGAAGCTGGAGTTGGCCCGACCCTCGATCAGGGCCGCCACCGCCAGCGAGAAACAGACCGAAAATCCGACATAGCCCGCGTAGAGCAGCGGTGGATGGAAGGCGAGCGCCGGATCCTGCAGCAGCGGGTTCAGCGAGCCGCCCTGAAACGGAGCCGGGTCCAGCCGTTCGAACGGATTGGAGGTGAAGACGGCGAAGGCGAGGAACAGGACGCCGAGCAGTCCCTGGGTGGCCACCGCCGAGGCCTTGAGCCCGAACGGCAGGCCGCGGGCGCGCGTCAGGACCGCGCCGAACCCGGTCAGGACCAGACACCACAGCACCAGCGAGCCCTCGTGGCTGCCCCATGCGGCGGCGACCTTGTAGAGCATCGGCTTGTCGGTGTGGCTGTTGGCCGCGACATTGGCGACCGAGAAATCCGAGACCGCGAAGGCCCAGATCAGCGCGGCGAAGGCCAGGGCCACGGCGACCGCGCAGGCGAGGGCCGCGCCTTCTGCAGCGCCGGCCAGCACGGGACTGCGGCGCAGGCGGCCGGCGACGGCCATGCCAGTCTGCAGCGCCGCCAGCGCCAGGGCCAGGATCAGGGCGAAGGCGCCCAGTTCGACAATCACCGGGTTGCGGCTCCGGCGGCGGGCGCTCCGCCCTCGGGCCGCCACTCGCCCTTGGCCTTGAGCCGGTCGGCGACCTCGCGCGGCATATAGTTCTCGTCGTGCTTGGCCAGCACCTGGGTGGCGCGGAAGCTGCGATCAGGCTGGAAGGCGCCCTGGGCAACGATGCCCTGACCCTCGCGGAACAGGTCGGGCAGGTCGCCCTGATAGATGATGCGGGTGGTGGCGGCATTGTCAGTGATCGCGAAGGCGACCTCGCCGTCGGCGCCGCGCTCCACGCTGCCGGCCTCGACCAGCCCGCCCAGACGAATGACCCGGCCTGTGGGCGCGGTCTCGGCCGTCGCCTCGGACGGCGAGAAGAAGAAGGTGACGTTGTCGCGCATGGCGTACAGCGACAGGCCGACCGCCAGCGCCAGCACCGGAGCGACCGCGGCGACAACCCACAGACGGCGACGCGCCTTGGGCGATTTGGGCAGCCAGTTCATTCTGTTTCCCCCGGCATTCGCCGTTGCAAGTCCGCCCGGCGCGGATCAGCCGGATCGAGGGCGGCGATCAACGGCCCCCACATGGCCCGGACCATGGCCGCCTCGTTGCGGGCCAGCGCCGCCTCACCGAGGAAATAGCGCGCGCCCAGTTGGCCCGGATCGCGGCGCAGGGACTGGGCGAAGGCCGCCTCGGCGTCGCCGCCGACCACGCCGCCATTGGCTCGCGTCAGGCTTTCGCCCAGCCGCGACCAGCTTTGGGCGTCGTCAGGTTGCAGCGCCACGGCCCGACGGAAGGCCGAGGCCGCGCCGATCGGATCGCCGGCCTCGAACCGCGCGGCGCCCAGCATGGTCAAGGCCTGATGATTGTTCGGCCGATCCCGGACCACGCGCGCGGCCACGGCGGCGAGTTGCGGCGCCTCCAGCGTCTCCAGCTCGGTCGTCCACTGGTCCACCCGGCGCTCATACGCCTGATCCGGCAGGCCGGGAGCGCCGACCACGGCATAGAGGCCCAGCGCCGCGGCGGCCGTCGTTCCCAGCCCGGCCAACACCCAGAACCGGTCCTTCGTCCCGGCCCGGACCGGAGCGGTTTCCCGATCGGAGACAAGGATGCGGCGGCCGGCCTCGGCGCGGGCCGCCGTCCAGCCGGCCTCGTCGAGCAGTCCGCGCGCCTTCAGCCGATCCAGCTCGGCCAATTCAGCGGCGGCGGAAACGGTCTCGTCGGCGTCAGCGCCCCGGCGCGCGCCCGACAGCGCGCACAGGCCTGCGAGGGCCGTCAGCAGCGCCGCCATGATCCAGAATGCCGTCATCACCGGCGATGTAGCCGATCAGGCGGCCCGCGACGAGGCCTCGGACCCCTTTGCAGGGGCGCCGGCGACCGCGGCCCGACGCCGCACCGTGCGGGCGGGCTCGACGGCGTCGATGTGATCGAGGCAGACCGCGACCAGTTCGACCAGGCCGAGCGCGTGGGCTTCGTCCTCGACCTCACCGTCGTTGATCATCCGCAGCGTCTGGTCGGCATGGTCCAACAGCCGGTCGGTCAGGGCGTCGACCAGGGTCTTGCGGTCGGCCTCGCAGCCATAGGTCGAGGCCGGGCCGCGCGCTGATCCGACCAGTTTCAACAGGCTGAGGGCGGCGTCGACCTTGGGTCCGTCCACCGGCGCCGACAACCGGGGCGCCTTGCGGGTCATACGGCCGGCGATCTGCACCCGCTCCAGCGGGAGGGCCTCATCCACCGCCTTGTCCGCCGCTCGCAGCAGGCCGGACAGGCGCCGGGCGATGGCGACGCGCGCGTCCCGCACCGACTTGCCCCATACGCTTTGTGGATTGAGAGTCAGGGTTACGTCCAGTTCGCCGAGCACGCCGGCGCACCAGTTGAGATCAGCGATGACCGTCTCGACATGGTCCAGATCGGCGCCGGGCTTGAACACCTCGATCTTGCGGGCGCGGACATCGACGCCGGCGATCAACCGATCGACGAAGCCGGCCAGTTCCGACTCGCTGAGGAAGCCCTCGCGTCCGGCCGCCAGCGACGTCTGGATGACAATGCGCAGGATCAGGACGGCGTCGTCCAGATGGGCGAACAGCATTTCGAGCACCCGCTGGGCGCCATCGACGTGCACACCGGCGCAGTCCTTGAGCAACAGCCGCAGTTCGGCGATCTGGTCGCCGTCCGGCCGTTTCAGCCATATCTCCAGCGAAGGCAGGCCGCGTCGCGCCAGATGGGCCAGATCAAGACAGGCGGCCAGATCGGCGAGGCCTGTCTGACGCGCCGCTTCGTCACCATCGGGCGGCCAAACCAGATCGGGCTGGTCCCGCACCACCAGGGCCGCGGCCTGGCAGAAGCGATCAGCCACCGCCAAGGTCGAGGGATCATCCCGGTCCAGATGCAGCAAAAGGTCAGGCTCACGCTCGCTGGCGGCGCGCCACAGGCGCGCCATGACGTGAGACGGAAAGGTCATGGCGACGACGCCGTCGGCGCGGGCGCGGAACATGGGAACCAGCGGCGCCAGAACCTTGGCGCGGCGCAGCCGGTCGCGGGTTTCTTCCCCGATGAGCATCCGCAGTTCGGCCGCACGGCCGCCGCCCATGGGCGCCACAGCGGCGGACACGGCCCTGAGCGCAACTTCAGGACACCGCGCCAGCAGGGCGGTGAGCGCGACGCGATGGGCGACAGAAAGCCCTGCCATACGAAAACCCCGAACCGGACCCAACCCGGCCAGCGTGACTATGGGCAGGCAGGGTTAACAACCGCTATCCAGACGGATGAAATCAGGCCTCGGCCGCAGGCAATTCCAGCAACACTTTCAGGCCGCCGAGATCACTGTCGGCGAGGGTGATCTTGCCGCCGTAGGCGCGCGTCAGCTCGACCACGATCGAAAGGCCGAGGCCGGAGCCCGGCGTGGTCTCGTCCATGCGGGCGCCGCGCTCAAGGGCCGCTTCGCGCTGATCTGCGGGCAGGCCCGGGCCATCGTCCTCGACCACCACCACCATCTGCCCCAGGCCCGTCGGACCGGCGGTGATGCGGACGCGACGCTTCGCCCATTTGCAGGCGTTTTCCATCAGATTGCCGAGGATTTCCTGCAGGTCCTGACGCTCGCCCCGGAATCCGAGTTCATCAGGCGCACGCCAGTCGATCTCGACGGACTTCTCCTCGAACACCCGCTCAAGCATGACCGACAACTCGTCCAGCACCTCGGCGATCGGGGTGCGCTCGCCCAGCAGCTGGGCCCGGGCGGCGGCGCGCGCCCGGCGCAGATGGTGATCGACCTGGGCCTTCATGACCTCGATCTGTTTGCGAACCATGTCGGGCAGGTCGCCCGTCTGCGATCCAGCCTCGGACAGCATGACCGACAGCGGCGTCTTCAGCGCATGGGCCAGATTGCCGACGTGCGTGCGCTGGCGCTCGACCGTCTCCTGATTGTGGTCCAGCAGGCGGTTGACCTGTTCGGCCAGCGGCTGAATCTCCATCGGATAGGTGCGGCCGATGCGGGCGGTCTTGCCCTTGCGCACGTCGGCGATCTCGTTCCTGAGGCTGAACAGCGGGCGCAGGCCGATCTGGACCTGGAGGAAGACGGCGATGACCAGTCCCAGGCCGAGGATCAGCAGGGAGGTCCAGGTGAAGGTTGCGAACTGGCGGGTGTCGTTCTCGATATTGGTCCGGTCGATCGCGGCCATGAACACCAGCGGCTCGCTGCGCCCCGGCAGCGACTTCAGGCTGGCGGCGACGCGCAGCGGTTGACGCAGCGGCGGACGCAGGAAACCGGGATCGTTGAAGCTGATCGTCGTGCCCGTGGCGGCTCTCAGCCGGGCCGGCAGACCGCGAGGGACGGCCAACTGTTCCCCGGCGAGTGAGGGCGAGCCGGCGATGAAACGCATGCCTCCCGCACCATCCAGCTCGGCCACGGCCCAGTATTTTCCGGACAGGGCCCGGTCCGTCTGGGCGTCCCTGATCTCGGCCACGACGACGCCGTCGGGCCCGGCGTTGGTCGCGATCACCACCTCGTCGATGGTGTCGCCCAGCATATTGCCCAGCCGTCTGAGCGCCGATTCCTGATACTGGCTGGTCAGGGCCCAGCCGGTGAGCACGAGGGCCAGCACGATCCAGCCGGACGCCAGCCAGATCAGCCGGCGGGTCAGACTGCGGCCCGGCCGCCCGAACCAGCGGCCCCAGGACCTGTCGTCGGCCGGAGCCGGTTCGCCCCCCGCCCCTTCGGTCACGTCCCGTCGGACTCCCCGGCGAGCGGCGTCAGACGGTAGCCCAGACCACGCACGGTCTCGATCCGGTCAGGACCGATCTTCTTGCGCAGGCGACCGACGAACACCTCGATGGTGTTGGAATCGCGGTCGAAGTCCTGATCGTAGAGGTGCTCGACCAGTTCCGTGCGGCTGATCACCCGACCCTGGTGCATCATCAGATAGTGCAGCAGCCGGTACTCCAGCGATGTCAGCCGCAGGGGCTCGCCGTTGACCGTCGCGCGGGCGGCGCGGGGGTCGAGGCGCAGGCCGCCGCACGCCAGGGTCGCCGAGGCGATGCCGGCCGAGCGGCGCAGCAGGGCCCGCAGGCGGGCCAGCAGCTCTTCAGTGTGGAAGGGTTTGGTCAGATAGTCGTCAGCCCCGGCGTCAAAGCCCGACACCTTGTCCGACCAGGCGCCGCGCGCCGTCAGGATCAGCACCGGCGTGGTCTTGCCGTCGCGGCGCCAGCGTTCCAGCACCGAGACGCCGTCGATCTTGGGCAGGCCGAGGTCCAGCACCACCACGTCATAGGGCTCGGTGTCGCCGAGGAAATGGGCTTCCTCGCCGTCCGCGGCGTGATCAACGGCATAGCCGGCGTCGCCGAGGGCCAGTTTCAGCTGGCGCGACAGGTCAACGTCGTCCTCGACAAGCAAGATTCGCATTCAGCGCTCTCCCACGACCCGACCCGTGCGGGCGTCCACCATGATGTCGGCGACGCGGCCGCCGGGATACTCCCAGCGAACCACAACGGTGTCGCCGCGGTTGCTGGCGCCCAGAAAACGACCCTGCCGGCCGGAGGAGGCGCGCTGCACCGCCTCGCCCACGCTGATGCGGGGGCGGTCTTCCTGCTGCTGGCGCTCGGGACGATCGCCGCGCGGGACACGGTCCTGCGCAACCGCCTGCGACAGGGGCGCGGCGGCGATCAGGGCTGCAAGCAGGATGGCGGACGGGCGGATCATGAAGAGCGTTCTAGGCCCCGGGCTCTGAACGACGGCTGAACGACGAGTGTAGACATATTTCACCTTTGGTGCCGCCCCCTCTCACGCGCCTGGTGAGGATTCGCCCCTCAGGACCGGCGTAAACGGCGCGGCGACCTGTTCATGCCCATGAATGAAAGCTGACACGCCCCGTTCAGATGGCGCTCAGCCGGAGAATGGTCTTCTCCCGTCAACGCCGGCCGCCCGGTCCGCGTGGAACGCTCAAGGAGAAGTCAGATGATGAAGAAGTTTTTCATCCCCGCCCTCGCCCTGGCCGCGGCTTCCGTCGCGGTCCCCGCCATGGCCCAGTCCTATGGTCATCAAGACCGCGATGGTCGCGGCGGCCGCTATGAACAGGATCATCGGGGTGATCGGGATTACCGCGGTGATCGAGACTACCGCAGTGACCGGGACAACCGCGGTGATCGCTATGACCGTGATGACCGCTACGGGCGCGACGATCGCAACTGGCAACCTATCGCGCAGCGCAGGGCTCAGCTGCAGCGGCTCATCGACCGGGGCTTGCGCAACGGCTGGCTGAGCCGCCGCGAGGCTCGCTATGTTCAGACGGAGGTCAATGGGCTGATCCGCCTTGAGTACCGCTACCAGCAGGGCGGCCTGTCCTGGCGTGAACGGCAGGATCTGCAGAACCGCTATGACCGCCTGACGGCCATGACGCGCGAACATCGTCGGGACCACGGCGGTTCCCCCCACTAAGGCCTGACTTTCCTCCCCGAAAGTCCGAGGGGCGCGATCCGAAAGGGTCGCGCCCCTTTCCCGGGCTCAAACCCTGAGCCGGCTCTCGATGACGGTGACGGCCTGCCCGCGCAGCAGGACGCGATGGCGGCGGGTTTCCGTTTCGATGTCCCCTCCCCGGCCAGGAAAGACCTGCCGGAACCGCACCGTCGCCCGGCCCAGCTTGTCGGCATACAGCGGCCCGAGGATGCAGTGGGCCGAGCCCGTGGCGGGATCCTCGTCTATACTGCAGCCCGGACCGAAGAAGCGGTCGACCACATCGACATCGTCCGAGGCGTCCGCCGGGGCGCAGACGATCACCTGACCGATCTCGCCCGCCTCACCCTGAATGAGTCCCAGGGCGCGGATGTCGGGCGTCACGGCCCGCACCGCCGCCGCGTCGGCCAGGACAGCGACCAGATATCGGCCCGCCCAGACCTCGACGGGCTCGACGCCCAACGCCTCCGCAAGGCCGGCTGGCGGGGTTGATCGGCGAGGCGGATCGGCGGGGAAGTCCATTTCATAGCCTTCGACCGCCCGCGCCACGACCAGCGGACCCGAGCGGGTGTCGAAGGTCAGGGCCGTCGTCCCGCCCCCCAGTTCGGCCAGCAGCACGTGGGCCGAGGCCAGGGTGGCGTGGCCGCACAGATCGACCTCCATCCCCGGCGTGAACCAGCGCAGGCCGAACCGGGCCGGATCGCCGGTGCGCAGCAGGAACGCCGTCTCAGCCTGATTGTTCTCCTTCGCCAGCGTCTGCATCCAGCTGTCGGACGGCCACTGGTCGACCGGCTCGACCACACAGGCGGGGTTGCCCTTGAAGGGGGCGGCGGCGAAGGCGTCGACGGTCCACTGGCGCATCAGGCAGGCTCCGGTTCGATCACGGTCAGCTCCGGCCACCGCGCCCGCGCACTGGCCGCGGCCTTGTCCCAGCCGCGCGCGAGCGGTCGGTGCGGATTGGGCCGCAGCGTCATCGAGAACACATCCTCCAGCCCGAACGGGGCGGCGATGCTGATCGTATCGTCAGCCTCCAGCCGCACCCCGACCGCGAATGCCGGGGCGACGAACCGCCCCAGCGCCTCGTCCGTGCCCGTCAGCGCCTCATAGGGTTCGCCGAAACGATCCGCGAACCACAGATGTACCCGCGCCTGGTTGCGCACCTCGACCTCGGAGCGGAAGGGCTCCTCGAAGGCGGCGGCGACGCGTTTGATGACGGCGTCTTCGGCGTCCCAGCTCGTGTCCGGGTCGAAATAGCCGAGGTCATAGTCCTTGCGGCCGTAGCCGACCGGGCGGCCCGTCACGGCGTTCCAGACGCTCTGATAGATCGCGCCGGAAAAAACCCGCCAGTCGTTGAGACCGAGGCCGCGAACGGTGGTCAGGACGTGCATCAGGTCGGGGTCGGCGCGGACGATGGCCGCGAGTCGCGCGTTCAGATCGCTCATTTACGGTCCCGGATCGGCCAGCCGTGGTCCAGCGGCCCATGCCCGCCGCCCAGCCCCGGGGCCCGCCGGATGGCCTCGGCGACATAGGCCCAGGCATTGGCCACGGCGACCTCGAGCGGCAGGCCCTGCGCGATCCCCGCCGCGCAGGCGCTGGCCAGGGTGCAGCCGGTGCCGTGGGTGTTGCGTGTGTCGAACCGTTCGCCCTCCAGCAGGGTCTCGCCGGTCGGGGTCAGCAGCAGGTCGACGACCGTCGCGCCCCGCACATGGCCGCCCTTCATCAGCACCGCCCGCGCGCCCATGGTCAGCAGCGCCTCGCCGGCGCGGCGCTGTCCGTCGAGGTCGGCAACCGCGATCCCGGTCAGGGCCTCGGCCTCGGGCGCATTGGGGGTCAGCAGGGCCGCGCGCGGGATCATCAGCGACCGCACGGCGGCCACCGCGTCGTCCGCCAGCAGGGCCGCGCCGCCCTTGGCGATCATGACGGGATCAACCACCGCGGGGGCGTCGGACGAATCAAGGATCGCCGCGACCCGCTCGACCACCTCCGTCGAGCCCAGCATGCCGGTCTTGATCGCATCGGCGCCGATGTCGTCCAGCACGGCCCGTCCTTGCGCCTCGATCAGGTCCAACGGCAGCGGATACACGCCGTGGACGCCGAGCGTGTTCTGCACTGTGATCGCCGTGATGGCCGTGGCGGCGTATCCGCCCAGCATGGTCACGGCCTTGATGTCGGCCTGAATCCCCGCCCCGCCGCCGGAATCGGAGCCGGCGATGATCAGGACGCGTCCACGGAAGGAGGGTTGGTCAAGCATGGGCTTCCCATGCGGCAGACCAGCCGGACGGACAAGTCAGTCGCACGCGGCCGCCCCACCGACGGCCGCCTGAACCGCGAGCGCCTGGACCGTCTCGCGCACGTCATGAACGCGGAGGATCGAGGCGCCCCGCCGCGCGGCCTCAAGGGCCAGAGCCAGCGAACCGCCGAGGCGGTCGGCCGGGTCGGTCGCCGTCGGGTCGATCGACTGGATCACCAGCTTGCGGCTGGCCCCGTACAGGACCGGAAAGCCGGTCGCGACCAGCCGATCCAGCCGCGCCGTCAGGGCCAGATTATGCGCGGCCGTCTTGCCGAAGCCGAGGCCGGGATCGAGCCAGATCCGTTCGCGCGCCACGCCCGCCGCCATGGCTGCGTCAGCCCGCGCGGACAACCAGTCGACGACCTCGGCGACCACATCGTCATAGTGCGGATCGGCCTGCATGGTGCGCGGCTCGCCCCGCATATGCATCAGCACCACCTCGCAGCCGAGTTCGGCGGCGGTCGCGAGACTGTCCGGCGCGAAACCGAGCGCCGTCACATCGTTCCACATCGTCGCCCCGGCGGCGACGGCGGCGCGGGCGACTTCGGGCTTCATGGTGTCGATGCTGATCGGGCCGTCCCAGCGGGCGCGCAGGCTTTCGATGACAGGGATGACGCGGGCGATCTCCCCGGCCTCCGCGACTGGTTCAGCGCCGGGCCGGGTGCTCTCGCCGCCGATATCGAGGATGTCCGCGCCCTGTTCGACCAGCCGCAGGCCGTGCGCCACCGCGGCTTCGACCGAGTCGAGTCGTCCGCCGTCCGAGAAGCTGTCGGGCGTGACGTTGATGATGCCCATGACGCGGGGCGGCGCCATCAGTCCTTGCCCCCGATCAGGCTGCCGATGGCGTCGAGATAGGCGGAGAAGGCCCGGCGGCCGTCGCGGGTGATCGACACCCGGGTCAGGGGCTTGTTGTCCTTGAAGCTCTTGTCGATCGCGACGAAGCCCGCCTCTTCCAGCTTCTTCAGGTGGACTGACAGATTGCCCTGGGTGGCCTCGAGCACGGTCTTCAGCTCGGTGAAGTCGGCGGTATCAGCGTCGGACAGATAGACCATGATCCCCAGCCGCATGCGGCCGTGGATGACCTCGTCGATCCGTCCCAGATCGGCCAGGCCCATGGCGCGCTCAGGCCCCTTTCGGGGCGGCGCGGGCGTCGCGGAACAGGATCCAGCCCGGCAGGGCGAACAGCAGGAACAGGGCGACGGTGCAAACTCCGAGATACCACATGGGCTCGCGCACCAGCACGCCGAGCGCCACCGCCGTGACCCAGCCGCCCAGCGCCGTGGCCAGCATCCAGCCCTTCCGCTTCAGCATCCAGGCCATGTACCAGGCAGCCGCCTGGAGCGCGAAGACGATGGCCGCGTAGTAGAGCCAGATGGCGAAATCCTGATCCCGCACCGCCCCGACGCCAAAGACGATAATGACGGCGGCGTTGGCCATGCCGGTGGCGCTGAAGGCCGCGTTGAGACTGCGGGTCGCCATCGAACCACGATTGGAACCGCCGTCCTTCCGATCCTTGAGGATGGCCCAGGTCAGGATCGACAAAAAGGCGACGCTGATCCCGACGACGAAGGCCAGGTTGGCGAGATCGGGCCAGCGGATCAGCCCGGTCGCCTGACCGACATGGAACAGGCACTGCAATCCGTACAGCAGGCCGCCGGCGAGGTAACAGATCGCCAGGGTCATCGGCGGCCGGCCCCCGCCCTCGACGATCGAGCGCATGAAGGCGAGGTCGTCCTCGGGGGAATGCAGGCGGGGCTTGGCGGGCATGACGATTCTCCGGAGCCGGCTCGCCCTTGGCGTGGACGAGCCGGGAGGTCTTGGCAAGCTATTCGGCGGGTGAGAACTCAGGGTCCCGCTGACGGCGCCACGGGATGCTGCGGCCGTTCAGCCAGCGGCCGACGAAGCTGTGGCGAACCAGCAGTTCGTAGGTAAGCAGGCTGACGGCCATGGTCCCGCCGATGACCGCGCCGAACTTGACGAACCAGGGCCAGGTCTCGTTCACCACCAGGATTTGTCCGACCAGGACCAGCGGCAGATGGACGATGTAGACCCAGTAGGAGGAGTCGGCGAGATAGCGGCGGACGGCGCTGTGGCCCGAGGCGAAGCGCAGGGCCAGCGACAGGACCGCGAAGGTCGAGGCGAAGACGGCCAGGGCCATCACCGCCGCCAGCGGCGCCTTCAGCTCCGGATCGGTGACAGGCGCCAGGTCCGGGACCGGTCCGCCGACCATGACCATGGCCGCCGTCCCGACGCCCAGCGCCACGACCGTAAACACCGGCCACAGCCGCTCGATGCGGACCAGCAGATCGCGGCGGCGATCCAGCAGGAAGCCGAGGCCGAAGGCGGTCCCGAACGCCGTCAGGGCGACCGCGTTCGGAACCAGCCCGGTGTCAGGCGTCGGTATGCCGAAGAAGGGCGTCCAATTGGGCGCCAGCCAGAAGGCGATGGCCAGCGGCGCGCCCATCAGGGCCGGACTCCACGGCCCGATCAGGGCGCCGGTGATCCGGTCGACGAGCCTGCCCCAGCCGCCGTCGCGATCCGCCATCGCGAACGGCGCACGCAGGACCATCGTGGCGGCGTAGAGAATCAGCAGGACCCAGAGGAACCACAGATGGGTCAGGGGGAAGGTCTCGAGCGTCAGCGGCGGCGGGGGAGGTCCGTCGGTCGGAATGGACCCGCCGTTCCGGATGGCCGCCATCCAGACGAGCCCAGCGATGATGGCGGCGAGGACCGGGGTCCAGAAGGCGGCGAGCGGTCCGGCGATACGGATCAGCCGGTCCTTGATGAAGCCGAAACTCCCGCGCCGGTCGAGCATCATATGGGCGAACAGGCCGGCGATCAGGAAGAAGCTGGTCATCCGGAACAGGTGGATGGCGAAGAAGATGGCGCTGGCGACCGGCGAGTTGTCGGTGTCCGGCACGATCCAGATCGTGACCGGGAAATAGGACATGGAGGCGTGCAGGACGACGCCCAGCAGCAGGGCGGCCCCGCGCAGGGCGTCGAGGCCGTGCAGGCGCCCGGATGGACGGGTTTCGGATGACGACATGACAGGAGCTCCCCTCTTGATGAAGAGCCATATCTCATAGACTTGTTTGTAATGCAAACAAGTTCATCAGAAAGAACCCGCCGCGAGCATGGCCCACGGCGGGTCCTGTCTTTTCAGCCGGTCAGTGAACCGTCTGGACCTCGACCGAGGTTCCGTCCGACACCGGGGTGATCGGCACGGAGACCGACGGGCCGGCGTTGGGGAAGTTGCTCTCGTCGCGGTTCGGGGCGAGGCCCTTCTCCAGCAGGTCCTTGATCTCCTGGCCCGACAGGGTCTCGTACTCGAGCAACGCCTGGGCCAGGGTTTCCAGATCGGCGGCCTTGTCGGTCAGGATCTGACGGGCCTCGTCCCAGCCGGCGCCGACGATCCGCTTGACCTCGGAATCGATGATCCGGGAGGTCTCTTCAGAGACATTCTGGCTGCGCGCGACCGAGTGGCCGAGGAAGACCTCCTGCTCGTTTTCGCCATAGGCGACGGTGCCGAGGATGTCGGAGAAGCCCCACTGGGTGACCATGCGGCGCGCCAGCTTGGACGCCTGCTGGATGTCCGACGAAGCGCCCGAGGTGATGTTCTCCTTGCCGAAGATCAGCTCCTCGGCCACGCGGCCGCCGGCCATGATGGCGATGCGGTCGACCATCTGCTGGTACTTCATCGAATAGCGGTCGCCCTCGGGCAGCTGCATGACCATGCCCAGGGCCTGTCCGCGCGGGACGATGGTCGCCTTGTGCACCGGGTCGGCCATCTTGACGTTCATGGCCACAATGGCGTGGCCGCCTTCGTGATAGGCGGTCAGACGGCGCTCTTCCTCGTTCATGGCCATGGATTTGCGCTCGGCGCCCATCATGACCTTGTCCTTGGCGTCCTCGAAGTCGCGCTGGGTGACCATGCGACGATCCTTGCGGGCCGCCATCAGGGCCGCCTCATTGACCAGATTGGCCAGATCGGCGCCCGAGAAGCCGGGGGTGCCGCGGGCGATGGTCTTGACCACCACGTCAGAGGCCAGGGGCACATCCTTCATGTGGACACGCAGGATCTTTTCGCGGCCGTTCACATCGGGATTGGGCACCACGACCTGACGGTCGAAGCGGCCGGGACGCAGCAGGGCCGGGTCCAGCACGTCGGGACGGTTGGTGGCGGCGATCAGGATGATGCCTTCATTGGCCTCGAAGCCGTCCATCTCGACCAGCAGCTGGTTCAGGGTTTGCTCGCGCTCGTCATTGCCGCCGCCCAGACCGGCGCCGCGATGACGGCCAACGGCGTCGATCTCGTCGATAAAGATGATGCAGGGGGCGTTCTTCTTGGCCTGTTCGAACATGTCGCGAACGCGGCTCGCGCCGACGCCGACGAACATCTCGACGAAATCCGAGCCCGAGATGGAGAAGAAGGGCACGCCCGCCTCGCCGGCGACAGCGCGGGCCAGCAGGGTCTTGCCGGTGCCGGGAGGGCCGACCAGCAGGGCGCCCTTGGGAATCTTGCCGCCCAGACGCTGGAATTTGGCCGGGTCCTTGAGGAAGTCGACGACCTCCTGCAACTCCTCCTTGGCCTCGTCCACGCCGGCGACGTCGTCAAAGGTCTTGCGGCCCTTGTGCTCGGTCAGCAGCTTGGCCTTGGACTTGCCGAAGCCCATGGCCCCGCGCGCGCCGCCCTGCATCTGGCGCATGATCAGGATCCACAGGCCGATGATCAGGACGAAGGGCAGCAGACCGATCAGGGCGCTGACCCAAAGCGACTGGCGCGTTGTCTTGACGTCCACCTCGGCGCCGGACGCCTGGATGGTGTCGACCAGGGCCGCGTTCGGAACGGGGGTGATGACATTGACCACCTTGCCGTCGCGCAGGGTCGCTTTCACCGTTTCGCCGCGCACCTCGATCTTGACGATGTTCCGGTCGTCGCGGGCCTTGAGCAGGTCGGAATAGCTCATCGCCACCGGGCGAGCCGCGGCCTCGTTCGCGCCGGGAGGAGCCGTAAGGCCGCCCGGGCGGCTGGCGGCGACATAGAAGGCCATGGCCCCCAGGATGATCACGCCCCAGATGGCCAGATTGCGCAGGTTCATTCTCGTCTCGGTCCTTGGGTGCGCCGAAGCGCCCGGTCGTCAGTGATATCAGCCCGAAAATAGGTGGTTCCGGGGCGATGCGCCATGGATGGCGCCGCCAAGGTCCCGTTCGTGCGTCATTCGGTCCAGCGCCAGCGCCAGTCTTTCCTCGACCAGCGCCGCCGCCCTGCCCGCCTTCCCTGCAAGAACCGGCGCAGTCGCATCGTTCCGGATCAGCACAGGCACGGACCCGCGCGCGGCGGGCGGCAGGCGCTTCAGCGCCGTCCGATCGGTGTCGGACAGGGCGGCCATGCGGCCCGCGGCGGGAACGACGAACCAGCCGGGCGAATCGACCGTGATCGCCCAGCGACCGTCCCACACGGACTCGACCCCGACGGTCAGCGGCATTGGCGGGCGGGGCCGGCGGACGAACTCCCCGGCTTCGCGGGTCACGAGGACCTGATCGGAACCGGCCTCGACCCGGGCGCCGCACAGGACGGCGGTGAAGGCCTCGCCGGATCGGAGACGTGATCGGATGGCCGAGAGCCGGTCTCCGCGCGGAAGCCGGTCACCTCCGCCGACGCAGACGAGGACGGCGGCGAGGGTTTGGGGGGGGATGCTTCGGTCGATAGTGATCGATCCCTCTCCCGCTGGGAGAGGGCTTGAGCGCACGGCGGCGCAGCCGTCGTCCTTGCGCGAAAGGGTGAGGGTCGGGTGTCCCGGGGCGGCTTCGCCGTTCGACTGATCGACCCTCATCCGGCGCTGCGCGCCACCTTCTCCCGTCGGGAGAAGGGAAGCTCTGGCGCGGCTCCTCGCAAACCTGGGATCCTCATTGGCCGGATCATCGATCCAGCCCGCCCCCTGCCCTGTCAGCCAGTCCCGGACCTCATCCCGCCCGGCGCCCAGCATGGGTCGCAGCAACATCAGCCCGCGCCCCTCGGGCCAGGCCGGAGACGGCGCCCAGTCGCGCAGGCGGCCGAGGGTCGAGCCCTCGGCGCGCATGACCTCGCCCTCCGCAATGTCATCGGCGGTGTGGGCCAACAGGACGACGCGGGCGCCCGCCGCGCGCGCCGCCTCGGCGATCAGCCGATGGCGGGCCATGCGGGCCGCGGCGGGCAGGCCGGTCGCGGGTCTCGGGCCGTTCCAGCGCAGGCCGCGCCAGTCGGCCCCGGCCTCACGGGCGACGCGCCCGGCGAAGGCGGTCCATTCGGCGCTGTCGGCATTCAGCCCGTGATCGACGGTCAAGGCCAACAGGCGTCGGCCATTCGCCCTGGCCCAGTCAGCGGCGAGACGCAGCAGGGCGATGGAATCGCCGCCGCCGGACAGGGCCAGGGCCAGCGGGCGGTCGATGTTCGGTTCCAGCCGCGCGGACAGGTCGGCCCGGACGGGCCCGGTCCAGTCGGCGAGGTCTGACGTCAGCCCGGTCTCCGGGCCGGCGGCGCGGCCGGCGGGACGGCGGCGCAGCCGATGCGGGTGCGGGCCTCGGTCGCCCGGGTGCGCAAGGCCGGGCTGGCGGCCTCGGCGTAGCGCCGGGTGAATTCGGTCAGGGCGGTGCAGGCCTGGGTCTTGCGGTCCGTGGCGTTTAGCGCATTGGCCAGTTCGAGCGTCGTCGAAGCGGCCCAGGGAGCTGTCGGCCAGCCCTGCAGGGCGGTGGCGTAGGCGGAGACGGCGCCGGCGGGATCGCCGGCGGAGACGCGCAGGTCGCCGAGACGGCTGGAGGCCTCTCGGCCCTGGGGCGTGTCAGGCCATGCGGCGATGACCGTCTGCAAGGCGCGGTCGCCGCGCGCCGGATCGGCAGCCGCCAGCCGGACCGCGGCGGTCAGGTCGCGCGCGGCGTCGCCGGTCGGCGAGGTGGTTGGGATGGGCGAGTTCAGCTCGGCCTCGCGCGCCGCCGCGGCTTCCATGGCGCGGATGCGGCCCTCGGCGTCGCGGACGCGGGTTCCCAGCGCGGTGTTGTCGCGTCCGACCTCGTCCAGCTGGAAGGTCAGGCGTTCGAGATCGCCGTTCACGCGCCGGACCGTGGCCTCGAGGTCGTCGATCCGGCGATCCATCAGGCCGACGCGGCCCTGCAGGGCGATGACCTCGGGATCGGGCTCGATGATGACCGGCTGGCCGGCGGCGTTGCGCTGGGTCACGGCGCGCTCGAGGCGGCGCACATTGCGGTCCAGCTGCTCCAGCCGCCGCTTGTCCCACTGCACCGGCTCGAGCGGCGTGGTCTGGGCCACGACCGTGGTCGTGCCCGCGATCAGGACCACGCCCAGAACGGAGATCAGGGCGTTGCGCGAACGGAGGGCGGCGGGAAACTTCAGCATGGTCGTTGTCGTTCCACCGATTTGAGGCCGGTTCAAGACAAGGGGAGGGTCGACGAGGGGGCGGCGGGCCGCCCCCTCGCTGTATTCCGTCCTAGCGCACGGCGCCCGAGACGATGGCGGTGTGGGCGTTACGGTTGCGGGCCCAGGCCTCTTCGTTGGAGCCGGCGGCGATCGGGCGTTCCTTGCCGTAGCTGATGGTGTCGATACGGCCGGCGGAGACGCCGCGCTCGACCAGATAGCTGCGCACCGATTCAGCGCGGCGGGCGCCGAGGGCCAGGTTGTATTCGCGGGTGCCGCGTTCGTCGGCATTGCCCTCGATGCGGATGGTCACGCCCGGATAGCGCTGCAGCCAGGCCACCTGCGCGTCCATGCGGGGATAGGCTTCGGAACGGATCGCATAGCTGTCGAGGTCGAAATAGACGCGGTCGCCGACATTGACGACGAAGTCCTGTTCCGAGCCGGGCGCGGCGGCGCCGATGGCGCCGCCCGAAACCGGACCGGCGCTGTTGTCGGTGTACTGGTCGTTCCCGGCGGGCGGAACGGTGTTGCCGGCGCCGCTGTCAGCCGGCGTGCGCGGGGTGCAGGCGGCGATCGCGGTCACGGCCAGGCCGACGGCGGCCAGACGGACGAGGGTCGAGGGCTTCATCATCGGGTCGTCTCCTTGAATGGGGGCCGAAGCCTCCAGCTTGGCTGTACAGGGTTGCTACTGACGCGCCAGCGGTTTCGCCAGTCGCGATAACGCGGGTTTGAGCCGAAAGGCTCCTTTTTATCAGGTGGGGCAGCCGTCCGGGCCGCCGCCGCCGAGGTTGGCGGGCTGTTCGTCGAGAAGGGGCGACCAGGCCGGGTCGGTGCCGCGACCCGGATAGCCGGCCTGGGAGACCACCCGGCCTGACAGGTCCACGGTCCACAGGCGCGTATCGCCGCCCGGCGACTGGCGCGCGAACATGATGTAGCGGCCATTCGGGGCCCAGGACGGCCCCTCCTCGAAATAGCTGGACGACAGGATGCGCTCGCCCGAGCCGTCGGTGGCCATGACTCCGGTCGAGAAGCGGCCGCCGCCCTGTTTGGTGAAGGCGATCAGGTCGCCGCGCGGGCTCCAGTTCGGAGCGGTATAGAGGCCGCCGCCGCGCGAAATGGGCCGCTGGCCCGTGCCGTCGGCCCGCATCGTGTAGAGCCGGGCGCTGCCCGACCGGTCCGAGGTGAAGACGATCTGGCTGTTGTCGGGGCTGAAGGAGGGCGAGGTGTCGATGCCCGGGTCGCTGGTCAGGCGGCGCAGATTGCGGCTGGCCAGGTCCATCACATAGACGTCCGTATTGCCGCCCCGGATGATCGAAAAGGCCATTTTCGAGCCGTCGTTGGAAAAACGCGGGGCCAGCACCTGGCCATCGAACTCGCCCAGGCTTTCGCGTCTGCCGGTCGACAGGTTGAACAGATAGATGCGGCTGTAGTCCCGGCCCAGCGCCACATAGGTGATCTCATTGGGGTCGTTCAGCGAGAAACGGGGCGACATGATCACCTCGTCGCCCTGGGTCAGATAGACGGGGTTGAAGCCGTCCTGATCCGAGATGGCGAGGCGCGACAACCGGTTTAGCTGGGTGCCGCTCTCCGAGACGAAGACCACGCGGCTGTCGAACAGACCGCTCTCGCCGGTCATGCGCTGATAGATCAGGTCGGCGATCTTGTGGCCGATGCGGCGCCACTGCTCGGGCGTGGCGGTGAACTGGTACGAAGCCAGCTGGCACTGGCGATAGGGGTCGTAGAGCCGGAAGCCGAAGTCGTTGCGGCCGTCGGGCCGGGGCGTCACCGCGCCGTACAGCACCGCCTGGGCGCCGATCGAGGTCCACTGGGGGAAGTTGGGGGCGTTGGCCAGCGTCAGCCCGGTCTCCACGAAGCCGGCCGGGTCCATCGGCTCGAAATAGCCTGAGCGGCGCAGGTCGGCGCGGATCACCCCGCCCAGATCGGCGCCGTTCTGGCCGTTGAAATTGACGACGGCGATCTGCATCGGCCGCAGAACGCCCTGATCGATCTCGACCTCGACCGGATCGCCGGATGGCTGCGGCGCCGGAGGCGTCTGGGCGGTGGCCGTGCTCACCGTCATCGCCAGAATGGCGACACTCGCCAGAAGTCGGTTCAGACGCATCAAGGGCTCCCGCAAGTTCAATCTTCGCCGGTCCTTATCGCCAGACCGTGCGCAGAAGGCCAGCATGGCCGTGAATGGGGCGACTTTCAGGCCCTGTCACGCTTTGTCAGGTTCCGCGGCATGGTCGTTACCGTCCCCGGCACGCGCGTTCGGTGATGAAGGTGGGCCTGAAGCGACCACCGGGGAAGCCCGTCGGAACGTCGAAGGGCGCTGTCTGGCGAATCGCCCGGACCGCGCCGTCGGCGGCGGCGCGCCATACAGGGTCAGAACGAGCGCCGATCAAGGTCGGACCGGCCGTGATCCGACCCTGCTCGTCGAGAGTCACATCCATCTGGATGCGCAGATCGTCCGCCCCGGGAATGTCGCAGGGCAGGGTCCAGTTCGGATAGACCTGGTTGAAGATCGCCGTGATCTGCGGCCCGGTCGCCTGGGACGCTGATCCTGCGCCGGTCTGTCCCGTCGGCGGCCGCGGCCCTGGACGCGGGCCGGGCCGGGGCGGACCCGCCAGTGAGTCGAGATCCAGCGTGGGCTCGCGCGGCGGGGTCGGGCGCGGCGGTTGCGGCCGGGGCGGCGGAGCGGGGCGCGGTGGCGTCGGACGCGGAGGCGTCGCCTTCTTGACCGGCGCGGGGGTCGGCAGCGGTGGAACGGGCTCGGGCGGAACCGGCTCGGGCGGCGTCGGGGCGACCGGCGCCGTTGAGGCGTCCTCGGTGACCAGTTCGTCGTCCGGATTGTCGGCGGCGGCGGCCTCGATGATCGTGTCGGAGATGATCGACACCGGCACGGCGGTTTCGACGTTCATCGGCTCACGTGTGAAGCCGAGCAGGCCGTAGCCCAACACGCCCAGAACCACCGCCGCGTGGACGGCGATCGATGCAGCGAGGGAGGAACCGGGCCTCTCCAAGCTGTCAGCCCTCCTCGTCCGTCGCGGCTTCGCCGGCCGTGTCGGTGATCAGGTTCAGCCTGGTGAAACCGGCCGAGGACAGCCGCGCCATGACGCGGGCCACAGCCTGATAGGGCGCCCGGCCGTCGCCGCGCACGGACACCGGCTTTTCGCGGGCGTCATCGCCGCCTTCCTGGGCTACGGTCAGCACAAGACGGTCGAAGCTGACCTCGCGCTCGCCGACATAGATGGCCCCGTCGCGCTTGATCGAGATGATCACCGGATCGTCGGAGGCGTCGACCGCGCTGGCGTCCGTCTTGGGCAGTTCAACCGGCACGGCCACGTTCAGCAGCGGCGCCGAGATCATGAAGATGATCAGCAGCACCAGCATCACATCGACCAGCGGCGTGACGTTGATTTCGCTCAGAGGCCGTTTACGCGGCCGCCTGCGCCCCCGGACGTGTCCGCCGCCACCGCCTCCTGCGAGGGCCATGCTCAGAGCTCCCGGGTGGGCTGCGGCGCGGGGCTGGACGGCCCGCCGAGACGGCGCGCCACGGCAGCCTGCAGATCGTCGGCGAAGCTTTCCAGACGGCCGGTGAACTTGCCCGCGTCGATCGAGAATTTGTTGTAGGCGATATAGGCCGGAATGGCGGCGGCCAGGCCGAGGGCGGTGGCGAACAGGGCCTCGGCGATGGCCGGAGCCACGGTGGTCAGATTGGTGTTGCCCGACGAGGCGATGGCCCCGAAGGCGTTCATGATGCCCCAGACCGTCCCGAACAGGCCGATGAAGGGCGAGGACGTCGCCACCACCGACAGTACGCCCAGACCGTTCTCGACCCGCTGGCCCTCGCGGGCGATCAGGCTGTCCAGCGCGCGGTCGATGCGCGACATCAGCAGATTGGCCTGGTTCTCGGTCAGCGGCCCGCGGGTGCGCGCCTCGCGCCAGTCGGTCAGGGCGATGACCAGCATGCGCGGCAGCGGATGCACCGGATTCGGCCCGGCCTGGGCGGCGATGTCCTCCAGCGACCGGCCCGAACCGACGGCGTCTTCAAAGGTGTTGGCCTGGCTGTTCAGCGCGCTGAAACGCATGGCCTTGTCGATGATCACGGCCCAGGACCACAGCGAGGCGATCGTCAGGCCGATCATGATCGCCTGCACGACGATATCGGCCTCCATGAACAGGGCTACCGGGTTCATCATCGAGGCTTCGGCGGCGGTGGTCATTCAGGCGTCCTTCCGTCTGTCCGTCCACTGTGCACCGGACGGGCGTGGCCGTTGTGTGGCGGTATGAGCCGGGTCTAGCGAGGTGTAGCCGCGACGTCACCTGTCTGCACGTGACAGGCGGGCGAAATGGTCAAGCTTCGCGCGCCAGCCACGGCCCGATCTTGTCCCGCAAGGCCTGCGTCGGCCGGCGCGGCCGCCCGTCCATATGGATGCAGACCACCTCGACCTCGGCCCGGCACAGCAGGTCGTCGTCGCGGGTGATGGCCTGGGAGATCAGCAGGCGTGGCCCCTTCACGGCGTCATAGTGGGTGCGCACCACGAGCTGGTCGTCGATCCGCGCGGGTTTGAGGAAGATCAGCCCCATCTTCGAGACCACGAAGGCCATCGGCCGGTCGCCGTCCAGCAGTTCGGCGTGGCCGATCCCCATCAGCCGCAGGCAGTCGGACCGCCCGCGCTCGAAATAGCGGAGATAGTTGGCGTGGTAGACCAGGCCGGTGAAATCGGTGTCCTCGTAATAGACCCGGACCGGCAACCGGTGCTCGCGCCCCTCGAAGCGGCCGGCGGTGGGGGTGTCGGTCATGGCCGGGTCACGACCGGCCGGTTGGTCGGCGGTTCCGGGAAATCGGGGCAGTCGGCGCTCATCATGGCGCGGAACTCGCCGTTCAGAGGATCATGGCTCAGAAGCATGCGATTGGGGCGCGAGATGAAGCCGACGGCCCGTCCGCCCCGTTCGGCGGCGATATAGCCGCAGACCACCCGGCCCCGGCCCGGCTCGATCAGCTGGACCTCGGCGTTTCGCCCCAGTTGCTCACGCGCCTGACGCAGCACGCGGCGCGAGGCCGGCTCCTCGGTGAAGCCTCCACCCGAACCCCGGGTGACGAACCACAGCGCCAGCGCGCCCAGAACGATCACCGCCACGCCCAGCACGGCGATCAGTCTGTCGGTTGGTATCGCCCGTCGCGCCATGCGGCCTCCCTGAAGCGCGACCATGCCGGGGTTCGGGCGGCAGGTGAAGCCCGGCGATGGATTGGAGCCCGGGAACACGGATGCTAAACCGTGGGTCTTCGAACGGGAGGGGAACCATGCGACACAACGCTCTGGCCTTGGCTCTGGTCCTGACGCTGGGGACAGCCGTCCCGCTGCAGGCGCAGACGCCGACCCCCGCTCCGGCCGCCGCTCCCGCGCCATCGACGCTGCAGGAGGCGATCCCGGTCATCGACGCGGCCTTTGACCGCTGGCAGGCCAACGCCCATGCGCCGGGCCTCGTCTATGGCGTGGTGCAGGACGGCCGCATCATCCACCTGCGGACAGCGGGCGTCCGCACGGTCGACGGTGCCGCCGTGACGCCCGACACCCTGTTCCGCATCGCCTCCATGTCCAAGGCCTTCACCGCCCTGGCGGTCCTCAAGCTGCGTGACGAGGGCAGGCTCTCCCTCGACGATCTGGCTGAGACCCATGTGCCGGAGATGGCGGGCTGGAGCTATCTCACCGCCGATTCGCCGCGCATCCGGGTCCGCGACCTGCTCAACCACACCGGCGGTCTTGTCACCGACGACCCATGGGGCGACCGGCAGCAGGTCATCACTGAGGCCGAGTTCACCCGCATGCTGCGCGACGGCGTGCCCTTCACCCGCGCGCCGCAGACGGCGTTCGAATATTCCAATTTCGGCTACGCCCTGCTCGGCCGGATCGTCACCAACGTCTCGGGTCGGCCGTACAACGACTATATCGAGACAGAGATCATGCGGCCGCTGGGCATGACCTCCAGCGGCTATGACGTCTTCGCTTCGCCACAGGACCGCCGGGCGCTCGGCTACCGCTGGGAGAACGACGCCTGGTCGCTCGAGCCCGACATGCGGCATGGCGTCTTCGGCTCCATGGGAGGGGTCCAGACCAGCGCCGAGGACTACGCCCGCTGGATCACCTTCCTGCTGTCTGCCTGGCCCGCCCGCGATGGCCCCGAGACCGGCCCGGTCCGCCGCTCGACCGTGCGGGAAATGGCCCAGGGCTCGAATTTCGCCTCGCCGCGCAACCGCACCGACGCAGACGGCCAGCCCTGCCCCGGCGCCGGCGCCTACGGCATGGGTCTGCAGGCCAACACCGACTGCGAGCTCGGGACCTGGCTGGCGCATGGCGGCGGCTATCCCGGCTACGGCTCCTACATGATCCTGCTGCCGGACCGTCGGACCGGCCTCTTCGCCTTCTCCAACCGCACCTACGCCGGGCCGTCCGGACCGCTGACGGAAGCCGCCCTGACGCTCGTCCGGGGCGGCCTGGCGCCGGTCCGTCCGCTCGTGGCCAGCGACATCCTGACCGAACGCTACGCCGACCTCGGCCGCATCTGGGCCGCGGGAGACGTGTCCGTCGCCGGCGACCGGCTGGCGATGAATGTCCTCATGGATCGTTCGGTGGAGAACTGGCGCACCGTGCTGGGCGTGCTCAAGGCCGACGCCGGGGCCTGCGCCGCCGATGCGCCGATCACCCCCACGGGCGGCCTTTCCGGGACGTTCCGCTGGACCTGCGACAAGGGCGTGATCGAGGGCCGCCTGTTGCTGGCCCCGACGACGCCGGTCACGATCCAGGCCCTGAATTTCCGCTTCACACCGACGCCTCAATAGAGGTGCTCAGGCGGCGTGCTTCTTCCGGGCCGCTTCTGTCAGGGCGTCGGCCATACGCTCCCGCCAGTCCTCACCTTCCTCGGCGAAGGCCTGAATCGTCGCCGCAGGCAGCTTGAGCGCCACCTCGCTGGCGCCGGTCAGGCGAGCGTATGCCGCAGCCGACAGCACTTCGCGAGCCGGACGCATTCGGGCGATGTCCCGGTCTGTCAGTTCGGGGTTGTCCGGATCATCAATGGGGTCAGCGACTGAGTTCGTCATACTTTGCAACCTCGCGCGGGTTGGCCCGGCGCAGACTGATGATGCGGGTGATCCCATCCCGCTCGGTAAAGACGACCACATGAACGCGATCGTCGATCGGAAGGTAAGCATACCATCGGACCTCGCCGTAGTCTTGTCGGTCATCCATGGCGATATAAGCCGCCGTCCAGTCTCCCATCTCTGCCTGTGCGAGAAACAGCCCATGCTTGGCGCGATTGATCGCGTCCTTTTCCGGATCGAACGACACCCTCACTCGAACAATCCGACCTGACCCGCTCCCGCCGGCTTGGGCGGCTCCACCAGACCGAGGTGGGCATAGGCCCTCGCGCACGCCATCCGGCCGCGCGGCGTGCGCTGGATGAAGCCCTGTTGCAGCAGATAGGGCTCGATCACGTCCTCGACCGAGTCGCGCGCCTCGGCGATGGCGGCGGCCAGGGTGTCCATGCCGACCGGCCCGCCGCCATAGTTCTCGATCAGGGCCTTGAGGAAGCGGCGGTCCAGACTGTCCAGCCCGGCCTCGTCGACCTCCAGCCGGCTCAGCGCCCGCGCCGCCGCCAGCCGGTCGATGACCGGCGAGCCCTCGGCCTCGGCGAAGTCGCGGACCCGGCGCAGCAGCCGCCCCGCCACGCGCGGCGTGCCCCGCGACCGGCTGGCGATCTCGCGCGCGCCCTCATCGTTCACCGCCACGCCCAGCTTGCGCGCCGCCCCGGTGATGACCCGGACCAGCTCCTCGGGCGTGTAGAACTCCAGCCGCAACGGAATGCCGAACCGGTCCCTCAGCGGCGTGGCCAGCAGCCCCGCCCGCGTCGTCGCCCCGACCAGGGTGAAGGGCGCCAGATCGATCCGCACCGACCGCGCCGACGGCCCCTCGCCGATGATCAGGTCCAGCACATGGTCTTCCATGGCCGGATAAAGGATCTCCTCGACCGTGGGGGCCAGCCGGTGGATCTCGTCGATGAACAGCACGTCGCGCGGTTCGAGATTGGTCAGGATGGCCGCCAGATCGCCGGCCTTGGCCAGGATCGGGCCGGAAGTGGCGCGGAAGCCGACGCCGAGCTCGCGCGCCACGATCTGCGCCAGGGTCGTCTTGCCCAGTCCGGGCGGGCCGAACAGCAGGACGTGGTCCAGCGATTCCCCTCGCCCCCGAGCGGCGTCGATGAAGACCTTGAGATTGCCCTTGGCCTGCTCCTGGCCGACGAATTCCGACAGGGTCTGGGGCCGCAGGGCGCGGTCGTGACCCTCGCCGGGGGCGGGGGCGGCATCCACCAGTCTGTCCTCACTCATCCCCACACCCGCTCATCCCGGCGAAAGCCGGGACCCAGTTCTGTCCAGCCTGACGCCGGTGTTTCAGGACGACCGTTCCGCTGGCAGGGCCAAAGGCTCCATCACCCAAAGCCCTGGGTCCCGGCGTTCGCCGGGATGAGCGGATGAGGGAAATCACCGTCCCAGCTCCTGCAGGGCCGCGCGGATCACCGCCGACAGATCGGCCTCATCGCCCAGCCGGATCAAGGCCTGATCAACGGCGCGGCGGGCGTTGACCTCGGCCACGCCCAGACCCAGCAAGGCGGAGACGGCCTCGCCCGTGACGCTGGGCGCCGGCGGAGCCAGCTCGGCGTGAACCCCGGCGGCCGAGGGCGTGAACGACGCGTCCCCCAGCGGCTTGCCCTTCAGCTCGGTGACGATGCGCAGCGCCAATTTCGGCCCGACGCCGTTGGCGCGGGCCACCGCAGCCTTGTCCTCACGCGCCACCGCCGCCGCCAGCTCTCTGGGCGGCAGGACGTCCAGCACCGACAGCGCCGCCTTGGGCCCTACGCCCTGGATGGCCGTCAGGGTGGTGAAGGCGCGGCGTTCGTCGCGGGTCAGGAAGCCGTACAGCCGCGGACCGCTCTCGGCGTTCCAGCTCGACTCGATATGCAGGGTGGCCTCGTCGCCGGGCGCCGGCAGCCGGCCCAGGGTCCGCGCCCCGCACGCCACCACATAGCCCACGCCCGCGCAGTCGATCAGGCAGTGGTCCGCCTCGACCTCGGCCAGCACGCCTCTGAGGCGGCCGATCATGCCGCCCCCCGCAGCGTCGCCAGCAAGGCCCGCTTGCGCATCTGGGCATGGGTTATCGCCACGGCCAGGGCGTCGGCGGCGTCGGCCTTCACATCCCCGGCCGCCGGCAGCAGCCGCTTCACCATGAAGGCGATCTGGGTCTTGTCGGCATGGCCGGCGCCGACCACGGCCTTCTTGATCAGGTTTGGCGAATACTCCGCCACGCTCAGCCCGTGCCGCGCCGGAGCCAGCATCACCGCCGCGCGGGCATGGCCCAGCTTCAGCGTCGAGACCGGGTTCATATTGACGAACACCTCCTCGATCGCCGCCTCGTCGCAGCCCTGGTCGATACAGACCTGGCCCACGGCCTCAAGCAGGAACAGCAGCCGCTCGCTGAACGGCGCGGTCTCTGGCGGGCTGATGACGCCATGGGCGATCCAGCGCAGACGCGATCCTTCCGCCGCCACCACGCCCCAGCCGGTGCGGCGCAGACCAGGGTCCAGCCCAAGGATTCGAGTCGTTTCGTTCGTCATTCGTTCCATTCATGCCTCAAACGAGGTTGACGAACAATGACCGGCCGTCACTCCTCGCGCGGCAGTATGGAGAAGCCCGCGAGGCCGGGCTCGGCGCCGAGTTGGGCCACCAGACCGTCGACATCGATCGGCACGTGTCCCTTCACCTTGAGATGGTGCTCGTGGATGGCGCCGTCGAGGCTCATCACATGGCCAAGCCGCACCACCTTCACCCCCTTGCCGCGCAGCAGGTCGCGAACGGCCAGTCCGCTGGGGGCGTCGCCGCGCTTCCAGCGCAAGGTCACATCCATCACCCCGACGTGCGGCAGCTTGGCGTCCAGCAGGCGCAACGCGGCCAGCACCCCCAGGGTCGCGCCGGAGCCGATCAGCGCCAGTTCCATCATCCCCACGCCGTACAGCACGCCGATGGCCGAGGTGACCCATAGCGACGCCGCCGTGGTCAGGCCATGCACTGAAAATCCCTCGCGGAAGATCACCCCCGCGCAGAGGAAGCCGATGCCGGTCAGCAGGCCATGCGACATCCGCGTCGGGTCGATCACCACCGTCTGCCCGGCCAGGGCGGTAAAGGCCCAGGTCGACTGTTGCATGGCCGCCAGCATCAGCAGGCAGGAGGTCAGACACACGAGGATATGCGTGCGGAACCCGGCCGGATGGCCGTGATAGGTCCGCTCGACCCCGATCAGCCCGCCGGCCGTCATGGCCGCCAGGACCGGCCACACCAGATCCCAATTCATTTGTGTAAATCGCTCCGCTAACTGACGAATCTTCAGCCTAGTCCCGGCGAAGCGTATCGATCAAGGACCAGAGCGAAATTGGCCTTGGTGGACGCAGTCCGCCAAGGCTCAGATTTCGCTCCAGCATAGTTCCGGACCATTTTTTGGATTCAGGTCGAATCGACCTGAAGCAAATGGTCTGGTGATCTATTCCGTGGTCTTGCCGTCGAAATGTTCCTCCTTCGCCTCGGCCTCGGCCCTGGTGGCCCGGACCACGCCATCGTGGTGCTCGGGCGGGCCGTAGAGGGTGTAGAGGGTCAGGGGCGCGTCGCCGGTGTTGATCACATTGTGCCGGGCGCCGGCGGGCACGATGACGGCGTCGTCGTCCTTGATCGGGGTGCGCTTCCCGTCGATCAGCACCTCGCCCGCGCCGGATTCAATGCGGAAGAACTGATCGTGGTCCTCGTGGACCTCCTCGCCGATCTCCTCGCCCGGCTGCAGGGCCATCAGCACCAGCTGCAGATATTTGCCGGTGTAGAGCACGCGCCGAAAGTCGGTGTTCGCGGTGGTCAGGGTCTCGATGTTGTCGATGAAGCCTTGCATGGGAAATCCTTGGGGAGGGGACGAGAGGGTCGGTGAGATCGGCATTCCGATGGCGCGGATCAGGCCGGCGCACTGGCCGCCGACATCCGCCCCACGTCACGGCAACGGTTGTGCGGGCCTGCCGTTCCGCTGTCGCCTGCTGCGCGCGGGATCTGGTGAAGGTCTGCGCCGGCCGGTGCAGAGGCGCCTCGGAACCGGAGTCGGGGGACGCGCATTCAGGAACAACGGAGACCGACGTTATGCCTGAGGCCACCGACATTCGACTGTCCGGGCGCGGCCTGCACCCGAGCCATTTCGCCGCCCTGCGGACGGAAATTCTGCGGACTGGCGCAGAGCTGTCGCACGAGCAACTGCTTGATCTCACCGACGCACTGCACAGCCTGATCCGCCTGCGACGCCCCGGACGGCCGATCCGGCGCGATGAGGCCTGGGTCGATTACGAGCCCCGCACCTTTGCCTGAGTTTCGTCAGCCGGCGTATTTCGCCAGGTCTTCGTCCGAAATGTCCTCGTTCGAATAGACGTTCTGCACGTCATCCTCGGCGTCGAGCGCGTCGAGCAGCTTCATCAGCGTGCCGACCGCCTCGCCGGTGACCGGGACCTCGGTTTGCGGGCGCCAGACCAGGGCGGTGGACTTGGCGTCGCCGAGGATTTTCGACAGGGCCTCGGCCACCTCATTGAGATCCTCGAAGGTGGTCCAGATGGTGTGGCCCGGCGCCTCCTCATAGATGTCGGGCTTGACCAGATCGCTCTCGACGTCCTGGGCGCCGGCCTCGATGGCGGCCTCCATGATCGCGTCCTCGCTGCCGGCCTCGGCGGGGTAGATAATCCGGCCGACGCGGTTCCACATGAAGGCGACCGAGTTCATCTCGCCCAGCGCCCCGCCGTTCTTGGTGAAGCATGAGCGGATGTTGGAATTGGCGCGGTTGCGGTTGTCGGTCAGCGCCTCAACGATAATGCCCACGCCGCCCGGACCCCGGCCCTCGTAGCGGACCTCTTCCATCGTATCGACGTCGCCGCCCGCCGCCTTGTTGATGGCCCGCTGGATCACATCGCGCGGCAGGCTCTCGGCCTTGGCGTTGTTGACGGCCAGGCGCAGGCGCGGGTTCATGTTGATGTCCGGCATGCCCAGCTTGGCCGCCACGGTGATGTCGCGCGACAGTTTGGAGAACAGCTTGGACCGCACCGCATCGGCGCGTCCCTTGCGGTGCATGATGTTCTTGTATTTGGAATGGCCGGCCATGAAGATCTCTTGATGTGCGCTGACTCTCGCGATGCGGTCGCTCGATGGTTGAGCGCCGACCCGCACGGTGGAGCCGGGCATCTAGCCGATGGCGGCGAGACTGTCACGACACAGGAACCGCAAGGCTGGCGGGGCATTCCGCAAGCGAACCCGCCGGAGCCCGATCCATGACCGTCGAAGACGTCCTCTATGACGCCGAAGCCTATGCCGACGATGATCTGGACAACGCCGACATCGTCGAATGGTACGAGGCCCGCCCCGTCACCGTCCCGACCGCCGTCGCCACCGGCGCCATCGTCGCCGCCTTCGCCCTCGGCGTGCTGACCGCGGTGGGCGCGCTGGCGCTTATGGGCCGGCTGGACGACTAGGCTACAGCAATGGGGCGGCGCGTTGTGGCCTTGGCCGGTGGCGGCTGACGCGCCAGCTTAGAGGCACGCAAACGTTAGCCGGCATCGTAGCCCGTCGGGCTCGTAGTCGAGCTTCAGAGCACCGCCGGCCTGGGCGAAGCCGGCCCGAAAGAGTTTTGAACCGAAGCCGGCGCGCCGCGGCGGCGTCACCGGCGGGCCCTGCAGCTCCTTCCAGGTCAGGATCACCGCGTGTGGAGCGCTGGACCAGGCGAGGTGCAGCCGCCCTCTCGGCACGGAGAGAGAGCCATATTTGGTGGCGTTGGTGGCAAGCTCATTGAGCAGCAGGGCCAGGACCACCGCTACGCTGGAGTCCACCTTCACGTCGGGCGTCGCGTCCGTCGCGTCCGTCGCGTCCGTCGCGTCCAACTTATCAGCGATGTCGTACGGGGCGAGTATGTTGTCGACAAGAAGCGGCAGGGGGGTCGGCTGTCCGTGCTCCCTGAGCAGCAGGTCTTGCGCGCGGGCCAAGGCCTGCAGCCTGTCGATCAGCTTATGCTCGAACTCGGCCACCGTTGGCGCGTAGCGAGCCGTCTGATGCGCCAGGGCCTGAGCCATGGTCAGCACATTCATCACCCGGTGCTGGTACTCCCGGCTCACCACGGCCAGTTCGCTGGCAAGTCTGGCCTCGCGTCGAAGCGCGGCGCTCATCGTCCCGGCGACCAGCACGATCAAGCCGGACACCAGCAGGAAGAGGACCAGATTCCATAGATGGCTGTCGCGAATCTCCAGGTGCGACGCGCCGAAACTCCAGTTGGCGGCCAATCCGCCCAGCACCGCAGCCAGAGCGCCGGCCGTCCGACCCCCGACGACGGCTGAAAGCAGCACGGCCGCAATGAAGATCAGGTAAGGCGCATTTGTCCCGAGAAGGCTCTCGGCGCTCGCACGGCCCGCGCCCGCCACCAAGGTTAGGCCGATGGCCAGCAGCATGCCCCACCACCACCTCAGCGGCCGCGTGGGCGTTAAGGTACTGAGAAACATTCTTTCCCCCGTCGCCGGTGACGCCAAAGTGTACTCGCGAGGGGGAGCGTTAAGGTTGATTAATATCAATAAGGAAAATGATCGTATCGAGTGTGGATGCGCCGCCAGTCCTTGAGCCGGCCGAACATGTTCTCGATCCTGTGTCGCTGGCGATAGAGCGTCTTGTCGTAGTCGATCGAGGCCTTGCGCCTGGCTCTGGGCGGGATGCAGGGTTCGATGCCTCGGGCGATCAGGACGGCCCGGAACCAGTCGGCGTCGCATACGGCGTGCAGCTTGGAGTTCAGCCCACCCCTGGTGCGCCCGATACGTCGGGGAACATCCTCTTTTTAAGCAGACTGGCTGCGGTTCGGTGGGCCTTGAGGTGAGTTGCGTCGATCATCAGCCGATCCGGCTTGGGATCCTTGCCCGACAGTTCCACGAAGATGTGGTTGAATACGCCCAGCCGGCTCCAGCGGATGAAGCGGTTGTAGATGGTCTTGGAGGGCCCGTAGGCCGGGGGCGCATCACGCCAGCGAAGGCCGTTCCTGATCACGAAGATGATGCCTGAGATCACCCGCCGGTCGTCCATGCGAGGTAGGCCGTGCGACAGCGGAAAATACGGCTCGATCCGGCGCATCTGCGCGTCGGTCAACCAGAACAGATCACTCATGGCGGCTTCCTCCTGCCGCCAGTGAATCAGATCAAGCCCGCGCCGTGAATCCCTTTAATGGGTCCTGATCCTAGGTCTTTAGCGACTCCAGAAACCCCCGCATCTTGTCATCCACCGGCACCGGGCGCTTGGTCTCGCGGTCGACATAGACGTGAACGAAATAGCCCACCGCCGCCGCCTCTTCCTCATTGTTGCGGAACAGGCCGATCTCGTAGCGGACCGAAGACGTGCCGACGTGGGCCACCCGCACCCCGGCCTGGATCTCGTCCGGGAAGGCGGTCGGCGAGAAATAGCGGCAGCCCGTTTCGACCACGAGGCCGATGGTCTTGCCCCCGTGGATGTCGATGACCCCGTTGACGACCAGCAGCCGGTTCACCGCCGTGTCGAACCACGAATAATAGACGACGTTGTTCACATGGCCGTAGACGTCATTGTCCATCCAGCGCGTCGAGATGGCCTGGAACCGGCGATAGTCGCCCCGCTTCGTCCGTTCGATGGTTCCGGTCATGAAGTCTCCCTTTGTGCGCTAACGCTCGCGACGCGGTCGCTCGCTGCTTGAGCAAGTTTTGATTTCGCGCGTCTCGGCGCGCTTGTCGTCAGCCTTGGGCTTGGCGGACGCGGCGTCAAGCGCCTAGCCTCGCCGATATGAAGACCACCGCCGCCGTTCTCAGGACCATGGGCGCCGCCCGCCCCTATGCCGACAGCCGGCCGCTGTCGCTCGAGACGGTGACGCTCGATCCGCCCGGCCGGGACGAGGTGCTGGTGGCGGTCAAGGCGGCGGGCCTCTGCCATTCGGACCTCAGTGTCATCAACGGCGACCGGCCCCGGCCCCTGCCGATGGCGCTGGGCCATGAGGCGGCGGGGGTGGTCGAGGCGCTCGGCCCCGGCGTGACCGATCTCGAGATCGGCGACCACGTCGTCATGGTCTTCATGCCCAGCTGCGGCCACTGCGATCCCTGCGCCGGCGGACGCCCCGCCCTGTGCGAGCCCGGCGCGGCGGCCAACGGCAAGGGCGAGCTGCTGGCCGGCGGGCGGCGCCTGCATGACGACGCCGGCGACCTCAACCACCACCTCGGCTGTTCGGCCTTCGCGGCGCATGCCGTCGTCTCGCGCCGGTCGCTGGTGAAGGTCGACCGCGACCTGCCGTTCGAGCACGCTGCCCTGTTCGGCTGCGCGGTGCTGACCGGGGTCGGGGCGGTGGTCAATACGGCGCAGGTCAAGGCCGGCCAGAGCGTGGCGGTGATCGGCCTTGGCGGCGTCGGCCTGTCGTCGGTGCTGGGCGCGCTGGCGGCGGGAGCCGGGCCGGTGATCGCCGTGGACATCAGCGAGGACAAGCTGGCCCTCGCCCGCTCCCTCGGCCCGGTCCAGACCGTCAACGCCGCCGCACCCGACGCCATCGAGCAGGTCCGCGCCCTGACCGGCGGCGGGGCGGAGTTCACATTCGAGATGGCCGGCTCGATCGCGGCGCTGGAGGCGGCGTGGCGGATGACCCGGCGCGGCGGGACCACGGTCACCGCCGGCCTGCCCCCGCCCGAGGCCGCGCTGGCGGTCAATGTGGTCCAGCTGGTGGCCGAGGAGCGGAGCCTGAAGGGATCGTACATCGGGACCTGCGTCCCCTCCCGCGACATCCCCCGCTATGTCGCCCTGTTCCGGCAGGGGCGGCTGCCCGTCGACCGGCTGCTGAGCGGGACGATCGGGCTGGAGGACATCAACGCCGCCTTCGACGATCTGGCCGAGGGGCGGACCGTCCGGACCGTCATCCGGTTCTAGCGCGCCGCTCCCCTCACGCCTTGTCGCGGATCCGCATGGCCCCGCCGGCGCCGGCCTGAACCTCGAACCGGCCGGTGGCGCGGATCAGATCGGACAGTTTGGCGTGGCCATAGCTGCGCTGGTCGAAATCCGGATAGGCGTTCCTCAGCCGGTTGCCGATGCCGCCGACCGACACCCAGCCGTCGCCATCCTCATCCATGTCGGCGATCACCGCCGCGATCAGGCGCGCGGCCTCGACGGGCTTGCGCTTGCCCACGACCGCCGGCGCCGCCGCCGCGGGAGCCCGGCCGCCGCCGGCCGCCGGGGCGGCGCTCTCGGCCGGCTGGGCGGTCAGATTCTCGGTGTAGATGAAGCGGGTGCAGGCCTGACGGAAGCTCTCGGGTGTCTTCTGCTCGCCGAAGCCGTAGACGTCGACGCCCTCCTCGCGGATGCGCGACGCCAGCCGGGTGAAGTCGGCGTCCGACGAGACCAGGCAGAAGCCGTCGAACCGGCCCGAATGCAGCAGGTCCATGCCGTCGATGACCAGGGCGATGTCGCCGGAGTTCTTGCCCTTGGTGTTGGCGAAATTCTGCTGCGGCTGGATGGCGAACCGGGCGAGGACCTTGGTCCAGCCGGTCAGCTGGGCGCTGGCGAAGTCGCCGTAGATGCGCCGCGCCGAGGCCTCGCCCAGGGTGGCGATCTCGGTGAACAGGGCCTCGGCGATGCGGGCCGAGGCGTTCTCGGCGTCGATCAGCACGGCGAGGCGGGGGGCTTTGGAGACGACGGTCATGAGTCCATGCTCTCGACCGCGCCGCGCCCCGGGTCAATGCCGTCAGTTCGCAGCCGCCGCCCTCACCAGCAGGCCGTCGACGGGCTGCACCACGCCGTTCGAGGCCACGGTCTCGGACCCGGTCAGGCGCGCGCGGGCGCCGTTGTCTCCGGCCACGATCACCGTCTCGCCCTCTTTCGAGAAGGTCAGCAGGCTGTTGGCCATGGTGCGCATCTGGACCTCGCCGGAGCCCTCGCGGGCGATGGCGGCCAGAATGTCGGCGCGCGTCAGCGCTCCGGGCACGATATGGGCCCGCAGCATGGCCGCGCCCTGGGCCTTCATCGCCTCGTCGCCCAGATCGCCGGCCGAGGCGGTGAAGGCCGCGTCAGACGGGGCGAACACCGTATAGGGGCCCGTCCCCTCCAGCACGTCGCCGAGGGCGGCGTTGTCCAGCACCCGTTCCAGCGTCCCGAAGGCACGGTCGTCCTTCAGCGTCGCCGCGAGGGTCTGGTTCGAGGGCGCCGCGACCCCCGTCCCGTCGGTCTTGCCGGCGCCGTCGCCACAGCCGGCCAGCGCCATCGCAACAACGGGCGCCAGCGCCCAGCGCAGTTTCAGTCCCATGCTCCCGCTCCCTGTCAGGTCAGTAGCTGGATGACGGCGGTCACCAGCTGGGTTTTCGGATCGGCCTGGTACACATAGCCGTCGTTGTAGCGGTACATCGCATCGGCGTTGTCGGCGTACTGCCCCCGATAGGCGGTGGGCACATTGTAGATGTCATAGCCGCTCGGCAGGGGCTGGCCGACGCTGAGGTTCTGACCGGTCAGCAGGGCCACGACCCGGCTGATCATATTTGTCTGCGGATTGACGCCGTACAGGGCGCCGTCGGCATAGCGGTAGTCCTGACCCTGCGGCAGGCCGAAATAGCTGGAATAGTAGTCGGGCGCCGGCTGATACGCGTACTGCGACGGCCACGTCGCGCCGGGGGCCAGCGCCCCGCCCAGCACCGGCAGATAGCCCAGCAGCGAACCCTGCTGGTTCATCCGGTACAGATAGCCGTTTTCGTAGCGGTAGCGGCTGTCGTCGTCGCGCGAGCGCCACAGCCAGTCGTAGCGGTCAGCCGCGGCGGCGCGGGCGATCTGGCGGGCCTGTCCCGGCGGCAGGCAGCCGTTGTCCTTCTTCGCCAGTCCGGGCGGGCAGCCGGCGATCAGGCCGCGGTCCCGGTCGCGCTGGAAATAGACCACCGGGCGGCCGTCGCGGGTCTGGAAGACCTCACGCTCGACGGTGCGGCGCAGTTCGCGGCGGTCGTCCCGGCGGTCGTCCCGGCGGTCATCGTCGTTGCGGTCGTCGCGGGCGCCGCGAACCACTTCGGCGAGGCGCGTATCGGGCCGTTCAGCGCGGCGCTCCTCGCCCCGGCCATTGCCATTGCGGTTGCCATTCCCGTTGCCCCGGCCCTCGCCGCGGTCATCGCCGCCGCCGCGATTGCCGCGCTCCTGTCTGTCGCCGCCCTTGCCGTTGCCGTTCCCCTTGTCGGGATCGTCGGCGAGTGCGGCCGTCGGCGCGGCCAGCGCGAGCATGAGGGCGGTGGCAGTCGGAACAAATCTGTACATGGGAGCCTCTCCGGGTTCCCTTGCACAACGTGTGCGACGAGCGGGTGTTCCGCCCACGGACCCGGCGCTGCGGCGAAGGTGCAGGCCGTCCAACGATGCGCTAGAGACTGCGGCCATGACCCAGCTGCCCTTGCGCCGCCTGCTCGACCTGCCCGGCATCGATGATCTGGAGCTGAAGGCGCTGATGAAGCCGCGCGCCGCCGACCCGGACGAGCGCCACGCGTTCCCGGACATCGCCGAGGCCATCGACGAGACCGCCCGCGCCGCCTTCGGCCTGACCCCGGACGAGGCCGAGGCCGTGGCCCTGCCCGCCGACTGGGACGGCATCGAGCGGCTCGACCCCGCCGACATGGCCGAGGCCTTCGCCGCCGCAGGCTGGGACGTCACCGACGCGCGGCGCAAGCCGTTGCGCATGCTGGCGCACTGGGCCCTGCCCCTGGCCCTGTCGATGCGCGGCGTCGCCGGCGCATTGCCGTTCCACGCCGAGCCGGACCAGCCGGTCACCGACTGGGGCTCGAACCTCAAGACCGAGGCCACGCGATTCAGGAAGCGGTGACGCCCGGGGTCCTGCCGGCCGGGCGTTCCTTCGACCGTCACCGGCGACCGCCGTCCGGCGCCTCGCTCCCGGCTTCGGAGGCGGACGGGGGCTCCGTCGTCCTGTCGTCCCACCCCATCACCTTGCGCCGCACCGCCTCGAATTCCGCCTCCGTCGGCTCCGGCGTGTTCCAATTGTCGCCGCCGCCCCGCCCGGTCCGGTCGGCCAGCCGCGCATAGCTCTCGGCCAGCCCGGCCAGCGCCCTGGCCTCATTCCACAGCCGCCCCTTCATGGCCCGCCCCGACGCCAGCGTCGCCGCCCGCGCGAGGGCGGCCGGGTCGGAGGCCTCCGGGTCGTCGGTCGGCGCCGGAGCGAACAGGTTCTTCAGCGCCCGCGACCCGACGGGGTGCAGCGCCCGCGCGCCCTCCTCCTCGGCCTCCACCATCCGCGCATGCGCCCGCGCCCGCGCATCGCCCATGGACTTCTTGGTCCAGCCGTCCTGACAGGCGTGGCGATAGACCGACGACGGCGACGTCTTCCACTTGGCCGCCACGTCCTTGGCCATGGCGCCGTTGCGGTATTCCTCGCCGATGATCGCCCACGTCTCGGGGCTCAGGCGATAGTGGCTGGCGGGGGCTTCGACATAGGCTCGGGTCATGAGCCGGAGTCTGGGGCGCCCCGAAGTCTTGCTGAGGAGAAAGCCGGAAACGCCCGCTGCGACTGGAATCGGAGTGTCGGAATCGGGGTCAGGGCTGAGAACGACGCCGCGATGGGTCGCCAGATCTGCTTCCTTCTCCCGATGGGAGAAGGTGGCCCGCAGGGCCGGATGAGGGTCGGCTGGTATGAGCGGCGAAGCCGCCCCGGCACAGTCGCCCCTCACCCTTTCGCGCCAGAACGCCGGCTCCGCCGCCGTGCGCTCAAGCCCTCTCCCATCGGGAGAGGGGGCCTGGCGCGAAGACTACGCGTATGCCTAACCTCCAGTAGGCGGAGGGGCCGTGGAAGACCTATCCAAAGTAGGAACCGACTGGAGCTCGGAAGAGCTTGACGCGATCGTCGCGGACTACTTCGCCATGCTCGTTGCACAGCAGGCAGGCGAGACTTTCGTAAAGGCCCACCGAGCACGCGCGCTCGACGAGCAAATCGGACGCGGCCACAAGTCGATCGAGTTCAAGCACATGAATATCTCCGCCGTTCTGGCGGAACTCGGACTACCTAACATTCGTGGCTATAGGCCGATGAGCAACTATCAGCGGGCCATCCTCCCGGCCGTCGAACGCTACCTCGACGACCACCCTGACGCATGGGATATCGGCGAGGCTGCCATAGCCCACCCGTTGGTGCCGTCTTGGGAGCGCGAGTTCGCGCCGAACGGAGCCAAGAAGGGCTTGCCGCAGCCCTTCCCCGGCATGGCGGAGCAGCCCTCAATCTCACCGGTGCTGATCTTTGAAGACGCACCTTCCCCCGGTGCTGCACGTAAGCCTCGGCCGGAAGGCCTTGAGCGTCTCGTCCGAAAATTTGACCCCGCCGCCCGAGATCACCGCAACCGGCTACTGGGGCACGCGGGAGAGGAGCGGGTCTTCCTTCACGAGAAGGCTCGTCTGAAAGCTGCGGGCTATTCCAACTTGGCCGACAAGGTCGAATGGACTTCGCAAGTGCGTGGAGACGGCGCTGGATACGACATCAAGAGCTTTCACACATCGGGCGCAGAGCGCCTGATCGAGGTCAAATCCACGCGTGGCGCGCGCACGACGCCATTCTTCATCAGCCGCAATGAACTGTCCCTCGCCCATGAGCGGCCAGATCATTTCCGGCTGTACCGTCTCTATGACTTCTCGCAGACACCGCGCCTGTTCAAGCTGAAGCCGCCGCTGGAAGCGGCAGTCACGCTGGAAGCGGAGACTTGGCGCGCTAGGGTCGGCTAGCCCCCCTCGCGATACCGAACGGGTCCCACTGATCCATCGTGATCAGATCGTACTTCTCGCCGAACCAATCGACGAAATCGTCAGGATCTCGCCCCCATTTCCAATATCGCAGCACGTCAGCTCGATCCGCGCCCGCATCAGACAAGTCGATGCAGAACTCCTCAAGCATGATCCGCTCAACCTCCTTCACCCACGCGAGACAGGCGCGGGGCAAATAGGTTCCTTCCCACGGGCTGGGCTTTGCCTTGGTCACTCGGAATCGATTTCAATTCCGAACGGCGAATTCAAGAGCAGGTTCGCCGCTTGGGTTGAACTGCGTGAGCGGACCGGCCTTGTGGGCTCGTGGGCTCAGAGCCCACCCAATCAGGTGCCGGGGATCGCCCCCCTCAAACCACCTTCACCCCGACCCCGTCCTTGCCGCCCGGCTTGCTGACCGACACATCCAGCGTCTCCGTGCCGAATTTCAGGCCGCGGACGGCGCGCTGGAGCAGGGCGGTGATCTCGTCGGCCGGGCCGTCGCTGCGGACGTCGGCGAACCAGCCGATCTGGCCGATGTCGGGCCAGACGGCGCGGGCGACCCAGATGGCCTCGACCATCGGCGGCTGGAAGGCTTCGCGCAGGGCCTTGGACAGGAAGACCGGCTCATTCTCCGGCTCGACCGCATGCAGTTCGACGCGGCCCGAGGGGCGAACCAGCGGACGGACCGGGTCATGTTCCAGCACGGCCTTGATCTGGTCCGGCGTCATCATCAGCCCCTTGCCGCCGTCGGGGTTGAGCAGGATCACGTTGTCCTTGAGCATGTCCAGCAGGTTGCGGCCCTTCATGGCCAGGATGCGGGTCTCGGGGCCGAACATCTCGGTGGCGCGGCGCGGGTCGGTGAACAGGGTCACGGTGTCGCGGCCGTCGTTCAGCACCACGCCGCGCAGGATCAGCTGCTCGCCGGGCCGCAGCACCTTGGCGCCGTCGTCGCCGGGGGTTCCGCCGGGGCTGTCGGCCTCGGGCACGGCATAGAGGTCGGCCTCGAGCATGATCCGCTCGAACGCGCCCATCTGCGCCGGGTCCGCCAGACCGGCGTAGAGCAGCTCCTCCAGCGGGTTCATCGGATTGTCGGTGAAGGTCATGGGGGTGGCGGGCGTGGCGTCGGTCATGGAACGGGCTCGAAATCGAAGGGTCGGACACAAGAGGGGAGCGGGCGGGCGGCGTCAATCGTTGGCGTTGCGCTTGTCATCCCGGACGAAGCGAAGCGGAGATCCGGGACGGGATGGGTTCCCCTGTCTGTCGCTCCCGGAAATCGCAGCGCGATTATCCGGGAGAAGGGCGGGCGCCGGGCCGGGTCCTGACCTGTCTCCCGGCTCGCCGCTGACGCAGCGTCCGGGAGGATGGCGATTCTGCATTTGACCGTCCCGGATCGCCGCGTTGCGGCGTCCGGGATGACAAGGCGCCGTGTTCACGCAGCCCTCAATCGTCGTCCATCTTCAGCGCCGCGATGAACGCCTCCTGCGGGATCTCGACCTTGCCGAACTGGCGCATGCGCTTCTTGCCGGCCTTCTGCTTCTCCAGCAGCTTCTTCTTCCGCGTCGCGTCGCCGCCGTAGCATTTGGAGGTCACGTCCTTGCGCAGGGCGCGGACGGTTTCGCGGGCGATGATCTTGCCGCCGATGGCCGCCTGGATCGGGATGACGAACAGATGCGGCGGGATCAGCTCCTTCATCTTCTCGACCATTGAGCGGCCGCGCATCTCGGCCCGGCCGCGGTGGACCAGCATGGAGAGGGCGTCGACGGGCTCGGAATTGACCAGGATGTTCATCTTGACCAGATCGCCGACCTTGTAGTCCGACAGCTCGTAGTCGAACGAGGCGTAGCCCTTGGAGATGGATTTGAGCCGGTCGTAGAAGTCGAACACGACCTCGTTCAGCGGCAGCTCATAGACCACCAGCGCGCGGGCGCCGACGTAGGACAGCTCGACCTGCGAGCCGCGGCGGTCCTGACACAGCTTGATGACGCCGCCGAGGTATTCGTCGGGGGTCAGGATCGTGGCCTTGATCCACGGCTCCTGGATTTCCATGATCTGCATCACATCGGGCAGGTCGGCCGGATTGTGCAGCTCCATCTCCGAGCCGTCGCGCAGGCCGATGCGGTAGACCACCGACGGGGCGGTCGCGATCAGGTCGAGGTTGAACTCGCGGCTGAGCCGCTCCTGGATGATCTCCAGATGCAGCAGGCCGAGGAAGCCGCAGCGGAAGCCGAAGCCGAGGGCGGCGCTGGATTCCATCTCATAGGTGAAGCTGGCGTCGTTCAGCCGCAGGCGGCCGATGGCGGCGCGCAGGTCCTCGAAATCGGCGGCGTCGACCGGGAACAGGCCGCAGAAGACCACCGACTGCACGTCCTTGAACCCCTTGAGGGCCTCGGCCGTGGGCTTGCGTTCGTCGGTGATGGTGTCGCCGACGGCGGCGTCCGCGACCTCCTTGATCTGGGCGGTGAAGAAGCCGATCTCACCGGGACCGAGCTGGTCCACCGGGGTGTTTTTGGGCAGGAAGACGCCGACGCGGTCGACCAGATGGGTCGAGCCGTGCTGCATCATCTTGATCCGCTGGCCGGCCTTGAGGGCGCCGTCGAAGACGCGGACCAGCACCACCACGCCGAGATAGGGATCGTACCAGGCGTCGACCAGCAGGGCCTTGAGCGGGGCGGCGGGGTCGCCCTTCGGGGCCGGCAGGCGGGTGACGATGGCCTCCAGCACCTCCTCGATGCCGATGCCGGACTTGGCGCTGCACAGGACGGCGTCGGAGGCGTCGAGGCCGATGACGTCCTCGATCTGCTCGCGCACCCGCTCGGGCTCGGCGGCGGGCAGGTCGATCTTGTTCAGGACCGGGACGATCTCGTGGTTGTTGTCGATCGCCTGGTACACATTGGCCAGGGTCTGGGCCTCGACGCCCTGCGACGCGTCGACGACCAGCAGGCTGCCTTCACACGCGGCCAGCGAGCGCGAGACCTCATAGGCGAAGTCGACGTGCCCCGGCGTGTCCATCAGGTTCAGGACATAGTCGAGGCCATCGCGGGCCTTGTAGTTCAGGCGCACCGTCTGCGCCTTGATGGTGATGCCCCGCTCCTTCTCGATGTCCATCGAGTCGAGCACCTGCGCGCTCATCTCGCGCGCGGTCAGGCCGCCGGTGAATTGGATCAGCCGGTCGGAAAGCGTGGATTTGCCATGGTCAATGTGGGCCACCACACTGAAATTGCGGATGCGTTCGATGGGAGGGGTCGTCATGGCCGCGCCGGTAGCACGGCGGGGCCGGATCGCCAACGCGCGCGCCTTCGCCGGAGGGTTTCGCCATCCCCTCCGGCGTGGATTACTTCGACGTAAGGCCTCGCTTTGGCGTTTGAGAAGCAACAGCGAAACCGCTATTCAACGGCCGATGACAGGGGCGCCCAGGGCGGGCGACCCGAACGCGAGACGCGCGGCTCCCCCTCCGCGGCGTCCATGGGGATCAGACGTGGCGAACATTGTGCGGAACAGTCTGGCCGGCGCGGCCATGATGGCCCTGGGCCTGACCCTGGCGGCCTGCGGCGGCGACGAGGCCGCCAGGAAGGCGGAGACCAAGGCCGAGACCAAGGCCGGCGGCGGCGCGTCCAGCCAGACCGTGTCGATCGCCGTGGCGTCCTTGCAGACCCTGCCGCGCACCGTCACCGCCTCGGGCACTGTGTCGGCCTGGGAAGAGGTGCCGGTCGGCGCCGAGACCGGCGGACTGACGGCCACCGGCGTCTTCGTCGACGAAGGCGCCTGGGTGCGTCAGGGCCAGCCGCTGGTGCAGCTGAATGACGCCGTGCTTCGCGCGCAACTGCGCCAACAGCAGGCCGCGGTGCAGACCGCCGAGGCCAACGCCGCGCGGGATCAGGCGGCGCTGGACCGCGCCCAGGAATTGAAGGGGCGCGGCTTCCTCAGCCAGGCTTCGCTGGACACGGCGCTCGCCAACCAGCGCGCCTCGGCCGCCAATGTCTCCGCCGCCCAGGCGTCGCTGTCAGAGACGCGGACGCGTCTGGCGCAGGCAACCATCAAGGCGCCCGTATCGGGTCAGGTGATCCGCCGCAGCGTCACCCGCGGCCAGATCGTGGGCGCCGGGACCGAACTGTTCCGCATCGTCCGCGACGGCCGGCTGGAGCTGGACGCCCAGGTGCCGGAGACCGAACTGGCCCTGGTCCGCGCAGGCCAGACCGCCCTGATTTCCTCGGATCAGGTGGCCGACGCCACCGGACGGGTCCGCATCGTCACCTCCGAGGTCGATGCTGCGAACCGGCTGGGGACGGCCCGCATCTCCCTGACCGGCGGCGGCTTCCGGCCCGGCATGTTCGCCCGCGCCCGCATCCAGGTCGGAGCCCGGCCGGCCGTGACCGTACCGACCGCTTCGGTCCTGTACCGCGAGAACCGCGCCGGAGTCTTTGTCGTCGGCGGAGACAGCCGCGCCCATTTCCAGCCGGTCACCGTCCTGTCGCGCGCGGCGGACCAGACGGCGGTCGAGGGCCTGACGGCGGGTTCGCGCGTCGTGGTCGCCGGGGCCGGCTTCCTCGGCGAAGGCGACCGGGTGATCGTGGCCGCCGCACCGCGCGCGGCGGCGCCAGTTCGCGCCGCCGCCCCGGCCAAGAACCAGGCCTCGTAACCATGAAAAACCTGTCGTCCTGGTCCATCCGGAACCCGGTTCCGATCATTCTCATGTTCGTGCTGCTGACCCTCGCGGGGATCAACGGCTTCATGGGGATGCGGATCAACAACAACCCCGACATCGATTTCCCGCTGATCAACGTCTATGCGGGCCGCCCTGGCGCGGCGCCCAGCGAGATGGAGGTCCAGGTCACCCGGTTGATCGAGGACTCCCTCGCCGGCCTGCCGGGCGTGCGCCACATCAACTCCCAGGTCACTGACGGGTCGTCCTCGACCACGATCGAGTTCGAACTGGGCACCGACACCGAGCGCGCCACCAACGACGTCCGCAACGCCATGAGCGGCCTGCGCGCCGACCTGCCGCAGGACATGCAGGAGCCCAGCGTCCAGCGCATCGACATCACCGGCGACGCCCTGATCACCTGGGTGGTCCGATCGTCGACCATGACGCCGGAAGAGATCAGTTGGTTCATCGACAATGAGGTCAGCCGCTCGTTGCTCTCGATCCAGGGCGTCGGCGAAGTCAACCGCTCCGGCGGAGTGAACCGCGAAATCCGGGTTGAGCTGGATCCCGACCGCCTCGCCTCCTTCGGCCTGACGGCGGCCACGGTCAGCCAGGCCCTGACCTCGGTGAACAACGACCTGCCCGGCGGCCGGGTGACCATCTCCGGCTCCGAACGGTCGATCCGGACCCTCGGCGCCGCAGGCTCGATCGAACAACTGCGCGAGACCCTGATCCCGCTGGGCGGCGGCCGGTCCGCCCGTCTCGGCGATCTGGGCGTGGTCACGGACCACTGGAGCGAACCGCGCCGTCTGGCCCGATACAACGGCCAGGAGGCGGTGACCTTCAACTTCCTGCGTTCGCGCAGCGCCAGCGAGGTCAAGGTCGCCGAAAAGGTCCGCGACCGCGTCGCCGAGATCGATGAGGCGCATCCCGAGCTAACCATCGAAAAGGTCACCGCCAGCGTCGAATATATCGAGGAGAGCTATATCGCCTCGCTGGAAGCGCTCGGGCTCGGCGCGCTCCTCGCCGTCATCGTCGTCTTCATCTTCCTTCGGGACTGGCGCGCCACCTTCATCACGGCGATGGCCATGCCTCTGTCGCTGATCCCGGCCTTCGCCATCCTTGGGCCACTGGACCAGTCGCTGAACGTGGTCACCCTGCTGGCCCTGTCGCTGACCGTCGGCATCCTCGTTGATGACGCGATCGTGGAGATCGAGAACATCGTCCGGCACATGCGGGACGGAAAGTCGCCGTACAACGCGTCGATGGAGGCCGCCGACGAGATCGGTCTGGCCGTCGTGGCCACTACGGCCACCATTCTGGCTGTGTTCGCGCCGGTCGGCTTCATGCCGGGCATCATCGGCCAATTCTTCAAGGCCTTTGCCTTGGCGGCGTGCGTTTCGGTCGCCTTCTCGCTGGTCGTGGCGCGGACGCTGACGCCGCTGATGGCCGCCTACATGCTGAAGCACCAGAAGCACGAGGATGCCGATCCGTTCTGGATGAGCGGCTATCTGGTGGCGTTGCACTGGTCGCTCGGCAACCGCTGGAAAGTGTTCGCCATGGGCACCGTCCTGTTCATCGGCTGCAGCTTTCTGGCGTCCAAGGTGCCGTTCGAATTCCAGCCTTCGGGCGACGAGGGCCGGGCGGCCTTCTCGGTCGAACTGCCGCCGGGCGCGACCCTGGCCCAGACCGACGCCATCGCCCAACGGCTGACCCGCGATCTGCAACAGCGGCCGGAGGCGACCTCGGTCTATGCGTCGATCGGCGGGCAGGAGGTCAATCAGGCCTTTGTCTATGCGGACATGGTTGACAAGGGCGAGCGCGCGCTGAGCCAGCAGGAATTCGCACGCCAGATGGTCGATGGCTGGAAGACGATCCCCGGCGCCCGCATCGGCGCCGGGACCGGCAACCAGGGCGGAGGACCTTCGGACGGCACCAGCTACACCTTCGCCATTCTGGGCGACAATCCGGAGGCGCTGGAGACTGCGGCCCGCCAGATTGAGGCCGAGATGCGGGGCGTTCCGGGGTTGGCCAATGTGGTCAACACCGCCTCGATCGCCCGGCCCGAAATCCTCGTCACGCCACGGGCCGATGAGGCCGCCCTGATGGGCGTCTCGACCCGCGACATCTCTCAGACGATCCGCGTCGCCACCCTCGGCGACGTGGCGCAGAACCTGCCGAAATACAATCTCGGCGACCGGCAGGTGCCGATCCGGCTGCAGCTAACCCGCGAGGCCCGCGAGGACCTTTCGGTGCTGGAGACGCTGCGGGTGCCGACCGACAGCGGCGGGTCTGTACCGCTGAGCGCGGTGGCCGACATCCAGTTCGGCGCCGGACCGTCGCAGGTGCTGCGTCAGGACCGGTCGCGGATCGCCTCGATCACGGCCGAACTGGACGGCATCCGTTCCGGCGAAGCCGATGCGGCGGTCAAGCAGCTGCCGTCGGTCAACAACCTGCCCGCCGGGGTGCGCCAGGTGCCCGCTGGCGACACCGAGTTCATTCAGGAGATGATCTCCGGTTTCGCCGTCGCCTTCCTGACCGGCATCCTGCTGATGTACGCGGTGCTGGTGCTGCTGTTCCGCAGCTTCGCCTATCCGGTGACCATTATGGCCTCTCTGCCCCTGGCCATCGGCGGCGCCTTCGTGGCCTTGATGATCGGCGGCTCCAGCTTCTCGATCTCGTCCCTGATCGGCATCCTGATGCTGATGGGGATTGCGGCCAAGAACTCCATCCTGCTGGTCGACTACGTCATCATGTCCGAGAAGGAAGGCATGCCGCGCTTCGAAGCCATCATGGACGCCGCCCACAAGCGGGCGCGGCCGATCCTTATGACTACCTTCGCCATGGGCGCCGGCATGACGCCGGTGGCCATGGGCTGGGGCGCAGACGTCGAATTCCGCCAGCCCATGGCCATCGCGGTGGTTGGGGGCCTGATCTCATCGACCTTCCTGTCGCTGCTGTTCATCCCGCCGATCTTCACCATCGTGGACGATATTCCGGGTTTCGTGAAACGCGGGCCGGGCAATGTGATGAACGCGGGACGGTGGGTCGCCCGCAAGGCGCGTGGCGGCCGCACGATCAGCTTCGGCGAGTCGCGGGACCGGTAGCGGGCAGCTGGTGGCTGGTGGCCGGTGACCCAGGTCCGGCCCGCTCCGCAGTAGATGCATACTTGTCATCCGGACGCCCCGAAGGCGACGATCCGGGACGGCTTGCCCCACCTGACGAGGCCTCCCGGAAATCGCCCCGCGATTGTCCGGGAGGCCGGCAGCTACGGCGCTGTGTCCTGACCTGTCTCCCGGATAACGGCTGACGCCGCTTCCGGGAGGTTGATGTTCTTGCACCAGCGTCCCGGATCGCCGCCTTCGGGGCGTCCGGATGACAAGGCGATTCAGGGCCTCGCCACCAGCCACCAGGCCACCGCCCAAAACAAAACCGGCCGGGGTTTCCCCCGGCCGGTTGGTTCGACCCACCTTGCGGCGAGGCGTCTAGTATTTGAAGCGCAGGGTCGCGCCCCAGGTGCGCGGCTGGCCCAGGAAGGCGTCGTAGGTCTGGGAGTCCAGCGCCGGGTTGTAGTAGGTGCCGTTCGGCTGGAGCGTGGACTGGAACGCCGAACCTTGCAGCGGAGCGTTGTAGGCGACCTGAATGTACTCTTCGTCGGTCAGGTTCTGGACCCAGAACTCGGCGGTCCAGCGCTCGTCCTCGGCGCCGAGCATGATGCGGCCGTTCATGGTCGTGAAGGCCTCCTGCAGCTTGTAGGGCAGCAGATCGGAGCCCGTATTGTAGTCGTCCATGTATTTGGCCGCCAGGCTGAAGCCGGCGCGGAGGCCGTTGCCGACGTTGCGGTCATAGTTGATCGAGCCGGTGGCTGACCACTCCGGAGCGAAGGAGGCGCGGGCGCCCGGCAGTAGCGAGAGCTGCGGGAAATTGCCCGGGGAGGTCAGGTCCGCCGCGGTGAAGTTTCCGTACTGGGCGTCGGTGTAGGTGACGCCGCCCTGGAAGCTCAGGCCCTCGATCGGGGTGAACCAGACCATGTCGGCATCGACGCCGCGCGAGGTCAGCTCGGGGATCGACTCCACGACGAAGGCGGTGCCGAGGAAGGTGTTGAGCTGGAAATTCTCGAACGTCTGGTCGAAGTAGGTGGCGTTCAGCAGCAGGGTGCGACCCAGCAGCGTCATCTTCACGCCGGCTTCGTAGCTGTCGACCACTTCCGACGGGAAGAACAGCGAGGCGTTGGGCGTGATGCCCGTCTGCACGCGGTCCAGGTTGTAGCCGAAGCTCTTGTAGCCCCGGGCATACGACACATAGGTCAGGATCGACGGGTTCAGGCGGAAGGCGGCCTTGATCGTGCCGCTCAGCTCGCCGTCATCGAAGCTCTCGGAAACACTGCGGTTGTTGAAGGCCGAGTTCGACCAGGGAAGGCAGAAGCGTCCGAGCAGCGAGGAGGTAGAGGCCCCGAGAACGGCGCCGATGGCGGCGGCGTTGCCCAGCGCGGCGGAGCAGGCGCCGCCGTTGCCGTTGACGTTGGTCTGCAGGCCACGGAGGCTCTTGTCATCCAGGGTGTAGCGAAGGCCCAGGGTGATGTCGAACTGCTCGGTGACATGCCAGGTGTTGTTGGTGAAGATCGCGTAGGAGGTCGATTCCTGATTGTAGACGTCCTCGAAGCCCTGACCGACGGTGAAGCCGGGGCCGCCGCCGCCGACGGCGCCGCCGCTGCCGAGGCACTGGGCGAAGCCAAAGGGCGGGGCCGGGTTGCTGGGCACCTGACCCGCCCGGGTATAGCAGCCGATGGTGCTCGGGCTGATCGGCAGAGCCGGGTTGACGGCGTTCAGGCTGGCGCTCAGCAGAAACGACAGGAAGGGCGTGTAGTCGGCGCCGAAATACCAGCTGTCGCCGCGCTCGATGTCTTCCGAGGTCGCGAACACGCCGACGAGCCAGTCAAAGCGGTCATTGGCGCCGGCCAGGCGGAACTCCTGGGTCAGGTTGTCGACGGAGAAGCCGTAGTCGCCATCGTTGACGCGGTAGGCGATGTCGGCGCCGGTGTAGTCGATGTCCTGACCGAGGGTGGATTCCCACTGACGCCACGAGGTGACCGAGGTCAGGGCGCCGTTGATGCCCGGCATGTCGATGTTGGCCTCGAGCGAAACGCCGCGGTCGTCGACTTCCTGGTAGTCCGAACGGTTGGCGAAGCCGGTGCGCGAGAAGGGCAGCGGGCCGAAGCCGGCGGCCGGCGGGCGCTGGCCGGTGCCGACCGAGAGACCGTCAACGAACGGATAGGTCGGGCCCGTGCGGATCTGGGTGCCGACGCAGCAGAACTCGTCGCGGCGCGAATAGTCGCCGATCAGGCGGAAGGAGACGTTGTCGCTGGGCAGCCACAGCAGCTGGCCGCGAACCGTGCCGAAGTCCTGGTTGTTGTCGGTGGTTTCGGGCCGCTGGCCGTCACCGGTGTCGATATCCATGAAGCCGTCACGGACGCGGCGGCCAGCGTACAGGCGGAAGGCGAGGGTGTCGCTGATCGGGCCGGAGACGGAACCCGAGGCGGCCATGGCGCCGTAGTTGCCGACGTTCAGTTCGGCGTTGAACTCAGGCGTGAACGAGGGCACCTCGGTGATGATGTTGATGACGCCTGCGGAGGTGTTCTTGCCGAACAGCGTGCCTTGCGGACCCTTCAGGACTTCAATGCGTTGCATTTCGCCCAGATCGCCGAAGCCGACCGAGTTGCGCGAGCGATAGACGCCGTCGATGACCACGCCGACCGAGCTTTCCAGGCCGGGGTTGTCACCGACCGTGCCTACGCCGCGGATACGGGCAGTGGTCGAGGCTTCCGACGACGTCGAGGTGACGGTCATGCCGGGAGTCAGGATCTGCAGGTCCTTGATGTCGCGAACGCCGGCGTCCTGCAGGGTCTCACCCGACAGGCTGGTGACCACGATCGGCACGTCCTGAAGGTTCTGCTCACGCTTCTGGGCGGTGACGATGATGTCGTCGATGGTCTGCGGGCTGTCCTGGTCCTGGGCGGCGGCGCTGCCGGCGAAGCCGAAGGCGCATGCCCCGACCACGGCGGCCGACACGGTGGTGCGAAGAAGGTTGGTAAGGCGCATGGTGGCTCCCCGACATGGGCCGGGCCCCCGTCATGGACGGCGACCGCAGCGTTTCCTGATCCCTTGGACCGCACCCTTCTGTGGAGCGCGGTAAGTCCAGCCTCCGGGGTAATCCAAGCCGGACTCAGCGACAAGGAGCGGGAGGCCTCAGCGCCTCATTTCCGCCACGGCGGAAGCCTGACTGTGACGCAAAAGCGACAGAAATCGATGACGCTACGTCAATATTCACCTAGTCCGTGCGAGTATCCGTGGCCGCTTCGGCCAAATTCTTGCGCCTTCGTGTCGCCACGACAAGAACCGCGGCCCCTGCGACAGCGGACAGGAACGATCCGCCCAGCACCCCCAACTTGACCTCGACCTGCTCCACGGAGTCGATGGCTCCGGGAAAGGCCAGAAGGCCGACAAACAGGCTCATGGTGAACCCGACCCCACACAGCAGACTGACGCCATACAGCTCAAGCCAGGTGGCGTCCGTCGGACGCCGGCCGATCTTGAGGGCCGAAGCCAGCCAGGCGGCGCCGAAGACGCCAATCTGCTTGCCTATGAACAGGCCCAGGGCGATGCCGAGCACCAGCGGGGCGAGGGCCTGTTCCAGCGACAGGCCGGCGAAGGAGACCCCGGCCTTGGCGAAGGCGAACAGCGGCAGGACGAGATAGGCGACATAGGGGTGCAGGTCGTGCATCGCCTCTTTCAGCGGGCTCTGGTCGTCGTCAGTGCGATTGGCGACCGGAACAATCAGGGCGAAGGCCACCGCCGTCAGCGAGGTCGACAGACCGGACAGCACGGTCAGATACCAGATCAGGCCGAAGCCCAGCACCCAGAAGGGGGCGGCGACCCGACGGAGCCTCGCGAACACCCCGCCGACCGCCAGCAGGCCGGTGACCCAGGCCAGCGGGACCCAGTCGACGCCACTCGAGAACAGGACGGCGATCAGGGCGATCGCGCCGAGGTCGTCGACGATGGCCAGGGTCAGCAGGAAGACCCGCAGCGAGGACGGCAGCTTGCGCGCGGCGACGGCGAACACAGCAAGAGCGAAGGCGATATCGGTCGCCAGCGGGATCGGCCAGCCCCCGTGCGGCCCGTTCAACAGGCCTGAGACCGCCAGATAGACCGCAGCGGGGGCGATCATGCCGCCGGCGGCCGCAAGCACCGGCGTGGCCAGTTTGCGGGGATCACTGAGTTCGCCCTTGAGGATCTCGTATTTGATCTCCAGCCCCACGACGAGGAAGAAGATCGCCATCAGACCTTCCTTGATCCACTCCGAGATCGTCAGCTCCAGCATCAGCGGGCCGATCTGGAGGACGTGTTCGCTTTTCAGCCAGCCGATATAATCGGCGGCCAGCGGCGAATTGGCGACGATCAGGGCCGCTACGGCCGCAAGGCCCAGCACCACGCCCGAGGCGGCCTCGGTCTTGAGGAAGTCGAGAGTGGTCTTGAGCGCCACGGCGGTCTCCGGAACTTTGGAAAGGTCTGTCGTGGCGTCAGGTTATCGACGGACGCCGGACCGGATTCGCGCCGCATCCGCGAGCCCGCCAGCCTGACCGGGTGACCCGGCCTGATCTCTGAGTCCTACAATACGCGAGGGCGCGCGGCGTTCAACCGCCAGCGGCGGTTGCGTCCGAAGGCTGGAGGCCGCATCTGCGCCGGATGCCCGTTTCGCCCGATTACGCCCCCGATCCGCAGTTCTTCGAATTGGGAGAGGACTATGGCGACGCCGTTCGGGCGGCGAAGTTCCCGAAGACCATCCTGCGCGTCCGCAACAACCGGGCCGCCGCGACCGTGGGTCTGGAGACGCTGACCGACGCCGAATGGATCGCCCATTTCGGCCGGTTCGAGCCCCTTCCTGCCCAGCCCGGCCCCGTCGCGATGCGCTATCACGGCCATCAGTTCCGCACCTACAACCCCGACCTCGGCGACGGGCGCGGCTTCCTCGCGGCGCAGCTCAGAGAGAAAGCCCACCCCCTCGAGGGGGGAGGGTTGGGTGGGGGTGGAGCCACAGGTCCGACGGCGGAAGGCGGGGACGGCTCCGCGAAGGCCGTCAGCGCCTTGGGCGCCACGTCCGGAAACTTGCTGCCTCCACCCCCAACCCCGACCCTTCCCCCCTCGAGGGGGAAGGGAGCCTCGCGACTTCTCGACCTGGGCACCAAGGGCTCGGGACAGACGCCGTGGTCGCGCGACGGCGACGGGCGGCTGACGCTCAAGGGAGGGGTGCGCGAGGTGCTGGCGGCGGCCATGCTGGAGTCGCTGGGCGTGCCGACCAGCCGGGCCTTCTCCCTGATCGAGACGGGCGAAGCCCTGCAGCGGGGGGACGAGCCGTCGCCGACGCGGTCCGCCGTTCTGGTGCGGCTGTCGCACAGTCATGTCCGCTTCGGCACTCTCCAGCGGGCGGCGTATCTAGGCCGGGCGGACATGGTCGAGGCGTTGGTCGAACACGCCCGGTCGCTCTACCACCCGGCCGTTGCGCCGGGGGATGCGCCCGGCTTCCTGCGCGCCGTGGTCGAGGCGTCGGCGCGGCTGACGGCCCGCTGGATCGCGGCCGGCTTCGTACACGGGGTGCTGAACACGGACAATCTGAACGTTACGGGCGAGAGCTTCGACTACGGCCCGTGGCGGTTCCTGCCGCACTACGAACCCGGCTTCACCGCCGCCTATTTCGACCAGACGGGCCTGTACGCCTTCGCCCGACAGCCCGAGGCCGTGTTCTGGGCCCTGACCCAGCTGGGCGGGGCGTTGAAGCTGGTCGCCGACGCGGGGCCGTTGACCGAGGCGCTGAACAGTTTCGGCCCGGCCTATATCCGCGAACTGCGCGCCGCCTTCCTGGCGCGGCTGGGCGTGTCGGGCCTGGGCGAGGGGGCGGATCAAAGGCTGCTGGACACGACTTTGGCCCTGTTGCGCGAGGGCGGGGAGGCATTGCGTTGGGAGCCGTTGTTCTTTGACTGGTTCGGCGGCTTCGCCTCCTCGGCGCGGGCGCTGCAGGGGCCGCGCGGGAAGCTGTATCAGGGCGAGGCCTTCGACGCCTTCCGCTTTGCCCTGTTCGAACACGCGCCGGACCGACCCGAGCGGCTGGAGGCGCCGATGTTCGCCGCAGCCGAGCCCGAAGAGATGCTGATCGACGAGGTCGAGGCGATCTGGGCCGCCATCGACAGGGACGACGACTGGACTCCGCTCGAGGCCAAACTGGCCCGGCTGCAGCAGGCCGGCACGGCCTGGGACCGGACGGACTGCTGACAGCAGGCTGGCAGCAGAGTGGCGGTAGTCAGGCGGGGCCGGTGATCGACCGGCGACCGTCCGGACCCTCCCCGTGTCCTGCCCGCTTCTTAAGACGCCCGAAACGCCGGTCGCGTTACAAAGAATTATAAATACGGCCACGCTTCGGCCCCGTAGCTCTCGCAGAAGGCGGTCACGGATGGTTACGGTCAGGCTTCGCGCCCTTGCGGAATGGCTCATGCGATCCGACATCGCAACTGTTGCCAATCACAAGAGCGCCCTCCCCGGCGTAAAGACCATGACCTCACAGGCTCTCACTCCTGCCCGCTCGCGCCTCAACGCCAGCTACCGCAATCTGACCCTCTGGACCCTCCAGGGATGGATCGCGATGTTCTTCATCGCCGCCGGCTACGCCAAGCTCAGCGAGCCGATGGCCAACCTCATCGAGCTGATGCGCTGGCCGGCCCTTGTGGCGCCGAACATGGTGCGCGGCCTTGGCGTCGCCGAGATCATCCTCGCGGGCCTGGTGCTGGCGCCGTTGGTGTCGTGGAAACAGGGCCGCCCGTTGCTGGTCATGGCCGCCAGCGGCCTTCTGGCGCTGGAAGTTGTCATGCTGGGCCTCCACGCGACCGGGATGGATGTCGGGCCGGTGGTGACCAACCTGATCCTGATCGCCATGACCGCGACCGTGCTGTGGAAGCGGGCCCGCGAGGTACGTTAGGATCCGGCGCCCGCCGCCCGGCAACGGTCGGAGCAAGCCTTCACGCTATCCCAGTCGCGCGCCCGTTTGCGTCGCCACGAGAACGGTCTGCCGCACACGACTCATGTCTTCTGCGGCAGATCGCGCTTTTTTCCGGGGGCGGTCCCCTGATCGACGTGTTTGCGAGCCATGCCGAGCTAAAGGCTTCCCTTTACGTGCACGTCAAGTTATGACTTGACCATGGCGACCGCCGACGACCATCGCACCTATTCGATCCGCCAGCTCTGTCGCGAGTTCGGGGCCACGGCGCGCGCGCTGCGGTTCTATGAGGACAAGGGCCTGCTGACCCCGGCCCGCAAGGGCCAGACGCGGGTCTATGACGCCCGCGACCGGGCGCGGCTGAAGCTGATCCTGCGGGGGCGCCGCATCGGCTTCTCCCTCCTCGAGATCCAGGAGATGCTGGATCTGTACGATCACGACGATCACAACGCCCACCAGATGTCGGTCGCCCTGCGCCGCCACCGGGCCCAGATCGCGGCGCTGAAACAGCAGCGCGAGGACCTCGACGCGGCCATCGAGACGGCGGAAGAGGCCTGCAATGTGATGGAGCGGAAGCTGGGCGAGTTCCGTCCCGACCTGCTGCCCGGCGCCGACGAATACGCCGACCTGCTGAAATCCCGCCTCAGCCCCGACCCCCATCATCAGCCCTTCAAAGCGAGAGCGTAGTTCCATGGCCTACAAGGCGCCTGTCCGCGACCTGACGTTCGTCCTGAACGAGGTGCTGGAGATCGACCGCTATTCCAACCAGCCCGGTTTCGCCGACGTCTCGTCGGACCTGGTAGGCCAGATCCTCGAGGAAGGCGCCAAATTCGCCGAGGAAGTCATCGCCCCCCTGAACCGCATCGGCGATCAGGAAGGCTGCAAGTGGAACAACGGCAAGGTCACCGGCCCGACCGGCTGGAAGGAAGCCTACAAGGCCATGGTCGAGGCCGGCTGGCCCGCCCTGTCGGCCCTGCCCGAGCACGGCGGCCAGGGGATGCCGGCCGTGGTGGCCATGGCGTTCGGCCAGATGACCGCCGCCGCCAGCGCCGCCTTCTCGATGTACCCCGGCCTGACGGCCGGCGCCTACCGGGGCCTGAACGCCAACGGCTCGGATGAGCAGAAGGCGATGTATCTGCCCAAGATGGCCACCGGCGAATGGGGCGGGACCATGAACCTGACCGAGCCGCAGTGCGGCACGGACCTGGGCCTGATCCGCACCAAGGCCGTGCCCAACGGCGACGGCAGTTACAACATCACCGGCCAGAAGATCTGGATCAGCTCGGGCGAGCACGACTTCACCGACAACATCATCCATCTGGTGCTGGCCCGGATCGAGGGCGCGCCGGCGGGGATCAAGGGCATCAGCCTGTTCGTCGTGCCCAAGGTGTTCGTCAACGAGGACGGCAGCCTGGGCGAGCGCAACGCGGGCGCGGCCTGCGGCGGTCTCGAGCACAAGATGGGCATCCACGGCAACGCCACCTGCGTCATGGACTACGACAACGCCAAAGGCTGGCTGGTCGGGACCGAGAACAAAGGCATGGCGGCCATGTTCGTGATGATGAACGAGGCCCGCCTCGGCACCGGCTTGCAGGGCCTGTCGATCGGCGCCGCCGCCTATCAGGCCGCGGTGGAGTTCGCCCATGACCGGCTGCAGGGCCGCTCGCTGACCGGGCCGAAGAACCCCGACGGCCCGGCGGACTCCATCATGGTCCACCCGGACGTGCGTCGGATGCTGCTGGAGGCCAAGGCCTTCGTTGAAGGCGGCCAGGCCTTCACCCTGTGGACCGCGCTGCAGGGCGATCTTCAGCATTCGGACGACGCGGCCGAGGCGCAGAAGGCTCATGATTACATGGGTTTGATCACGCCGGTGCTGAAAGCCTATCTGACCGACAAGGGCTTCCACGTCGCCTCGCTGGCCATGCAGGTGCACGGCGGCAGCGGCTACACCGAGCATTTCCCGGCGTCGCAGTATCTGCGCGATGCGCGGATCACCATGATCTATGAGGGGGCCAACGGCATCCAGGCGCTGGATCTGGTGGGGCGCAAACTGCCGGCCAACGGCGGGCGGGCGATCATGAGCTGGTTCGCCGACATCGACGCCTTCGTGTCCGAGAACGGCGCCGAGGGTCCGATCAAGCCGTTCGTCGACGGCCTGGCCGACGCCAAGAAGAAGCTGCAGGACGGCACCATGTGGCTGATGCAGAACGGCATGCAGAACCCGGACAACGCCGGGGCGGCGAGCACCGACTATCTGCACATCTTCGGCCTGACGGCGCTGGCCTATATGTGGGCGCAGATGGCCAAGGCGGCGCAGGCGCAGGTGGACGCGGGGTCGACCGATCCGTTCTACGCCAACAAGCTGATGACCGGCCGCTATTTCGTCGAGCGCATCCTGCCCGACACGGGCGCCCATCTGGCCAAGCTGAAGACCGGCGCCGAGGTGCTGATGCAGATGCCGGCGGAGGCGTTCTGAACGCTTCCCTCTCCCAGTGGGAGAGGGCTTGAGCCTCCGGGAGCGCAGCGATCGGAAAGGCGAATGGGTGAGGGGTTACGGTGCGAACCGGGGACCACCGTAACCCCTCATCCTCCCACCCGCTGGCGCGGGCGGGCCCCTCCTTCTCCCTCTGGGAGAAGGGTCAAGTAAGCGAGCCGACCTCCATGCTGAACGTCCTCAACGTCCCCGAACCGGCCTTCATGCAGGAGGAGGAGATCACCCTCTTCTCGGACAGCGTCGGCAAATGGATCGACGAGCACGCCTCGCCCGAGGCGGTGCAGTCGTGGCTGGCCAACTCGTCGGTGCCGCGTGAGCTATGGAACGCGTCGGGCGAGGCTGGCCTGCTGGGCCTGTCGATGCCCGAGGCCGACGGCGGCATGGGCGGAGACTACCGGCATGAGGTGGTGCTGATGCGCCAGCTGGGCTGGAAGGGCGCGGACCATTTCGGCATCTCGCTGCACAACGCCATCGTCATGCCTTACGTCTGGCACTACGGCACCGAGGAGCAGAAGGCGCGCTGGCTGCCGCGGCTGCAGTCGGGCGAACTGGTCGGCGCCATCGCCATGACCGAGCCGGGCGCCGGGTCCGACCTGCAGGGGATCAAGACCACCGCCATCAAACAAGGCAACCAGTATGTGGTGAACGGGTCCAAGACCTTCATCACCAATGGCCAGCTGGCCAATTTCATCATCGTCGTGGCCAAGACCGATCCGTCGGAGGGCGCCAAGGGCACCTCGCTGATCATCGTCGAGACCGACGGGGCCGAGGGCTTCGAGCGCGGCCGCAACCTGCACAAGATCGGCATGGAGGGGAACGACACCTCCGAGCTGTTTTTCAATGACGTGAAGGTCCCGGGCGAGAACATCATCGGCGGCGGCGAGGGCCAGGGCTTCATCCAGCTGATGCAGCAGCTGCCGCAGGAGCGGCTGAACATCGCCGTCCAGGGCGTGGCCGCGGCCGAGCGCGGGCTGCGGGAGACGCTGGCTTACGTCAAGGAGCGCAAGGCGTTCGGCAAGCGGGTCATCGACTTCCAGAACACCCAGTTCAAACTGGCCGAGGTGAAGACCAAGCTGACGGTCGCGAAGGTGTTCGTCGACCACTGCCTGGGCCTGCACCTGCAGGGCAAGCTGGACGCATCGACCGCCTCGATGGCCAAATACTGGGTCACCGACATCCAGGGCGAGGTGATCGACGAGATGCTGCAGCTGCACGGTGGCTACGGCTATATGAACGAGTACCCGATCGCCCAGCTGTACAAGGATGCGCGGGTGCAGCGAATCTACGGCGGGACCAACGAGATCATGAAGCTCTTGATCGCGCGGACGCTCTGACCCCACACAGCGGAATGGTCCGCCTCCACGTCCCCACGCCGCTCTCCCCCGACGCCGCCGTCCTGCCGACGCTGGATCAGTCGCGCTATCTGACCCAGGTGATGCGGCTGAAGATCGGGGACAGCCTGCTGGTCTTCAACGGCATCGACGGGGAGTGGTGCTGCGTCATCGCCGAAATCCTCAAGAAGGGCGTGGTGTTGCGGGCCGAGGAGCAGGTGCGGCCGCAATCCATGGGGCCGGACGTGCAGTTGCTGATCAGCGTGGTGAAGAAGAGCGCGCTGGAGTTCGCCGTCGAGAAGGCTACCGAACTGGGGGCGCGGCGGGTCGGGCTGGTGGTCACCCACCGAACCCAGACCCAGCATGTGCGGCTGGACCGGCTGGACGCCATCGCTATCGAGGCCGCCGAACAGACGGGCCGGCTGGATGTGCCGATGATCGACGAGCCGGTGAAACTGGCGGACCTGCTGGACGGCTGGGAGGCCGGGCGGCGGCTGATGTTCTGCGATGAGACGGGCGGGGCGCCGGTGATGGAGGCGCTTGGAAAGCCCTCCCTCTCCAGGGGGGAAGGGAGCAGAAAGTGGGCCATTCTCATCGGTCCTGAGGGTGGATTCTCGCCGGAGGAGCGCGAGCGCCTGCGGTCTCTGCCCTTCACCATCGCCGTCTCGCTGGGGCCGCGCATACTGCGGGCCGACACCGCCGCCATCGCCGCCCTGACCCTGTGGCAGGCGGCCGTAGGCGACTGGGACCGCTAGCGGGGCCGGCTACTTCCGGGCAAGATGCGGCGATGTTCAACGAACTGGCCCTGTCGACGATACTGGCCCTACTTGCCGTCAGCATCCACGGATTCGGCTTGCTCGGCCTCGGTCGCGGTCTGGAACTCTACGAAATCCGGGCGGGCCGATCCTATGTCGAAGGGCCGCTGTGGCGGCACGCCCTCCTGACCATCGCCGTGGTTCTGGGCCTGTTCGTCATCCATGGGGTGGAGATCTGGGTGTACGCCGCCGTCTATGTGCTGATCGGCGCGGTGCCGGACTTTCGCGAGGCGGTCTATTTCTCCAGCATCAGCTATGGCTCGATCGGCTACAGCGATGTGTTGATGGTGCCGCGGTGGCGTTTGCTCGGCGCCATCGAGGGCGTGGCCGGGGCCATCCTACTGGGATGGTCGGTCGCCTTCTTCGTCAGCGTCATGACGCCGTTCTCCGCCCGGAGAAAACACGGCATGGTCCATCGCAACGACCCTTGAGGAACGCGCCGTTTCCCCCCATCTAGCCGCGACAGCCTTCGGGCTCTGGGGGCGAAGAACCACATGACCGACGCCGCGCCGCTTTCCCGGGAAGACCTGATCGGCGCCATGTCAAAGGGCGCCAAGCCGAAGGACCAGTGGCGCATCGGCGCCGAGCACGAGAAATTCGGCTTCGATCGGTCGACCCTGCGTCGCCCCGCCTATGAGGGCGAGAACGGCATCCTGGCCATGCTGACCGGCCTGCAGCGGTTCGGCTGGGCGCCGGTGGAGGAGGCCGGCCACGTCATCGCCCTGGAGCGCAAGAACGACGAGGGGATGACCGCCTCGATCTCACTGGAGCCCGGCGGGCAGTTCGAACTGTCGGGCGCGCCGCTGAAGGACGTGCACGACATCTGCAACGAGACCGGTCAGCATCTGATGGAGGTCAAACAGGTCGCGGACCAGCTGAACCTCGGTTTCATCGGAGCCGGCTTCGACCCGATGTGGCGGCGCGAGGACGTGCCGGTCATGCCCAAGGGCCGCTACAAGATCATGCGGGCCTACATGCCGAAGAAGGGGTCGCTGGGCCTCGACATGATGCTGCGCACCTGCACCATCCAGTCGAACCTGGATTTCGCGGACGAGGCCGACATGGTGGCGAAATTCCGCACCTCCCTTGCCCTGCAGCCCATCGCCACCGCCCTGTTCGCCTGTTCGCCCTTCATCGAGGGCAAGCCCAGCGGCTTCCTGTCCTCACGCGCCAATGTCTGGACCGATACCGATCCGGACCGGACAGGCATGCTGGACTTCGTCTTCCAGGATGGCTTCGGCTACGAGCGCTATGCCGACTACGCCCTGGACGTGCCGATGTATTTCGCCAAGCGCGGCGAGACCTATGTCGACCTGTCGGGCCAGTCGTTCCGGCGCTTCATGACCGACGGCCTCGACGCCCTGCCCGGCGAGCGGGCGACGAAGGCGGACTGGAACGACCATCTGACGACTCTTTTCCCGGAGGTGCGGCTGAAGTCGTATCTGGAGATGCGCGGCGCCGACGGGGGACCCTGGAGCCGCATTTGCGCGCTTCAGGCCCTCTGGGCCGGGGTGCTGTATGACGCCCCCTCGCTGACCGCGGCCTGGGACCTGGTCAAGGACTGGGACATCGCCGACCACGAGCGCCTGCGCCGCGATGTGACCCGGCTGGGCCTCAAGGCCGAGGTGGCTGGGCGGTCGGTGCGCGACGTGGCCGTAGACATGGTCGCCATCGCCAAACAGGGGCTGAAGAACCGGGCCCGGTTCAGCGGCGGCATGGTCGATGAGCGCGGCTATCTGTCAGAGCTGGAAGATATCGCCAACAGCGGCGTCACGCCCGCCGACCGACTGCTGGCGCTGTACAACGGCGAGTGGGAGGGCGACCTGACGCGGATGTATCGCGACTTCGCCTATTAGGCGGCAATGCGACCTTAACCCCGGCGGCCTAGATGCATGTGTCATCGGGGTTTGGGACGACAGTACTGTGAGTTGCACCGCGCAGAGCGAACCGGATGACCACGGCTTTGCGGCGGCTTTTCTCGCCGACCCGACGACGGGCGCGGGCGCCGAGCTGTCCACCTTCTTCGACGTGTCGCTGGATCTGCTGGTCATTCGTGGGATCGACGGCCGGGTGGCGAGAGTCAGCCCCTCCTGGCACACGGCGCTGGGCTACACGCCGGAGGAAATGCGCGGCGTCCCCCTGCTGACGCTGGTCCATCCCGACGATCTGCCCGGAACGCAGGGCAGCGTTCAGGAGGTCGAGAACCGGCGTCCCGGCGGGCCGGTCATCGGTCACATCAACCGCTATCGTCACAAGGATGGCCACCACCGCACCCTTGAATGGCGCGCCCGCCGGTTCGGCGACCACATCTACGCAGTCGCCCGCGACGTCACCGATCGGGTCGCCGCTGAACAGGCCCTGATCGACGCCAAGGCGGCGGCCGAGGCTGCCAACACCGCCAAGTCCGAATTTCTGGCCAATATGAGCCATGAGATCCGGACCCCGCTGAACGGGGTTATCGGCATCGTCGATGCGCTGTCGCGCACGTCGCTCTCGCCGGAACAGGCGGAGATGGTGGCCCTGATCCGCGGGTCGGGCGTCACCCTGGAACGCCTGGTGTCTGACATCCTCGACGTCTCCAAGATCGAAGCCGGCCAGCTGGACCTGGAATCCCGGCCCTTCGATCTGGAAGACGCCCTGGAGCCGCTTGCGGTCATGGGCGCGCGGGCCGGGGACAAGGGGCTGGCCTTCCATGTCGAGCGCACGCCCGAGGCCCGGGGCGTGTTCGTGGGCGACAGCACCCGCATCCGTCAGGTGCTCGGCAATCTGCTGTCCAATGCGATCAAATTCACCGCCTCCGGCTCTGTCACAGTCCGCATCGAGGCCTGGCCGGACGATCCTGACGCGCCGTCGGCCCCGCATCAGCTGGCGATCACGGTCGAGGATACGGGGGTCGGCTTCAACGCCGGCCACGCAGCCCGGCTGTTCGAGCGGTTCAACCAGGCCGACAGCACCATCACACGCCGGTTCGGCGGCACGGGTCTGGGCCTGTCCATCTGCCGCTCGCTGGTGGTGATGATGGGCGGCTCGATCGAGGCCCGGTCGACTCCCGGCGCTGGCAGCCGCTTCCGTTTCGTCCTGCCGCTGGATCGCGCCTGCAGTCTGGCCGACTATGACGCCCGCGAAACCGGCGCCGGATCGGCGGCGCCGGCCCTCGCGGGCCGCCCGATCCGGGTCCTGCTTGCCGAGGATCACCCGACCAATCAGCGGGTGGTCCAGCTGATCCTCGGCGGCCATGGCGCCGAGGTCGTCACCGCCGACGACGGCGCCCAGGCGGTCGCGGCCTTTGAAGTTGGGACCTTCGACGTGGTGCTGATGGACATGCAGATGCCCGTCATGGACGGTCTGACCGCGACCCGGGCGATCCGCGCCTTTGAAGCCTCCATGCCCCACCGGTCCCGCACACCCGTCGTCATGCTAAGCGCCAACGCCATGGCCGAGCACCGCGCCGAATCCCTCGCGGCGGGGGCCGACAGCCATGTGGCCAAGCCCATCACGGCGGTCAGCCTCATCGCGGGAATTCAGACTGTGCTGGGGGACTGAGCGCCGGCCGCTCCCCGGGTCTGAGCCACACCATGCTGCGTCCGTTGAGCCTCGGGCCGGGACTGCGCGTGTCAGGCCTTGATCACTGGCTCCAACGGGCACAGGTTTGGCCGCAGCAGGCGGGAGGCTGATCATGAACGGGTTTAGCGTTGTCGCGGTCGTGGCCGCACTGGGGCTTGCCGGATGCCAGGAGCCCGCCGCGGTCGCCGGGCCTGAAGCACATCAGGCGGCGCCCCAACCGCCCGCGGCTCTGGGCGTCGCTTTCGACAAGGCCGCCGGTCTGCAGATGCGTCCCTGCGATGAAGAGATGGGGCCGCGCTGCATGATCTTGTCTGACCCGGCCGCCGAAGAATTCATGCGCGATCTGCTCACTGTCCAGGTTCACGCCGGTCCGCTTGAGACCGTCGCGGCTGAAGAGGCGGGCTTCGTGCGCAACGCCGGGGGGCGGTTGATGACCACCTACGGCCGGTTCGAGCCCGTCGCGGTCGAGGCGTTTGAGGTGAACGGCAAATCCGGCCTGCGCGCCTTGGTCGCCTGCGGGATCAGCGACCCCGAGACCGGCTTCCACGCCGCCGCCGGTGAATGTTTGTGGGCTGTCGTCAGCGACGGGGCGCAGTCCGTGGTGATCTCGTCGAGCGGTTTCGGCAACGGCCTGGACGCCGCCGAGACGGCCGTGCGGTCGATCCGCTTCACCACGGACTGACGAGCGGCCCCTACCGCGTCGCCGCCGTGTTGCACTGGGCCAGCTGCGCCTCGGTCAGGGCCGCGCCGTCGCGCTCGTAGCGGGTGACCATGCCGAAGCGGGCGACGAAGCGGCGGCACTCGCGGCCCAGGGGCTGGGAAATGCCGGGGCCGCGGGCGGCGCAGACGCCGTCGGGACCGCAGGTCCAGTTGCGGCCGTCGAAGAGTTCGCTGCGGGCCTCGCCGGGCGCGGCCAGGACAGCGGCGGCGCCGAGAGCGACGGGAGCGGGTTGGGCGGAGAGCAGGGCCGCCGTCGAGATCAGGGTCATGAGAAGCATGGTGCTTCCTCCAAAGGGACTTTCCAAACCGTCCGGCTGAGGATAAAAGTAACCGGTCGGTCACCGATAAGTGCACGGTCGGTTACTTTGGGTCAAGAGGTAATTTCGTTGGGCAAGGGCGAGGACACGCGGGCGCGGATTCTGGACGAGGCGATGCGTCAGGTCAGCGTGCGCGGCATGACCGGCGTCAGCCTGGGCGATCTCGCGACCGGGATGAACCTGTCCAAGAGCGGGGTGCTGAAGCATTTCCAGTCGATGGAGGCGCTGCAACTGGCCCTGTTGGACGCCATGACGGACCGGTTCGTGACCGAGGTCTGGCGGCCGGCGGAGCCGTTCGCACCCGGCCGCGAGCGGCTGGAGAAGCTGTTCGAGCGCGAACTGGCCTGGAACGACAGCGAAAACCTGCCGGGAGGCTGTCCGCTGACTTCCGCCGCGACCGAACTGGACGACCAGCCGGGGCCCTTGCGCGACAAGCTGAAGGACAACCGGGTGCGCTGGGGCCGGACGCTGAAGCGCGAGTTCCGCGTCCTGCGGCCCGAGGCCGACGATGCGACGCTGGAAACGCTGGTGTTCCAGTGGAAGGGCATATTGCTGGCCTATGGCCATTCGAAACGGCTGCTGGACGACGAGGCGGCCCGGGCCCGGGCGACGGCGGCGTACCGGATGCTGCTCGGGGTTTGAGACGACAGCCGAAGTCCGCCAGACGCGCGTTTCCTGTGAGCCCGGCGCCGGGCTAGAAGCGCGCCATGCCGACCGAGAACGAGCGCAAATACGTCCTGTCCGACTCGGCGGCGTTGCTGGCGCTGTGGGACCGGTCGGCGTGGAGCGAGATCCGGCAGGGATACCTGCCCGGCGACGCCCGCATCAGGCGTCAGGTCCGGAGCGGCGTCGCGCAGGACAGCTTCACCTACAAGATCACGGCCGCCGGTCGGCTGATCGAGATCGAGACGGCGATGGCGGAGCCGCGCGACTTCGACGACCTGTGGCCCCTGACGACGCGGCGCATCCACAAGCTGCGGCGGACCGAGACCGACGGACACGGTCTACGGTGGGACATCGACCTGCTGCTGGACGCGGCGGGGGCCTGCTATTTCGCCATGGCCGAATGCGAGATGCCCGAGGCCATGGACGCGCCGCCCGAGATCCTGGCCGCGCTCGCGCCCTTCGTCGCCTATGCTGTGCCGCGCGAGAGACAGGCCGAGTTCATCAATTCCCGGCTGGCCGATCCCGGCTATGTTGCGTCCCTGAGATTCTGACCCGAGCGGAGCCTGACATGACCGGAACCATTCGCGTCGGCATCGGCGGCTGGACCTATGAGCCGTGGCGCGGGATCTTTTATCCGGACAAGCTGAGCCAGAAGAAGGAGCTGGAGTACGCCTCCGCCAAGCTGACCTCGATCGAGATCAACGGCACCTACTATTCCGGCTTCAAGCCCGAGACCTGGATGAAGTGGCGCGACGAGACGCCCGACGACTTCGTCTTCGCGGTCAAGGCCAGCCGGTTCTGCACCAACCGGAAAATCCTGTCAGAGGGCGGCGAAAGCGTCGGGCGGTTCCTCGATCAGGGGCTGACGGCGCTGGGCGACAAGCTGGGGCCGATCAACTGGCAGTTCATGGCCACCAAGAAGTTCGACCCGGTCGATTTCGAGGGCTTTCTGAAGCTGTTGCCGAAGGAGAAGGACGGGGTGCGGCTGCGCCATGCGCTGGAGGTGCGGAACCCGACGTTCGACACCCAGCAGTTCTACGATCTGGCGGCGAAATACGGGGCGGCCATCGTCTATGCGATCGACGAGGAAGCGCCGGAGTGGCCGCGGATCGACCAGCCCACTGCCGACTTCAAATACGCCCGGCTGATGTCGAGCCGCGAGGACGAGCCGACGGGCATGTCCCCGGCCGAGCTGGACGGGATCGTCAAACAGGCCCGCAACTGGGCGAAGACCGGCGACGTCTTTGCCTATTTCATCGCCGGGGCGAAGGTGCGCAATCCGGCGGCGGCGCAGGCGCTGATCGCGAAGCTGGGCCAGTGACGGCGCGGCTGCACGGCAGCTGCCATTGCGGGGTCCAGCGGTTCTCCGCGCCCGCGCCCGAGACGGTGACGCAGTGCAACTGCTCGATCTGTTCGAAGCGCGGGGCGCTGGCAGCCTATTATGCGCCGGAGCAGGTCGAGCTCAACCTCTCGCCCGACGATCTCGCCAACTACCAGTGGGGCGACCGGATGATGACCTTTCACCACTGCGCGGTCTGCGGGTGCAGCGTCTTCGACGAGGCACCCGCCTGGACGACGGATGAGGGTGAAGCCCGGCCCGCGCGCGTCGTTGTGAACGCCCGGCTGTTCGATGACCTCGACCTGGCCGCCGTGCCGGTGCGCCATGTCGACGGCCGCAACGACTTTTGACCTTGCGGATTGCACCCCGTGTAAGCACCTGCCCCTGAAGCCAAGCCTCGAGGACCCTCCATGCCCATCGCCACCCGCGCCTTCGCCGCCACGTCCAGCAACGCTCCCCTGTCGCCCTACAGTTTCGACCGGCGCGATCCGGGGCCGGACGATGTGGCCATCGAGATCAAGTTCGCGGGCGTCTGCCACTCCGACCTGCATATCGTGAAGAATGACCTGGGCAATACGACCTATCCGATCGTGCCGGGTCACGAGATCGCCGGCGTGGTGACGGCGGTCGGCGCCGACGTCAGCCGCTTCAAGGTCGGCGACCGGGTCGGCGTCGGCTGCATGGTCGACAGCTGCCGCCAGTGCAAACCCTGTCTGGAAGGCGAGGAGCAGTACTGCGTGCCCGGCATGGTCCAGACCTATGGCTCGCCCGATCCCAAGGGCGCCGCCGTCGGCCAGAAGATCACCCAGGGCGGCTACGCCACCGCCATCGTGGTCGACCAGAACTATGTCGTGACCATCCCCGACAGCATTCCGCTGGACGCCGCCGCGCCGCTGCTGTGCGCCGGCATCACCACCTATTCGCCGTTGCGGCACTGGAAGGTCGGGCCGGGATCGAAGGTGGCGGTGATCGGTCTGGGCGGGTTGGGCCATATGGCGGTCAAACAGGCGGCGGCCATGGGAGCGGAAGTGACGGTGCTGTCGACCTCGGACCGCAAGAAGGCGGACGCCGAACGGATGGGGGCGAAGCATTTCCTCATCAACTCCGACAAGGCGGCGATGAAGGCCGCGGGCGAGAGCTTCGACCTGATCATCAACACCGTCTCGGCCACGCACGAGATCGCCAGCCATGTCCAGTTGCTGGCCAAGGACGGCACCATGGTCATGCTGGGCCTGACCACCGAGGGCCTGCCGGTCTATGCGATGGGTCTGTTGTGGCGGCGGCGGGCGGTGGCCGGATCGCTGATAGGCGGCATCCGCGAGACCCAGGAGATGCTGGACTTCTGCGCCGAGCACGGCCTCGCCTGCGACATCGAGGTGATCGCCCCCGACCAGATCAACGAGGCCTACGCCCGACTGGAGAAGTCCGACGTGCGATACCGGTTCGTGCTGGACATGGCGCGGATTTAGGGGCGCGGGGCGAGGGGCGAGGGAAGAAAACGGTCCGGGAGCGGCTGGCCTCTTGCTTCGACCCTCGCCCCTCGACCCTCGCCCCTCTCGCCGCTACACCTGCTGATGAAGGCCCTCCGACAGAGCGGGCCACCAGCAGGGACAAGGAAACACACATGGCTCGAGTGGCTCTGGTCACGGGTGGCACCCGCGGCATCGGCAAGGCGATCGTTCAGCGGCTGAAGGAAGACGGCATGCTCGTCGCCGCCGGCTATTCCGGCAATGTCGAGGCGGCCGAGGCCACGGCGAAGGAACTGGGCGTCTCGATCGTCAAGGGCAATGTCGGCTCGTTCGACGACTGCGCGCGCGCAGTGAAGGAGATCGAGGACCAGCTCGGCCCCATCGACATTCTGGTCAACAACGCCGGCATCACCCGCGACGGCTTCTTCCACAAGATGAACTCGGAGCAGTGGTCCGACGTGATCCGGGTGAACATGGACAGCGTGTTCAACATGACGCGGCAGGTGATCAACGGCATGCGCGACCGCGGCTTCGGCCGCATCGTTAACATCAGCTCGATCAACGGCCAGAAGGGCCAGATTGGGCAGACCAACTATTCGGCGGCCAAGGCCGGGATGATCGGCTTCACCAAGGCGCTGGCGCTGGAGAACGCGCGCAAGGGCGTGACCGTGAACTGCATCGCACCGGGCTATATCGACACCGAAATGGTCGGCGCGATGGACGAGAAGGTCCTGGCCGGGATCATCTCCCAGATTCCGGTCGGAAGGCTCGGAAAAGGCGAGGAAATCGCCGATATGGTGTCGTGGCTGGCCGGTGAACGTGCCGGATATGTCACAGGCTGCACCCTGTCCCTGAACGGCGGTCAGTATCTGGTCGGCTGAGCCGGTCCTGCCCAAAATCCGCCGCGTGTCGATAGCACCACTGCTCACCATGGAGTTGACGGCAAGGGTCAGAACGGCGCGAACGCCGCTTCCGGCTGCGATGGCGATCGCCCTCGCGGCGGCGGCCCTGTCGTCTCTGCCCATGGCCTCCCAGGCCCAGGCCCAGGACCAGGGCAACGCCCAGGCCGAGCAGAGCCAGGCCCTGCGCTACCGCAATGCGGCAGCCGCCGCGCGCGCCGTGCCGCCGACCGGCCGCTATGTCGCGGAGTCCGGCGAGGCCTTCATTCTCGACCGGTCCGGCCAGCGGCCTCTGTTGCGTTTCGACCGGCGAGATGAGACCTGGGTGCTGCGACCCACGGCCGCTCCCCGCGGCGACGTGATCTATCGCAATGACGCCGGCGACCAGCTGCTGCGGGTGACCCCCGGCGGCGGCATGACCGTCTATACGGCCCGGGCGCCCGGCGGCTCGCCCGCATCCTTCGCCGGCCCCGGCCAGAGCCTCACTCCGCCGACCCTGGGTCCGACCCAGCTGTTCCAACTGATGGCTCGACGCAGCCATATGTTGAGCCAGACGATGGGCCGGCTGATCGAGATCAATCTCGTTACGGGCGAGCAGGCCGAAAGCCTCTCTGTCGAGGCCCTGATCCTGTCAACCGACGCGGTCCTCCGGATAGCCCGCTCCCCGACGGCCCGGTCTTCGCTGGATCGGCTGCGCAGCATCACCATCGTCGAGGGCGAGCGCGCCTCGGTCACCTATGCACGCGGCGACCTGCGCATCGTGGTGGCTCCGGTGCAGGGCGTAGCCGGCCGCCCGTCGTCGGCCCGCGTGATTCAGGCCTTCCTGGCCCCGCCGGCTCCGATCCGGCGCTAGAAAACGTCCTTGGCCGCCCGCACGACCGCGAAGGTTTCGGCGTCACCCGCCCGCAGGAAGGGATTGAACGCCTTTTCCGCACCGATGGTCGTCGGAACTGTGGCTTCGCCCCGCTCACGCGTCGCGAAAATCTCCTCTGCTCGCGCCGCCATTTCCGGCCGATCATCGACGCTGAGGGCGAAGCGGGCGTTGGCGGCGGTGTATTCGTGCGCGCACCAGATGACGGTCTCCTCCGGCCAAGTGGCCAAGGTCTGCAGGCTGTTCCACATCTGCGCCGGCGTACCCTCGAACAACCGTCCGCAGCCGAGGGTGAACAGCACATCGCCGACAAAGGCCTGGGCGTCCGCGGGCGAGCGATAGACGATGTGGCCGAGGGTGTGGCCGGGCGCATCGGTCACCTCCAGCGCCGTCGCGCCCAGCATGACCGTGTCGCCACCCGCCACGATCCGGTCGATCGGCGCGGCCTTGCGCACCTCTTCGGGTCCGACGATCTCGCAGCCGGTTTCGGCCTTCAGCCGGGCGTTGCCCTGGGTGTGGTCGGGGTGCCAGTGGGTGTTGAGGATCAGGTCGAGCCGACCCCAGCCGCTGAGCTCCAGATCGACCAGAATTGCGGCCGCGTCGGGCGTGTCGATGGCAGCCACCGTCCCTGTGTCCCGGTCCCGAACCAGAAAGCCGTAGTTGTCGTTGAGGCAGGGAAACAGGCGCACGTCGAGGGTCATGCGCGCATTCTAGCAGCCGCCCCCGGCGCGGCCTATGGTGACGCCATGCGGCGAAGTATCGAGGAACTCCGGACCTTCTACGGCGAGCCTACCGGCGCCCTCGCGCGTCGGCTGCTGGCGCGTCGGCTGGAGGACGCCTGGGGCGAGGCGGCCAACAGCGACGTCCTGGGCATCGGCTACGCCACCCCGTGGCTGGAGGCCTTCGTCGGGGCCCGGCGCGTGGTCGCGGCCATGCCGGGCGGTCAGGGCGTCGAGCCGTGGCCCCTGGTCGGAAAAAACCGGAGCCTGCTGGTCGATGACCGCCGCCTGCCCTTCGCCGCCGGTTCGTTCGACCGCATCCTGCTGATACATGCCCTGGAAGAGGCGGACGACGCCCAGGGGCTGATGAATGAGGCCGTGCGCGCCCTGTCTCCGGCCGGGCGGATCATCCTGGTCGCGGCGGCCCGGGGCGGGATGTGGGCGCGGGCCGAGGCCACGCCCTTCGGTCACGGACGGCCTTTCACCCGCCGCCAGCTGGAGCGGCTGGTGCGCGGCGCGGGTCTGGAGCCCACGGCCTGGTCCCAGACCCTGTATGTGCCGCCGTGGGGACCGCTGCTGCCGTTGGCTGACGGTTTCGAACAGGTAGGCAAGCGGATCATGCCGGGCGCGGCGGGCGTCATCCTGCTGGAGGCGACGCGGCAGGCCTATGCCCGTATCCGGCCGGGCGGGGCGGTGGCCACGGCGCCGGTGCTCACGCCCGCGATGCAGCCCCAGCCGGCGTCGCGATCATCGCGCGATCTGCCCGGTGATGATCTGGCGGGAAGCGGCGAACGCCCTTAAAGCCCTGCCCATGCAACGACTGATCCTGATGCGTCACGCCGAGGCGGAACGGGCGGCCGGTTCCGGTCGGGACCGCGACCGCGTGTTGTCGGCCCGTGGCCGCAGGGACGCCGCCGCCATGGGCCGGGTGCTGGCGGGACGCGGCATGCGCCCCGATCTGGCGCTGGTGTCGCCGGCCGCCCGCACGCGCCAGACCTGGGATCTGCTGCATGACGCCTTCGGCGACGTGCAGGTGCGCGAGGACGAGCCCCTGTACAACGGCGGTTCCGAAACCCTGCGCCGGTTCGTGGAAGCGGGAGAGGACGAGGCCGGCTGTCTGATGGTCGTGGCCCACAATCCGGGGGTCCATCTGCTGGCGGTGGAATATCTGGTCGAGGGGGCCGCGTCGCCCGCCATTCTGGACCGGATGAGCGGCGGCTTTCCGCCGGGAGCGGCAGCGATCTTCACCGTCGACGTGGCCGGACGCTGCACCTTCGAAGGCTTCATCCAGCCGCGTGATCTGGGCGGCGAATGAGCGATTTCGCATACAAGCTGGTCGATCTGGCCGAGTGGAAGGCGGCGCTGGCCAAGGCGTCCTACGCCGGGTCGGCGCTCGATCTGAAGGACGGCTACATTCATCTGTCGAGCGGCGCGCAACTGGCGGAGACCGCGCGCCGCCACTACGCCGGGCGGAGCGACCTCGTGCTGGTGGCGGTCGATCTCCGACGAACAGGCGATGCCTTGAAATGGGAGCCGTCGCGCGGCGGCGACCTTTTTCCGCATTTCTATGGACCCCTGACGACAGACCTGGCGTCGGACGAACGCCGCCTGTCGGTCGATGCCCAGGGCGTCATGCGATTTGAAGACGGAACCGTCGGATGGCCGTGACCGACATCGGGGCCGCCCTGCTGCGTGCGCTTGAACCCGAAACCGCCCATGGGCTGGCGATCCGGGCGTTGCAGCTGGCGCCCTTGCCGCCGGCGCGGGCCGACGACCCTGTCCTCGCGACCAGCGTAGCCGGCCTGGCCCTGCCCAATCCGGTCGGTCTGGCCGCCGGACTGGACAAGAACGGGGAAGCCCTGCACGGCCTGTCTCGGCTGGGCTTCGGCTTTGTGGAATGCGGCTCGGTCACGCCGCTGGCCCAGCCCGGCAATCCGAAACCGCGCCTGTTCCGCCTGAGCGAGGACCGCGCGATCATCAACCGGATGGGGTTCAACAACGCCGGTCTGGAGGCCTTCGCCGCCCGGCTGGCTGATCGACCTCGCAACGCCGTCGTGGGCGCCAATCTGGGAGCCAACAAGGACACCGAAGACAAGGCCGCGGACTATGTCGCCGGGCTGATCCGGCTGAAGGGTCTGGCCGACTATGTGACGGTCAATGTCTCCTCACCCAATACGCCGGGGCTGCGAGCCCTGCAGGGCCGGGCGGCGCTGGACGATCTGCTGGGCCGGCTGGCCGAGGCTCGCGGGGACGACCCGACCCCGGTCTTCCTCAAGATCGCGCCGGACCTGACGTCGGCCGAGATCGCGCTGATCGTCGAGGCCAGTCTGGATCACGGGATCGATGCCCTGATCGTGTCCAACACCACCCTGGACCGTCCCGACAGCCTGCGTTCGAACCACCGGGCCGAGGCTGGAGGGCTGTCCGGCGCACCGCTGAAGGCGCGGGCCGGGGCCGCCCTGCGCGCCGCCGCGGAGGCCGCAGCCGGCCGCCTGCCCCTGATCGCGGCCGGCGGGATCGACAGCGGGGCCGAGGCCTATGCCCGCATCCGGGCCGGCGCGTCCGCCGTCCAGCTGTATTCCGCCCTGATCTATGAGGGTCCGGGCCTGATCGGGCGGATCAAGCGCGACCTCGCCGCGCGCCTGCGCTCCGACGGGTTTTCCACAGTCGCCGAGGCTGTTTCGACCGCCCGTTGACGGAGCGTTAGGGCAAGCAGGCCATGATCACGGGACGGGCGAAAACGCTCACTCCGGGGACCCGCATGGCGATAGCCACAGCCGACATGCCTGCCGCCGCGTCCGTCTCTGATCCCGGGGACTGGGCCGGCGCGATCCGTCAGCGGCGCAAGGCGCTGCTGCAACGGCTTGGCATGGCCGCGGCCAGCGCCCTGATTTTCAGCCCGCTTCTTGGCGGGTCGCTGAGTTTCGCCTGGGTCGTCGGCTATTTCGTCGTCCAGCTGCTGGACCTGTGGGTCTTCGCCCCGATCCTCAGCGGCAAGGCCGAGCGGCTGCGCGGCGTGCGCCGGGTCGGCGGCTGGCTCATGCTGATCCTGAACGCCGCCTATTTCGGCAGCCTGTCGGTGCCGCTATGGCTCATCGGCGGACCGTTCGGCGGCATCTGCGCCGTCATGCTGCTGTCGGCCGGCGCCATCTATTCAGTGATCAACGCCCCGCGTTCGACCTCGGTCATGTTGATGACGGCCTCGGTCCAATTTCTGTATCTGGCGGCGACGCCGGTGTTCATGGCCATTCACGGGGCCACGCCCGGTTTCGTCACGGCCGCGGCCATCGCCGTCGGCGTCTTCATCACCTACTGCCTGTCGACCTGGCAGCGGATGAACGAGGCGCGCCTGTCCGAGAGCGCCGCCCGTGTCGAGGCCGAGGAAAAGCGCGCCGAAGCCGAGCGCATCATGGCGGGCCGCAGCGCCTTTCTCGCCGCGATCGGCCACGACCTGCGCACGCCGATCAGCGCCATCCTGACCGGCGCCGCGGAGCTGGAGCGCGGCGCGAGTGACGCCGCTGGCCGCTCGCAGGCCCAGCTGATCACCGACGCCGGCTTCATGATGAAAGCCATGCTCGACGACCTGTTGGACCACGCCAAGCTGGACGCCGGCCACATGACGGTCGACCAGGTCGACTTCAATCTGCGTGACCTGCTGAACCAGACCACGCGGCTCTGGCGCGGTCCGGCCCGGGTCAAGGGGCTGAAGCTGCGGGTCGAGGGCGCCGCGTCCATCCCGGCCGCCGTGCGGGGCGATCCGATGCGGGTCCGTCAGGTGCTGAACAACCTGATCTCCAACGCGATGAAATTCACCGAGACAGGGTCGATCACCCTGCGTCTCAACGCCTGGAGCGAGGAGCCGGGCGGCCACGCGGTGTTGATCGAGGTCGCGGACACGGGTCCCGGCCTGACGGCCGACCAGATGGCGCGCCTGTTCACCCCCTTCGACCAGACCGTCGACGGCGTGAGCGCCCTCCATGGCGGCACCGGTCTGGGTCTGGCCATCAGCCGCCAGCTGGCCGAGCTTATGGACGGTAGACTGACCGTCCGCAGCCGTCCGGGCGCTGGCGCCCAGTTCACCCTGGCCCTGCGGTTGCAGCCAGGCGAGATGGTCGAGGCCGCCCCCACTGTGCTGGATCAGGAAAGCCGGGACGCCGTCGCGCGCGCCCTGTCCGGCCGTCCGACCACCCCCTCCACGCCTGCCACCGCTGCGCAATCGCTGGCCGCGGCTCCCCGGCCCGTCGCAGCTCCGGCCCCCGAAACCCCGGCTCCCGAAACCCTGGCCTCGACGCCCGAGCCGGTCGGGATCGCCGTTGCGGCCGAGGCCCAACCGGACCCCGTCATGGAGGACGGCGAGGAGGACGAGGGCCGACCGATGCGGGTGCTGGTGGTGGACGACCACGACATCAACCGCCGCGCCATCCAGCTGATCCTGCAGCCGCTGGGCTGCGACATCGCCACCGCCGCCGACGGCATGGCCGCGCTGAAGATCTGCGAGCACACCGCGTTCGACCTCATCTTCATGGATGTGCGGATGCCCGAGCTGGACGGTCGCGAGACCACCCGCCGCATCCGGGCGGGGGACGGTCCCAACGCCGGCGTGCCGATCATCGCCGTCACGGCCGACACCTCGCCGGACGACATCGCCGCCTGCACCGACGCCGGCATGACCTATTTCGTGCCCAAGCCGATCACGCCGCCGATGCTGCTGGGCGCCATCACCCATGTGATGGCCCTGGCTCAGTCGGAAGAAGAGGCCGGGATCGAGACCGCCGCCGCCTGATCGCGGACCGCAGCGACCAGACGATCGGCGAAGCCGGCGGCCTTCATCTCACACTCCCAGACCGTGACCACCCGCCAGCCGGCGCTGTCCAGCGCCGTGAGCATCGCGAGGTCGCGCGCGCGGTTTCGCCCGATCTTGGCGGACCAGTAGTCGGCGTTGGCCTTGGGCTTTCGCGCGCCTCGGGGGCAGGCGTGCCCGTGCCAGAAGCAGCCGTGCACGAAGACCACGACGCGCCGCCCCTGCATCACCAGATCGGGCCGGCCGGGCAGGCCGCAGCCCCCCAGCCTGTAACCGATCCCCGCCGCGCGCAGAATGCGGCGCACGGCGAGTTCAGGCGTGGTGTCGCGGCCCTTCACGGCGCGCATGACCGCGCTGCGCTGCTCCGGGGTGAAGACGTCGGTGGTGATCTCTCTCATACCGCTCATCCCGGCGAATGCCGGGACCCAGATGGAAATCCCGGTCCCTGACCCAGTGGCTCCGCGGGGCAGTCCCGTCGAACCTGGCCTGTTATCTGGGTCCCGGCATTCGCCGGGATAAGCGGGGAAAGGTGGGTCCTCTAGAGCTGCGCCAGCAGATGCTCGGCCGAGGAAACCCGGAATTCGCCGGGCTGTTCGATATTCAGCTGGCTGACCACGCCGTCCTTGACGATCATGGAGTAGCGCTGGGAGCGTTCGCCCATGCCGAAGCCCTTGGCGTCCATGGACAGGCCCAGCTGACGGGTGAAGTCGCCGTTGCCGTCGCCCAACATCACGATCTCATCCTTGCCGATGCCCTGGCTGTCGGCCCAGGCGCCCATGACGAAGGCGTCATTGACCGAGACGCAGGCGATGGTGTCGACGCCCTTGGCGGTCATCTCGCCGCGAAGGTCCTTGAAACCCGGCAGGTGGCGGGCCGAACAGGTCGGGGTGAAGGCGCCCGGCACGGCGAACAGGGCTACGGTCTTGCCGGCGAAAATGTCGTCAGTGGTGACCGGCCTGGGGCCGTCGTCGGTGGCGCGGGTCAGGTTGGACGAGGGGATGCGGTCGCCGATCTGGACGGTCATGGCAGGCTCCGGGAGTGTGTGAGGACGCAACGTCTCCGACCAGATAGGGGTTGCGGCGCAGGACGCCAACCGCATCGTGTCCATACGCCGCCTTGCGTCCGCGGGCCGGCGTCCCGATGATAGGATCATGGACGATTTCCAATCCCTGGTCGGGCGGCTGCTGGTGGCCATGCCGGGCATCAGCGACAGCCGGTTCGAACACGCCGTGATCCTGATCTGCGCCCACCGGCCGGACCACGCCATGGGCTTGCGGCTGGACCGGCCCGCGCCGGGGGTGAACCTCAAGAAGGTGCTTACCAAACTGGCGCCCGACGCCCCGGACGACGCCGCCGGGCGGCAGGTGCTGATCGGCGGGCCGGTGGAACGGGAGCGCGGCTTCGTGCTGCACACCGACGACTGGCTAATCGACGACGCCTCCGTGGCCTTCACCGAGGGTCTGGCCATGACGGGCACGCGCGAGGCTCTGCTGGCCATGGTGGACCCGGCGGCGGGGCCCAATCGTTCCGTGCTGCTGCTGGGCTACGCCGGCTGGGGCGAGGGTCAGCTGGAGGATGAGCTCGGCGAGAACGTCTGGCTGACCGCCGACGCCGATCCGGAACTGATCTTCGACGCCGACTACGACGGCAAATGGGCCAAGGCCCTCGCGGGGCTGGGCGTCGACCCGGCGCAGCTGTCAGGACAGAGCGGGCGGGCCTAGGCCGAACGCGCCTTGATCGGCGCCGTGCCGTCGGCGAGCGACTCGTTCAGATAGACCTCGGCCTCCTGGGCCGGCAGGGCCTGGGCGTAGCCGAAGCCCTGGCCGTAGTGGCACTGGGCCTCGAGCAGGAGTTTGGCCAGGCCGGCGTTCTCGACGCCTTCGGCGACGACTTCCAGCGACAGGTCGCGGCCCAGGTTGACGACGGATTTGACGATCTTGGCCGAGCCCTCGTCCTTGTCCATGGTCAGAACGAAATAGCGGTCGATCTTCAGCGTATCGAACGGCAGTTTGGCCAGCCAGGTCAGGGAGCTGAAGCCGGTGCCGAAATCGTCCAGCGCCAGCGAGGCGCCCGCCTTGCGCAGCCGGGTCAGGGTCTCGGCGGCGCGCGAGGTGTCGCGCATGATGTCGCCCTCGGTGACCTCCAGCTTCAGCGCGCCCTTGGGCAGGCCGGCGTCGGCGATGATGCGGGTCACGTCCTCGACCAGATTGGGCCGCTCGATCTCGCCGACCGACAGGTTGACGCTACAGAACAGCTTGCCCGCCGACGGATGCCGCACCAGCCATTCGGCGAGCTGGCGCGAGGCCTGGGTCATCATCAGGAGGCCCAGGTCGTTCATCAGGCCCATCTCGTCGGCCAGTCCGAGGAATTCGTCCGGCGGCACGAGGCCGCGCTTGGGGTGGCGCCAGCGCGCCAGGGCCTCGAACCCGGCCACGGCCCCGGTCAGCAGATTGACGATCGGCTGGTAGAACGGCTCGATCTCGCCGCGCACGAAGGCGTTGCGCAGGTCGGCCTCCAGCGCCAGACGGGACAGGCTGTCGCTTTCCAGCGCCCGGCCATAGGCGGCGACGCCGCCGCGCCCCGCAGTCTTGGCCTGTTCGACCGCCAGTTCGACCCGCCTCAGCATTTCGGCGGGATCGGGCGCGTCCGGCCCGCCCTCGGCCTGGGCCGAGCCGATCGAGACGGTCGGATAGATGTCGAACCCGGCGACCCGCAGCGGTTGTTCCAGCGCCTCGCGCACCCGTTCGGCGACCATGCCCGAGCCACGCGGGGCCAGGACGGCGAATTCGTCCTCGCCGATGCGGGCGGCGTTGGCGTCGTGGGCGAAAGCCGCGTTCAGGCGCGACCCCAGCGCCGACAGCACGAGGTCGGTGCGCTCATGTCCCAAAGCCTCGTTCAGACGGCGGAGGCGATCCACGTCGGCGACCACCAGCTCATAGTCCCCGGGCTGGGTCAGCTGCTCGCCGGCGCGGACCAGGAAGGTGCGCCGATCCAGCAGGCCGGTCAGGTGATCGCGGTGCGAGGCGGCGAACTTGGCCTCCAGGGCGGCCACGCCGGCGGCGCGCAGACCGTCCTCCAGCCAGACGCCGCGCCAGATACAGGTCTCGGAATCACGCATGCGCAGGCGGACGGCGACCTCGGTCCCCTCGGCCTGCGGCTTGAGAATCTTCTCGGCCAGCGCACGATCCTGCGGAATGGCCACAGCGGTGAAGGCGGCGCCCGAACACTCCGGCGCCAGCGGGCCGAGGCCCAGCGCCCGGGTCGCGCCGGTGAAGCGCATCTGGTCGTCGGACGGCGTCCAGATCCACAGGGCGGTGTCCGCGGCGGCCAGCGCCTCAATGGCTGTCGTCGCGTCCCAGGCCAGACTTCTGGAGCGAGTGTTCAACGCCTGAAGGGTCCCGACAGGACGGCCGAAATCAGCCGCCGCGCCCAGCTCCGTCATTGACGACGCCGAACAGGAGATGATCTGCCCAAGCGCCGTTAATTTTGAGATAAGCCCGGGCCTGTCCCTCAAGCTGAAAGCCGGTCTTTTCCAGCACGCGCCGCGACGCCGTGTTGTCCGGCACACAGGCCGCCTCGACCCGGTGCAGGTTCAGATCGTCAAACGCATAGGCGATCATGGCCCGCACGGCGGCCGTGCCCAGGCCCCGCCCGGCGAATCCCTGACCGATCCAGTAGCCCAGCGTCCCGGTTTCGGCCACGCCGCGACGGACGTTGGACAGGGTGATGGCTCCCACGAGCGACTGATCCGAATCAGCGAAGATGAAGAAGGGCCAGGCGTTGCCCGCGTCCATCTCGCGCCCGTAGATCGACAGACGGCGCTTGAAGGCCGCGCGGGTCAGGTCGTCCTCGGGCCAGATCGGCTCCCACGGCTGTAGGTAGGCGTGCGACGCCTGCCGCAGGGCGGCCCAGGCCTCATGGTCGGATGCGCGGGGCGGACGCAGGGTCACGCCCTGGCCCTTCACCACCGGCCCGGTCGCCTCGTTGATCCAGTCCAGCAGGGCCATGTGCAAACGATAGCGGCCGGAAGATCAGCCGAAAAGGGCCTCGTGGAACGCCGCGCCCGCTGGGGCGGCGACCCTGGGTCCCAGCACAGCCGTCGCAGCCTTTCCGGCGCTCAACGACATCGCCGCCGCCGCGCGCACGGTCTCGGCCGTCTGGGCCAGGGTGCGTTCCGACATGGTCTGCGAAGGGATCAGCGCACCGAAGATCAGCACCTGGGCCGCGGCGCGACCGGCGCGGGCGGCGGGACTTTCGTCCGACATCCACAGTCCGGCGTTGAGCACCGCCTTGGCGCGGGACATTTCGGCGGCGGTCGGACCGGCTTCGGCCAGCGCCTTCAGCTCGGCGGCGCACACCCGGGCCAGTTCGACGGCCCGGTCGGCGGCGGCCCCGGCGAAAATCCCCAGCACCCCGGCATCCTCATAGGGCTCGTGATAGGCGTCGATGGCGTAGGCGAGGCCGCGCTCCTCGCGGGCGCTCTGGAACAGGCGCGAGGCCATGCCGCCGCCGAGGATTTCCGTCATCAGCCGCGCCGCCGCATAGGCCGGGTCCGCCGCCGAGGGCGCCGGCAGCTGGAAGACGATATTGGCCTGTTCGATCCGGCGCGTCAGGGCCGCATCGCCGCCGGTGAAGCGGGGGGAGGCTGGCGCTTCGGCCGGGGTGGAGCCCTCGCCGCCGAACCAGCGCTCGGCCAGGGCCAGAAGCTCGGTCTCGTCCACCGCGCCGGAGACGGCCACGACCATCCGGTCGGGGGAGTACAGGCGCGCGCGCCAGTCGCCGATGGAGGCGCGGGTGATCGGCTTGAGGCTTTTCACCGAACCCAGGATCGGCCGCCCCAGCGGCTGGCCCTCGAAGGCGCGGGTCTGGGCCATTTCGAAGACGTGGTCATCAGGGGTGTCGAAGGCCTCGGCGATCTCCTGGGCCACCACATCCTTCTCGCGCTCGATCTCGGCGGGATCGAGCGTGGGGCGAAAGACCAGGTCCGACACCACCTGCATGGCCAGCGGCAGGGAACCGTGCAGGGCCCGGACCTCGAAACTGGTGCGCTCATAGCCCGTGGCGGCGTTCAGCGAGCCGCCCTCGGCCTCGATCCGTTCGACGATCTCGCGCGCGCCCATGCCGCCAGCGCCCTTGAACACCAGATGTTCGAGACAGTGGGACCAGCCGGACGTCGCCTCTGTCTCCCATTTCGCCCCGCCGCGCACGGCGACGGTCAGGGCCAGGGTGCGCAGACCGGGCATGGGATCACAGACGACGCGGACGCCATTGGACAGGGTATGGAGCGTGGCGGTCAGGGCTTTTCCTTTTTCCCTGGCGCCTCGCTCGCGGAGCGAGGCTGCTTGAGGGAAGGCTTTCGACGAAGCAGGGCGATATAGAAACCGCCCAGCGCCAGCGCCAGCCCGAACCATGTCAACGCATAGCCGAGGTGGTTGTTCGAGAAGGCGGCGGGCGGTGCGGACGGCTGGAGCGCCTGCCATTCGGGATTGGACGAGGTCGTCGCATAGACCATCAGCGCCATCACGTCAGACCGGACGCCCAGCGCCTCGGCCATGGCCATGTGGTCGCGGGCGAAGAAGCGATTGCCTTCCGGAGGCAGGGCCATGGGTCCCGGGGGCGATGGCTGTCGTAGCTGGCCTTCAATGCGGGTGGGCGCGGTCGACGCCGACACGGGAGGTCGGGCGGAAAGGCCCTCCGACACGAAACCGCGGTCGACCAGAATCGCGGAATCGAAACTCGCCGGACGGCAGGCCGAAATCAACCGTACCCCTGACTGGCCTTCATGAATGGTCTGGAGCTCGACGTATGGCGCGGCAGCCAGACCGGGGCAGTCCATGACGACCCGCGCGAACTCGCCGTGGAGGAATGCTGTCTCGGGGCCCGAGGCCGGCAGGCTCGCCACCGCCTCGGCCCGGGCGATCAGCCCGTTCTTCCACTGCATCCGCTGGACCTGCCAGACGCCCAGGCCGCACAACAGGGCGAAGGCCATGGCGCACACGATCGTCAGGACCCACGGGAAGCGGGCGCGCATCTAGGGTCGCCCCGCCTTGTTCCGCATCTGCAGGGCGATCATCACGCCCTTGCCGGGGCGCATCAGACCCAGCGACAGGCCGGCGACCAGCGGCAGGGCGACGAGGAGCATGGCCCAGATCGGCGGGTTGTAGGCGACCTGCACGAACAGGGCGCCGAACACCACGATCCCGCCGGCGATCTGCATGATGAAGATGGCGGCGCCGTCGCCGGTGTTCAGGCGGGTGAAGTCGAAACCGCAGGCGGCGCAGCGATCGACCACCTTGAGGAAGCCCTTGAACAGCGGGCCCTTTCCGCACTGGGGACAGCGGCAAAGCAGACCGGCGCGGATGGGATTAACCTCGCTCATCCGCTCATCCCGGCGAATGCCGGGACCCAGATGGAATGCCTGCGGTGGCCGACGCTGATCCCCGTCCGCCGTCCAGGCCTTCCGGGACCGAGATCGTGATCTGGGTCCCGGCATTCGCCGGGATGAGCGGGCGGGGTTGGGTTCACCCGAAGGTGACGTAGACGAAGGCGAAGAGGAACAGCCAGACCACGTCCACGAAATGCCAGTACCAAGCCGCCGCCTCGAAGCCGAAATGCTTCTTCGGCGTCATCTGGCCGGCCATCAGACGCAGCAGGCAAACCAGCAGGAAGATGGTGCCGAGCAGGACGTGGAACCCGTGGAAGCCGGTCGCCATGAAGAAGATCGAGCCGTAGAGCCCCGAGTTCGCCGCCTCTTCGTTGAAGAACAGGTTCTCGTGGAGAATGTGCTGGTACTCATAGACCTGCACGGCCGTGAACAGGACGCCGAGCACCACGGTGATGAGCAGGCCGAGCTTGGCCGCCTTGCGGTCGCCGACCTGCAGCGCGTGGTGGGCCCAGGTCACCGTCGTGCCGCTGAGCAGCAGGATGACGGTGTTCAGCAGCGGCAGCTGCCAGGCGTCCAGGGTTTCGACGCCCTTGGGCGGCCAGGTGGACCAGGCGGCGGCGGTCTCGGCCCAGCCGCTGACCTCGGGAATGTGGGCGCGGGCCTCGTTAAAGACCGCCATCTCGAAGAAAATCCAGAAGAAGGCCGCGAAGAACATCACCTCGGAGGCGATGAACATGATCATGCCGTAGCGCAGGCCGATCGAGACGACCGGCGTGTGGTCGCCGCCCTTGCTTTCCTTGATCACATCCGCCCACCAGGCGAACGCGGACAGCAGCACGCCGGCCAGGCCCGCGAAGAACAGCGCCGCCTTGCCCTCTGACAGCAGGGCCGCGGCGATGGGGTCGCCGTCGGCGGGCGCGAGACCCTTCATCCACACCACCGCCCCGACCATCATGGTCGTGACCGCGATCGAGGCGATCAGCGGCCAGGGGCTCGGATTCACCAGGTGATAGTCGTGATGCGGAGTGGCGTGGGCGTCGGCCATCTGGGTCTCTTGCAACAGTCGAGAGTCGTGTGAGGCAGGCTATAGCGTCGGCTACCCGGCCGCGCCAGACCTTTGGGTATTTGCGGGCGAACCCGCGTTTGCGGCCTGATCGAAGCCTTGAGTGGGATAGAAGGTGTAGCTGAGAGTGATTTCCTCAACGCCGCGGCTCTCGCGATCGGTCGCCATTTCGGGCGCCACGAAATACTGGACCGGGAATTTCATCGTCTGGCCGGGCTGGATGGTCTGCCCCTCGAAGCAGAAACACTGCAGCTTCTGGAAATAGGGTCCCGCCCGTTCCGGCACGACATTGTAGGACGCCGTCGCGTGGATGGGTTCGTCCGAGGTGTTGGTCACGTCGAAGAAGGCGATGCCGGTCTCGCCGATTCGCACCCGCTGGGTGACCTGTTCGGCGCGGAAGGTCATGGGCAGGCCACGCACATTGGTGTCGAAGCGGATCAGCACGGACTGGTCCAGCTGCACGTCCGGCGCCTTGTCGGCCCTGCGGACCGTGCCGTCGAAGCCGGTGACCTGACAGAATATGCGGTAGAGTGGCACGGCGGCGAAGGCTGCGCCGGTCATGAACATCACCCCGCCCGCGCAGGCGATGGCCGCCAAGGCGTTGGCGGTGGGCTTTTTCATCGGGCGTATTCGACCAGCTGGCCGGCCGCGATGGCGTCGGCCCGGGCCTCGATGTTGCGCTTCAGGTTCAGCACGGTGACGGCGAACACCAGCACGATGAAGGCCACCAGGGCGCCGGCGATAGCGAGGTTGCGCTTGTTGCGGGCGGACAGTTCTTCGGGGGTCAGGCGGCGCATGATCATTACAGTCCGGGAAGGGCGGTCAGGCTCTCGACCAGCAGGGCGGCGAACAGGGCCATCAGATACAGGATCGAGAAGGCGAACAGGTTGCGCGCCGGTTTGGCCTCGGCGCGGACATCATACAATGCGGCCTCTCGTCCCACGGCCTCGGCCTTGTCGGGTTGATCCCCGGCGCGGCTGCGCCACAGGCGGACGGCGAGGAACAGGAAGGCGAGGCCGCCGGCGATCGACACCGCCAGATAGAGGAGGCCGCCGAGGCCGACCAGGCCGGGAGCCACGGCCACCGGCACGAACACCAGGCTGTAGAGCAGGATCTGCAGCCGCGTGCTCCTCGCCCCGCGCGCCACCGGCATCATCGGAATGCCGGCGCGGGCGTAGTCGCCGGCCGAATACAGGGCGAGCGCCCAGCTGTGCGGCGGGGTCCACAGGAAGATGATGGAGAACAGCAGCCAAGCCTGCCACGGCGCGTCGCCCGTCGCCGCAGCCCAGCCGATCACCGGCGGAAAGGCCCCCGCAGCCCCGCCAATGACGATGTTCTGGGGCGTCCGGCGCTTCAGCAGCAGGGTGTAGAAGACGGCGTAGTAGAGGATGGTCATCAACAGCAGGCCGCCGGCCAGCCAATTGGTCGTCATGCCCAGCAGCATGACCGAAAAGATCGACAGGATGACGCCGAAGGTCATGGCGTCGTTCTTGTTGACCCGCCCGGCCGCCACGGGACGACCGCGGGTGCGCCGCATCAGGGCGTCGGTCTCGCCCTCCAGCGCCATGTTGAGCGCGCCCGCCGCGCCAGCGCCCACAGCGATGCAAAGGATGGCGATGGCCGCCGAAAGCCAGTCGATGTCGCCGCCGGCGACCACGAGCCCGGTCACGGCGGTGAAGACCACCAGCGACATCACGCGCGGCTTCAGCAGCTGGAAGAAATCTTCCGGCTGGGCCGTGGAGATCGCTGTGGGCGTGGCGTCGGCGCGCATCCGCTACCTTCTACTCCGTCATCCCCGGGCTTGTCCCAGGGGACCCATTCATCCGTCGCAATTGATGAGGGCCCAGACGCATCGACGTCTGAGCCCCCCTTCTCACTCGATATCGCTCAGCCCTGCCATGGGTCCTCAGGACAAGCCCGGGGATGACGGGATTGAGGCAGCGTCTAGTGCTCGTCGTCCTTGACCACCGGCAGTTCGTTGAACTGGTGGTGGGGCGGCGGCGAGGACAGGGTCCACTCCAGGGTCGTGGCGCCTTCGCCCCACGGATTGTCGACGCCCGGACGGCGACGGATGGCCGCCTCGACCAGCATGATCAGGAAGACCAGCACGCCGGCGATGGTGATGACGTAGCCGATCGACGAGACGTAGTTCCAGTAGGCGTAACCGTCGGCGTAATCGACAATCCGGCGTGGCATGCCCTGCAGGCCCAGGAAGTGCTGCGGGAAGAACACGAGGTTCACGCCCACGAACATGATCCAGAAATGCATGCAGCCGAGGAACTCGTTGTACTTCACGCCGAACATCTTCTCGAACCAGTAGTAGAAGCCGGCGAAGATGGCGAAGACGGCGCCCAGTGACAGCACATAGTGGAAGTGGGCCACGACGTAGTAGGTGTCGTGCAGGCTGTAATCGATGCCCGCGTTGGCGAGGACCACGCCGGTCACGCCGCCGATGGTGAACAGGAAGATGAAGCCCATCGCCCACAGCATGGGCGTCTTGAAGCTGATGGAGCCCCCCCACATGGTGGCGATCCAGCTGAAGATCTTCACGCCTGTGGGCACGGCGATGATCATGGTCGCGGCGATGAAATAGGCGCGCAGGTTCACGCCCATGCCGACCGTGAACATGTGGTGGGCCCAGACGATGAAGCCGACGAAGCCGATGGCGACCATGGCGTAGGCCATCGCCAGATAGCCGAAGATCGGCTTCTTCGAGAAGGTCGAGACGATGTGGCTGATGATGCCGAAGCCCGGCAGGATCAGGATGTAGACCTCGGGGTGGCCGAAGAACCAGAACAGGTGCTGGAACATCACCGGGTCGCCGCCGCCGGCGGGATCGAAGAAGGAGGTGCCGAAGTTGCGGTCAGCCAGCAGCATGGTGATGGCGCCGGCCAGGACCGGCAGCGACAGCAGCAGCAGGAAGGCGGTGACCAGCACGGACCAGGCGAACAGCGGCATCCGGTGGATGGTCATGCCCGGCGCGCGCATGTTGAAGATGGTGGTGATGAAGTTGATCGCGCCGAGGATCGAGCTGGCGCCGGCGATGTGCAGCGAGAAGATGGCCAGATCCATGGCCGGTCCCGGATGCCCCATGGTCGAGAGGGGCGGATAGATCGTCCAGCCGCCGCCGAAGCCGAGCCCGCCGCCGGGCTCGCCCGGAACGAACAGGGAGAGGATCAGCAGCACCCAGGCCGCCACCAGCAGCCAGAAGGAGACGTTGTTCATGCGCGGGAAGGCCATGTCGGGCGCGCCGATCATGATCGGCACGAACCAGTTGCCGAAGCCGCCGATCATCGCCGGCATGACCATGAAGAAGATCATGATCAGGGCGTGGCCGGTGACGACGACATTGTAGCCGTGCTTCGACTGCTGGACGAGACCGAGCAGGTCGACGACCGAACCGTCCGTGAAGATCTGGATGCCCGGCTCAGCCAGTTCCCAGCGGATCAGGCCGGACAGGGCGCCGCCGACGATGCCCGCCATGATGGCGAACAGCAGATACAGCGTGCCGATGTCCTTGTGGTTGGTCGACAGGAACCAGCGGGTGAAGAAACCCGGCTTGTGGTCATGATGCCCGTCGTGGTCGTGGGCGAGGTTTTCGGCTGCGGTGGCCATATCTTTGGGGCTCTCGCGGTTCGTTACTGAGCGGCCGGAGCGACGGCGGAAGCCGTGGCGGGCGCTGCGGGTTGAGCGGTGGCGGCGGCGGGGACAGCCGCGTCGGAGGCGGTCGGGGCGCCGGTAGCGCCGGCGGCGATCTGGGCGGCGGTGCCGCCCGGGGCCTGATCCGGCGTGCGCGGCGTCATCGAGCCGCCCTTGGAGGCGACCCAGGCCGCGAATTCGGCCTCGGTGACGACATTGATCTGGATCGGCATGAAGGCGTGGTCGACGCCGCACAGCTCGGAGCACTGGCCGTAGAAGGCGCCGACGCGGTCGGCGCGGAACCAGGTCTCATTGATCCGGCCGGGGACGGCGTCGACCTTCAGGCCGAAGGCCGGCAGTGCGAAGGCGTGAATCACGTCAGTCGCGGTGACCAGCACCCGCACCGTCTTGCCGACCGGCACCATGATCGGCTCGTCGGCGGCCAGGCGATACAGGCTGTGCGGCATGCCGCGCGCCACAATCTCGTCTTCGGGGATCATGCTGGAGACGTATTCGGCGATGCCCTGGTCGGGATACTCATAGGACCAGTTCCACTGGTTGCCCGTGGCCTTCACCGTGAGGTCCGGCGTCGGCATGTCGTGATAGGCGAAGAGCAGGCGGAACGAGAACAGCGAGATGCCCACCAGGATCAGCACCGGCAGGACGGTCCAGACGATCTCGATCAGGGTGTTGTGGCTCCATTTGGCCGGAACCGGGTTGGCCTTCTTGTTGTAGCGGATGCAGATCCAGATGATCAGGCCCAGCACCAGCAGGGTGATGAAGGTGATGACCGGCATCAGGATGATGTCGTGGAAGAAGGTCGCTTCGACCTTCAGCGGCGAGGCCGAAGGCTGCAGCCCCAATCCGCCGTCAGTCGGCTGGCCGACCAGCGGCCGGGCCCACGTCGGTGTGGCGGAGAAAACGGCCAGGCTCATAGCGGTGATGCCACCACCGACGATCGCCCGGGCCCGCGTGCCCATCCCCATGCGAGATATCCTCATTAAACCGTTTCGCCGCAAACGCTTGCGAGTGAATCGCAAACAATCGCCGGGACCCGGCGGTCCGCAGCGGTACTTCGCGCGGTCCATATCGCCCCCTCCCGCGCTTGCCAAGCGATTGCCGATGGAATGAACGACGCAGGGCCTCCCGTCTCCGGATTAATTCTCCGTCATGTTATGACAGCTACCTTGCATGACCAGATACCTTGCGATACGTCTTGGTCCTCACAAGGAGGGCCCACAGTGCCTGAAACAATCGAGATACAGCTGAAGAAGGGGGTGCTGACGCTTTGCGTCCTGGCCCTGCTGAACCGGCACGACAGCTATGCCTATGAAATCGCCTCGACCCTGTCGGACGCGATCGACATGGGCGAGGGCACCATCTACCCGCTGATGCGGCGGATGCAGTCCGACGGACAGGTGGAGACCTATCTGGTCGAATCGCCTTCCGGGCCTTCGCGCAAATATTATCGCCTGACCGACGCCGGTCGCCGGGCGCTTGACGCCCAGACGACCGAGTGGCGCGCCTTCGCCCGCGCGGTCGAATCGGTTCTGGAGGCGCCGGCTCAATCCGCGACGCCCGCCCAGGCCACAGATGTCACCGCCAAAAGGGGAGCTGAACAATGACCCGCGACGAATTCATGGGCCGGTTGCGCCGGGGACTGGTCGGCATGCCGACGTCCGCCGCGGCCGACATCGCCTCGGACTATCAGATCCATTTCGAGGACGGCGCCGCCGCCGGACGATCCGAGGCCGAGGTCGCGGCCGCCTTGGGCGATCCCGATCGTCTGGCCCGCGAACTGCGCGCCGAGGCCGGCGCCCAGCGCTGGCATCAGGAGAAAAACCCGTCGGCCGCCGCCGGGGCCGTGTTCGCAGTTCTCGGACTGGGGGCGATCGACCTGCTGATCCTGCTGCCCATCTTCCTGAGCGTGGTCGGCGTCCTGTTCGGCTTCTTCATGGCCGCCGTCGGCCTCTTCATCGGCGGGGGCGTGGCCATGGTCGCCGGTCCCTTCGCAGGACTACCCGGCGGGGTGGCCGCAGCGGTCCTCGGCGGTCTGGGCATGATGGCCGGAGCCACGGCGCTGGGCGCGCTGACGGCCATCGCCACCATCCTGCTGGTCAACGCCACGGTCTGGTTCGCGCGTCTGCACTACCGCCTGCTGAAGCCGGCCCTCGGGGAACAAGCCCCCGCAGACGGCAAGTTCTGAGGGAGGAACTGACATGATCCGCACACTTCTCATCATCACCGGCGCCAGCATCGTGCTGTGCATCGCCGCCCTGTCCGGAGCCGCCGCCATCGGCGGCAATGACCTGGCCAGCCACAACTGGGAATGGACCTTCCGCGACGGCGACGAACACCACACGGTGAGCTTCGCCGAACCCGAAGACGACAGCCCCGCCGTCACTCGTACCCTGGCCTGGGCCGGCGGCGACCGTCTCGAGATCGACGCGCCCGCCGAGGTCGTCTTTACCCAGGGGACCAAGGTGGAGGTTCGCGCGACCGGGCCCCAATCCCTGGTCCATCGCCTCCGTTTCGTGAACGGGCGCCTGGCTCTCGAAGATCTGCCGCTCGACAGCGATGGCGCACAAAGCGTCAGGCAGGGCTGGGTGTCGATGCGCTGGAACTCCAAAACCTATGGGCCGTCAGACAAACTTCAGGTCTTCATCACCGCCCCGTCGGTCCGCAGCTTTGAACTCAACAGCGGCACCGACCTCTCCATCCGCGACTATAACCAGCCAACCCTCACCGTGCGGGTGAATGGCGCGGGCGATGTCGCCGCGGTCGGTGAGACCGGTGCGGTCACCGTTGATCTGAGCGGTTCGGGGGAGGTCGACCTGACCGCCCTGCGTACAACGGACGCCACCGTGGATTTGAACGGCTCTGGCGATGTTCGCGTCGGTCCCACCGGAACCGCCCGGATCGACATCTCCGGTTCCGGTGACGTCCAGCTGACCCGCCGCCCGGCCAATCTGCAGCAAACCCTTTCCGGTTCCGGCGACATCGACCAGAACTGACCCGGTGACGCGGGGACGGTCAGCCCCTACTTAGGCTCCATGACCGTCCCCGTTCCCCTCCCCGCGATTCTCGATTCCGCCGACGTCGGCTCCGATGAAGCCCTTTCCATCCTCCAGGACGCCCTGACCGGGGCGGATGACGGCGAACTGTTCCTGGAGCGGTCGGAGCTCGAATCGCTGGTGTTTGACGACGGCCGACTGAAATCCGCGGCCTATGACGCCTCCGAAGGCTTCGGTCTGCGGGTGGTGGCCGGAGAGACGGCCGGCTACGCCCACGCCAATGAGATCAGCGGCCCTGCCATCCGCCGCGCCGCCGACAGCGCGGGTCTGGCCCGCTCCGGCCATGCCGGGGTCATCGCCGAGTCGCCCCGCGCCACCAATCAGCAACTGTACGAGACCATCGATCCACTGGCCTCCCCCGCCTTCTCCGGCAAGATCGCCCTGCTGGGTGAGATCGACGCCTGGGCGCGGGCCCGGGATCCGCGCGTGGTCCAGGTGTCCGCCACCATGGTGGGCGAGCGGCGCCATATCGAGATCCTGCGCGGCGACGGCCGGCGCGTCACCGACATCCGTCCACTGGTCCGGCTCAATGTCTCGGTCACCGTGGAGAAGGGCGGCAAGCGCGAGAGCGCCTCGTCCGGCGCCGGCGGCCGGGCCGGGTTTGAGACCTGGATCGCCCCCGACCGCTGGCAATGGCAGGTCGACGAGGCCCTGCGTCAGGCGCTGGTCAACCTCGAGGCCGTCGACTGCCCGGCGGGCGAGATGGATGTGGTGCTGGGCGCCGGCTGGCCGGGCGTGCTGCTGCACGAGGCCATCGGCCATGGTTTCGAGGGCGATTTCCACCGCAAGGGCAGTTCGGTCTTCACCGGCATGATGGGCAAGCGGGTCGCCGCCCCGGGCGTCACCGTGGTCGACGACGGGTCGATCGCGGGCCGCCGGGGTTCGCTGTCGGTCGATGATGAGGGCACGCCGACCTCGCGCACCGTGCTGATCGAGGACGGGATCATGGTCGGGCTGATGCACGACCGGCTGTCGGCGCGTCAGCTGGGCGCCCGGGCCACCGGCAACGGCCGGCGCCAGTCCTTCGCCCACATGCCGATGCCGCGGATGACCAACACCTTCATGGAAGGCGGCAGGGACTCGCAGGCTGACATGATCGCCTCGACCAAGCGCGGTCTCTACGCCGCCAATTTCGGCGGCGGCCAGGTCGACATCACCAACGGCAAATTCGTCTTCCAGTGCACCGAGGCCTACCTCATCGAGGATGGGAAGATCACCGCCCCGGTGCGCGGCGCGACCCTGATCGGCGACGGCGCCACGGCCCTGCAGCACGTTCAGATGATCGGCGACGACTTCGCCTTCGATCCCGGTGTCGGCGTTTGCGGCAAGGGCGGCCAGGGCGTGCCGGTCGGCATCGGCCAGCCCAGCCTGAAGATCGCGGGCCTGACGGTGGGCGGTACGGCGGTCTGAGACTGCGACCGGTTCTGTCGTAGGCAGGTGCTATCCTGCCGGTCATGTCTGTCGCCCGGGATGCCCGAAGCGTCGTTTCCTCGTTTGAAGTGACCGCTGTGAACGGAGCGGACGGAGCGGACGGAGCGGACGCTTCGCACTGTGTTTTTCAGGGAGCCGGCTTCCACTCAGGCCCCACGACGTCGAACCCACGGGCCACGAGCCCGTCCAGCACGCCGCCTTCATCGGCCAACAGACGGATCGGGGCGACGCCCATGGTGACTCCCGGCGAGATCATCGCCGTCTCGATCGCCGCCGCCCATTGCTGTCTCAGCTGCGGCGCGATCTCCGGGTCGCCCCACGGCCAGCACTGATTCAGCGCCCGGTCGATCGGCGAGGCGACGACATCGGCGACGCGCAGGGCTCGCCAGTCCTCGGCTCGCTCGCGTGCGGCGTCCGGTCCCAGTTCGGCGGCGGCGATGGCCGCCTCTACACAGGGAACGTGGGCGGTCTGGGGCGCGGTGATCAGGCTGTCGATGAGTTCGTCGCCGCGGACCGTGCCGACCGGGCGAACCGGCACCCGGGCCCGCCGCGCCGCGCGCCGGATCACGTCCATGGCGTCATCGCCGCCCCGGCGACCGGTATAGCCAGCCTTGTCCTGCATGAGGTCGAAGCCGACGATCAGCAGGCTCCTGGTGCGCCAGTCCTGATTGCCCTCGTCGGCCATAGCGGCCTCGAGCCGTGCCTGCCATTCAGGCGTCAGATAGTCGGCGCTGGTCTGCCCGTTCGGCATACGGGCGATGGTGCGGATACGCCATATGACGCGAAACACATCGCTGAACGAGGCGCGTCCCACCTGCGGCGTCAGTATCTGCTCCGAACGCGCCGCCGCCGCCTCGAGATCATTGGGGCGCCACGACAGGTCGCGGGGAATGCCGGTGATGGCGCCGACCAGGATCAGGGTGCTGTCGCCCCGGGTCACGGTCCACATAGGCGCGCCCGAGCGGCGGGCCTGGACCACGACGTCGTCCAGCTGCGCCGCCGCGGCCGGCTCGGGCGTCTGGCCCCACACGGGCGCCGCGGAGATCGTCCCGGCGGTCAGAACGACGAGGGCGGCAGCAACAGAGACGAACAATCTCACGTCAATACATTCCTTACCTGAACAGCATTCAGCAACGCGCGGTCTTTTTCAGAACACATTTGTGACCGGCACGTAATCTGTCCGAGATTTAATCCACCTGTCTCTCTTGTAACTGGAGAGCCGGGCGACAGGAGGCCAAACCTTCGTCACACGACGAGGGGAATCCTGCAATGACCAAGACCATCCTGCTGGCGACGACGGCCATCCTGTTGAGCGCCGGCGCGGCCGCGGCCCAGACTCCCCCGCCGCCGGCCCCGGCGCCCCAGGCGGAAGCCTCACAGCAGGGCGTACTGGTCTTCACCCCCGACTTCTTCGCCGCCCAGCGCCCGAACACTGCCCTCGACATGGTCAGCCGGGTGCCCGGTTTCTCGGTTCAGGACGGCGACGGCTCACGCGGCTTCGAGGGCGCGGTCGGCAACATCCTGGTCAATGGGTCGCGACCGGCCTCCAAGAACGACACCGGCTCCTCGGTCCTGTCGCGGACCCTGGTGCCCCAGGTCGAGCGCATCGAGCTGATCCGGGGCGGGGCCCCGGGCATCGACATGCAGGGCTATTCCGTCGTCGTGAATGTCATCACCCGGACCCAGGCCAGCACCGAACAGATCCTGACGGGCAATATGGCCTTTTTCGAAGGCGGCGCCGATCGCGGCTTCGGCCAGTACCAGTTCACCCGCCGCAACGGCGACCGGGTCTGGGGCTTCACCGTGGCCGACGGCGTGTCCATCGACGATTCCAACGGCGTAGGCAGGGTCATCCGCCGTGACGCCAACGGCGTGCTCCTGCGCGACGAGGGCTATTACAGCGACCAGAACGGCGGTGGCCAGGCGGTGCGGGTCAATTTCGCCGACGCCTTCATGGGCGGCAAGATCGACCTCACCGCCCGATTGGGGCGCAACGACTACAGTCAGTACAGCCTCCAGGACGGGCCGGGCATCCTGCGCGACAACCGCTTCGACGAGGAAGGCACGAGCGGCGAGGTCGGCGCGGTCTTCACCCGTCCGATGGGTGAAGGTCTGACGTCGGAAACCCGCTTCATCCGCGAGTGGAACGATTTCGAGAACGCCTCGACCTCTCAAACAACGACAAATGCCGTCGCAAGCCCCGAGCAACGCTTCGCCTCCGAGGGCAATGCCTCCGAGACGATCCTGCGGTCGCTGCTGCGCTGGGAACGTTCGCCGGCCCTGACGCTGGAGGCTGGCGGCGAGGTCGCCTACAATATGCTCGAGATCGACCAGGCGCTTACGGACGGCGGGGTCGCCATTCCCCTGCCGTCCGATCAGATCATGGTCGAGGAGACCCGGGGCGAGCTGTTCGGCAAGGCGACGTGGCGCGTGCGGCCGGACCTGAATCTTGAAGGCGGACTGCGGCTCGAGGCTTCGACCATTACCCAGTCCGGTGACGCCGATCAGGAGAAGAGCTTCTATTTCGCCAAGCCGCGCCTGCAACTGACCTGGACGCCCCTTCCCCAGAATCAGGTCCGCTTCCGCTTTGAGCGCGACGTCGGCCAGCTGGATTTCGGCGACTTTGCGGCGGGCGCAGACCTGGAAGACGAACAGCTGTTCGGCGGCAACGTGAACCTCGAGCCCGAGGAGCGCTGGATCTCCGAACTTACCTATGAGCGCCGGTTCCTGGGCGACGGCATCGTCTCCATCGGCTACCGCCACGACGAGATCATCGGCGTCATTGACCGCCTGCCCTTGCCGCAAGGCCTGTCGGCGGTCGGCAACATCGGCGACGGGACGCTGGATCAACTGGCCGTCAACTTCGTTCTGCCGCTCGACTGGACCGGCTTCTCGGGCGGTCAGTTCCAGTTCAGGAACACATGGAACGACACGGCCGTCACCGACCCGACTTCGGGCGAGGAACGGCCCATCTCGGGCGTGCGACCTTCGCAACCGGCTTTCACCATCTCCCAGGACATCACCAGCTGGAAGATCAACTGGGCGATGACCTACCTCGAGGGCCTGCGCCAGTTCCGCTACGACCCGGACCAGATCTCGGGCTTCACCGGCAGCGACTATTTCGAGGCCAACATCGAATACAAGCCGACGCGGACCCTGGCCATCCGTGCCCAGGTCAACGTCTGGAACGACTTCCAGGTGGAACGCACGGTCTTCGCCGACCGGACGCTCGCTCGCCCCGTCGCCTTCACCGAACTGCGCCCCACGGATCCGCGAACCTTCTGGCAGATCCGGGTGCGCAAGACATTCTGACGACCGCATTCCGCCGCCCCAAGCCTGTCAGCGATTTAATGCACCTGTCCCGCTTGTAACTGTATGCGCAGCCGCTCGCCGGCCACCCTTCGCCCAACAGGAAGAGGGACATATGATCAAGGCGATCTGGCTGGCCGGGGCGGCCTTCTGCGCGCTTTTGGGCGGCCCGGCCATGGCCCAGACTGCGCCGGTCCAGAGCGCGCCGGTCGCCGGCGGCGCGCAACATGGCGTGCTGGTTTTCGAACCCGCCTTCTTCGCCGACGCCCGTCCCGATACGGCCCTCGACATGATCTCCCGCCTCCCCGGCTTCGCCTTCGAGTTGGGCGACAGCGGGACGCGCGGTCTGGCGGGCACGGCGGGCAACATCCTGATCGACGGTCGCCGGCCCTCGACCAAGAGCGACAACCTCGACCAGATCCTGCGCCGCATCTCGGCTGCCGGCGTCGCCCGGGTCGAACTGGTCCGGGGCGGCGCGCCCGGGATCGACATGCAGGGCCGGTCCGTGGTCGCGAACGTTGTGCTGATCCGCACCGTGACGACCGAGCGGGTGATCGAGGCCAACACCTATGTCTATCCCGACGGCTACCTCGGCCCGGTGCTGTCGGCGCGATATTCGCGTCGCGAGGGCGACAGCCAGATCGAGGGCTCGATCAGCGGTTTCTCGGACCGCACCGACGGGACCGGCGACGGCTTCCGCCGCCGCTACGACGCGGGCGGCAATCTGATCCAGGACGCCGACCTGGTGTTGTGGGACCGAATCCGGAACCTGCGCGCCACCGGCGCTGTCCAGCGCCGGATCGGCCGCGGCCTGTTGCGCGTCAACGGCCTGCTGGGCTGGTTCGGCAATGAGAATTCGCAGGACCTGCTGATCCGCTCGGGCGCCGGCGTCGACAGTTTCAACGACGAGCAAGCGGACAACGTCAACAGCGAGCTGGGCGTCAACTGGACGTGGGACCTCGGCCCGCGCACCGGCCTGGAGCTGACCGGCCTGAAACGCTATTCCACCGAGGAATACACTGGCGTTTCGGAAGGCAGCGGCGACAGCTCGACCTTCACCGCCGACGCGACCTCGGGCGAATCCATCGGACGCGCCATCCTGCGCTTCCGCCCCAATGACCGATGGTCGTTCGAGACCGGCGGCGAGGTGGCCTACAATTTCCTCGACAGCGCCACCGCCTATTCACAGAACGGCGTCCCGATCCCGCTGCCGTCTTCCTCGGTCAAGGTCGAGGAACTGCGCGGCGAGGTCTTCGGCCAGGCGACCTGGCGGCCGAGCCCCACCCTCACCGTCGAGGGCGGTCTGCGCGTCGAGGTGTCGGAGATCAGCCAGTCCGGCGACAGCGACCTGAACAAGTCCTTCGTCTATCCCAAGCCCCGCATTCAGGCGACCTGGACGCCGTGGACAGGCCATCAGTTCCGCTTCCGCGCCGAGCGTGAGGTGGGGCAGCTGGACTTCGGCGACTTCATCGCCTCGGCCGATATCGACATCGGCCAGGTCGAGGGCGGCAACCCCGATCTGGAGCCGGAGAAGTCGACCGTTCTCGAGGGCATTTACGAACGCCGCTTCTGGGGGGAGGGCGTGTTCGACGCCACGTATCAATATGCCGAGGTGGAGGATGTCGTGGACGTCATCCCCCTGACCGGCGGCTTCGATGGCGTCGGCAACATCGGGGACGGAACCGGCAGCTTCTTTCAGCTGCGCCTGACCCTGCCGACCGATCCGTTGGGCATTCCCAACGGACGCCTCCAGACGCGCGGCAGCTGGTCCTCGACCGCCGTGCTCGATCCGGTGACGGGCGAGGAGCGCCGGTTCCAGGGCAACCAGGCCTTCGGCTGCGGCGTCGCCTTCAATCAGGACCTCATGGGCGGCCGCTGGTCCTGGGGCTTCGACCACGGCTGCAATATCGACAAGAGCCGCGCCTTCCGGGTGCGCGAGGTCCGCGCCTTCTACGCCGAGCCCGGCGTCAGCGCCTTCGTCCAGTGGAAGCCGGAGCGCGACCTGACGGTCCGGGTCGATCTGGGCAATGCGACCGACCGGGCCAGAGGCTATGACCGCGAAATCTACACCGGCCCCCGCGACACGGCCCCGCTGGCCTTCCGCGAGGTGCGCCGCACGAAGATGAGCCCGTGGCTGTTCGTCCAGATAAGAAAGACCTTCTGAAGAAGGCGTCCCACACCCCCAAAACTGACGGCGCGCCTGCCCTCGACGCGCCAAAAAGGGCGGAACCTCGCGGTTCCGCCCTTCCTGTATTCAGCCGCTCTTCCGGATCAGCCTGCAGTGCTGGTTTCCGGTTTGGCGACGTTGCCGTCTTCCTGACCACGATCGGTCAGGGTCGGTCCCGGATGATTGCCGGCGTCATTGGCCCCGTGGGACCAGCCCTTGATCAGGAAGCTGATCAGGATGAAGCCGATACCGATGCCGACACCCCACCAGCCGAGCTTGCCGAAGCCGTCCAGCGACGTGGCGAGCGCCCCCTGCGGGTCCAGCACCTGGCCGCCGACGGTCTCGGTGCCCATCAGGCCGGCGATCTTGCCGCCGACGAACTGGGCGATGGAGCTGGCCAGGAACCACACGGCCATCATGAAGCTGACCACGGAGGGCAGCGACAGTTTGGTGATCTCCGACAGGCCCACGGGCGACAGGAACAACTCACCGGTCGTGTGCAGCATGTAGAGCAGGGCCAGGATGATCAGCGGCATCTGGAAGGCGCTGCTGACCATGCCGGAACCGGCGGCCCAGACCACCACCAGGAAGCCGAGACCGACCTGCACAAGGCCGAGACCGAACTTCATGGTCGGGTTGGGGTCCATCTTCTTGCTGGTCAACCAGGCCCACAGGGCCGCGAAGATCGGCGCGAAGATGAGGATGAAGCCGGCGTTGAACGACTGGACCTGGGCGGCCGTGATGGTCGCGTCGATCCAGAAGTCCGTGGGCGTGATGCCCGCGGCGGCCAGCTGGGCCGGCGTGCCGACCGTGATGCCGAGGAACTGCATCGCGGTCGGAGCGATGGTCAGATCCACGTTACGGTCGGCGAACAGGTTCAGCGAGGTGCCGGCCTGTTCGAACAGGGTGAAGAAGACCACGGCGCCGAAGATCAGCACCACGGCCAGCATCATCCGCTGGCGTTCGACCCAGGTCTTGCAGACGAAGGCGATGATCCAGGCGATGAAGGCCAGGGACAACAGGGTGGACACCGCCAGCACGGAGCCGACCAGGGCGTTGCGCTGGACCATGAACCAGACGATGCCGACGCCGAGAATGGCGAGGATGTAGATCAGCCATTCGCGATTCAACGGGCCGAACAGGGGCCGCTTGAGCAGCTCCGGATTCGGCGGTTCGCCGTTGCCTTGCAGCAGGGGCTTGCCCAGTGTGAAGACGACGAAGCCCAGCGCCATGCCGACGCCGGCGAGACCGAAGCCGGCCCACCAGCCCACGGTCTGGCCGAGGTAGCCGCACAACACCGCCGCCCAGAAGGCCCCGAGGTTGATGCCGTAGTAGTAGAGGGTGAAGCCGGAATCGCGCCGCGGATCGCCTTGCGGATACAGCTGGCCGACGATGGTCGAGATGTTCGGCTTCAGGAAACCGACGCCCATGATAATCAGCGAAAGGGCGAGGTAGAAGCTGTTCACCCCCGTCGTGTCGCGTGTGGCGGTCATGACGTAGGTGCCCGGCTCCATCACCGGCGGAAGGCTGGCGTTGGCCGGCAGGTTGGTCAGGGCCAGGCCGCCACTCTCTGCGGCGGTGAAGTCGTAACGCTGGCCGTCGACCATGATGCCGACCTCGCGGGCGGCGCCCCGACCTTCACTGACGACTTCATACTGAGCCCCGGCGTAGGTCAGGGTCTCAGTCGCCGGACCGCCCTCATAGGCCATCAGGCTGTGACCCGCGACCAGCAGCAGCGCGCCGAAGGCGATCGCCTTGCGCGTGCCGATGTAGCGGTCGGCGAGGATGCCGCCGACGAGAGGCAGCAGGTACACCAGTGAGGTGTAGGAACCGTAGGTCGAGGCCGCCGTGGCGTCGTCGAACAGGAAATGTTGGGTGAGATAGAAGATCAGGATGCCGCGCATGCCGTAGTAGGAGAATCGCTCCCACATCTCGGCGAAGAACAGGATGATCAGTCCGCGCGGGTGGTTCTTCAGGATCTGCATCAGCACGGGGATGCCCGTGAGCAGCGTGATGATCAGACCTGCGATGATGACGATGTTCATGTCTGGTCTCCCCGGATACGTCGGGATTCGAACCCGCCAGGCGCCGAAAGCGCCCCCCCAATGTCCGTCCTACTCAACGGCTCACTCCCATGTTGCTGCGCCCCACCTGACGCGCGAGGCCGCATAAGCAGCACGGGGCGCAAGACCGGACAAGTGTTAAGGGTAAATTGGCTGTGAGGTGGCGCGTCGAAGGGGCAGGCGGCAGTATGGGAGCAGGCCTTGAGTTGAACCTCCACTTGCCCGACCCTGACGCATCGTTTTCCGGAAGGCCGACCATGTTTTTTTCCCGCCTGACCCTCGCCGCCGCCGCCCTCGCCCTGTTCGCCTCACCCGCCGCCGCGCAGGACGCGCCGCGCTGGTCGTTCGCCATCCACGGTGGCGCCGGGGTGATCGAGCGAACCAGCCTGACGCCCGAACAGGACGCCGCCTATCGCGCCGCCCTGCATCGGGCGCTGGAGGCCGGGTCGGCGGTGCTGGCCGCGGGCGGTTCGGCGCTGGACGCGGTGCAGGCGGCGATCGAGCTTATGGAGGATGATCCGCTGTTCAACGCCGGACGGGGCGCGGTCTTCACCGCCGCCGGCCGCAACGAGCTGGACGCCGCGGTGATGAACGGTTCGGACCTGACCGCCGGCGCGGTGGCCGGCCTGACCACCACCCGCCATCCGATCGCCGCCGCCCGGGCGGTGATGGAGCGGTCGCCGCACCTCATGCTGATCGGCGAGGGCGCGGATACGTTCGCCGCCTCGGTCGGGCTGGAGCAGGTCGACCCAGCCTTCTTCTTCACTGAGCGCCGGTGGCGGGGGCTGGAGTCGGCGCTGCGGGCGCAGAACCTGCCGATCCCGGAACGGCCCGCCGGGGCGCCGGGGCCGCAGGCCGAGAACACCCTGCCCGCCCCGCCGCTGAACGAGCGCAAGTTCGGCACCGTCGGCGCGGTGGCTCTGGATAGCCAGGGCCGGTTGGCGGCCGGCACCTCGACCGGCGGCATGACGGCCAAACGCTGGGGCCGGGTCGGCGACGTGCCGGTGATCGGGGCCGGGACCTATGCGTCGAACCGCGAGGGCTGCGCGGTCTCGGCCACGGGAGACGGGGAGTTCTACATCCGCGCCAGCGTGGCCCGCGATATCTGCGGCCGGATCGCGGACGGATCGACCACGCAAACAGCAGCGCAGGCTGAGGTAGACGACGCCCTGTCGCTGGGCGGTTCCGGCGGCGTCATCGTCATGGACCTGCAGGGACAACCCAGTTTCGCCATGACCAGTTCAGGCATGTATCGCGGCGCCGTTTCCGACAGCAGAGCTGCGGGCGTCGCCATTTACGGCGACGAAGACCTCCGTCCGTGACCCACGGCGCCGTGCTGGATCTGGCCGACAAGTTCGCCGGCTTCTCCGACCACTGGCGGCCGCGAGTGGCGGCGCAGCTGAACGGACAGGACGTGCGGCTGGTCAAGGTGCAGGGCACCTTCCCCTGGCATAGCCATGCCGACGCCGACGAGATGTTCCTGGTCTGGAAAGGCCGGTTCCGGGTCGAGTTCCGCAACCGGGTCGAGACCCTCGATCCGGGCCAGTTCATCGTCGTGCCGCGCGGCGTCGAACACCGCACCGCCGCCGACGAAGAGGCCGAGGTGCTGATCTTCGAACCGTCGGAGGTGATCAACACCGGCGACGCCGCCGTCTCCGACTTCACCGCGCCGCAGGGGCAGACGATCTGATGGGCAAGTCCGACATTCCCGGCGTGATCGCGCCGCCGCCGCTGATCTATCTCGGCTTCCTGTTCGTCGGCTGGGGTCTGGCGGAGCTGGGCGCCCGGCCCGAGGCGGTCGAGGCCGGTCTCGGCTGGCTGTCGGCCGGGTTCGGGCTGGAGATGAAAGTGCGTCGCGGCGTCGCCCTGACCCTGATCATCGGCGGCCTGCTGCTGGACGGCATGGCGGCCGGACTGTTCCGCCGCCGCGGCACGGCCGTCGAGCCGTGGAAGCCGTCGACCTTCCTGATCAACGAGGGTCCCTACCGCTTCAGCCGCAACCCGATCTACGTCGGCTTCGCGGTGACCTACGCCGGACTGACCATCGCCATGGACAGCGCCCTGGCCCTGTTCCTGCTGCTGCCCTGTCTGGCGGTCGTCGACCAGTTCGTGATCCAGCGGGAGGAACGCTATCTGGCCGCCAAATTCGGAGCCGCCTATGACGCCTATCGCCAGAAGGTTCGGCGATGGCTGTGAGCAACGACGAACTCTCGGCCATGGCCATTGAGGAACTGGATCAGGCCTGCAGCCTGATCTGGCCCGAGCTGGTGAAGGTCACGCCCTGGGGCGACAGCTTCATCGGCATCGCCCCGTCGGGCCGCGAGGTCGAGATCGAGCGCCGCTATCTGTGGGCCCATGAGCCGGAAGGCGCCGTGGCCGTCGAGATCGAGGTCCGGGACATCGGCGCCCGGACGGGCGCCGAGGCGCGGGCGCTGATCACCCCGCCGCGCTGAGCGCCCCCAAAAATCACCCCTGACGGGAATCGGTCGCGCCGTTAACCTTTGTCGTTGCCAAGCGGAGCGGTGGGGGCAAGATGCGCCCCCAACAGTTCACGGTCTTCAGGGGAGAGCAGCATGTCCTACGGCGCAGACTTCGCCAACGCCGACCCGGCCAACGCTCCGCTGGATCCGACGATCATGATCGGCGCCGACCCGTTCTTCTGGGGCGCGATCCTGCTGGGCATTCTGGCCGCCGGCTTGATCGGCTGGCTGATCGGTTACTACTTTTCGCGGTCGAAGACCGACGCGGCCGAAGCGATCTGGATAGCGGTCAATAACGCCGTGAAGGACGCCATGAAGGCGAATACCGAGGCCCTGCCCGCGCACGCCGCCGACTTGCGACGCATACTGGAAGCCCGGCTCGGCAAGACGCTGAAATTCGGTGGCGAATTGGCTTCCAACGTCAAGGTGCTGGAATTGGCGATCAAGGGCGAGATCGAGGACAAGAGCCCGGTGCCGCCCCAGCCAGCCCTGGCCGCGGCGGCGACAAAAGATTCGAGCGCGGCGGCCGCCGCCGCCAATGTCACGATCGTTTCAGTGCTCTCCCAGCCTGCCTCATCGCCCGTCGTCCCGGCACCTTCCGCCAAGCCCGGAAAACGACCCATGACGACCCAGGAACGGAACGACGCCCTTCGCCTCGCGGTGGCGAAATTTGACGACTACTGGCGTCACAAGAAGGATCGAGAGAATGATATCCGGGAGGTAGTCGCCGAATTGACAAATCCTGGACCCAAGCCGGCCCAGCACACGCACGGACCAGCCGACGGCCTCAGTGGATCCTCAAGCCAGCATTGACCGGACGACGGACAGTTTCCCCTGACGGAGAAACCGCCTAAGCCTTGAGCCATGAAACTCGCCTCGCTCAAGCACGGCCGTGACGGTCGCCTCGTCCTCGTCTCCAGCGACCTCGCCTGGTTCACCGACGCCTTCCTGATCGCCCCGACGCTTCAGGCGGCGCTGGACGACTGGGACCGGCTCGAGCCCGACCTGCGGGCTCTCGCCGAAAGCCTCGAGCACGGCGGCGTGCCGCGCGGTCGGTTCCACGAACGCGAGGCCGCGGCGCCCCTGCCCCGCGCCTATCAGTGGGCCGACGGCTCCGCCTATGTGAACCACGTCGCCCTCGTGCGTCAGGCGCGCGGCGCCGAGATGCCCGACAGCTTCTGGACCGATCCCCTGATGTACCAGGGCGGGTCCGACGGCTTCCTCGCCCCGCGCGACCCCATCCCCCTGGCCGACGAAAGCTGGGGCTGCGACCTCGAGGCCGAGGTCGTGGTCGTCACCGGCGACGTGCCCCAGGGCGTGAGCCGCGAAGAGGCGCTGGCCTGTGTGCGGCTGGTCGGACTGGTCAACGACGTCTCCCTGCGCAACCTGATCCCGGCCGAACTGGCCAAGGGCTTCGGCTTCGTCCAGTCCAAGCCCGCCTCCGCCCTGTCGCCGGTGTTCGTCACCCCGCGCGCGCTCGGCGACCGCTGGATCGACGGCAAGCTCAGGGGCGAACTGAACGTCCAGCTGAACGGCGCCGATTTCGGCAAGGCCGACGCCGGAACCGACATGACCTTCGACTTCGGGACCCTGATCGCCCACCTCGCGAAGACCCGTAGCCTGTGCGCCGGCACCATCATCGGCTCGGGCACCGTCTCGAACCGCGACGCCGACGGTGGACCGGGCAAGCCGGTCAGCGAGGGCGGCCTCGGCTATTCCTGCATCGCAGAGGTCCGCACGGTCGAGACCATCCTGCGCGGCAAGGCCGAGACGCCCTTCCTCAAGGCCGGCGACACGGTCCGCATCGAGATGCTGGACGAGCACCACCACTCGATCTTCGGGGCCATCGAGCAGACGGTCGCGGCGGTATAGGTCTCACGCGCCATCACCGCCGCGGGTCCCTGGCAGGACAGCACGAGGCCGCCCAGGGCGATCGTCACACATCGTCTCATCGCGCGCATCCCATCGTTTCCCGGACCAGAGGCCGCGCCGGCGCTTTACGGATGCGCGGGACGGATTAAGCTTCGGCCACGTCTGCGGCCCGAGGGGGGCAAGCAGGGCGCCATCGGGACGAGATGAGCTTCCATGCTGGATATGTCGCCTCAGGTTCTCGGACCGCTGATCGGACTGGCGATCGCCCTGCCGCTGATCTTCCTGCGCAACCGCAGGCCCCGGACCCTGAATCCGCAGTGGATGTGGGTCATGCCCGCCATCATCGTCCCGTTGATGGGCTTCGCGCTCTGGGGAACCAGTATGGACCCGACGATGCCGCCCGTCGCCTTTGACGGGGTCGCCTGGGCCATCCTGGCGATCGGCCTGATTCTCGGCGGAGCCTTCGGCTGGTGGCGGGGCAAGATGACCACGATCGAGAAACACGCCGACGGCACGCTGAAGGCGCAGGCCTCGCCCATCGGCCTTATCCTGATCATCGCCGTCATGCTGGGCCGCCGCGCCCTGAGTGCCTTCCTTGAGCCGCACGCCGCGGAATGGGGGCTGAATGCGCTGGCCATCACGGACGCCTTCCTCCTGTTCGTCGTCGGCATGATCGTCGTCCAGCGCGTTGAGATGTTCATCCGCGCACGCCGCATTCAGTCCGGCTCGGGCGACAGCCATGTCGAGACGGTCGGATGACGCGGTTCGCCCTGATCTTTTGGGCCCTGCTGAACAGCCTCGCCGCCGCATCGCCCACCTTCGCCCAGGACGCGGCGGAGGACTGGGACCTGACCGTCGATCCGGCCCGGGAACTGACGCTCGCCAGCCTCGACTTCGGCGGCAATGCGCTCGCCCTCCGCTGCCAGGCGGGTGTGCTGGACCTTCTGCTGACCGGAACGCCGGTGTCGACGGAAGACTTCCGGATCGTCCGGGTCACCGCGGGCGCGATTTCCGAGGAGCGTCAGAGCTGGCAGACCCACGCCGGCATGCCAGTACTGTCGGCGTCAGAGCCGGAACGGCTGGCGCGCCAGTTGCGGGCCGGCGGCGACCTCGACCTACGGATCGAACCCGCTACCCCGGGAGAGCGGGCGATGCGCTTGCGCCTGACGACGCCGCCCTCGGCCGCGTCGGTAGATCGGGTGCTATCGGCCTGTGGCGCATCCCTGACGGATGACTGGGACCTGCTGCCGAGAGTGTCTTCCCGGAACCTTGTCTGGGAGCATCAGGCCCTCCCCGAGTACCCCGTAGTCGCAGCGATGCGGGGGATTCCCCTAGCCTCCGTGCGGCTGGCCTGCATCGTCCCGGCTGACGGTCGGCTCAATGAGTGCCGGGTCCTGTCCGAGACGCCGGAACGCCTTGGCTTCGGCCGGAGCGCCCTTGTGGCCGCGCGAAATTCCCGGGTGGCCCTGCCAGAGAATGACCCGGGTCTGGTCGGCAAGGTCGTCGTCTACACCATGCGGTACCGCGCACCGGAGTAACGGGCCCTCAGGCCAACTCGCCGCCAATCCCGATTGACCTGATCGGACCCCCCACGCTACCAAGCGCGCCTGCCGAAGCGAGCAACCGGCCTGTGCGGGCGTGGTGGAACTGGTAGACGCGCCGGACTCAAAATCCGGTTCCGAAAGGAGTGCCGGTTCGACCCCGGCCGCCCGCACCATCCTGCTTCGCCCTGCGAAGCCTTGGCGAAGCAGGGCCGGTTCAGACCACTTCCCCGTCTTCCTTGACGAAGCGGTCCGGCGTCCGCTCCAGCAGATCGAACACCTTCTCCGACGGCCGGCACATCGCAGCGCCCTTCGGCGTGCGCACAAGCGGCCTGTTCACCAGCACCGGATGCTCGACCATGGCGGCGAGGATGGCCGCGTCGGACGCCGCCGGGTCCAGAAGGCCACGCTCGGCGGCGACCGCTTCCTTCTCCCGCAAGGCCTCGCGCGGCGTAATCCCCGCCTCGGCGAACAAAGCGCCCAGCTGGTCCGGGGTCCAGCCGGCCTGCAGATATTCGACCACCTCGGGCTGATAGCCGGCCGCCTCGACCATGGCCACGACGTTGCGCGAGGTGCCGCAGGCGGGGTTGTGAAAGACGGTGACGGGGAAGGCGTCGGACATCTCAGTGCTCCTTTTCGGTGTTGCGGCGGACGGCGGGCCCGGCCTCGTACCAGCCCTTCGAACGATTCACGATCCACACCACCGACAGCATCACCGGCACTTCGATCAGGACGCCGACCACCGTCGCCAGGGCCGCGCCGGAGTTGATGCCGAACAGGCTGATCGCCGCCGCCACGGCCAGTTCGAAGAAGTTGGAGGCCCCGATAAGAGCCGACGGCCCGGCCACGCAATGCGCCTCGCCCGTCGCCCGATTCAGCCAGTAGGCGAGACCGGAGTTGAAATAGACCTGGATCAGGATCGGGATGGCCAGGATGCCGATAACCAACGGCTGGGCCAGGATCTGTTCGCCCTGGAAGCCGAACAGCAGGACCAGGGTGGTCAGCAGGGCGATGATCGAGACCGGGCCGAGCTGGGCCAGGAGCCGCTCGAGGCCCGTCTCGCCCTGCCCCGCCAGCACCATCCGCCGTACGACCTGGGCCACGATGACCGGCAGGATGATGTAGAGGCCGACCGAGATCAGCAGCGTCGCCCACGGAACAGTGATGGCCGCCAGCCCTAACAGCAGGCCGACGATCGGGGCGAAGGCGACGATCATGATGGCGTCGTTGAGCGCCACCTGACTGAGGGTGAAGTTCGGCTCGCCGTTCGTCAGGCGGCTCCAGACGAAGACCATGGCGGTGCAGGGCGCGGCCGCCAGGATGATCAGGCCGGCGATATAGTTGCCGATCTGGTCGCCGGGCAACCATGGCCGGAACGCCACCGCGATGAACAGCCAGGCCAGCAGCGCCATGGAGAAGGGCTTGACCGCCCAGTTGACGAACAGGGTCACGCTGACGCCGCGCCAGTACCGCCTGACCTGTCCCAGGGCGGCGAAGTCGACGCGCAGCAGCATGGGGGTGATCATCAGCCAGATCAGAGCGGCGACCGGCAGATTGACCTCGGCGATCTCGGCCCCGGCGATCAGGGCGAAGACGCCGGGGAACAGCCAGCCCAGGCCGATGCCGACGACGATGCACAGGAAGACCCAGAGGCTGAGCCAGCGTTCGAAGACCGACATGGCTCAGGCCCCCGCGGGAACGCAGCGCGAGCGGGCGGCCGCCGCGGCGAGCGGGGTGCAAACCTCCGCCGCCCCGCCGCAACAATCCTCGGCGAGCCAGGCCATCAGTTCGCCCATCCGCTCAAACCGGGCCGAATAGATGATCGACCGACCGTGCCGGCGCGACTGCGCCAGACCGGCGTGTGCCAACAGCGAAAGATTGGCTGAGAGGGTGTTGGGCGGCGTGCCGAGGCGGCGCGCGATCTCTCCGGCGGCCATGCCCGTCGGGCCGGCCGTCACCAGCAGGCGGAAGACCTTCAGACGACCTTCGTGGGCCAGGGCGGACAGGCTCTCGATGGCCGTTGTCATTTCCATATTTCCAGAATATCAGAAATGAATGACTGATCAACCCGCCCTCGCCGATCGATTTCTCGACACTCCCGATCCGGCCCGATTGGAGCCTGTGGATCGGGCTGACCACCCGCCGCGCATCCTGCTGCTGTATGGCTCCTTGCGCGAGCGGTCGTACAGCCGGTTCGCCATCGAAGAGGCCGCCCGCATTCTGGAGCACCTCGGTTGCGAGACCCGCATCTTCGACCCGCGTGGTCTGCCCCTGCCCGACGCAGTCGCCCCTGACCATCCGAAGGTGCAAGAGCTGCGGGCGCTCTCGCTCTGGTCCGAGGGCCAGGTCTGGTGCAGTCCGGAACGCCACGGCGCTGTGACCGGGGTGATGAAGAGCCAGATCGACTGGCTGCCGCTGAGCAGCGGCGGCGTGCGCCCGACCCAGGGACGGACCCTTGCGGTGATGCAGGTCTCAGGCGGGTCGCAGTCCTTCAACGCCGTCAACGGTTTGCGTCTGCTGGGCCGATGGATGCGGATGATCACCATCCCCAACCAGTCCTCGGTCGCCAAGGCATGGCAGGAGTTCGACGAGGCGGGGCGGATGAAGCCCTCAGCCTACTACGACCGCATGGTCGATGTGATGGAGGAGCTGGTGAAATTCACCCTGCTGACCCGCGACCGGTCGGATTATCTGGTCGATCGCTACAGCGAACGGCGCGCCTCGGGCCGGGTCGGCGAGGGCGACCGTATCGCCGGCGCCGTCCTCACGCCGGTGCGCTGAGGGCACACATCGCCCATTGCTCAGGCGATTTCCCGCCCCGGCGGTTGCACCCGAATGCCTCGGCCCCATCTGCCCCCGATGACCTCCCCCGCCGCCGATGCCGACAAGCCTGTCTTCAAGGGACCGGGGTTTCCCGAGTTCGTGGCGCTGATCGCCATGATGATGGCGCTGAACGCTCTCGCCATCGACTCCATGCTGCCCGCCCTGCCGGCCATCGGCGACGCTCTGGGCGTGACGTCGGAGAACAGTCGGCAGTGGGTCATCACCGCCTATCTGCTGGGCTTCGGCGTGACCCAGATCATCTACGGCCCGCTGGCCGACCGGTTCGGGCGCAAGCCGATCCTGATGATCGGTCTCGGCCTCTATGTCCTGTTCAGCGTGCTGGCGGCCTTTTCGCCGACGTTCGAACTGTTGATCGCCGCGCGGGTCGGCACGGGGATCGGCGCAGCGGCATTGCGGGTGCTGGCGGTCTCGATCGTGCGCGACCGCTATTCCGGACGGACCATGGCGCGGGTCATGTCGCTGAGCTTTCTGGTCTTCCTCGGCGTGCCGATCCTGGCGCCGGCGTTGGGCCAGCTGATCCTCACCGTGGCCCCTTGGCCCTGGGTGTTCGGAGTGCTCGCTGTCGGCGGCGCCGCCTTCGCGCTGTGGGCCGCCATCCGCCTGCCCGAGACCCTGCACCCCGAAAACAGAATGCCGATCCAGGTGGGCCGCATCGCCTCGGCCTTCCGCGAGGCTCTGACCAATCGCCGGTCGATCGGCTACACCCTGGCCATCACCGCCATTTCGGGCGCCCTGTTCGGCTTCATCAACTCCAGCCAGCAGATTTTCTTCGACGTCTTCCATGAGCCGCAGTTGTTCACGGCCGTCTTCGCCGCCATCGCCGGCGGCATCGCCGTGGCGTCGCTGTTGAACGCCCGGCTGGTAGAACGGCTGGGGTCGAGGCTGATCTCGCACACTGCCCTGCTGGGCTTCATCGTCATGTCAGCCATCCATGCGACGGTCGCCTTGACCGGCCATGAGACGATATGGAGCTTCGCGATCCTGCAGGCCCTGACCATGTTCTGTTTCGGCTTCATCGCCGGCAATTTCGGAGCCATGGCCATGGAGCCGATGGGCCATATCGCGGGCACGGCGTCCTCGGCCCAGGGCTTTATCTCGACCACCTTCGGGGCGTCGCTGGGCTTTCTGATCGGTCAGCAGTTCGACGGCTCGGCCGTGCCGATGACGGTCGGCTTCGTCGCCATGGGCGTGACGGCGCTGGTCTTCGTCCTGTTCGCCGAGCGCGGACGGCTGTTCAAGGCGCGGAACCGGCCCCCGGTTCTGGCGCCCTCTTGATCTTTTTGGCCCGCCGGGGCGTTGTCCCGGCAGGAAACGAACCCGGCCCGACCGACCAACAAGGTCGGCGGGACTTTTGGTCAAGGACTTTCAATGATCCGCAAGTTTGGACTGGTCTCCGTGATCGCGCTCGCCACGGCCCTGGGCGGTTGCGCCATGATTCCCGGCTTCGGATCGGGGTCCGACATGCCGCCGGTCCCGCCCTCGGCGACCGCGCCGGTCGAATATGTGCGCGACATCCACTCCCATGCCCGGCCCGAGATCGCCCGGGTCAAACACGTCACTCTCGACCTGACCACCGACTTCGCGACCGGAACACTCTCGGGTACGGCGGCGCTGGACATCACGGCCGAGGCGGGCGCGACCGAGATCATTCTCGATGTCCGCAATCTCGACATTCAGGACGTGCGGGACGCATCCGGTGGGCCGCTACAGTTCCGGACGGGCGCTGACGACCCGAACCTTGGTCAGCCCCTGATCATTCGCTTCCCCGCCTTCGCCGCGGGCGAACAGCGCCGCATCATCATCCGCTACGCCACCCGGCCCGATGCCGCGGCCCTGCAATGGCTGACTCCGGCCCAGACCGCGGGCGGCCGGCAGCCCTATATGTTCAGCCAGGGTCAGGCGATCCTGACCCGCACCTGGATCCCGACCCAGGACAGCCCCGGAATCCGCCAGACCTGGGAAGCCCGCATCACCGCCCCGTCCGCGCTGAAGGTGGTGATGAGCGCCGAGGGCCTGACCACCAGCGGCGAACCCGTCGGCGGCGGCCAGAGCGCATGGCGCTTCCGCATGACCAATCCGGTGCCGCCCTATCTGATCGCGGTCGCCATCGGCGATGTGGCCTTCCAGGCCATAGACGAGCGCACCGGAGTCTGGACCGAGCCTTCGATGCTGGCCGGCGCCCACGCCGAAATGGTCCCCACGGCCGAGATGGTCGATGCGGCCGAGGCGCTCTACGGCCCCTATCGCTGGGGCCGCTACGACCTGCTGATCCTGCCGCCCAGCTTCCCCTTCGGCGGGATGGAGAACCCTCGCCTGACCTTCGCCACCCCGACCATCATCGCCGGCGACCAGTCGCTGGTGTCTCTGGTGGCGCACGAGCTGGCGCACAGCTGGTCCGGCAATCTGGTGACCAACGCCACCTGGGCCGACTTCTGGCTCAATGAGGGCTTCACCGTCTATTTCGAGAACCGGATCATGGAGGCCGTCTACGGCCGCGACCGCGCCCTGATGCTGCAGTCGCTGGGCTGGGGCGACCTGCAGTCGACGCTGGCCGATCTTCCCCCCGCCGACACCCGCCTGAAGCTCGACCTGGCGGGCCGCGATCCCGACGAGGGCCTGACCGATGTGGCCTATGAGAAGGGCGCGGCTCTCCTTTTCACCATCGAACGCACCGTCGGCCGCGAACGGTTCGACGCCTGGCTCAAGGGCTATTTCGAGCGCAACGCCTTCCGCCCGATGACCACCGAGATGTTCCTCGAGGACATCCGCACCCATCTGGTCACGACGCGCGCGCTGGAAGACCAGCTGATGATGGACGCCTGGATCTATCAGCCGGGCATGCCGTCGAACTGGGTCCCGCCGGTGTCGGGCGCCTTTGCGCCGGTCGACGCCGCCGCCAGCGCCTTCTTCGCGAATGGGGGCCCCGCTTCCGCCATCCCGTGGGCAGGCTGGTCGACGCAGGAGCGCCAGCGCTTCCTGGCCTGGCGGCCCGAGGGCCGCGCAGCGGGCGCCGACTGGCTGACCCCGGCCCAGCTGGCTGATCTCGAGGCGACGCTGAAGATGCGCGAGGAGGGCAATGCCGAGGTCGTCTTCGCCTGGCTTCAGATCGCGGTCCAGCATCGTTATCAGCCCGCCATGCCGACGCTGGAGCGGTTCCTGACCACCATGGGCCGGCGCAAATTCGTGCTGCCGCTGTTCACCAGCCTGTGGGCCGAGGGGGACTGGGGCCGGACCATCGCCACCCCGCTCTACGCCCGGGCCCGCCCCGGCTATCACCCGGTGACGACCAATTCGGTTGATGCGGTGGTGGGACGGCCCTGACCCATGCGCCTTGATCGCCGCAGTCTGATCGCCGCCGCCGCCGCCCTGCCGTGGATCGGCGGCGCGGCACGGGCGGAGATGGACACGGCGGCGCTTGCGGCCCTCGCCGATCCGGCCCGGCCGGACACGGTCATGGGTGTGGGTATGATCGCCCGCGACGGCGGCGGTGCGACCGTGCTGGATCAGGCCCACGGGTCGGGCCTGCGGACGATCGACGCGGGGCTCCAGACCTTCGCCTTCACGCTCGATACGCCGATGCGGATCGCTTCGATCACCAAACTGGTCGCGATGACGGCGCTGATGACCCTGGTCGAAGCCGGCCGGCTGTCGCTTGACGACGACGCTGGCGATCTGGCGGGCTTTCCCCTGCGCCACCCGGCCCATCCGGACATCCGCATAACGCCCGCCATGCTGGCCAGCCACACCTCGGCCCTGCGCAACGGCCCCAGCTATCCCGTTCCGCTGGGCCATGGGCTACTCGAAGCCTTCACGCCGGGCGGCCGGCATTTCGACGACGGCGGCTGGTTCGCCCCGGCATCCGAACCGCCCGGCTTCTTCACCTATGCCGACGTCAATTTTGCGGTCCTCGCCCAGATCGCCGAGCGCGTATCCGGCGAGCGGTTCGACCGCTTTCTGAAACGAACGGCGCTGGATCCGCTTGGGCTCGACAGCGGGCTGAACTGGAGCGGCGTATCCGACCCGGTCCGCGCCCGTGCCTCGGCCGCCTGCCGCCTGATCGACGGCATCTGGGCCCCGCAGGTGGACGCGGAGGTCCCGCCCGCCCCCGCCATCCGCGTCACCACATCGCCCGAAGCGCCCGACCTAACCGCAGATGACTATCGTCCCGGCGAGAACGGCTTTGTCTTCTCGCCGCAGGGCGGCCTGCGAGCCTCCGTCCGCGACCTCGACCGTCTGGCCCGGTCGTATGCCGGTCATGACGGGGTTCCCCCGGTCGTCTCCCGCGAGACCCTCGACCGCATGAGCACGCCGCTCTGGACCCGGGACCTGGCCGGTTCGAACGGTCATACCGACCGCGGCCTCCTCCAGAGCTACGGTCTCTCCGTCCACATTCCGACCGGCCGCGACGGCGACGCCTTCTTCGGACCCGACTCCCCCGACTGGTGCGGCCATTTCGGTCAGGCCTACGGCATGCAGTCCGGCCTGTTCTGGAACCGCCGGGACGGCCGCACGCTCGCGTACATGATCCCGGGCACGCCGCGCGAGCCCGAGGGCCTGTCGGGCGCCCGCTCGGCCGCCTCGCCGTGGGAGGAGATTATTTTCGACGCCGCCCGGGCCGCCTGGACGGACCGCGGGTGACGCTCCCGGTCCTGTGACCACGCCCAGCCTTCCCTTCCTGTCTCTCCGCCCCTAGTTTCCGCCCCACAAACGGCGGCCAACGCCGACACGCGCTTTCAGGAGACGCCCCATGCATGACGCGCCCCAGTCCGAAGCGGCCGCCCGCCTCGACAAGGAAAACCCGCTCGGCGTCGACGGCTTCGAGTTCGTGGAATTTACCGGTCCCGATCCGGCGGCCATGGTCGCGCGTCTGGAGCTGATGGGCTTCACCCAGACCCATGTGAACCCCGCCAATGGTGTGGTGCGGCTCAAGCAGGGCGACATCACCCTGTTGGTCCAGCGCTCGCCCAAGGGGCAGGCCGGAGAGTTCGCGACCGAACACGGCCCCTCAGCCAACGGCATGGCCTTCCGCGTCAACAATGCGAAGGCCGCTTTCGAGGGGGCGGTCTCGCGCGGCGCCAAGCCGGCAGAGCGCCACGACGGCGGCGCCCTCGGCGGCGGCTATCCCTATGTGCTGCAGGGCATCGGCGGCTCACTGCTCTACGTCGTCGACAAATACGGCGAGGCCGGCTCTCTGTACGACGGCTGGGACGAGATCGAGGGCTGGGAGGAGGCCGAGCGCAAGAACTCCGTCGGGCTGTTCAGCCTCGACCACCTGACCCACAATGTGCGCCGCGGCCAGATGCGGACCTGGTCGGGCTTCTACGGCGACGTCTTCGCCTTCGAGGAGCAGAAATACTTCAACATCAAGGGCAAGGCGACCGGCCTGCTGTCCCAGGCGATGATCGCGCCCGACCGCGCCATCCGCATCCCCCTGAACGAAAGCCAGGACGACAGCTCCCAGATCGAGGAGTTCCTGCGCCGCTACAACGGCGAGGGCATCCAGCACATCGCCCTCGCCACTGACGACATCTTCGAGACGGTGGAAGAGCTCAAGCGTCGCGGCATCCCCTTCCAGGATACGATCGAGACCTATTTCGACCTGATCGACAAGCGCCTGCCCGGCCATGGCGAGGACGTCGCCCGGATGCGTCTGAACCGCATCCTGATCGACGGGTCCGACGAGGACGGCCTGCTGCTGCAGATCTTCACCCAGGACACCTTCGGTCCGATCTTCTTCGAGATCATCCAGCGCAAGGGCAACCAGGCGTTTGGCGAGGGCAATTTCCAGGCCCTGTTCGACTCCATCGAGCTGGATCAGATCCGGCGCGGCGTCATCAAGGTGGATGCCTAAGCCTCCGGCGTGGCTGCCCTGGCTCGGCCCGCTGCTCGCGGCCGGGGTCGGGGCGGCGGTCGGTGAATACGGCCTCGGCGGCGGCTTCTGGACGGTCCTGATCGCCGCGCTGGTGTGCGGGTTCGCGCCGATCGTGGGGTACCGCGTGTGGAAGTGGCGGTTTCAGCGGCGGGGGTAGGTTGGGGTCGCTCGGAATTCCTCCAAGGAAAACGCGACCTAGCAGGGCCGCATCGGCAGGGGCATGCCGTCCCGGCTCTCCCCGGCCTTCGCCGGGGTTCGGCCGGGATGACAAGATGCTTCCACTGCTAATGAAAATCCCGTGATCCCGGCAGCACCCGAACGTCGCGCGGATGCCTGCCGCGGGCCGGCGAATGCCCTGATCCCGGCGCATTGTCGGGCGTCAGATGGCCCAGCATGGGCGTCCAGTCCTCCAGATGGTCGACGACCAGATGGGTCACCCCCTCGGCCGTCTGGACCTTGCCCCGCGCCAGCACCATGCGCGCGCCCATGGCGACCGGCCGGAAGCGTTCGAACACGTCGGGCCACAGCACCAGATTGGCCACGCCGGTCTCGTCCTCGATGGTCATGAAGCAGACGCCCTTGGCCGTGCCGGGCCTCTGACGGACCAGCACCACGCCCCCAACGGCGACGGTCCGGTCGTTGGGCCGGGCCGGATAGTCCTTTGACGTCAGCGCTCCGGCCTGCGCCAACCGCTCACGCAGGAAGCTGACCGGATGGCCCTTCAGCGACAGGCGGATGGTCTGGTAGTCGCCGACCACCTCTTCCGACGGGGCCAGGACCGGCAGGGCTTCGGGCGGGCAGCCGTCAGCTTCGTTCAGCCCCATGGCCTCGAACAGTGGCGCTGACGACGCGGGCGCCGAGCCCTTCGACGCCCACACCCCCTGCCGGCGCGTCAGATCGAGCGAGCCATAGGCGTCCGCCTCCGCCAGCCGGTCCAGCGCCGACGGCGGCAGGGCAGCGCGGCGGCGCAGGTCGTCGAGATCGGCGAAGGGCCCGGCCTTGCGCGCTTCCATGATCGCCTCGGCCCAGACCTTCTTGAACCCGTCGATCGAGCGCATGCCGAGACGGAGGGCGCGACGGCGCCGGCGCGGGCGCGACTCCAGCGTGGCGTCCCAGTCGCTGGCGTTGACGTCGGGATGCCGGACCTCGACCCCGTGTTCGCGCGCGTCACGGACGATCTGGGCCGGGGCGTAGAAGCCCATTGGCTGGCTGTTCAACAGACAGGCGGCGAACACGTCCGGGTACAGCCATTTCACCCAGGCCGAGACATAGACCAGGTGGGCGAAGGCGCAGGCGTGGCTCTCGGGGAAGCCGTACTCGCCGAAGCCCTTGATCTGGTTGAAGCAGTTCTGCGCGAACTCGGCGTCGTAGCCGCGCGCGATCATCCGCCCGACCATCTTCTCCTCGAAATCGCCGATGGTTCCATTGTGCCGGAAGGTGGCCATAGCCCGCCGCAGGCCGTTGGCTTCCTCGCCGCTGAACTCGGCGGCTGTCATGGCGATCTTCATGGCCTGCTCCTGGAACAGCGGCACGCCCAGCGTCTTGCGCAGCACATTGGCCAGTTCGTCCGGATCCTTCGCCGAGCCCGGCATGGAGAAGCGATAGCTGCCCGGGCCGTGTCTCGCCTCATGGGCCCGCCGCTCCATCCGCCGCTGCAGATACGGATGGACCATCTTGCCCTGGATCGGTCCGGGCCGGACGATGGCGACCTGGACCACCAGATCGTAGAACTCCACCGGCCGGAGGCGCGGCAGCATGGACATCTGCGCCCGGCTCTCGACCTGGAAGACGCCTACGGAATCCGCCTTGCACAGCATCCGGTAGACCCCGCGTCGCTCCGCGGGAACGGCGGCGGTGTCGGGCAGAGGCCGGCCGTAGGTCGTTTCGATCATGCGAAAGGCGCGCTTCATCGCCGTCAGCATGCCCAGCGCCAGGACGTCGACCTTCATCAGCTTGAGAAAGTCGATGTCGTCCTTGTCCCATTCGATGAAGGTCCGGTCGGCCATGGCCGCATTGCCGACGGGCACGATCTCGATCAGCGGGGTCTGACTCAGCACGAAGCCGCCGACATGCTGGCTCAGGTGGCGCGGGAATTTGATCAGCTCGGCGGTCAGGTCCAGCGCCAGCCGCAGGCGGACGTCGTCGCGGCTCAGCCCGGTCCGGTCGACATGCGCCTCATCAACCTTCGAACCCCATGAGCCCCAGACTGTGTCGGCCATGCGGGCGGTGACATCCTCGGTCAGTCCCAGCGCCTTGCCCACGTCCCGGATCGCCGAGCGCGGCCGGTAGTGGATGATGGTCGCCACGATCGCCGCCCGGTCGCGACCGTAGCGGTCGTAGACATGCTGCATCACCTGTTCGCGCCGCTCGTGCTCGAAATCGACGTCGATGTCAGGGGGCTCTGACCGGTTCGACGAAATGAACCGCTCGATCAGCACCTCCTGCCGGGTGGGATCGACGTTGGTGATCCCCAGACAGAAGCAGATCACCGAATTCGCCGCGGACCCCCGGCCCTGGCACAGGATGGGATCGGGCCGGGACCGCGCCCAGGCGACGATGTCGTGGACGGTCAGGAAATAGGCGGCGTAGTTCAGCTCCTGAACCAGCCGGAGTTCTTTGAGGATGATCGCCCGGATCGCTTTCGGGACGCCTTCAGGCCACCGCGACCGGGCCCCCTTCAGCGTCAGCCGCGCCAGCCAGCCCTGGGCGGAATAACCCGGCGGAACCGGTTCGTCCGGGTACTGATAGCTGAGCTCCCTGAGCGAGAAGGTGCAGGCCCGCGCCACCGCCATCGTCCGCGCCAGCGCCGCCTCATGCCCCCGGAACAGCCGCGCCATCTGGGCCGGCGGCTTCAGATGACGTTCGGCGTTGGCCTGCAGCCGCCGGCCCGCCCTGTCGATGGTCGTCCCCTCGCGGATGCAGGTCAGGACGTCCTGCAGCATCCGCCGGTCGGGGTGGTGGTACAGCACGGCGTTTGTCGCGATCATCGGCGCGCCCGTGCGATGCGCCATCGCCGCCAGCCGGTTCAACCGCTTCCGGTCGTCGCCGCGCCACAGGGGGGCCGCCGCCAGATACAGGGCGTCGGGCCATGCTTTTCGCCACGCTGACAACCGGGCCTCAAAGGCGGCGTCGGGCTGATCCGGCGCGGGGGCCAGGGCGATCATGCCTTCGCCCATGCCGACCGCCTGTTCGAAGGTCAGCCGGGTTTCGGCTTTTTCAATTCGATCAACATCCGGGTCGGCTCCGGGCTGGGGCACAGCCTCGCTCTTGCCCAGCGACAGCAGCCGGCACAGCCGTCCCCAGGCGGCGCGGTCGCGGGGAAAGACGATCAGTTCGGTCCCGTCGGTGAAGCCCAGCCGCGATCCGACGACCAGAGGGATATCGACGTCTTCCGCCCCCATCAGCCCCCGCACTATCCCCGCCAGGGTATTGCGGTCGGCGACGCCGACGGCAGCCAGGCCCATGGCCTTCGCCTGCATCATCAGTTCACCCGGATGCGACGCCCCCTCCAGAAAGCTGAAGTTCGTCATGGCGCCGAGCTCGGCGTACTGGCCGTCCCAGCCGCTCACGGCAGCACCCCGTGCATCCACCATGAGGGCGCACGTTCCTCAGGGTCGCCGGAATACTCCCGTCCATACAGGCCCTCGCGGAACAGCCAGTAGCGTCCGCCCGCCTCGTCCTCGACGCGGTAATAATCGCGGGTCCGGACCTGCCGGTCGTCGGAGCGGGGCCGCCACCATTCGGGCGACAGTCGTTCGGGGCCGTCGGCGCGGGTCACCCGCCGTGACAGCCTGCGCCAGGTGAAGCGGGCCGGCGCCCCGTCGGGCAGTTCGGCGATGGCCTCCACCGGCTCCGGCGGATCGAGCAGCAGGAGGGGGCGGCGTCCCGTATCGCCACTCGTCGTGGCCGGTGACCGCCCCAGCGCCGGCCGCCACCGTTCCGCCCGTTCCGGAATCCAGCTGTCTACCCGCTCCGGAGTCAGCACCCGGTCCTCGCCCAGCCGCGCGGTCAGGCGGTCGATCAGGGCGGCCAAGCTCTCGGCCTGTTTCGCCTCGGCCTCGCTCTCCAGCGCCCGTTGGAGCGCCGTCATGGGCTCGACGGCGTCGGCGGTCAGCATCAGGGCGTCGAGGCCGAAGCCCAGCTCCAGCCGCCCCAGCCCCGCCTCGCGGAACAGCCGCAGCCATATTCCCGCGTCCCGCCCCGGCCGACCCATCCGCACCGACAGACGGGTGGTTCCGCCGTCAGAGCGGAAGCCGGTCAGGGTCAGGGCCTTCGCCCCCTGCCCGTCACGCACCAGCGGCGCGGACAGGTCGGCGGCCAGTTCCGTCAGCCGCGCCTCCACCCCCTCGATATCCTCGACCGGCTCCATCCAGGTCCGCCACGCCCGGTATTTCGGCGGCGGCCGCACCGGCGTCAGGGCCTCGCCCGCGAACCCCAGCGCCTGATCCAGCCGCTGGACCAGACCGACCCCGGCCCCGTCCCGGAACCGTCGCGCCAGCCCTGCGCGGGGCATGGGATAGAGGTCGCCGATCCGCTTCAGCCCGAAGCGCCGCGCCTGCGTCAGGGCGCCATCGTTGATCCGCAAGGCCTCAACCGGCAGGGGCGCCAGCAGGTCGCGCGCCGTCTCCTCGTCCGCGATGGGCGGATGGCCTTCCCTTCCGCCCCAGCGGGCCAGAGCCCAGGCCGCGCCGGGCGTCGGGCCCATGGCGACGCGCGCCGGCGCCCCGGCCTCGGCCAGCCGCTCCCGGATCTGCGCCGCCACCGCCGCCTCGCCGCCGAACAGATGGGCCGCGCCGGTTAGGTCGAGGAACAGGCCTTCCAGACCCTCTCCGGCCGGATCGACGCTGACCGAGGGCGACCAGCGCTCGGCCCAGACCGCCAGCGCCGTCAGGGCGCGGGCGTCGGCCTCGATATCTGCGGGCTTGCAGATCAGGTGCGGGATCATGGCCCGGGCGTCCGCCTGGGTCTGGCCACGGCGCAGGCCGGCCCGGCGCGCGGCCGGATTGAGCGCATGCAGGATCGCCGCGCCCCGACTGTTCAGGATCAGGGCGAACGGGTTCCTGGGATCGAGCGCGGGGTCAGGCGGCGAGGCCGGACGGCGCGCCCGCATGGCTGATCGCCGCCAGACCGCTATCGGCCAGTCGATCAGCCAGACAGAGACGATGCGTCTCATCATCCTGCTCCAGAATCCAGGCGCCGGGCCGCTCGCCCCGACCACGTACCAGTTCGGCGATCAGCCGGGCCGGGCCGGGGGCCCTGGGGTCGTCGGGGTCCGTCGCGCTTTCGCAGGTCGAGATGCGCCAGCGCCGCCGCGCTGCGCTCAGCCCGTCCAGCCGTCGGGGCAGGACCAGCCCGACCGCCTCGCCCTGTTTCGCCGCAAAATCCAGCCGCCGCGTCTGGGCCAGGGTCGCTCCATCCACCGCCCCCAAGGCCAGGGCCACGGCCCCGGACCGCAGGGCCTGTTCCAGGGTCCACAGCGCCTCGGCCGCCGTCGTCGTCGGGGCGAGGATCAGCGAGGCCCCCGCCGTCCCAGGCCCGTAGGGCCGTCCATGCTCCGCAAACCAGGCCCGCGGCGCGGTCAGCAGCACCGGCCGCCGGTCGCCCCCGATCCGCCGCGACAGGGCGAACAGCAGCAGGGCCGCCATGTCGCGCGGCCCGGACGCGCACGCCTCCTCCAGCGGCGCGGGCCGCTCGGGCCAGGGTTCTGAAGAAGGAGCGTGAGCGGAAGTCATGGGAGTCCGGAGATCAGATTGTTCACTCTTTGTTCCAAATTGTCCGGGAGTCAAACCTGAATCCTGGTGGCGTCATCTTCGTGTCTGAATGGCCCGGCTGATGCAGCGGAAGCCTTCGTGGGCAGGCTTCGCTCCATAACGAGACGCTCGCTCGCCATGATCTGTCGACCCATATCCGAAACCGACTTTCCAGCCCTACAGGCGTTGCACCGCCATGTAGGCTGGCCCCAGAGGTCGCTGGCCGGCTGGCGATGGCTGTACGCCAATCCGGCGCGGGTCAGCGTGGGCGCGCCCGCGGGTTGGGTCGTCGATGGCCCGGACGGCCAACCGGCCGGACATGTCGGCAATCTGGTCCAGCGATTCTGGCTGGACGATCAGCCGCTTCATGGCGCGACGGGTTTCTCGATCATCGTGACCCCGCCAGTTCGCGGGGCCAGCAGAGAGATGCTCGGCGCCTTCGCCCGCCAGCCCGGCATGTTCGCCGCCTGGGTCTTCAACGCCAATCGCAAGTCCCAGCCCCTGTACGTCCATCACGGCATGGGCCCCTGGCCCGAGCCGACCCACGCGCTGAAACTGAGCTGGATCATAAATCCCGTGACACTGGCCTGCGGCCGGTTTTACCGCGCGGCCCACGGGCTGGCGCCCGATATCGTGTCCCGGTGGGGCGAGCGGCTGCTGAACAACCGTCTGTCTGCAAAGCCCCGCCTGGCCTTGCCGCCGGGGGTGTCGCTGCTGAGCGATTTTCGGGATCAGTCAAGATATGCGGAATTCTGGACGGCCCTGCGCGCTGAAGGCCGCCTGCTGGCCGACCGGAGTCCCGAGGTCCTCCGCTGGCGGCTGGCCGACCCGGACCTGACCGATCCGCCGCTGGTGATCGCCTTCAACCGGGGACGCGAGATCACCGGCTACGCCATGGCCATGGTCGCCAAGTCCAACATACTGGAGCCGCCGGTTCTGGAAATCCTGGACCTTGAGGCCCTGGCCGACGAGGCCGAGGCCATTCCGGCCCTGATGAAGGCCCTGAGGGGCGCCGCCGGACAGATGGGTACGGCCAAGCTGCGCCTCCAGATGGTCAGCCCCCGGCTGCTGGAACGGCTGGGTGACCACACCCGGCGCACGCGTCGCGAGGGCGGCTGGGGACATTGCCATGTGCGGTTCGCGCCCGGCGGTCCCGATCCGACCCTGTGGTCGCCGACCCCCTACGACGGCGACTACGCCATGTGCCTGAGGCCCGTTCCGGCCCGGGCCGGAGCACCCGTCCGGGCGCATGCCGAGCATCAGGTGGCGGCTTCCCCGTCCTGAACGGCGGGGTCAGGCGTCCCCGGCGTTCAGCCGCTCGCGCAGCTCCTTGCCGCTCTTGAAGAAGGGCACCGCCTTGGCGGGCACATCGACGGTCTCGCCGGTCCGGGGATTACGCCCGGCCCGCGCCGGGCGACCCCGCACGGAAAAGGCCCCGAAGCCGCGCAGCTCGACCCGACCGCCGTCGCCCAGAGAATCCACCATCCGCCCCAGCACGATGTTGACCACCCGTTCGACCTCGGCATGGGTCAGGTGGGTGTTCTCGGCTGCGAGCTTCTCGATCAGCTCCGACTTGATCATCTGGCCAGATCCCCCGCCCTGTTCCGCGCTTCCCCAGACGCATACGGGTGCATCCGAGCGCAGGATGCAACCCCACCCTAGCCTTCACCCGTCGGGGGAAAAAGGCCCCGTGACGGATTCAGCGCCGAAATGTCGGTTAACGGGCGCGAAGGCGGGGAATGCCGTCAATGCGGTACGGCCCCGGGCCGCGAAAAAGGCGGCCGGATCGCTCCGGCCGCCTGATCCGTTTCACCGGAATGAAGGGGACTATTCCTTCGCCGCCGCCTTCTCACGCATGGCCGCGCCCAGGATGTCGCCCAGCGAAGCGCCCGAGTCGGACGAACCGAACTGTTCGATGGCCGAGGCCTCGTCCTTCATTTCCAGAGCCTTGATCGACACCGAGACGCGGCGCGAGGCCTTGTCGATGCCGGTGACCATGGCGTCGACGCGGTCGCCGACCGAATAGCGCTCGGTGCGCTGCTCGGCGCGGTCGCGCGAAAGGTCGGACTTGCGGATGAAGGCGGTCGCCGGAGCGTCGTCTTCACCGAACTTGACCTCGATGCCGCCGGTTTCGATCGACGTCACGGTGACGGTGATCTGCTGACCCTTCTTGAAGACATCGCCTTCCATCGGATCGCCGCCCAGCTGTTTGATGCCCAGCGAGACGCGTTCCTTCTCGACGTCGACGTCCAGCACCTTGGCCTTGACGGTTTCGCCCTTGCGGTAGCGCTGGATGGCTTCCTCGCCGGAGACGTTCCAGTCCAGGTCGGACAGGTGCACCATGCCGTCGATGTCGTTGTCCAGGCCGATGAACAGGCCGAACTCGGTGGCGTTCTTGACCTCGCCCTCGACGGTCGAGCCGATCGGGTTGGCGGCCACGAAGGCGTCCCACGGATTGTCCTGGGCCTGCTTGAGGCCCAGCGAGATGCGGCGCTTGGAGGCGTCGACGTCCAGCACGACCACATCGACTTCCTGCGAGGTCGAGACGATCTTGCCCGGGTGGACGTTCTTCTTGGTCCAGGACATTTCCGAGACGTGCACCAGGCCTTCGACGCCGGCTTCCAGCTCAACAAACGCGCCGTAGTCGGTGATGTTGGTGATGCGGCCGGTCATCTTGGCGCCGACCGGGTATTTGGCTTCGACGCCGTCCCACGGATCGGTCTGCAGCTGCTTCATGCCGAGGCTGATGCGCTGGGTGTCCGGGTTGATCTTGACGATCTGGACCTTGACGGTGTCGCCGACGGCGAGGACCTGCGAGGGGTGCGAGACGCGCTTCCAAGACATGTCGGTGACGTGCAGCAGGCCATCGATGCCGCCCAGATCAACGAACGCGCCGTAGTCGGTGATATTCTTGACCACGCCTTCGCGAACTTCACCCTCTTGCAGCTGGCCGACCAGCTCGGTGCGCTGTTCGGCGCGGGCTTCTTCCAGGATGGCGCGACGCGAGACAACGATGTTGCCGCGCGGACGGTCCATTTTCAGGATGGCGAAGGGCTGTTCCTTGCCCATCAGCGGGCCGACGTCGCGCACGGGGCGGATGTCGACCTGCGAGCCGGGCAGGAAGGCCGAGGCGCCGCCGAGGTCGACGGTGAAGCCGCCCTTAACGCGGCCGACGATGGCGCCGTTGACCGGCTGGCCTTCGGCGAACACGACTTCCAGACGGGTCCAGGCTTCTTCGCGGCGCGCCTTGTCGCGGCTGATGACGGCTTCACCCAGGGCGTTCTCGACGCGTTCGAGGTAGACTTCGACATTGTCGCCGAGCTTCGGAATAACGGCGCCTTCGCCGATGCCGAACTCGCGGGCCGGGATGCGGCCTTCGGTCTTCAGACCGACGTCGATGATCAGGATGTCCTTTTCGATGCCGACGACGCGGCCGTGGACGACCTGGCCCTCGCCGAGGTCACGGCCCTGAAGGGTTTCGTCGAGCAGCGCGGCGAAATCATCGCGCGAGGGAGAGAAGCTGGTGTCAGTCATGCGGTGGTTGGGTTTCTAACGGTTATGGCGCGCGACCGGACGGCCCCGCGCGAGGTGAGTGTGAAAGGGTAATCAGGTCGTCGGGATGCGAGGCAGATGAAGCCAGATCGCCCGCGGAAGCCGAGGATGACGCGCTGGATTTGCCTTAAGGTCCCTGGAGACCGTTCCGGACACGCGCCGCCTCGACGATACGGCGGGCCGCATCGAAGGCAGTCTCTATATCCATATCGGTCGTATCCAGCAAGACGGCGTCTTCGGCCTGGACCATGGGCGCGGCGCCCCGGCCCGCGTCGCGCTCGTCGCGACGCATGATGTCAGCCAGCATGTCCTCATAGGCAATGGCGTCGCCGCGTCCGATCAACTGCTTCCAGCGACGCCGGGCACGGACCTCGGGCGTGGCCGTGACGAACAGCTTGGCCGGGGCGTCGGGGGCGATGACGGTGCCGATGTCGCGCCCGTCCAGAACCGCGCCGCCGGGCTGGGCCGCGAAGGCGCACTGGAATTCCAGCAGGGCCGCGCGCACGCCGGGATAGCCGGCGACCCGGCTGGCGGCCTCCCCGGCATCACCGCTGGTCAGCCGGTCGGCGTCCTGCAGATTTTCCGCCATCAGCGCCCGCGCCACAGCCTCGGCCGCCGAGCCGTCGTCTAGCGATCCGCCCGACTCCAGCACGCCCATGCCCACGGCGCGGTACAGCAGCCCGGTATCAAGGCACGGCAAGCCATAGGTCCGGGCCAGCCGCGCGGCGATGGTGCCCTTGCCCGAGGCCGCGGGTCCGTCGACGGCGATGATGAGGGGTGCGGTCATTCAGATGTTGCGATATCGGCCCCGAGGCCCCGCATCAACTCGACAAAGCCCGGGAAGCTGGTGGCGATCATACCCGCCTCGTCGATCGCGACCACCGCGTCGGCCGCGATACCCAGCACCAGATGGCTCATGGCGATGCGGTGATCGCCGTGGGTGGTCACAGTCGCGCCGCCTCGCACGGGACCTCCGAAGACTGTGAAACCCTCCGGCTCCTCCTCGACCCGGACGCCGCAGGCGGTCAGACCGGCGGCCATCAGGGCGATGCGGTCGCTCTCCTTGACCCGCATCTCGCCGATGCCCCGCATCACCGTGGCGCCCTCGGCGAAGGCGGCGGTGGCGGCGAGGACGGGATATTCGTCGATCATCGAGGCGGCCCGTTCCGGCGGCACGACCACGCCCTTCAGCGCCGAATGCCGGGCGGTGACGTCGCCGACCTCCTCGCCGCCGGCCATGCGTCGGTTCGAGACGGTCACGTCCGCCCCCATCTCGCGCCATGTCTCGAACAGGCCGGTGCGCAGCGGGTTGAGCATCACGCCCTCGACCGTGACCTCCGACCCGGGGACGATCAGGCCCGCCGCCAGCGGGAAGGCGGCGGAGGATGGATCGCCGGGGACGGCGACGGCGGTTCCGGTCAGCGCCTGGCCGCCCTGGAGACTGACGCGCCAGCCGCCGCCAACCGGCAGGACGCCTATCTCGACGCCGAAGGCCCTCAGCATGCGTTCGGTGTGGTCGCGGCTGGGCTCGGCCTCCGACACCGTGGTGACGCCGTCGGCGTTGATCCCGGCCAGCAAGATGGCCGACTTGATCTGGGCCGAGGCGACGGTCTGGACATAGTCGATGGCCGACAGACAGCCGCCGGCGACCGCGACCGGCAGTCGGTCCTCGACGCCCTGCCAATCGAGCCGGGCGCCCATATCGGCCAGCGGCCCCGTGACCCGCTTCATCGGCCGTTTCCGCAAGGAGGCGTCGCCATCGAACGTCACTGTGACCGGATAGCCCGCAGCCGCCCCCATCAGCAGCCGCACGCCGGTGCCGGCGTTGCCGCAGTCGATGGCGCCGGCGGGCTGTTTGAACCCGCCCTGCCCGGTGATCCGCCAGCGACCCTCGCCGAGCCGTTCCACCTTGGCTCCGAAAGCCTCGATCGCTCCAGCCGTGGCCAGAATGTCGTCGCCTTCCAGAAGGCCCTCGATTTCCGTCACGCCGGTCGCCAGGGCTCCGAAAATCAAGGCGCGGTGGGAGATCGACTTGTCGCCCGGAGCTCGCACCCGGCCGGACAGCGCGGGGCTGCGGCGGGCGGTCAGATGGGTGGGAATCGACACCCGGCGGTCTCCGGAAAGGCTCAACAAGCGCGGGCGCGCGGAGATGGCTTTTGACAGCGGCGTCAGGGGGTGGCAAGGGAGCCGCCCCTTTTCTCCACTCCCGCCAAAGGTCTTCAACCGTGGCCAAACCCGAACTGGGCCAGAAGCAGGTCTGCCCGAACTGCCAGGCCAAATTCTACGACCTGGGCCGTCGCCCTGCCCATTGCCCCAAATGCGCGACTGACTTTGATCCGGAGGAAGCGCTGAAGCTGCGCAACCGCCGCGGCCGGCCGGCCGGCTATCCCGCCGACGACGAGGCCGAGGATCAGGTCAAGGACAAGAAGGCCGACGGCGACGAGGACGAGGAAGAAGAAGCGGTCGCGACGCCCGAGATCGATCAGGAAGGCCACGAGCCCATCCTGACGCCGGACGACGATGACGACGCTCCCGTCGACCCGACCGAAGAGCCCGGCATGGGCGAGGCGACCGAGGACGACGACGTCCTGGCCGACGATGATGACGATTCCGTCCCCTTCATCGAGGACGAGGATGACGATGGTTTCGAGGACGAGATCAAGGCGCCCAAGGAAGACGAATAAGCTTTTTCGGTCCTCCGTCGGGCTGTTTTTCAGCGGTCCGGCGGAGACGAAAATAAATGGCTGAACCGGGCTTGATCGCGATCAGGCCCTGACATAGGTTCCGCCGCCTCGCCGCAGGGCCTCCCGGCCCTCACGCGATCCGACCAAAAGGCCAGCACGCCTGAGGTTCGGGGCTTTAGCTCAGCTGGTAGAGCGCTTGCATGGCATGCAAGAGGTCAGCGGTTCGACTCCGCTAAGCTCCACCATCGAAGGCCCCGCGGGAAACCGCGGGGCCTTCGTCCCATCCGGCTCCCGTTGATCTCTCCGCTATCCCGTCCCATCTAGGGTGCTGGCCGACGCCTCGCCGATGACGGGGGGCGCAGACGGCCCGAGGCCTGCTTCGGGGGCGAGAGACGATGACGACGCGCACCATCCTGTTCGACAGCCCGTTCCTGCTCGGTTTCGACCATACCCGGGCCCTGATCGACCGGGCCGCCCGCGCCGCCGCGGACAGCTATCCCCCTTACAATGTCGAACAGCGCAGCGAGCATTCGGTGCGCATCTCACTGGCCGTCGCCGGCTTTGGGCCCGATGACCTGATGATCACCCTGGAAGGCCGCCAGCTGACCATCGCCGGCAAGCGTGAGCCCGCGCCTGACCAGGCCGATCAGGCCTTTCTGCATCGCGGCATCGCCGGCCGCGGCTTCGTGCGCAGCTTCGTCCTCGCCGACGGGCTCGACGTCGATGCGGCCCAACTCGAGCACGGTCTGTTGCATGTCGACATGAGCCGGCCCGAAGACCTGCCCGCGGTCCGGCGGATCCCCATCACGGCGGGCTGACCGCCGGCTGTTTTCCGGTCGCCGCCTCCCGGACCGGACCCCAAAGCCCGTTCCGGGCGTTAGTTCACTACAAGGAGGCGGTCTCGATGACGCCCACCACGATCATGACCAAGGAAGATTTCAGGGGACTCGGCGCGCCGGACCTCGTCTATGTGCGCGAAATCCGGGCATCGGATGTCATGGCTGATGTCGCCGTAACGGAGACCAAGGGCCTGTCGATCGATCCCGAGGCCACCCTGTACGCCGTGCATGGCGCGGACGGCGAACGTCTGGCGGTGATGATGGACCGCGAAGCCGCCTTCGCCGCCGCCGTGGCCCACGAACTGGAGCCGGTGTCAGTTCACTGAGTAAAGGGCGCTATCGCCCCGTGCGCGGCGCGGGGCTGCTTGAGCGCGTTCGGAGTCTGCGCGAAGCGCCGCGCTCAAGCAGACGCGCGCCGCGCGCGCGTCGTTAGCGCACTACAAAATCAGGCCGCCGTGGCGGGAAGGCTGTCCCTGACGAACAGGGCGCGGATCGCGTCAGTGGTGCGGGCCTGACGGAGCTGCCCGCGCATCTCGGACGAGCGCAGGGCCCGCGAGACCGCAGCCAGGGCGCGCAGGTGTTCAGCGCCGTCTCGCGGCGGAGCGAACAGGGCGAACAGCAGGTCCACGGGCCGGTCGTCGACCGCGCCATAGGCGACGGGGGTTTCCAGCCGCACGAACACCGCCGTCACCCGCGAGATGCCTTCAAGCCGGGCGTGCGGAACCGCGACACCCGATCCGAGGCCGGTCGAACCCAGGGCCTCGCGCTCGAGCAAGGCCTCCATGATGCGGCCTTCCGGCATGCCAAGGGTCTGCGCGGCGGCTTCAGCCACCGTGTGCAAGGCCTGACGCTTTGACGAGGCGCCGCTGCGCAGGACGACGCCGCCGTCCGCCAGCAATTCACCGATGTCCATGAGGAGTTCCCGACTCTGCCCATACATCCCGAATGGGCGGGGGCCCTTTAGACCACCCGCCTCGATTGGGGAAGACTATACGCCGCTACCGTTTACCGAACCGTGTCCATTGATCGACTTCACCGTTCGCTCAGGATCGATCCAGCCCACATTGCCATCGGGGCGGCGATAGACCACCGAAAGTCCGCCATGGGCGGCGTTCCTGAACAGCACGACCGGATAGCCGGTCATGTCGAGCTCCAACACCGCCCGACCGACGGTCTGGGTGCGGATTTCGTGCTCCGTCTCGGCGATGACCATGCCGACGGGCGGGGGCTCGTCCGGGGCGCCGGCGTCGCCGAAGGCCTCGTCGTCCACGCTGTCCGGGCTACGCAGGACCATGCTGCGGGCCACGTCGCGGGCGGCGTTCTCGGTTTTCTCGGGCGACAGGCCGCGCGGGCCGGCGTGGTGGTTCTTGAGCCGGCGCTTGTATCGTCGGACCCGCTTCTCGAGCTTTTCAAGCGAGTCGGAAAAGGCGCCGTGGGCGTCGCCGCCCTGGCCGCTGGTGACGATGGCCTCTCCGGACGCGAGGCGAACCCAGCAATCCACCCTGAAGCCATGGCCGTCCTTGGACACCACGACCTCGGCGTCCTGAGCCCCTCGTTCGAAATATTTGCCGATCCCGTCTTCGAGTTCCTGGGAGATGCGCGAGCCTAACGCGTCGCCGACATCTACGTGCTTACCGCTGACCTGGATTTGCATGTCGATAGAACGCGACCGTCCGCGTTTGGTGTCAACGCCGATCACAATTTTGTGGTGACGTGGCGCATTCGACGCGAGGAATTCGACCACGCCAGTTGGTCCCTGGAAGACGACTTCGACCACTGTCAGGCGGGACAAGCACGACAATCGACCGCGACATGCGAGACAATCCGGCGCGACATGCGAGACAATCCGCCGCGACAACCGCGACATCGGTCCACGACAAGCCTGACAAGCTCTGCAAGTCGCGGCGTCAGCCCGTCCGGAGCATCCGCTTGCGTTCGACCGACGAGGGGATGCGCAGGGCCTCGCGGTATTTGGCGACGGTGCGGCGGGCGATGTCGATGCCCGCCTCCTTGAGAATCTCCACGATCCGGTCGTCACTCAGCACATCGCCGTCGCGGCCCTCGCCGTCGATCATCGCCTTGATCCGGTGACGCACGGCCTCGGCCGAATGGGTCGCGCCGCCGTCCGACGACTGGATCGCCGCCGTGAAGAAGAATTTCAGCTCGAACACCCCGCGCGGGGTGGAGACGTATTTGTTCGAGGTGACCCGGCTGACGGTGGATTCGTGCATGCCGATGGCGTCGGCTACCGTCTTCAGGTTCAGCGGCCGCAGGAACTCGACGCCGAAGGCGAGGAAGGCGTCCTGCTGGCGAACGATCTCGGACGACACCTTCAGAATGGTCCTGGCCCGCTGGTCCAGCGACTTGACCAGCCAGCTGGCCTGGGCCGCGCACTCGGCGACGAAGGTCTTCTCCACGTCGGAACGCGACCCCGCAGCAATCACGCCGTGATAGCGCTTGTCCATGATCAGCCGGGGCAGGGTGTCCGAGTTGAGCTCGATCTTCCAGCCGCCCGCCGGGTCGGCCCGCACATGGACGTCGGGGATGACGGTCTGGGCCGGTTCGCCGCCGAACCCGGCGCCGGGTCGCGGCGTCAGGGCCTTCAGCTCGGCGATCATCTCGGCCATGTCCTCGGCGTCGACGCCGCAGGCCTTGCGCAGCCCCGACAGGTCCCGCCTGGCCAGAAGGTCAAGGTTGTCGAGCAGACAGCCCATGGCCGGGTCGAACCGGTTGCGCTCGATCAGCTGCAGTTTCAGGCATTCCGGCACCGATCGGGCCATCACGCCGGTCGGCTCGAAGCCCTGGCAGACGGCCAGCACCGCCTCGGCCCGCTCAAGCGTGATCCCCAGCCGGTCGGCGATCTCGGCCAGTTCGCCGCGCAGATAGCCGCCCTCGTCGACACTATCGATCAGGGTCAGGGCGATGGCGTGGTCGGCGGCGTCGAAGCCAGCTTGGGACGCCTGCGCCTGAAGGTGCTCCCACAGGGTCATCTCGCGGCTGTCGGGCTGTTCGCGGCCCTCGCCGTCAGGCAGGCCTCCACCCGAACCGGCCCGCGACCAGTCGTTGAGCCCGATCTGGGCCTCGCCGGTCCCGACATCCTCCATCCGGTCCGAGGTGCGCTCGCCGGGGCTGGCGTCGCCATAGACATCGTCGGAGCGGGCGTCCAGCGTCCGGTCCGCGTCCTGCACCCGCCCCTCGTCGAAGGTCATCTCGGCGGCGTCATGGCTCTCGGCCGCAGCCGGGGCGTCGACCTCGCCGCCGGGCTCGGCGTCCTCGCGTTGCAGCAGCGGATTGCGCTCCAGCTCGGCCTCGACGAAGGCGTCAAGCTCGAGGTTGGACAGTTGCAGCAGCTTGATCGCCTGCTGCAGCTGGGGCGTGATGACCAGCCCCTGACCCTGCCGAATCTCCAGCCTTTGTCCGAGCACCTTAGTCCCCCTGCCGCGTCAGGCGTGTGGCCCGAAACTTGCTGGGGCCACCTTGTGGCCCCAGCGGTTAACGGCGTTCTAAACGCTCGACCTGAGGCCCATCACCCCTCTGAAATTAACGGTTTCCGGTGCGGGGGTCTTAACCCCCGGGCGATATGGATCCCGCTACTCCACGAAGTCATCGGAAAATCCGCCATGTCCAGATTCACCGGGGGTCGCGTTCTCGCTTTCGCCACGCGCGCGGCGCGCTGCACGCGCGGCAACATCACCATGCTGTTCGGGATTTCGGCGCTGGCGTTGTCAGGCCTGATCGGCGGCGCCGTGTCGCTTGCCCAGGTCAGCGCCGCCGGAGGCTATCTTCAAGACAGCGCCGACGCCGGGGCCGTCAACGTCGCTGTGGCCATCCGGGACGGCGGCGATCCCGACGCCCTTGAGGCCTTGGCGGACACCAGCACAGGCGGGCGCAACGGGCGCAACCGGGTTGAGTTGATCTCCCGGACGCCCATCACCGTGTCCTTCACCGCATCCCGCGAAGTGCGCCCCATTCTCGGGCCTCTCATCGGGCGCGAGACGGTTCAGGTCACACGGCGGGCTACGGCCGTCGTCGAGGCCGGCAAACCCGTTTGTCTGCTCGTGCTTTCGGCCAGCCAGCCACAGGCGCTTTCGCGGCGCGGAGCCTCGTCGCTCGAAGGGCCGAACTGTGTCGCCCAAGTGAACTCCTCCTCGCCCGAAGCAATCGAGTCGCGCGGCAGCGGGACGGTCGAGATGCTGCAAACCCGGGTCACCGGCTCCGGGACGGACATCGGCGGCTTCACTCCGGCCCCGACCCTCGGCGCGCCGCGATTGACCGATCCCTACGCAGACACGGACTGGCCAGCCGCGGGCGCCTGCGCGCGCCTGGACATCAGTGTGAAGAAGACAGTGCTCTCGCTTGCCGCCGGCGTGCACTGCGGCGACATCGATCTCGGGTCCGGCAGTGAGCTGGTGATGGGACCCGGAGTCCATATCATCACGGGCAGCCTGACCATGCGGGCGGGCGCGAGGCTGATCGCAACGCAGGGCTCCAGCCTGGTGTTCGTCGGCGAGTCTTCCACGCTCGACATCCAGGCCCAGTCCGAATTGAGGATAACAGCTCCGACAACGGGTCCGTGGGCCGGCGTCGCCATCGCCGTGAAGCCCCAAGCCACCGAGCGGACATCCGAAATCCTGGGCGGTGGGCAGATCGTCCTGGACGGGGCGGTCTATCTGCCCACCCAGTTGCTATACCTGACGGGAGGTGGAAGCCTCGCCGACCCGACCGGGGCGACGCGGGCCTTTGTGGTCAACCGGCTTGAACTTCGCGGCAACGGGCGCGTCTTTCTGAACGCAGGCAAGGCCAGGGCCAGGACCGGGGCCGGCGTGCGCCTGATCGAGTAACGCGCGGGTTCCTGTCGCCACTCAAACCGCTGGACCTGGGGCTCGCGCCCTGCTCCCCTGCCGGATCACCCGTCCCGAGCGAGAGCCCCGATGCGCCTGATCCTTGCCGCCCTGATGCTCATGGCCCTGCCCGCCGCTGCCCAGGCCCAGTCCAGCCCGGCCGAGCAGACGATGATGCAAACCGTCGCGAGCGAGCACGACCGCCACATCGCCCTGCTGGAGCGGCTGGTGAACCAGAACAGCGGCACGCTGAACCTCGCCGGGGTGCGGATCGTCGGCGACATGGTCCGGGCCGAGCTGGAGCCGCTGGGCTTCGACGTCCGATGGGCCGACATGTCCGAAGCCGGTCGCTCAGGCCACCTGATCGCCACCCGTCAGGGCCGGGGCCGCAACATCCTGCTGATCGGCCACCTCGACACGGTGTTCGAGGTTGAGAACCCGTTCCAGCGCTTCGAGCGCGACGGCGCCCGCGCTGTCGGACCGGGCATCGGCGACGACAAGGGCGGGGTGGTGGTGATAATCGCCGCCCTGCGGGCCATGCAGGCGGCCGGGACGCTGGAGAACGCCAATGTCACCGTCTTCCTGACCGGGGACGAGGAGCGAATCGGATCGCCGGCGACGATCGCCCGCCGCGACCTGATCGAGGCCGGGCGCGCGGCGGCCTATGCGCTGGAGTTCGAGAACCTGGCCGTCGACGGCGAGGCCGACTTCGGCACGATCGCGCGGCGCAGCTCCTCCAACTGGACCCTGACCACGACAGGCCGCACCGGTCATTCCAGCGGTGTGTTCAACGACGCCCTGGGCTATGGCGCCATCTATGAGCTGGCCCGCATCCTCGACGGCTTCCGCCGCGAACTGTCCGAGCCCAACCTGACCTACAATGTCGGGGTCGTCGCCGGCGGCACGCCCGCCGCGATCGATGCCGAGGGGTTCAATGTCACCGCCTCAGGCAAGACCAACATCGTCGCCTCGACGGCCATCGCGCGCGGCGACCTGCGCACCCTGACCCGCGAACAGGACGAACGCGTCCGCACCCGGATGCAGGCCATTGTCGACGAACACCTGCCGCGCACGGGCGCCGAATTGGTCTTCGCCGGGAACGGCTATCCGCCCATGGCCCCGACCGAGGGCAACCGCGCCCTGCTGGCCCGGTTGAACGCCATAAACCGCGACCTCGGCCTGCCCGAGATGGCTGAATACGACCCGGCGCGGCGGGGCGCCGCCGACAGCGGCTTTGTGGCCGCGGACGTGGACACCCTGGGCGGCCTCGGCATCGCCGGCGGCAATGCGCACGCCGACGGCGAATGGGTCGATCTGGACAGTCTGGTGCGCCAGGCCCAACGGGCGGCGGTGCTGATCAGCCGGTTAAGTCTCGAAGGGCTGTGACTCAGCCGTACATGTCGCCCAGATAGACCCGGCGCACTTCCGGGTCGCGGATCACGTCCTCGGCCTTGCCCTCGAACAGCACCGAGCCGCCCGAGATGATCGAGGCGTGGTCGATGATCTCCAGCGTCTCGCGCACATTGTGGTCGGTGATCAGGACGCCGATGCCTTCGCCGGCCAGATAGCGGATGACCTGGCGGATGTCGGCGATGGCCAGGGGGTCGATGCCGGCGAAGGGTTCGTCCAGCAGCATGAAGCTGGGCTTGCCGGCGAGCGCCCGGGCGATCTCGCAGCGCCGCCGCTCGCCGCCCGACAGGCCCGCAGCCGGGGCGTGGCGCAGGTGGTCGATGCGCAGCTCTTCCAGCAGCCGGCTGGTTTCGTCGGCTATGGCGGCGCGACCAGTGTGATGCAGTTCGACCACCGCCATGACATTGTGCTCGACCGTCATGCCGCGGAAGATCGAGGCCTCCTGCGCCAGATAGCCCAGACCCATGCGGGCGCGCTGGTACATCGGCTGGGCCGTGATGTCCTCGCCGTCCAGCCAGATCGTGCCCGAGTCGGGCGGGATCAGGCCAGTGATCATGTAGAAGCAGGTGGTCTTGCCGGCGCCGTTGGGGCCGAGCAGACCCGCGACCTGACCGCGCTCGACGTGCAGGGAGACGTCGCGCACCACCTGCCGCTGGCCGAATGAGCGGGCGATGTGTTCGACGCGCAGGCCGGTCATCCGCGCGGGTTCGGCCGCCGGCATCGCCGGGGCCTCGATCACATTGAGGGCTGAGAGTTCCTTGCGCGCCAATGGTCAGACCGAGCCGGGGCTCAATTCCCGCTGTTGTCTGGGTAGAAGACGCCGCGAATGCGGCCGCCGTTCGATCCGGCCCCGCCTTCCATGCGGGCCGACTCGGTGCGGGTGTTATACACCAGCCGGCCGCCGGTCAGGACGTTCTGGCCCTGGGTCAGGATCACATCGCCGGTCACCACAACCTCGTCGCTGGCGAGGGTATAGACCGCCCGGTCGCCGCGAATGGTCTGGTCGGGCGTGACGAAATAGACGTTGCCCGAAGCCTCGACCCGGGTCAGGTCGCCGCTGACGATCGCGCCGTTGATCGAGTCGGCGCGCAGCCGGTTCGATCCCTGCACCACTTCGGCCCGGCCACGCAGGGCGATGCCCGTCGAGGTGTATTCGCCGCCGTCGGCGCCGAACGAGACTGCGTCTCCGCCGGCGCGCGCGACCGGCGGCGCCGTCTGCGCTCCGCCGGTCGCCGGCATCGCCAGCACGGTCAGCGCGATCACCGCCATACCCAGAGTTCTGGTCATGCTCATCCGTTCGACCTCGCGGGGTTTATGGTCCCGCGCACCTTGTTCTCGCCCGCGCCCCGGAACTCGATGCGCTCGCCCTGTTCATGGATCACATAGGACGAAGCGGTGATGGTTCCAAGCGGGCCGGAACCCTGGACGCCCTTGTTCCCGGTCACAATGCCGGTTGAAGTGTCGACCACAGCCTCGGGCGTCACCAGCGTAAAGCCTGAGCCGCCGTCGGAAATCCGCACGTTGGGACCGATGGTCACGGTCTTGCCGGCCTCGTCATAGACCCCGCCGTCGGCGGTCAGGGTGGTCACCCTGCGGCCGCCCAGATTCAGCCGCAGCGCCGGACCCACCAGTCGGTAGCGGCCCGTGTCCGGATCGCGCACAGCCCCCTTGGCCCCGATGACGAAGCTGCGGCCCGCGGCGTCCTGGCCGTGGAATCTCAACGTATCGAGGCGAATTTCGCGGCTGGTCCCGGCCTTGCGCTCGACGTCGGACATGACGCTGCGCAGCACGATCCAGCCGACCGTGCCGCCGGCCAGTACGATGATGGCCACCGGCAGGATCCGGCGCAGCAGATGAACCCGCCGCGACCGCGCGCGGAAGGCCTTGGCCGTCGCGGCGACGCGGGCCTCGTCCTGATGCGCATGGATGTCGGCGGGATCGGTCATCAGCTGTGCGCGAAGACGTCCATCTCATCCCAGCCGGCCAGGTCGAGAGCCGAGCGGGTGGGCAGGAAGTCGAAACATTGGCGGGCCAGCTCCGCCCGGCCCTCGCGCGCCAGAATCTCGTCCAGCCGCGCCTTCGCCGCATGAAGGTACAGCACGTCGGAGGCGGCGTATTCCAGCTGGGCCGGCGACAGCTCCGCCGCGCCCCAGTCGCTGGACTGCTGCGCCTTGGACAGATCGACCCCGACCAGTTCGCGCACCACGTCCTTCAGACCGTGGCGATCCGTGTAGGTGCGGGCCAGTTTCGAGGCGATCTTGGTGCAATAGACCGGACGGGTCTCGACCCCGAGGTGCAGCTGGAACATGCCGATGTCGAACCGGCCGAAGTGGAACAGCTTCAGCACGCCGGGATCGGTCAGCAACCGCTTCAGGTTCGGGCAGTCATAGCCCGGGCGGTTCATGCGCACGACATGGGCGTCGCCGTCGCCGGCCGACAGCTGGACCACACACAACGGATCGCGGCGGAAGCGCAGCCCCATGGTCTCGGAATCGATAGCGACCTCGGGGCCGAGATCGAGGCCGTCAGGCAGGTCGCCTTCGTGGAAATGGATCGTCATGCGGTTCAGCGACTCGTTCGGCGAGAGAAAGCGTCACCCTCAAGTAGCCGAGCGCCGCGCGCGAGGCGATAGGGCGTCCTCAAGTAGCGTCGGACCGCGTCCGGCGCGATAGGGCGCAACCATGCCCAAAAACAAACGGCGCCGTATCGCTGGGATACGGCGCCGTTCAAAAGATGGTGCCCAGGAGAGGACTCGAACCTCCACGACATTTCTATCACTGGCACCTGAAGCCAGCGCGTCTACCAATTCCGCCACCTGGGCCCAGACGTTTCGCGCTTGCACACGTTTCGCCCGGAAGGCGCGGACCCTTAAGGCAGGGTCCGGGGCCGGTCAACAGGGATTTGCGGCCTTTGCGTTGCGAGCGCCGCGGCCATCGTCTAATCCCCGGCGCGTCGAGGGTTTCCCGCCCTCACGCCGTCGCCTCCCGGAGCCTGTCATGAACGAAGTCGCCCCCGGCCTTGTCACCGTCTTCGGCGGTTCCGGTTTCGTCGGCAGCCAGGTGGTCCAGGCGCTGGCGCGGCGCGGCTGGCGCGTGCGCATCGCGTGCCGCCGTCCCGACCGGGCCTGGAAGCTCCAGACCTCGGGTCAGGTCGGCCAGCTCCAGTCGGTCCGCTGCGACGTGACCCGGCCGGAGGATGTCGAGGCCGCCCTGCGCGGCGCCGATGCCGCAATCAATCTGGTCGGGATTCTGTACGAATCGGGCCGGCGCACCTTCCACGCCATGCACGTCGAGGCCTCCCGCAACATCGCCGAAGCCTGCGCCGCCGGCGGCGTCGGCCGTCTGGTCCAGGTGTCGGCCATCGGCGCCAATCCGGAAAGCCGCTCGGACTACGCCCTGTCCAAGGCCGCGGCCGAGATGGCGGTGCGCGAGGTCAAGCCGGACGCCGTGGTGATCCGTCCGTCCATTGTCTTCGGCGCCGGCGACGACTTCCTGAACCGCTTCGCCGCCCTGGCCTCCATGGCCCCGGCCCTGCCGCTGATCGGCGGCGGTCAGACGAAATTCCAGCCGGTCTATGTCGCCGACGTGGCCGAGGCCATCGCCCGCGCGACGGTTGCGCCTGAGGCCGCGGGCCGCACCTTCGAACTGGGCGGACCGGCGGTGATGACCTTCGAGGACGTGCTGAAGCTGATCCGGCGCGAGACCTATCGCAGCTTCGGCCTCATCCCCCTGCCGTTCTTCGCGGCGAGAGCCATAGGCTCCATGGCCCAGCTGACCGCGATGGTCGGAATCGCCCCGGTGCTGACCCGCGATCAGGTGGTGCTGCTGGAGAGCGACAATGTCGTCGCCGACGGCGCGGAGGGCCTCGCCGCCCTGGGCATCGAACCCACGGGCATCGAGGCCATAGCCTCGTCCTACCTTTGGCGCTATCGGCGTGGCGGGCAGTTCGCGGAGGCTCCGGCGACCTGAAGGCTCAGTAGAGCCAGATCGCCAGCAGGCCGACGGTGCCGACCAGGATGCGCCACGCCGAGAACGGCGCGAAGCCGTAGCGGCCCACGAAATCCACCAGGAAGCGGACCACGAACAGGCCGCTGATGAAGGACACCACGAATCCGATCGCGATCAGGCCGGCGACGTCGCCCGTGATCATCTCCCGGCTCTCCCAGAAGTCGAGGGCGAAGGCCCCGACCATGGTCGGGATGGCCAGAAAGAACGAGAACTCGGCCGCCGCCTTCTTGTCGACGCCCAGCAGCAGTCCGCCGACGATCGTCGCGCCGCTGCGCGACACGCCCGGAATGATGGACAGACATTGCCACAGGCCGATGCCGAGCGCCGTCTTCCATGACAACTTCATCGCATCCTCGGTCAGCTCGCGCTGTTCAAGGGTCTCGACTCCGTTCCTGACCACGCGGCGCAGACCCATCGTCCCCGCATCAGACCAGCGCTCCAGCACGATCAGGGCAATACCGCCGACAATCAGGGTGACGCAGACGATGGTCGTGTTGAACAGCACGTCCTTGATGAAGTCGTGAAACAGCAGACCCAGCACCGCGGAGGGGAAAAAGGCCAGCAACACGGAAATGGCGAAACGCCTCGCTGCAGGGTCCTTGCCCGGCAAGCCCAGCAACACCTTCCACAGCCGGGCGAAATAGACCGCCACCACCGCCAGGATGGCTCCCAGCTGGATCATGACGATGAAGGTGTCCCAAGGCGTGTTGGATAATCCGAGGGCTTCCTTGACCAGCAGCAGATGTCCCGTCGAGGACACCGGGATGAACTCGGTTAGGCCCTCGACCAGGCCCAGAATGATCGCCGCAATCCAGTCCGCCACGCACGCCCCCGAAGACTAAGGGCCGTCAATGCGCGCCCGGTTCGGGTCCCACATAGCGCAGCCGCGCCCGGATAGGCGAGCCATTCGTCGACTGATCCAGCGCATGGCCCAACATCCCGGCCAGCCGGCCCAGCAACAGCAGGTCTCCGGCGGCGTCACGCGGCAGTTCGAGACGCCGGGCGATGACCGCCAGCGCCAGGCCGAAATTCGCCGGCCGACCGGTCGCCGCCTCGCCCTCCTGCACCGCGCGGGACAGGTCGGACGGCAGGTCCGCCGCGTTCAGCAGGGCGGAGGCCCGCGGATCGCCCGCCGGATAGTCGGCGCTGCCGAAACCCGCCAGCCCGCCGGCGGCGTGGGCCCTGCGCGCCGCGTCCGTGGCCTGACGGCGCACCGCGATGACCCAGTCCGAGGCTCGCGTCAGCTCGGCCATCGTATCGGAGCCGGTCAGGGTCAGCAGTCCGGCGAAGGCCGCCGCCGCCGGAGCCGCGCCGCCGTCCGCCGCCGCACGCGTGGCCAGCACCGCCGCATTCATTTCATTGTCCGCCGACAGCACGAGCGCGCGGCGGATCAGGTGGGCGTCGCGGTCAGGCGTCTTCCAGGACCGCGCCAGCCGCTGATGCAGAAACAGGCGCGGACCCGATCCGGCGGCGGCGTCCACCGCCTCGTCCAGCACCCGCGCGCATTCCAGCCGCAGGGTCTCGACCGTGCGGGCCTTGGGGTCGGCGTCCTCCTCGGCCCGGCGGGCGAGGGCCGCGAACAATCGGGCCCGGATTGAGCCGCCGGGGACGGCGCCGACACGCGGCCGTATCTCGGCGAAGGGATTGGCCGACCGGGCGTCCCACAGGCGGCGGGCCACATCTTCCAGCGTCGCCGTCTCGGCCAGCTGGGCCGCGTCCAGTCCGCGATAGAACAGCCGTCCCCCGGCGATCACGGACAGGGATGACGAGACTTCGGCCTCCCCCCGGCTGGCCACGCGCGGGATGCGCCGCTGGGCGGCCTGCTCGTCGTCATCCACCGTCTCGCCGCTCAGCCGGGCGATGTCCTGAACGGCATAGAGACTGCGGCGCGGGTCTGACGGATCAGGTCGGGCGGCGATGCGGCCCCGGCTGACATAGGCATAGAGGGTCTGGGTCTTGACCCCGAGCCGGGCCAGGGCCTCGCCACGTCCGATCCAGCGGACGACCTCTATTGCTGGGTCTGCAGGTTCCAGGTCGCAACCTCCGCAGGGAGCGTCAGGCTCCTGCCCCTATCGGGCTCCCATGATGGGGCGGTTTCGTGACGATCCCGCTAACAGGCTGATCAGACTGGCCTTGGCAGGGAGCGGGCTTTCCGCGACAAGGCGTCAATGACGTCCGCCGCCGCCGCCAACGATATCCACGCCGACGGTCACGCCGTGACCCGCGCCGTGACCCGCCTGTCGGTCGGGGTCGCGGTGGTGCTGATCGCACTCAAGGCCTTCGCCCTTGGCGCCTCCGGCTCGGTGTCGATTTTGGCCTCGCTGGCCGATTCGGCCCTCGACCTTGTGGCGTCGCTCGGCGTGTTCTTCGCCGTCCGCTGGGCCGCCACGCCCGCTGACGAAGACCATCGCTACGGTCATGGCAAGGGCGAGGCCCTGGCCGCACTGGTCCAGGCGGGGCTGGTCTTCGCCTCGGCCCTCTTCATCGGCTGGGAGGCGGTTCAGCGCATCTTCGATCCCCGGCCCGTCACCTCGGGCTACTGGGGCGTCCTGGCCATTCTGATCTCGATCGCCCTGACCGGTTGGCTGGTCTGGATGCAGGGCCGCGCCATGCGCCAGAGCGGCTCCATGGCGGTCGCGGCCGACCGCGCCCACTACGCCGGCGACCTGGCCGCCAATGGCGTCGTGCTGATCGGAGTGATCTCCGGGACCTTCCTGGCCGCTCCGGGTCTGGACGCCGCGGCCGGGCTGGTCGTCGCGGTCTGGCTGTTCTGGGGGGCGCTGGCTGTCCTGAAGACCGCCGCCGACCATCTGGTCGACAAGGCCGTGCCCGACGCGGACCGCATCGCCATCACCACCGCCGTCCTGGCCGATCCCCGCATCTCGGGCGTGCACCAGCTGCGCACGCGGATGGCCGGCCCGGCGATCATGATCCAGATGCACGTCGATCTTGAGCCGAGCCTGACCCTGGACGCCGCCCACGCCATTGTCGTGGAGGCCGAGAACCGCCTGCTGGCCGCCTTTCCTCGCGCGGATATCCTGATCCATCCCGATCCCCGCGGCCGGGCCGAACGTCACGAGCCCGCGGTCGTCGAGGGTGGGCAAGACGGCCTCAAATAGCGCGAAGCGGAGTAGGCCAACTAACCCGGCCTCAAGTAGAGCAAAGCGCGGTAGGCCAAACCAAAGACAGCTAACGCGGACTTAACGCCCTCGCGTGCAAGACAGCGCCATGTCGGCCTGCGTCCTCTATCATTTCGCCTTCGATCCGGGCTCGCGCGCCGTGCGCCTGGCGCTGGGCGAAGCGCGGATCGAGTTTTCGGAAACCCCGGTCCGCCCGTGGGAGGACGGCTGCCCGGTCGCGACGCTGAACCCGTCGGGCATGCCGCCCGTGCTCCAGATCGCCGACGCCGGCGGACGCCCCCTGACCCTGTGCGAACCCGCCGCCATTCTGGGCTGGCTGGAGGAGCGGACGACTGAGTCCCTGCTGCTGCCCGCCGACGCCGCCGAACGGGCGGAGGTGCGGCGACTGCTGGCATGGTTCGACCGCCGTTTCACCGACGAGGTCAACGCCGTCCTGCTGCATGAGCGGATGGAAAAGCCCCTGCTCCGTCTTGGCCCTCCCGAGGCCCGCGCCCTGCGTGCCGGGCGCGAGGCGCTCAAGTCCCATCTGGCGATGATGGAAGGCCTGTTGGCCCAACGCGACGCCCTGGCCGGCCGCCGCATCAGCCAGGCCGACATCGTCGCCGCCGCCCATCTCTCGGTGCTGGACTATTTCGGCGAGGTGTCCTGGGCGTCGTATCCGGGTCTCAAGACCTGGTACATGAAGCTGAAGTCGCGGCCCTCCTTCCGGCCTTTGCTGAGCGACCGCTTTCCGGGCGTCCACGCCTCGGCCTGGTATCGGGATCTCGACTTCTGAGCTCAACTAATCTCCGTCATCCTCGGGCTTGTCCGGACGACCCATGGTAGGAGCCAGAACGAACCCAGCCGCCGGTCTTCCTTTTGTGATTCAACCCCGCCGTCATAGTCGCTGCCCGGATGGGTCCTCGGGACACGCCCGAGGATGACGGACGTGGAAAAGGACCAGATCCGCGAACAGGCCGCCGCCCTTGGCTTCGACATCTGCCGGTTCGCCTCGGCCTCCGAGCCGTGGAGCGCCGGCGAACGGCTGGCGCATTTCGTCGAGGCGGGGCGGCATGGCGACATGGGCTGGATGGAGACGACGCTGGAGCGCCGCGCCCACCCCACCGCCATGTGGGACGGCGCCCGGACCGCGATCGTGCTGGGCCTCAACTACGGCCCCGACCACGACCCCCTGCCCGAAATGGAAGACCGTTCCGCGGGCTATATTTCGGTCTATGCGCGGGGCGACGACTATCACGAGGTCATCAAGGGCCGGCTGAAGACGCTGGCGGGCCAGATCGCCGCCCGCACGGGTCAGGACGTCAAGGTCTTCGTCGACACCGCCCCCCTGATGGAGAAGCCGCTGGCCCAGCGCGCCGGCCTCGGCTGGCAGGGCAAACACACCAACCTGCTCAGCCGCACCCACGGCAACTGGCTGTTTCTCGGCGTCATCCTCAGCGCCGCCGAATTCGAGCCGGACGCGCCCGAGGGCGAGCACTGCGGGACCTGCACCGCCTGTCTGGATATTTGCCCGACCAACGCCTTCCCGGCCCCGTTCCAGCTCGATGCGCGGCGGTGCCTGTCCTATCTGACTATCGAGTTCGCGGGTCCCTGGCCGGTCGAGTTCCGCACCGCGACAGGCAGCCGCATCTATGGCTGTGACGACTGTCTGGCGGTCTGTCCGTGGAACAAATTCGCCGCCGCATCGCAGGAATCGCGGGTGCAGGCGCGCGAGGCGCTGGTCTCGCCCCGGCTGGCCGACCTGGTCGCCCTTGACGACGCCGCCTTCCGCTCGCTGTTCGCGAAGAGCCCGGTCAAGCGGATCGGTCGCGACCGGTTCGTGCGCAATGTCCTGTACGCCATCGGCAACAGCGGGGACCCGGCACTGGTCCCCGCCGCTGAACGATTGCTGGACGACCCGGACGCCGTGGTGCGGGACGCGGCGGAATGGGCGGTGGGAAGACTGCGGGCAGAATAGCGCGCGTTCTCCCTCCCCTTCATGGGGAGGGATGTCGGCGCGCAGCGGCGACAGGGTGGGGAATTGCGAAGCCGGGCGCCGGCGGCGTGGGACTGGCGTTCCCCACCCGGGCTCCGCTTCGCTCCGCCGTCCCTCCCCATGAAGGGGAGGGAGACGCTGACTCCCTACCCCTGCGCGATCGCCCCGCCGCGGTCGCCGCCCGGAGCCCGCGCGATATCCAGCAGCTTGAGGCGGAACACCATCACCGCGTTCGGCGGAATGCCTGGCCGGCCTTGCTCCCCATATCCCAGGGCGGGCGGCAGATAGACGATCCATTCATCCCCGACCCGCATCTGCTGCAGAACCTCGGTCCAGCCGGGCACCACGTCGCTGACCGTGAACACCGCCGGCTGGCCGGCCTGGAAGGAGCTGTCGAACACGGTCCCGTCGGTCAGGGTGCCTTCATAGTCGACCCGGACGAGATCATTGCGGTCCGGGCGCTCGCCTCCAGGCGGGCCCGAGCGCACCACCTTGTACTGGACGCCGGACGGCAGGGTCTGCACGCCCTCCACCCGGGCGTTGGAAGTCAGGAAGAATTCGGCCGCGCGCAGGTTCTGCGCCGCCGTCTCGTCCGGCGCCGCGGGTGCGCGATCACAGGCGGCGAGCGGCCCGGCCAGGACTGCGATCATCGCCAGCGCCGACGCGCCCCTAGCCCATCCGTAATTCATATCCCGCCTCTTCCAGTCCGTGTCTGATTTCGATGGCGTGAGCCTCGCCGCGGGTCTCGACCATGATGTCGAACTCCGCGCCCTTGGCCGGCACGTCCAGCGCCAGCCGGTTGTGCACCACGTCGATGATATTGCCGCCCAGGCCGCCGATCACGGCGCTCATCTTGGACAGCATTCCCGGGCGGTCGTCGCCCAGGATGCGATAGACGATCATCTTCTTCTCGCGCACCAGCTCGCGGTTCAGGACCACGGCCAGCATGCGCGAATCGATATTCCCGCCGGTCAGCTCGATGCCGACCTTCAGGCCCCGGAACTTGTCCGGATAAGCCAAAAGGGCGGCCAATCCGCCAGCCCCTGCGCCCTCTGCCACTGTCTTCTCCATCATGGCCAGAAAGGCGACGCCCTTTTCGAAGTCGGCCTCCTCGACGACCAGAACTTCTTCGACCAACGGATCGGCCAGGGCGAAAGGGATTTCGCCCACGGCCTTGATGGCGATGCCCTCGGCGATGGTCTGGCCCCCGCATTTCGGCGGTCGCCCCTCGCGCCGCGCCGTAAAGGACGGATACATGGCCGCCTCGACGCCGAAGATGCGGATATCCGGCTTCATCGCCTTGGCCGCGATGGCCGAGCCGGCGATCAGACCGCCGCCGCCGATGGGAATGATCAGGACATCGAGCTCGGGCGCATCCTCCATGAACTCCAGGCCGCAAACGCCCTGACCGGCGATGATGCCCTCGTCATCGAAGGCCGAGACGAAGACGAAACCCTTCTCGTCGCGCAGCCGGTGGGCCTCTTCAGTCGAGCCGGTGAAGTCCAGACCCTTGATGACCACGGTGGCCCCGTGCGCCCGCGTGCCGTCCGCCTTCACGAAGGGGGTGCCCTCGGGCATGACGATGGTCACGGGCACGCCCAGCCGGGCGCCGTGAAAAGCCAAGGCCTGGGCGTGGTTGCCGGCGCTGGCCGCCACCACGCCGCGCTTTCGCTCGTCCGGCGTCAGTTGCAGCAGCCGGTTCAGGGCGCCGCGTTCCTTGAAACTGCCGGTGAAATGCAGGTTGTCGAACTTGACCCAGACCTCGGCGCCGGTCAGCTGCGACAGTCGCCGCGAATAGCGCACCGGGGTGCGGTCGACCTGGCCGGCGATGCGGTCCCGCGCCGCCAGAATGTCGTCAAACGTGACTGTCATGGACCTACCCTATAGCCGGTCTTTCGCTGGCTTGATGCGCGCTTTTGGCCCACGGCCCGACGCGCCGCAACCTTGACCTTATGACGGCGTTGAGCGTCTGATCGGGACGTTCTACCCGCACCCCTGACGGAGAGAGCCTGCATGTCCGCCCGCCATCTGATCGCTGTCGCCGCTGTCGCCGCCTCGCTGGCGGCCTGCGAGACCGTTCCCATGAACGATTCCGGCTTCGGCCCGCGGCCCTCCGCCGCCTTCCGCGCCGGCGATTTCGCCTGGTCGGCCGGATCGGGGCGCGGGTCAATCGACGGCCGCGTGGCCTTCAGCCGCGACGGCCAGTCTTTCGACTGCACCGGCTCGGTGGCCCTGACCCCCGACACGCCCTACACCCGCGCCCGGTTCCAGACCCTGTACGGATCGACCGACCGGGCGGCCATTCCCGAGGCCGTGGTGCGCGCACGCACGGTGCCCGACCCCAACGCCGACTATCGCTCATTCGTCCGTTCCACCACGTGCCAGAACGGCCGGTTCGAATTCTCGGGACTCCCGGATGGCGACTGGTTCATCATTGCTCCGGTCAGCGCCGGTGGCGACCGCATCGTTCTGATGCGGCACATCGGCACCCGCGGCGGACGCGTGTCCGTCACCCTGTAATCGCCTCGCCTGCCAGTGCCTGTTGTCTTTGGGGCCGCGTATCTGGCCGCTTCGGAGAGTTAACCATGTTCCGTCTCGCCCTGATCGCCGTCGCCGGCCTGAGCCTGTCCGCCGTTCCCGCCGCCGCCCAGTCGTGGGGCGGAACCTATGACACCGGCTATCAGGGCGGCGACAGCTATCGCTCGTATGACAGCGGCTATGACCAGCGGTCCCGGGGCGACAGCTACGGCTCCCGCCGCTCCAACGCGGCGCCGTCGAATTTCGACTGGCGCAGCCAGCTGGACCGGCCGGGCGACTTCCGCTGCGATCAGTTCTGGGACGCGAACCGCAATGACTGCGGAGCCCGCTGGCGCGACCAGCGCCGTCAGGCCAGCCCGCAGGCGCGGCGCAACTATCGCGAACTGGCGGGCTATGGCCGCGACGGTTACGGGCACGGCCGGTATGGCTACGGCAACCGTCGAGGCTATGGCTCGGCCTACAACTATGGCCATGCCCAGGGTTCGACGACCTATCACGGCGCCTATGGCCGGCCCGACCACGTCTATCCCGGCGGCGGCGTGAGCTATGGCGGTTACAGCGGCGGCTATGGCGGAGACAACAGCGGCTACGGGTCGCGCGCCGACTGGTGCCGGGCCAACTACCGTTCTTACGACCCCCACACCGGCTATTACCGCGCCTACAGCGGGCGGCTGGTCTACTGCGGCTGAGGCCCTGAGGCCGCTGCGGCGGCGCTAACGTCGTTCATTCGATCACGGATCGGTGGATAACCGCTGTTCGCCATTGTTTGGCCTTGTCCGACCCGCTTCGGTGGCCGCGACCCGCAAGGGGCGGTGGATCAGGGAGCGCGTACATGTCCCAGCACAATATTTCCGGTTCGGAAGTCTTCGGACCCAAGCCCGGCGTCATGCTGCGATCAGTCAAGACCAGCGGCCTGCGGCGTCAGCGCGCCGCCCGCACCTGGGCGGCCTTCATCGCCGGCGCGATCGTCGCCGTAGCCGGCGGCGCCATCGCCATGGCCGCCATCTTCGGGCCGACGCTGTTCGGTTAACTCAATTTTCCGCTCATCCCGGCGAAAGCCGGGACCCAGTGCTTTGGGTGATCAATCCGCCCGGATTAAGCCGGCACGCCAGTCCTGAAACTCCGGCGTCAAGCTGGACAGGACTGGGTCCCGGCTTTCGCCGGGATGAGCGGACAGAAGAGTTCACTCACGCCAGCCACACCATCCGGCGGGTCTCCGCCTCGGCGCCGCGCGCGCGGCTGAAACCCCGGCGCACCTCACCCGTGTAGAGGAAGCCCGCCTTCTCCAGCACCCGGCCTGACGCCGGATTGTCGCTGAAATGACCCGCCATCAGGGCGCGGCGCTTCCATGCCTTCGACGCCCAGGCCGTCGCCCCCTGAAGCGCCTCGGTGGCGAAGCCCCGGCCCCAGAACGGGCGGGCTATCCAGTAGCCGACCTCGGGCGCCGGATCGGCGTCCTCGAACAGACCGATGACGCCGACCGGGCCATGGTCCTCGTGTTCGATCAGGAAGGTCCGCGCCCGCGCCGGATCCTGCACCGCCACCTTCAGCACGAATTCCTCGGCGTCCTCGACCCCGTAGGGGTGCGGCATGCGCAGGGTCATGCGCGCGATCGACGGATCATTGGCGAAGGCCGCCAGCCGGGGGATGTCCTGGGCGCCGGGCGAGCGCAGGACCAGACGCCGCGTCTCGACGACGGGAGAGGGTTCGATCGCGCACATCACGCAAGCCTCGTTCGATCTGCCGCCTCCTTGGAGGGCTCGGGCGGCGTCGAGGCGGGGAAACGAAAACGGGGAGCCTGGTGATCCAGACTCCCCGCGGAAACTTGTCCCTGGTCCGGATCGCGGCTCTCGAGCCATGCGCGATCCGGGTGCTAGTCGGTCTTCGCGCTACTCGGCGGCCATGGCCTGTTCGGTGGCCGGGAGAATCGACACGTAACAACGGCCGTTCGCCTTCTTGGTGAATTTCACGGCGCCGTGAGCGGTCGCGAACAGGGTGTGGTCGCGGCCAAGGCCGACGTTGTCACCCGGGTGGAAGGTGGTGCCGCGCTGACGGACGAGGATGTTGCCGGCCAGAACGTTCTCGCCGCCGAACTTCTTCACGCCGAGGCGCTTGGAATGAGAGTCGCGACCGTTACGCGACGAACCACCGGATTTCTTGTGAGCCATAGGTCTGCTCCCTGTCTCTAACTGTTCTTACGCTTCGTCGGTGGAGGCGGGCTTCGCCTTGGGCGCGGCCTTGTTGGCCGGAGCCTTCTTGGCCGGAGCCTTCTTGGCGGCGACCGGAGCGTCAGCAGCGACTTCAGCCGTCGGCGCGGTGTCGATGACCTTGGGCGACTTCGCCGGCTTGGCCTTGACCTCGGTCGCTTCAACGCGCGGGGCCAGGCCACGGGCGCGCAGGTTCATCTCGGCCTTGGTCATCAGCGAGGTCTCGCCGTCCCATTTGGCCTTCTCGCCGGCGCCGTCGATACCGGTGATGCGCAGGACCGATTCCATCTGGCGATGGCCGTTGGTGCGGCGATAGCCCTGACGGCGGGTCTTCTTGAAGATCTTGATCTTCTCACCCTTGCGGGTTTCGACCAGGGTCGCGGCGACCGCGGCGCCCGCGATCAGGGGGGCGCCCAGGGTCACGCCCTTGTCGCCGCCCAGCATCAGGACGTCGCCGAACGAAACATTCGAGCCGGCCTCGCCGTCGAGCTTCTCGACCACGATGACGTCGCCCGGTTGAACCCGGTACTGTTTGCCGCCGGTCTTGATCACCGCGTACATGTTGAAGCCTCAGCGAAACGCAAAAAGAATAAGCCCGACGGGGGACCCCCTCGGGCGAAGAGCGGCGACATAGACGCAGAGGGGTGTCCGAGTCAACGCGGACGGGCGAAAAAACGGGGGCCGACCAATCGCGAGGCGGAACCGCACACCCTCTCTGGACTGTTATAAGATAACATTCTATGAGGGCCGATAATGACGCCGTCCGACCTCCAGCAACCCATCCTGCTGTCCATGCTGGGCGCCGGCTTCGCCACGGCCTTCCTGCACGCCGCCCTGCCGACCCACTGGTTGCCCTTTGTTCTGGTCGGCCGGGGCCAGCGCTGGACCCTGCCGCAGGTGCTGGCCGCCGTGACCACGGCGGGGCTGGCCCACATCGCCACCACCGCCATCGTCGGAGGCCTGATCGTGGCGGCCGGGCTCGCCATGGATCAATGGATCTCCGGCCTGTTGCCCAGCCTGTCCGCCGGCCTCCTGTTCCTGTTCGGGGCCTTCTACCTCGGCCGGGCCCTGCTGCGCCCGGCGATCATGGCCGGCGGCCCGTCGCTGGCCCTGTCCGAGCCGACCGTGTCCCACGCCGCCGCCTTCTGGGGGCTGGTGGCGTTGATGGCGATCTCCCCGGGCGAGGTGCTGTTGCCGATCTATCTGTCGCAGGCGACGGAAGGGCCGCTGGTGCTGGCCTTGCTGACCCTGGCCTTCGCTGCGGGCACGATTCTGGGCATGGCGCTGTTCACCGTTCTGGCCCGCGCCGGCTGGTCGGTGCTGCGGCTGGAGCGCTGGGCCCGGTATGAAGGCATCGTCCTCGGCCTCGCCCTGATCCTGATCGGCCTTCTCATCATCTTGCGGCAGCACTAGGCGATGATAGGTTATACATTTACAATCAATAACTTACAGGTCCGGCTCGTTGACCCGACAACGAGGGGAGCCTAGAGGCTCTTCATGGCGCACGGTCATGATCACGCACACGACGGGTCCGGCCATGACCATGCCGGTCATGATCACGGGCACAGCCACGCCCATGATCCGGGCGGGCGCCATCACGGCCCGGTCGATACGGGCGACTGGCGCTACGCCGTCGGCCTGATCGTCAATCTGATCTTTGTCGGCGTCGAGTTCGGGGCCGGGGTGTTCAGCGGCTCCACCGCCCTGATGGCCGATGCGGGGCACAATCTTTCCGACGTGCTGGGTCTGGCCATGGCCGGCGGCGCGGCCTGGCTGGTGCGACGCGCGAGCGGACCGCGCAAGACCTACGGCTATGGCAAGGCCACGGTGCTGGCGGCCCTCGCCAACGCCCTTCTGCTGATCTTCGCCTGCGGGGCCATCGCCTTCGAAGCCGTGCGTCGGCTGGCGGAACCGGCTCCGGTGATGTCCGGCCTGATCATGGGCGTTGCGGCGATCGGCTTTGTCATCAACCTGGGCACCGCCCTGCTGTTCATGCGCGATCGACACAGCGATCTGAACGCCCGCGGCGCATATCTGCACATGATGGCCGACGCCGCCGTGTCCATTGGCGTGGTCATCGCGGGCGGGATCATATGGATGACCGGCTGGTCGGTGATCGATCCGCTGGTCAGCATCCTGATCGTCGCCGTCATTCTGATCGGCGCCTGGGGCCTGCTGAAGGACTCGGTCAATCTGGCGATCGACGCCGCCCCCCGCGGCGTGGATGTCGAGGCGGTGCGGGACGTCCTCCTCGGCCTGACCGGCGTCACCGCCGTCCACGACCTGCACGTCTGGGGCCTGTCGACCACCGAGACGGCCCTGACCGCCCACCTGTGTCACGATCGCGCGGACTCCGCCGCCCTGCTGGAAGAGGCGCATGCCCTGATCCGCAGGCGGTTTGGAATCGGCCATTCGACCTTGCAGCTGGAAGCGGCTCCCCTCCCCGATTGCCCGGCCTGCTAGGAGCGGGTGACAGGGATGAGGGATTAGGGATGAGGGATGGGTGTGCGAGCCGCGGCCTTCCCCTGTTCGACGCTCTTATGCCTCATCCCTGTTCCCTCATCCCTCCTTCACAAACTCCGCCCCACCCTCCATCTAGCGCCCCATGACCGATCGCATCCCCGTCACCGTGCTCACCGGCTATCTCGGCGCCGGCAAGACCACCCTGCTGAACCGCATCCTCAGCGAGGACCACGGCAAGCGCTACGCCGTCATCGTCAATGAGTTCGGCGAGATAGGCATCGACAACGACCTGGTCGTCGGCGCCGACGAGGATGTGTTCGAGATGAACAACGGCTGCGTCTGCTGCACCGTGCGCGGCGATCTGATCCGCGTCGTCGCCGGCCTGATGAAGCGCCAGCGTCCCGGAAAGCCCGCCTTCGACGCCATCATCGTCGAGACCACTGGCCTGGCCGACCCCGGCCCCGTGGCCCAGACCTTCTTCGTCGACGAGGACGTCAAGGCGAAGACGCAGCTGGACAGCGTCACGGCCCTGGTTGACGCCAAACACGTCATGGCCCGCCTCGATGATTCGAAGGAGGCGCGCGAGCAGGTCGCCTTCGCCGACCGCATCATCCTCAACAAGACCGACCTCGTCAGCGAGGCGGAGCTGGTCGAGGTCGAGCGCCGCCTGCGCAAGCTCAACCCGCTGGCCCCCATCACCCGCGCCGAGCGCGCCAATGTGCCGCTTGATCAGGTGCTGGGCCTCGGCGGTTTCGACCTCGGCCGGATCCTCGACATCAATCCGGAGTTCGCCAACCCCGCCCACGGCGAGGCCGGCCACGTCCACGACGAACACTGCGGCCACGACCATCACGATCACGACCACGGCCCTTCCCAGGGCGCGCGCGGCCATGCCCACGAGGACGACATCAAGGGGATTTCCCTGTCGCTCGAACGGCCGATGGACGGGACCAAATTCACCGCCTGGCTGGACCGGCTGCTGGGCGAGCAGGGCCAGAACATCCTGCGCGCCAAGGGCATCATCGACGTCCACGGCGAGGACCGCCGCCTCGTCTTCCAGGCCGTGCACATGATCCTCGAGGGCGACCTGCAGAAGCCATGGGGCGCCAACGAGCGCCGCTGGTCCCGCGCGGTCTTCATCGGCCGCGACCTCGACGAGGCCGCGCTGAGGGCCGGGTTCGAGAGCTGCGCCGCATGACCGGCTTTGTCGATCCGACGCGCGAGGCCATGGCGGTCTTCCGCGACCTCCCGCTGGACCGGCCGATCGCCATGATCAACCTGCTGCGCTTCCGTGAAACGGCCGACTATCCCGCCGATCATCCCGGCCATTCCGAAGCCCGGACCGGCGCCCGGGCCTATGCCGCCTACGGCCGCGCCGCCGCGCCGCCGTTCGCCCGCTCAGGCGGTCGCCAGGTCTGGCTGGGCCGCCCCGAACAGACCCTGATCGGCCCCGCCGACGAAGCGTGGGACCTGGCCTTCATTGCCGCCTACCCCAGCGGCGAGGCCTTCCTGACGATGCTGCGCGACCCCGAGTACCAGGCCGCGGTCATCCACCGTCAGGCCGCGGTGGCGGACTCCCGACTGATCCGGTGCGAACCCTCCGACGCCGGCGCGGGTTTCGGCGAAAACCGTCCGTCATGAAGACCTCCGCCTTCGACGCCCAGATCACCGCCGCCGTGTTCGACGACACGGGCGCGATCTTCGCCCTCGGCGACGGCTCGGTCCGCTTCGAGGGCGGCGAGTTCAGCGCCGCCCATGACGGAGCGATCCTGTGCGCCGTCGCCCACCCCTGCGGCGACGGCGTGGTCACGGGCGGCGACGACGGCCGCCTGGTCTGGCACCGGCGCACCGACGCCGGGGTGCTGGCCACCAGCGGCAGGGGCCAGTGGATCGACGCCGTCGACGCCTCGGCCGGGAGCGGCCTGATCGCCTTCACCGCCGGCAAGACCCTGACCGTGCTGGATGCGAAGGACGCCGGCTTCCGCCGCGACTTCCAGCATGAGCGCACCGTCTCGGGCGTGGCGTTCGAGCCGAAGGGGCGACGCATCGCCACCTCGACCTATGGCGGGGCCGCCCTGTGGTTCGCCCGCATCGCGGAACAGAAGCCGACGTTCCTGAAATGGGCCGGTTCGCACACCGCCGTGACCTTCTCGCCCGACGGCGCCTTCGTGGTCACCGCCATGCAGGACTCCCAGCTGCACGGCTGGCGCATCAAGGACCAGAAGAACCTGCGCATGGGCGGCTATCCGTCCAAGGTCCGGTCGATGAGCTTCCTGTCCGATGGCCGGCTGATGGCCACCTCGGGCGCCCAGGGAGCCGTGCTCTGGCCCTTCGTCGGATCCAACGGACCGATGGGCCGCGAGGCCACCGAGATCGGCTTCGACGAGGGCAGTCTTGTCGCCCTCGTGGCCTCACAGCCGAAACATGACGTGCTGGCCGCCGGACTGAACGACGGCCGCGTCTGGCTGGCCGATCCGGCGGGACAGGGGCTGAATTTCCTCAAGGCCGACAAGGGCGCCCCGATCACCGCCCTGGCCATGAGCCCCGACGCCGCCCGCATCGCCTGGGCCGACGAGGACGGGAACGCGGGCGTGGCCGAAGCAGACTAGCGCTGTCCCTCGGTAAGCGTCACAGTGACCTGGCAGGGGGAAGACGATGAACGCAACGCGTACAAGCCTGTCCAGACGGACTCTTGTCCAGTGGGCCTTTGCGGCGCCGATGACTGCCCTCGCGGCTCCAGCGCTCGCCGGCGCTGATCCTCACGTCGGCCAAAGCGGTCTGACGCCCGACGAGGCGCTGCAGCGACTGCGCCAGGGCAACCAGGCCTTTGCATCGGATCACCCGCTCCCCGTGAGCCTGGGCGGAGAGCGTCGGCACGCGCTCGCCGCGGGCCAGGCGCCTTTCGCCGTGCTGGTCTCCTGCTCCGACAGCCGCGTGCCGCCCGAGATCGTGTTCGGCCGCGGACTGGGCGAACTATTCACGATCCGCATCGCCGGCAACACCATCGATACCACGGCCCTGGGCTCGATCGAGTACGCCGTCGAGCATCTGGGTGTGCCTCTTGTCGTGGTCATGGGCCACGAGCGCTGCGGCGCCGTCTCGGCCGCCGCAGAGGTGGTGGAACGTAACACGCATTTCCCGGGCGCCGTCGGGGCGATGCTCCAGCCCATCATCCCGGCCGTCCTCGCGGCCCGGGCCGCTCATCCCGAGGGCGACCTCGTGGACCAGTCCGTGCGCGAAAACGTTCGCCAGGTGGTCAAGCACCTGCGAGAAACCGCCTCGCCCGCCCTGCTGGAGCGACTGGCCAGCGGTGATCTGCGCATCGTCGGCGCGCGCTATGACCTGGACGACGGCGTCGTCGAGTTCTTCGACGCCGGCGAGGCCTGACGCTTGCCAGCGGCGAACAACCCTGGACGCCGGAGACGCCGGTCCCTCCTGACCCTGTTCCTGCTGCTGCTCCTGCTCGGCTCCGGCAGCGTCCTGATCCAGCGCTGGATCGCCCCGCCGACCACCTTCCTGATGGTCAGCAGGGCCGTCGGCGGCGAGGGCCTGTCCTACCATTGGCGCTCGCTGGACCACATCTCGCCCCGGCTGGTCCAGGCCGTGATCGCCTCGGAGGACTCAACCTTCTGCGCCCACAGCGGGTTTGACATGAAGGCCATCGAACGCGCCCTGAAGGCCAACGCCCGGTCGGAGAAGCGCGGTTCGGGACGGATCCGCGGCGGTTCGACGATCAGCCAGCAGACAGCCAAGAACGCCTTCCTGTGGCCGGGCCGCGACTGGATCCGCAAGGGGCTGGAGGCCGGCTACACCGTCGCCATCGAGACCATCTGGGGCAAGCGACGGATCATGGAGGTCTATCTCAACGTCGCCGAATGGGGCCCGGGGGTCTACGGCGCCGAGGCCGCCTCACAGCACTGGTTCGGCAAGTCGGCGGACGATCTGAGCGCCCGCGAGGCCGCGCGGCTGGCCGCCATCCTGCCCTCGCCGCGACGCTACAGCGCCTCCGCGCCCGGCCCCTATGTCCGCCGTCGCACCTCGCGCATCCAGGCCGCGATGCGCACGGTGCGCGAACAAGGCCTGGCCGCCTGCGCCGTCGGATGAACGGCCCCGCTTGACGCAACGGCTCCGCTCCCTTCACCTGCCGGCCCAACGGCGCGGCGGCAGACCGCGCAAGGAGGAATATCCATGAAACGCACCCTGATGACGGCCGCAGCCGCCTGCGCCCTGATGACCACGGCCGCCTGCGCCGCCTACGGCGCTCATGCACCTCACGTCTGGAACGACAGTCCGTCCGTCGCCCCGGCCGCCGACGCCATTCCGCCCGCGACGGCCGAGGCCGCCGTCGCCTTTGTCACCGACGCAGAGACCCGCCTCGCCGCTCTCAGCGAGGAGGCGGCGCGCATCCAGTGGGCCCGCGCCACCAACATCACCCACGACACCATGTGGCTGGAGAGCCGGATCAACGCCGAATACACCGAGCTGCAGGTCCAGCTTGCCAATGGCGCGGCCCGCTTCAACGCCGTCGAGGTTCCGGCCGACGTGCGCCGCAAGCTGAACCTGCTGCGTCTCGGCATCGTCCTGCCGGCCCCGAACCGCCCCGGCGCCGCCGGCGAACTGGCCGACATCACCACCCGGCTGGACTCGACCTACGCCACGGGGAAATTCGAATATCAGGGCCGCCAGATCACGCTTGAGGACGCCTCCGCCCTGCTGGCCACGACCCGGGACCCGGCCGAGGCCCGCGCCCTGTACGAGGGCTGGCGCACCATTTCTCCGGTCATGGCGCCCGACTACGCCCGCATGGTCGAGATCGCCAATGAGGGCGCCACCGAACTGGGCTTCGCCGACACCGGGGCCATGTGGCGCGCCGGCTATGACATGGAGCCGGACGCCTTCGCCGCCGAGACCGACCGGCTGTGGGAGCAGGTCAAACCCTTCTACGAAAACCTGCATTGCTATGTGCGGGGACGTCTCAACGCCCGGTACGGCGACACCGTCCAGCCCGACAGCGGCCCGATCCGCGCCGACCTGCTGGGCAATATGTGGTCGCAGCAATGGGGCAACATCTATGACGTAGTGGCCCCGGCCGAGGGCGGCGCCTCCAGCTATGACCTGACCGAACGGCTGGTCGCCTCGGGCTATGACGCAAGGAAGATGGTCGAAACCGGCGAGGGCTTCTACGTCTCCATGGGCCTGCCCGCGCTGCCGGAGACCTTCTGGGAGCGCAGCCAGATCACCCGCCCGCGCGACCGTGAAGTGGTCTGCCACGCCTCGGCCTGGGACCTCGACAACCGCGACGACATCCGCATCAAGATGTGCACCGAGGTCAATGCCGAGGACTTTTACACCGTCCACCACGAGCTCGGGCACAACTACTACCAGCGCACCTACAAGGATCAGCCGTTCCTGTTCAAGAACGGAGCGAATGACGGCTTCCATGAAGCCATTGGCGACTTCGTCGGCCTGTCGGCCCTGACCCCCACCTATCTGAACCAGATCGGCCTGCTGCAGACCGTGCCGGGCGAGGCGGAGGACATCCCCTTCCTGCTCAAGATGGCGCTCGACAAGATCGCCTTCCTGCCGTTCGGCCTGATGGTCGACCGCTGGCGCTGGGGCGTGTTCAACGGCGAGACCAGCCCGGCGGAATACAATGACGCCTGGTCATCCAACATGCTGCGCTATCAGGGCCTGGTCCCGCCCGGACCGCGTCCGGCGAACGCCTTCGACGCAGGCGCGAAATATCACATCCCGGGCAATACGCCCTACACCCGCTACTTCCTGGCCCACATCTACCAGTTCCAGTTCCACCGCGCGGCTTGCGCACAGGCCGGCTGGACCGGGCCGCTGCATCGCTGCTCCGTATACGGAAACGAAGAGGTCGGGGCGCGCTTCAACGCCATGATGGAGATGGGTCAGTCCCGACCGTGGCCCGAGGCCATGCAGGCTTTCACCGGCCAGCGCGAGAACGACGCCTCGGCTGTGGCTGACTATTTCGCCCCGCTGAACACCTGGCTGACGGCGCAGAACCGCGGCAAGAACTGCGGCTGGGAGACCTGACCCGGGCGGGCCTGCGGGCGGCCACGGTCGCTCCGCAAGGAAGTCGCAGCGTTAACCTTTGGTATGGGCGCTTCGCTTAACCGTGCCCGGTCATTCTGCCCCGGATGGGCGCGGACCGACTGCCTCGCGCTTGAACCACGGGCGGAAGAGGCGATGGGGCGGAATTCCTGGTTTGACGGACTGCGCGCCTTCGCCCGGCGAATGGCCGGCGATGCGCGCGGCAATGTCGCCATGCTGTTCGGCCTCAGCATCCCGGTGCTGGTCCTCATAACGGTCGGCGGGGTCGACATCCACCGCGCCTCGACCGTGCGGGTCAATCTGCAGGATGCGCTGGACGCCGCGGCCCTTGCCGCCGCCCGCTCGCCCTATACCGCCGACATCGATCTTCAACGCGTCGGCCTGGCGTCGCTGCGCGCCAACCTCAAGGCCTATCCGAACATCACCCTGCGCGAAGTCGACACCAGTTTTGTGCTGAACAGCGATGACGTGGTGGTTGCGAGCTCCAAGGTCGATGTGAAGACCCTGGTCGCGAACATCGTCCTGCCGCCATACGGCGAATTCATGGACGACTACCTGCCGGTCGGGGCGCATTCCGAGGTCGATCGCTCGTCCAGGAACATCGAGGTGGCCCTGGTGCTGGACATCACCGGCTCCATGGCCGGCCAGAGAATCATAGACCTGAAAGCCGCGGCCAAGGAGCTGGTCGACCTGATCGTCCAGCCGGTCCAGACCCCCTGGTATTCCAGGGTCGCGCTGGTGCCCTATTCCAACTCGGTCAATCCGGGCAACCATGTCATCGCGGCTCGCGGCGGGATCTCGACTTCGGTGACCATCACCGGCGCCGTCATCAACCTGGCCGGAACGCCCAAGTCCATCACAGCGGCCACCAAGGCCCGACCGGTCGTCATCACCTCAAGCAGCCACGGCTTCGCCAACGGCGACGTGGTCTGGATCAGCGGCGCTACCGGCATGACCCAGCTGAACAACAAACCCTATGTGGTGACCAACAGGACCACCGACAGCTTCGAGCTCTACACCTTGGCGGGCTACCGCGTGGACGGCCGGAATTACGGCGGCTACATCGGCAGCGCGGGTCGGGTTCAGCGGTGCCAGAACAACGACTGCTCCATCACCATCACCGCCGCCAATCATGGCATGTCCAACAACGAATACGTCTACATCACCGATGTGGGCGGCATGACCCAGATCAACAACGACACCCATCTGGTCGGGAACGCCTCGGCCAACAGCTTCACCATAGACCTCACGGATGCGTCGCTCACCCCCTACACATTGGGCGGCAAGGCGTGGAGCGCGCGCGGCGAGGGCACGACCTATTTCGCCTTTGACAACATGAACGGCGATCTCCGCACCCACCGGGTCAGCGGCTGCGTCACCGAACGGGTCGGAGCCCAGGCCTATACCGAAGCGGCTCCGTCGGGCTCTTCCTCATGGGTCGGGCGGCACTACCCGAACATCAGCGGAACCTGCATCGGCAACACCATCCTGCCGCTGTCCAGCGACACGGCTACCATCAAGTCGCGCATCGACGATTTCGTGGCGGCCGGTTCGACCGCGGGCCAGATCGGCATCGCCTGGGGCTGGTACATGGTGTCGCCCAACTGGAATACCCTGTGGCCGTCAGGGGGGGCCGCGGCCTACAACTCCGCTGAAACTCTGAAGGCCGTCGTCATCATGACCGACGGGGCGTTCAACACCCCATACTGCAGCGGGGTCATCTCGCGTCAGGCCGGCACGGGGTCCGGCGACAACGCCGCCAAGATCGACTGCGATGCGACCAACGGCGACCCCTTCGACCAGAGCAGGACCCTGTGCGCCGCGATGAAGGCCCAGGGCGTGATCGTCTATACGGTCGGGTTCGGGATCACCGCCGGAACTGCCGAAGCCGATGTGCTGTCGGACTGCGCCTCAACCCCGGCCAATGTCTTCCTGCCCGCCGACGGCGGCGACCTGTCCGAAGCCTTCGCGGCCATCGGACGGGACATCAAGCAGTTGCGCATATCCCGTTAGGCAACCCGTGATCGCCGGCGATCATCAAGCCTTAACCCGGTTGGCGGATGTTGACGCTTCGAGAGCCGGGCCATCCTGCCCGGCGACCTGGCGGAATCGACGACCATGGGACGCCGTGCTGTCTCGCCGATCCTTAGCAGCGTGAAGACTTTTCTGCGCCGCCTGGTGTCGGACGCGCGCGGCAATGTCGCCATGCTGTTCGGCCTCAGCCTGCCCGTGCTGATCCTGATGACGGTGGGCGGAGTGGATATCCACCGCGCCTCGACGGTCCGGGTCAATCTGCAGGACGCGCTCGACGCGGCGACCCTGGCCGCTGCCCGTTCGCCCTATTCCGAGGATGAGGACCTCCGGGAGGTCGGCCTGGCGACGCTGCGCGCCAATCTCAAGGCCTATCCCGACATCATCCTGCACGAGGAGGAGACGACCTTCTCACTGAATGACGACGCCGTGGTGGTCGCCTCCTCCAAGGTCGATGTGAAGACCCTGGTGGCCAACATCTTCCTGCCGCCCTACGGCAAATTCATGGATGACTATTTGCCGGTCGGGGCCCATTCCGAGGTCAACCGCTCGTCCAGGAACCTCGAAGTCGCCCTGGTCCTCGACATCACCGGCTCCATGAGCGGCAGCCGCATCACCGCGATGAAGGCGGCGGCCCAGGATCTGGTGGATCTGGTGGTTCAGGACGTCCAGGAGCCCTACTACACCCGCATGTCGGTGGTGCCCTATTCCATCGGCGTCAACATGGGCTCCTACGCCAACGGCGCGCGGGGCGCGCCGACACAGTCGACCAGCATATCAGGCGCATCCTGGCAGGTCGGATCAACCACCAATATCAGCGCCATCACGCGCGCCAATCCTGGTGTGGTGACCGCCAACGGCCATGGCCTGGCGAACAACGACTATGTCTGGATCAGCGGCGTCAAAGGCATGACCCAGGTCAACAGCCGCATCTACCGGGTGACAGTCGTCGACTCGAACCGCTTCCAGCTGAAAAACGCTGGTACAGGCGCCAACTGGAGCACGTCCGGCTACTCGAACTACTCCTCGGGGGGCACAGAGCGGGAGTGCCGGGTCTCGGACTGCTCCGTCGTGGTCACTTCCAACGGCCACGGCATGGGCAATGGCGAGGGCGTCTATATCACCGGTGTGTCGGGCATGAGCCAGATCAACAACACGCCCTTCGCGATCGCCAATGTCACCGCCAACACCTACTCCCTCGGCGTGAACGCCACGTCCTGGGGGAACTATTCCAGCGGCGGCCAATCCTGGTGCGGGCGCGACGGCTGCCAGTGGCGGGTGTTCCGCAACATCTCCAACAACCTGCGCGCCCATCAGATCAGCACCTGCGTCACCGAACGGACCGGGGCGCAAGCCTATACCAGCGCGGCGCCGTCAACCGCCTTCGTCGGTCGAAACTACCCTGCAACCAGCGCGCCCTGTCCTTCGGCCGTCATCAGGCCGCTGTCGTCGGACAAGGCCGCGATGAAGTCACTGATCTCCAGCTTCAACGTTACGGGCTCAACGGCCGGTCACATCGGCCTCGCCTGGGGCTGGTACACGGTGTCGCCCACCTTCAATCCGCTCTGGTCCGGCAATCCGGCAGGCGTCGCCAGCCCCAACGAACTTCTGAAGGCGGTCATCCTCATGACCGACGGCGAGTTCAACACCAACTATTGCACCGGCGTCCTGGCCAGCAATGCCGGCATTGGCGGAGAAAAGATCAACTGCGCCGCCACCAATGGCAGTCCGTACGACCAGGCCGAGGCGCTCTGCGACGCCATGAAGGCGGAGGGCGTCGTAGTCTATACCGTTGGCCTTGAGCTGACTTCAGGGGGCGCGGCGGAAGACGTCATGCAGTACTGCGCCACCAGTCCGGACCACGTCTATCTGCCGGCCAGCGGGGGCGATCTTTCCGAGGCTTTCGCCGCCATCGGTCGAGAACTGACGCAGCTCCGAATTTCCCGATAGCCCCCGGGCCGCGCTCGACCAGCGAGACCCTCATCCCGGCGAAGGCCGGGACGCGCGGCGTGCCTTGGCGCCCTCAGATGAGCCGGATTTCCTTCAGACGTTCGGTCAGGAAGTCCTCGGCCATGATCGCCTTGCCGGCGTATCGGTCGGGGTTTTCCGCCGAGACCGTGGCGGGCAGGGTCTCGATGACGAAGTCCGGGTTGAAGTGCAGGAAGAAGGGCGTGGAGTAGCGGGCGAAACTGGCCCGTTCCGGAGCCGGGTTGATGACCCGGTGGCTGGTCGACGGCAGGACGTGGTTGGTCAGTCGTTGCAGCATGTCGCCGATATTGACTACCAGCGCCCCCGGCGGCGGCGCGATGTCGAGCCATTCGCCGTCGGCGTCCTTCAGCTGCAGTCCCGCCTCCTCGGCGCCCAGGAGCAGGGTGATGACGTTGATGTCCTCATGCGCCCCGGCCCGCACGCCCGAGGCGCCCGCGGGCACCGGCGGATAGTGCAGCATGCGCAGGATCGAGTTGCCCATCTCGACCTTGTCCTCGAAGAAGCCGTCGCCGAGTTTCAGATAGCGGGCGATGGCGCGCAGGATCTTCGCCCCCAGTTCGTCCATGGCGGCGAACATGCCGTACAGATGCGCCCGGAAGCCCTCGACCTCGGTCGGCCAGACATTGTCGCGCATGTACTGGCGGTAGGGATGACCTTCGGGCAGCTCGCGCCCGACATGCCAGAACTCCTTCAGATCGACCGTGGCCGCGCCCTTGGCCGCCTCGACCCCGAACGGGGTCAGGCCGCGGGCGCCTCCGGTTCCCGGCTGGTGATATTTGCGCTTGGTCTCTTCAGGCAGGGCGAAGAAGGTCCTGGAGGCGTCGATGGCGGCGTCGATCACCGTCTCGTCCAGCCCGTGGTCGGCGATGACGGCGAAGCCGTACCGCTTGAACGACGTTCCCAGTCTGTCCGCGAAGGCCTGAAAATCCGCATCGTACAGCTTCATCGAGACCGGCTCGATCGCCTTGCGGGCGGAGGCGGCGGTCTCGGGGTTCGTTGTCGCGCTCACGGAAGGGCCTCATCGTTCTGTTACGAGCGGGTTCCATACGCCCCAAGTCGCCAACTTGGCAAAGCCGCGACGGGGTCGCGCACGGGGATTGTTCGTTCAGCCGCGGTACAGGTCGGAACCTTCACCGTAAGCTTGCGTTTCGGCGCCAGACAGATTTTTTGCAGACAGGACTCCCCACCATGCGCAGCAAACTCCTCCTCACCGGCGCGACCATCGCCATCCTCCTGGGCGGCGTCGCCTGCACCACCACCGACCCCTACAGCTCTGCGCCGCGCCGCAACAACACCGGCACGGGCGTGATCGCCGGCGCCCTGGGCGGCGCCCTGCTGGGTTACCTGACCAACACCTCCAACTCCGAGGAAGGCCGCAAGAACGCGCTGATCGGGGCCGGCATCGGCGCACTGGGCGGCGCGGCCGTCGGCCAGTACATGGACCGCCAGCAGCGCGAGCTGGAAGCCGAACTGTCGGGTTCGGGCGTCGGCGTGGCCCGCCAGGGCGACAACCTGGTCCTGCGTATGCCGTCCGACGTGACGTTCGCCTCCAACCAGTCGTCGATCAACACCCGCTTCTACGCCACCCTCGACGACGTGGCCGGCGTTCTGAACCGCTACGACCAGTCGATCGTCGACATTGTCGGCCACGCGGATTCAGACGGCGCGGACGATTACAATCTGAACCTCTCGCGCCAGCGTGCTTCGTCGGTGGCCCAGTATCTGGTCAGCCGCAATGTCCTGGCCGACCGTCTGTACGTCGACGGCCGTGGCGAAAGCGCCCCGATCGCCTCCAACGCCACGGCCGAAGGCAAGGCCCAGAACCGCCGGGTCGAGATCCTGATCCGTCCGTTCCGCGGCTAGGCGCTCAGGCAGCGAGCCTCCGGTCAAGCTGGAGAATGACGTTCGCGCTCCAGCAGTGAGCGGCCGCGCCGCGAGCGATAGCGCACATAACAAGGGCGGAGCTTCGCGGCTCCGCCCTCTTTTGTCGTCAGACACCGTTCCGTGACTTGCGGAGGAAGGCGTCTGGTGCTGGAAACAAATGCGCTCGTTGCGGGGGAATCATTTGCGTCCAGACCATCAGGAATTCGCCGACGGGGTGAAACTGGCCGCCATCGCCGCGGTCTCGGCCGTGCTGACGGCGACCGTCGTCATCGGCGCCGGTCGGACATTGCTGCCCCAGGTCGAGGTCGCCGCCGCCGAACGCCCTGAACTTACCCCCGTGGTCCTGCTAGGCCCTGCCGATTGAGGCGTAGCGGAAGCCCCGCGTGCGCATTTCCTCGGGCCGGTAGACGTTTCTCAGATCGACCATGACCGGCTGGTGCATGAGCAGCTTGACCCGATCGATGTCCAGCGCGCGGAACTGATCCCATTCGGTCAGGATCACCACCACGTCGGCGCCCGTAACCGCCTCATAGGGGCCGTCCTTGAACTGGACCCCTTCCAGCAGCCGGGCGGCCTCATGCATGCCTTCCGGATCGAAGGCTTGCACGGTCGCGCCCATGGCGATCAGCGCAGGGGCGACCTCCAGCGAGGGCGCGTCGCGCATGTCGTCGGTGTTTGGCTTGAAGGTCAGGCCCAGCAGGGCGACGGTCTTGCCCTTCAGTTCGCCGCCCAGGGCCTGGACGACGCGGCCGGCCATGGCCTTCTTGCGCGCGTCATTGATCTGGACCGTGGTTTCGATCAGCCGCACCGGTGCCCCGGCGTCGGCCGCGGTCCGCACCAGGGCGAGGGTGTCCTTGGGAAAGCAGGAGCCGCCGTAGCCGGGTCCGGCATGCAGGAATTTGCCGCCGATCCGCTTGTCCAGGCCGATACCGCGCGCCACCTGCTGAACATCGGCCCCCACCGCCTCGCACAGGTCGGCCATCTCGTTGATGAAGGTGATCTTCATCGCCAGAAAGGCGTTGGCGGCGTATTTGATCAGCTCCGAAGTGCGCCGGCCGGTGAACAGGATCGGCGTCTCGTTGAGGTTCAGCGGGCGATAGAGTTCGCGCATCACCGCCTGGGCGCGCGCGTCCTCGGTGCCGACCACGATCCGGTCCGGCCGTTTGAAGTCCTCGATCGCGGCGCCCTCGCGCAGGAACTCCGGGTTGGAGACCACGGCGAAGTCCGCGTCGGGGCGGCGCTCCCGAATGATCCGCTCGATCTCGTCGCCCGTGCCGACGGGGACCGTGGACTTGGTCACCACCACGGTGAAGCCCTCGATCAGACCTGCGATCTCTTCCGCGGCGGCATGGACATAGGACAGGTCGGCGTGGCCGTCGCCGCGCCGCGACGGCGTGCCCACGGCGATGAAGACCGCATCCGCCGTCCGGATCGCCTCTGCACCGTCGAGGGCGAAGCTCAACCGCCCCCCACGCACATTGGCCGCGACCAGATCGTCCAGGCCCGGCTCGAAGATCGGAATCTCGCCCCGCTCCAGCCGTTCGATCTTGGATGGATCCTTGTCGACGCAGGTCACGTCGTGGCCGAAGTCGGCGAAACAGGCCCCTGAGACCAGGCCCACATAGCCGGTGCCAATCATCGCCACGCGCATCGAAACCTGTCCTTCGTCCGTCGGGCGGAGATAGCGAGCGGCCGCGGCTTTGACCACCCCGAGCCCGAATCCCGATCTGACAAAGCAAAACCGCCGCCCCCCTTTCGGGAGGCGGCGGCTCTGTGTTGCTGGCCT
>NZ_JBHYDN010000005.1:0-189392 GCF_051860745.1 Brevundimonas sp.
CGTTGCAGATAGTTCGATTACCCCTTGCCGACGGAGAGCCGTCCACACAGGGTCGGAATCAGGCTTCGGCCTCGCTGCTCGAATGCGACGCTCGCCCCCCCGTTGCAACCCGGCGCTGAGGCGGGCGGAGTCCCCGACCAAAGCGAGCCGGCGCCCGACCCCGTCTCCTCCCTGTCGCGCAGCGATGGGGAGGTGGCGCGGCGCGGCTTCGCGCCGTGACGGAGGGGTGACGACGGCGCCGCCGTCGGCGGATCGCATGCGATCAGGCTCCACCCCTCCACCACGCTTCGCGTGGTCCCCCTCCCCACTGCGTGGCAGGAGACTCAGAGCCCCAGCCTGGCCTTCAGGATGTCATTCACCGCGGCCGGGTTGGCCTTGCCGCCGGTGGCCTTCATGACCTGACCGACGAACCAGCCGAGGGCCTGGGGTTTTTCGGCGACGGCGGCGGCCTTGTCGGGGTTGGCGGCGATGATGTCGTCGATGGCCTTTTCGATGGCGCCGGTGTCCGTGACCTGTTTCAGGCCGTGCTTCTCGACGACCTCGGACGGGCTGCCTTCGCCGTTCCAGACATAGTCAAAGACTTGCTTGGCGATCTTTGACGAGATGACGTCGGTCTCGATCAGTTTGACCAGCTGGGCCAAATGGGCGGCCGGAAGGGTGTTTTCGCTGAAGTCCCTGCCGTCGGCGGCGAGGCGGGCCGAAATCTCATTGGTCACCCAGTTGGATACCAGTTTGGCGTCGCGGCCTTTCGCGGCGGCTTCAAAATAGTCGGCCTTGGCCTGTTCCGAGATCAGGACCACGGCGTCGTATTGCGACAGGCCGTAGTCGGCCATCAGCCGGCGGCGCTTCTCGTCCGGCAGTTCGGGCAAGCTGGCCTTGATGTCGTCGATCCAGGCCTGCTCCAGCTCCAGCGGCAGCAGGTCGGGGTCGGGGAAATAGCGATAGTCCATCGCCTCCTCCTTGGAGCGCATCGAACGGGTCTCGCCGGCCGTGGCGTCGTAGAGGCGGGTCTCCTGCGTGATCTTGCCGCCGTCCTCGAGGATTTCGATCTGGCGCCGGGCCTCGTAGTTGATGGCCTGGGAGATGAAGCGGAACGAGTTGACGTTCTTGATCTCGCAGCGCGTGCCCAGATGGTTGAAGTCGCCGGTCGCCTTGTATTTCGCGTACTGGCCTTCACGGCAGACCGAGACGTTCACGTCGGCGCGCAGATTGCCCTTCTCCATGTCGCCGTCACAGGTGCCCAGATAGATCAGGATGGTCCTGATCTTCTTGACGTAGGCGACCGCCTCTTCCGGCGAACGGATGTCCGGCCGGGAGACGATCTCCATCAGGGCTGTGCCGGCGCGGTTCAGGTCGACGTAGGACTCGGTCGGCGACAGGTCGTGGATCAGCTTGCCCGCGTCCTGTTCCAGATGCAGGCGCTCGATGCCGACGTTGAAGAAGGAGCCGTCCTCGGCCTCGACCTCGACCACGCCCTCGCCGACGATGGGGAAGTAGAGCTGGCTGATCTGATAGCCGGTGGGCAGGTCGGGGTAGAAATAGTTCTTGCGGTCGAACTGGCTGCGTTTGTTGATCTTCGCATTGAGACCGAGGCCGGTGCGGACGGCCTGTTCGACGCAGTATTTGTTCAGCGTCGGCAGCATGCCGGGGAAGCCGGCGTCGATGAGGCTTACCTGCTCATTGGGGCCGGCGCCGAAGCCGACGGCGGCGCCCGAGAACAGCTTGGCCTTCGACGCCACCTGGGCGTGGATCTCCAGCCCCATGACGATTTCCCACGGGCCGGTGCGGCCCTGGATGAGTTTGGTGCTCTCGGTCATGCTCACCACCACTTCTCCGGCTTGGCCACAAACCCCGCCGCGTCTTCCAGCGCGCTGGCGACCTGGAACACGGTCGCTTCGTCCAGCGCCTTGCCGATGACCTGCAGGCCGAGCGGCAGGCCGCCCTTGTCGAGGCCGGCGGGCACCGAAATGCCCGGCAGGCCGGCGAGGTTGGCGGTGACGGTGAAGATGTCGTTCAGATACATCTGGAGCGGATCGATCTGCTTGTCGCCGAGGGCGAAGGCGGCCGAGGGGGTGGAGGGCGTCAATATGGCGTCGACGCGATCCCAGACGGCGTCGAAATCCATGGCGATGCGGCGGCGGACCTTGAGGGCGCGGACGTAGTAGGCGTCGTAGAAGCCGGCCGAGAGGACATAGGCCCCGATGGTCAGGCGGCGCTGGACCTCCTTGCCGAAGCCCTCGGCGCGGCTGGTCTCATAGAGGTCGGTCAGGCTGGTGGTCCCCTCGGCGCGATGGCCGAAGCGCATGCCGTCGTAGCGGGCCAGGTTGGACGAGGCCTCGGCCGGGGCGATGATGTAATAGGCCGGCAGTGCGTACTTCGTGTGCGGCAGGCTGATCGGCACGATCTCGCAGCCCGCGGCCTTGAGCCATTCGATGCCCTGATCCCACAGCGCCTGAATCTCGGCGGGCATGCCGTCGACGACATACTCCTTCGGCACGCCGATGCGCAGGCCCTTGACCGACTTGCCGAGCGATTGGGTCCAGTCGGGGGTTTCGACGTCGAGGCTGGTGGAGTCCTTCGGGTCGAACGAGCACATCGAGCGCAGCAGGAGGGCGGCGTCTTCGACGGTTTTGGTGATCGGCCCTGCCTGATCGAGCGAACTGGCGAAGGCGACCATGCCGAAACGGCTGGCGCGGCCGTAGGTGGGCTTCATGCCGACCGTGCCGGTGAAGGCGGCGGGCTGGCGGATGGAGCCGCCGGTGTCCGAGGCGGTGGCGGCGAGGCACAGGTCGCCGGCGACGGCGGCGGCCGAGCCGCCCGAGCTGCCGCCCGGAGTTAAGTCTGCGTTGGAAGTCGTTGACTTCCATGGGTTGACCACCGGGCCGAAGGCGCTGGTCTCGTTGGACGAGCCCATGGCGAACTCGTCCATGTTGAGCTTGCCGAGCATGACCGCGCCGTCGCGCCACAGGTTCGCCGTGACGGTCGACTCATAGGGCGGGACGAAGCCGCGCAGCATGTTGGAGCCGGCGGTGGTCTGGACGCCGTCGGTGCAGAACAGATCCTTGATGCCCAACGGGGCGCCCTCGAGGGCGCCGCCCTCCCCTTTCGCCAGCCGGGCGTCGGAGGCGCGGGCCATGGAGAGGGCCTTGTCCGTGGTCTGGACGATGAAGGCGTTGAGGCGCGGATTGGCGGCGTCGATATTGGCGACGAAGGCGCGGGTAATTTCCTCGGACGAAAAGTCGCGGGCCTTGAGGCCGTCGAGGGCGGCCTTGAGGGTGAGCCTGGTCAGGTCGGACATTTATTCGACCACCTTGGGCACGACGAAGAAGCCGTCGGCGGAACGCGGGGCGTTGCCGAGCACGTCGGCGACCTTGTTTCCGTCGGTAACGACGTCGTCGCGCAAGCGCATGGGCTGGGCCACGTTGGAGGTCATGGGCTCGATGTCCGTGACGTCGACCTCGTTTAGCTGTTCGATCCAGGCGAGGATGCCGTTCAGCTCCGCGGCGAGCGGCTCCAGTCGGTCTTCCGGGGTCTTGATGCGGGCGAGGTGCGCCACCCGGCGCACGGTCGCGGCGTCGATGGCCATGCGGCCCTCCAAATGCGAAACCAGAACGGGCGGGATTAGCGTTCCAGCCCCGGTTTCACAAGGATTCTGACGCTATTGCGCGGGCGTGACCGTCACGGTCGCCGGGACGGAGCCGTCCGTGGCCAACGCCCAGCCGACGATGACGCGCCGGGTGCGGCTGCCGATCTCGCCCGAGGCCGGGTCCATGGTGCTCTCGTTGAGCTCCAGATCGACCCGGCCCTCGCGTTCCGACAGGACGCGGTAGTCGAGGAAATCGCCGATGCGGAAGACGCGCCAGCCCTCGGCCGGCGAATCAAAGAAGGCGACGTGGGTGTAGAGGCCGTTCATGGCCGGATCGCCGCCGGCCGTGCCGAACAGTTTGACCGTGCGTTCGCCCTGCCGCGTCAGCGGGGTCAGCTCGACCACGGCGGCGGCCCATTGCTGGCCCTCGTCGGCGTCAGGCTGGACGGTCGCGGCGGGGCCGGCGGCTGTCAGGGGCGCGGCGGCGGGGGCGGCCCGTTCGGCGGGTACGGCGGCCTTGCGGCTCTCGACCTGGGCGTCGCAGGCGGCCAGCCCGAGCAGGGCGGCGAGGAAGGTGACAGGCTTCATCGGAGGGTCTCCCATCAACGGCGGCCCCAGCTTGCACTTTGACAGGGCGGCTCGCCAGTCCTACCGCCAAGCCGTGACAGTTCTATCGCTCGAAGACCTCGCCGCCTCCACCCCGCCGGGCACGCCGTGGCTGGGGCTGGATCTGGGCGAGAAGACCATCGGCGTGGCGGTGTCCGACGTCACCCGGATGATCGCCAGCCCGCTGTCGCTGGTCCGCAAGACGAAATTTACCGACGACGCCCATGCGGTGCTCAAGCTGATGGACGGGCGCAAGGCCTCGGGGCTGGTGATCGGACTGCCGCTGAATATGGACGGTAGCGAGGGGCCGCGGGCGCAGTCGTGCCGGGCTTTCGCGCGCAATCTGCAGCGCATCCGGGCGGTGCCCTGCGCCTTTCAGGACGAGCGGTTGTCGACCAGTGCCGTCGAGCGGTTCCTGATCGAGGAGCTGGACCTGAACCGCAAGCGCCGGGCCAATGTGATCGACCGCACCGCCGCCGCCTGGATATTGCAGGGCGCGCTGGACCGGTTGCGGGCGTGAGCGCCCTGCTCACCGGCGTGGCGCCGGTCTTCGCCATGATCGCGCTCGGCTGGGGGCTGAAGAAACGCGACTTCCTGAGCGACGACGGTTGGCGCGCGGTTGAGCGGCTGACCTATTTCGCCTTCTATCCGGCCTTCCTGATCCCGGCGGTGTGGCGCGCGGACTTCGCGGGCGGCGCGGCGGGGCCGGTGGCCATGGCCACGGTGGCGGTGGCCCTGGCGGTGGCCCTGCTGACGGTGCTGGCCAAGCCAATGCTGAGAATCAGCGATCCGGCCTTCACCAGCGTCTTCCAGGGCGTGATCCGCTGGAATGGTTTCGTCTTTCTGCCGGTCGCGGGGGCAGTGTTCGGAGAGGCCGGGCTGGGCGTGGCGGCGGTGGCGTTCGGGGTGCTGGCGCCAGCGCTGAATGTGGTCTGCGTACTGGTGCTGGCGCGATGGGGCGCGGGTCAGGGCGGGGGTTGGCGGCTGGCGCTGTCGTCGCTGGCGAGGAATCCGATCATCTGGGCGTGCGGGATCGGGGCGGCGCTCAATCTGACGGGCGTGCCGAAGCCCGATCTGGTGATGGGAGTGTTCGATCTGATGGGGCCGGGCGCCATCGCGCTGGGGCTGATCACGGCAGGGGCCGGGCTGAGCTTCCGCTATGCGGCGTCGCGGCCGGTGCTGATGCTTACGGTGACGGCGATCAAGCTGATCGTCCTGCCGGTGGGCATGTACTGGCTGACCGGGGTGCTGGGCGGAGACCGGATGGCGCAGGGGCTGGCGCTGCTGGCCGGAGCCTCGCCGGGGGCGGCGGCCTCCTATGTCATGGCGCGGCAGATGGGCGGCGACGCGCCCCTGATGGCGGGGGTCGTGGCCCTGACCACGGTGGTCAGCGCCTTCACCATCCCGATCCTGCTGGCGGTGTTCGGCTATATCTGAACACAGGATGTGAACATGGGCGGCTTCCGTTCCGGCGCGCACGGCCCTATAGGCGGGCCTCGATGAGCAAGCCCGCCGCACTCACCGATCTGATTCTCGAGCGGCTGGCGCCGTTCCCGCACAGCCATTTCCTGTCCGCCGGCGACCTGAACGCAGCGACCACGCCGCCGCTGCTGGATCTGGCCGACGCCTTCGTCGACTTCAATCGCCAGTCGTCGAAGTCGCTGGACCTGATGCGCGGGCGCACGGTCATGAACCTGTTTTTCGAGAATTCGACCCGGACAAGCGCCTCATTCGAGATCGCGGCCAAGCGGCTGGGGGCCGATGTGACGGCGCTGAGCCCGCGCACCTCGTCGACCGCCAAGGGCGAAACCCTGATCGATACGGCGGCGACGCTGAACGCCATGAAGCCCGATGTGCTGGTGGTGCGTCACGGGGCCTCGGGCGCAGCGGCCCTGCTGTCCCAGAAGGTGGGCTGCGCGGTGGTCAACGCCGGGGACGGGCGGCACGAGCATCCGACCCAGGCGTTGCTCGACCTGCTGAGCCTGCGCCGTGCGTTCGGGGACGTGGGCGGGCTGACGGTCGCCATCTGCGGCGACATCGCCCACAGCCGGGTGGCGCGGTCCAATGTGTCGATGCTGTCGATGATGGGCGCGCGGGTGCGCCTGATCGGGCCGCCGACCCTGGTGCCCGGCGACGCCGACCGCTGGGGCTGCGAGGTCTTTCACGACATGCGCGAGGGCCTCAAGGGCTGCGACGTGGTGATGATGCTGCGGCTGCAGCTGGAGCGGATGGAGGGGGCGCTGGTGCCCTCGACCCGTGAATATTTCCGATTCTGGGGCCTCGATCGCGAGAAGCTGTCCTGGGCCAATCCGGGGGCGAAGGTGATGCACCCGGGGCCGATGAACCGCGGGGTCGAGATTGATTCCGACGTGGCCGACGACCTGACCGTCTCCCTGATCCAGGATCAGGTCGAGATGGGCGTGGCGGCCCGGATGGCGGTGCTGGCCGCCCTGTCAGCGCGGCTGGATGGAGACACGCCATGAGCGCGGTCGTTTCATTCCTCCCCCATCGGGGGAGGGGGACCGCGCAGCGGTGGAGGGGGCCAACCCCTGACACCGACTTGTGGACTGGCCCCCTCCACCACCCTTCGGGCGGTCCCCCTCCCCCGATGGGGGAGGAATGCTCATGAGCGCGATCGCCATTCTGAACGCCCGGCTTCTCGACCCGGCTACCGACTATGACGGTCCCGGCGCGGTGCTGGTGGAGGACGGGCGGATCACCGAGGTCGTGCATGGCGGCGGCGCGGCCGCTCCAGCGGGTGTGACGGTCATTGACGCCGGCGGCCTGTGCCTGTCCCCTGGGCTGATCGACATCCGGGTCAAGACCGGCGAGCCGGGCGCCGAGCCGAAGGAGACGCTGAAGTCGGCCAGTCTGTCAGCCGCGGCGGGCGGGGTCACCACCATCGTCATCCAGCCGGACACAGACCCCGCCATCGACGACCCGGCGATGATCGACTTCATCCTGCGGCGCGGCGCGGCCCTGGGGCTGGTCAACGTCCGGGCGGCGGGGGCGGCGACCAAGGCGCGGGACGGCGTGCGCATGGCCGAGATCGGCCTGATGGACGAGGCCGGGGCGCTGTATTTCACGGACGTCGACCGGGTCATCGCCAACACCCGCACCCTGCAGCGGGTGATGAGCTACGCCGCCGCCTTCAACGCACTGATTTCCTGCCGCCCGGCCGATCCCTGGCTGAGCGAGGGCGCGGTAGCGACGAGCGGCGAACTGGCCACCCGTCTGGGACTGGCCTCGGCCCCGGCCATCGCCGAGCGTATCCAGCTGGAGCGGGACCTGGCGCTGGTCGAACAGACCGGGGCGCGCTTCCTCGTGGACCAGATTTCGACCGAGGGTGCGCTGGAGACGCTGGCGCGAGCCCGGGCCCGCGGGCTGGAGGTCGCCGCCTCGGTATCGATCAACCACCTGTGCTTCAACGAGATCGATATCGGGGACTACCGCACCTTCTACCGGCTGGACCCGCCGCTGCGGCCCGAGAGCGACCGGCAGGCGCTGATCGAGGCGGTGCGCGACGGGCTGATCGACGCCATCACCTCGGCCCATGCCCCGGCCCCGGCCGAGGACAAGCGTCGGCCCTTCGCGGAGGCGACGCCGGGCGCGGTCGGGCTGGAGACCCTGCTGCCCGCAGCCCTGAGCCTGCATCATGACGACGGGCTGGAGCTGCTCGATATCCTGCGTCCCCTGACCCAGGGGCCGGCCACCCTGCTCGGGCTGGACGCCGGGGTGCTGGCGACCGGGGCGGCGGCGGACCTGATCCTGTTCGATCCGGGAGCGCCGGTGGTGATCGACGCCGACACGCTGAAGTCCAAGTCCAAGAACTCGCCGTTCGACGGACGCCGATTGCAGGGGAAGGTCTTGCTCACCGTCGTCGGCGGACGCATCGTCCACGACACACGTTAAGAGGGACGAATCACTTGCAGGATCTGATCGGCCCGGCCTTGGGGACGCTCGCGCTCGCAGCGGTGGGCGGATACCTGCTGGGCTCCATCCCGTTCGGAGTGATCCTGACCCGACTGGTGACAGGCGAGGATGTGCGCAGTATCGGCTCGGGCAACATCGGCGCCACCAACGTCCTGCGGACGGGGCGCAAGGATCTGGCCTTCGCGACCTTGATACTCGACGCCGGCAAGGGCGCGGCGGCTTTCCTGATCGCTCAGACCCTGTTTCCCGGCGTGCCGGCCATCGCCGCCGTCGCCGGCGGTGCGGCCTTCCTCGGCCACCTGTTCCCCGTCTGGCTCGGCTTCAAGGGCGGCAAGGGGGTGGCGACCTTCTTCGGGTTGCTGCTGGCTGCTGCCTGGCCGCTGGGCCTGCTGGCGGGGGCGACCTGGCTTACCGTGGCGGCCCTGTTCCGGATGTCTTCGCTGGCCGCCCTCGTCGCGGCGGTCGCGGCGCCGGTCTACGCGGTACTTCCGGTGGAGGCCCTGGGCTTGCCGACGGCTCGCCCGGTGTTCGTGCTGGCCCTCGTCACCGCCGCCCTGATCTGGCTGCGTCACCACGAGAACATCGGCCGAATCCTGAAGGGGGCCGAACCCCGGATTGGCGCGAAGAAGGGGTGACCCTCCCCGACGCAGAGCGTTTCGCGCGCCTGCGACTGGCGCGGACCGACCAGGTCGGTCCCGTGACGTTTCGACAGCTGCTGGAACGGTTCGGCTCAGCGGAGCGCGCCCTGGAAGCCTTGCCCGACCTGATCCGGCGCGGTGGCGGTCACGGGCACGCCGTGTCCCCGGTTGAACGGATAGAGGCCGAGATGGAGGCGGGCGAGCGCGCCGGGGCCCGGCTGATCGTGCTGGGCGACACCGACTATCCCGACATGCTGGCAGCCGTCGATCCGCCCCCGCCGCTGCTGTGGACCCTGGGCGACGCCGCGCTGATGGCGCGGCCGTGTATCGCCGTGGTCGGCGCCCGCATCGCCTCGGCGGGCGGGCAGAGAATCGCGCGTGGCCTCTCGCAGCAGCTGGGCGAGGCGGGCTATATCGTGGTCTCGGGATTGGCGCGCGGGATCGACGGGGCGGCTCATACCGGGGCCCTGCCGACCGGGACCGTGGCGGTGCTGGGCGGCGGCGTGGACGACATCTATCCACCCGACAACGCCGACCTCTATGCGCAGATCGTCGAACGAGGCTGCGTGGTCTCGGAGAGCCCGATGGGCGCGCGGGCGCAGGCGAAGGACTTCCCGCGCCGCAACCGGATCATCTCAGGCCTGTCGCGGGGTGTGATCGTAGTCGAGGCGGAGCTAAGGTCCGGCTCATTGATCACCGCCCGGCTGGCCGGCGAGCAGGGCCGGGACGTCTTCGCCGTGCCGGGATCGCCTCTGGACCCGCGATCGCGGGGACCCAATGAACTGCTGCGGCAGGGCGCCATATTGTGTGAGGGGCCGGAGGATGTGGAGCGGGCCTTCTCGACCCTGCGAACACTGCGCGAACCCGGACCGGACAATCCCTTCGACGGCGCGCCGGACGAGATCGAGGCGGCGCTGATCGAGCGGGTCGCCGCCCTGTTGTCGCCCACGCCGACGCCGCGCGATGAACTGGCCCGGGCGTTGGGTCTGCCGATCGGGACTGTGGCGGCGGCGCTGCTTGAACTCAATCTGATGGGGCGTGCCGAGCTGCTGGCGGGCGGTCTGGCCGCCGCCCGGTCGCCCTGATTTCCACGCCCGATTGACAGCGGCGCTCGCGCCAACCACGTTCCGCCCCCTTTCCGAGCCCGCGCAAGGCCCCCTCCCCGCATGAACCTCGTCGTTGTCGAGAGCCCCGCAAAGGCCAAGACCATCAACAAATACCTGGGCCCGGACTTCACTGTCCTGGCGTCCTATGGCCACGTCCGCGACCTGCCGTCGAAGGACGGCTCGGTCCTGCCGGACGACGATTTCGCCATGAGCTGGGAGGTCGACGCCCGCGCCTCCAAGCGGATGTCCGAGATCGCCGAAGCCGCCAAGAAGGCCGACCGGGTCATTCTGGCCACCGACCCCGACCGCGAAGGCGAGGCGATCAGCTGGCACGTGCTGGAGATACTGACCAAGAAGAAGGCGCTCAAGGACACTGCGGTCGAACGGGTCACCTTCAACGCCATCACCAAGTCCGCCGTGCTGGAGGCGATGGCCAATCCGCGCCAGCTCGACATGGAGCTGGTCGAGGCCTATCTGGCGCGCCGCGCGCTGGACTATCTGGTGGGTTTCACCCTGTCGCCGGTGCTGTGGCGCAAGCTGCCGGGCGCGCGTTCGGCCGGTCGGGTGCAGTCGGTCGCCCTGCGCATCGTGGTCGACCGCGAGCTGGAGATCGAGGCGTTCCGGGCCCAGGAATACTGGTCGGTCGAGGCCGATCTGGCCGCCGACAGCCCGCCCTTCACGACCCGGCTGGTCAAACACGCTGGCAAGCGGGTGCAGCGCCTCGACATCACCTCCGAGGCCATGGCCAACGCCGCGCGCGACGCGATCAAGGCCGGCAGTTTCACCATCCGGTCGATCGAGAAGAAGCCGGTCAAACGCAGCCCCTCGCCGCCCTTCACCACCTCGACCCTGCAGCAAGAGGCCGCGCGCAAGCTGGGCTTCACGGCCCAGCGGACCATGCAGGCGGCGCAGAAACTGTATGAGGGCGTCGACGATACGGGCGGCCTGATCACCTATATGCGGACCGACGGCCTGTCGGTGAGTCCCGAGGGGATCGCCCAGGCGCGCGAGGTCATCACCGATCGGTTCGGTCCGGCCTACGTTCCGGAACAACCTCGATATTACAAGACCAAGATCAAGAATGCTCAGGAGGCGCACGAGGCAATTCGACCGACCAACCTGACGCGCCACCCCGACAGTCTGCGGCTCGAGGGCGACCTGTCCCGGCTGTATGAGCTGATCTGGAAGCGGATGATCGCCAGCCAGATGGAGTCCGCCCGGCTGGACCGGACCACGGTCGACGTGGAGACGCCGGACGGCCAGACCGGCCTGCGCGCCACCGGTCAGGTGGTCGCCTTCGACGGCTTCATCGCCGTCTATGAAGAGGGCCGCGACGACAAGCCCAAGGACGGCGTCGACGACGAGGACGACACCACCCGCCTGCCCGCGCTGAAGGAAGGCGCCGTGGCGAAGGTCGAGGCCATCCGCACCGACCAGCATTTCACCGAGCCGCCGCCGCGCTTCTCGGAAGCGACCCTGGTCAAGAAGCTGGAAGAACTGGGCATTGGCCGGCCATCGACCTACGCCTCGATCCTGACCACCCTGCGCGACCGGGAATATGTCCGCATGGACAAGAACCGGTTCATTCCCGAGGACAATGGCCGGCTGGTCACGGCCTTCCTCGAGCAGTTCTTCACCCAGTGGGTCGAGTACGACTTCACCGCCGCGCTGGAGACCCGGCTGGACGAGGTCTCGGCCGGTGACCTCGACTGGAAGGTCGTGCTGCGGGACTTCTGGAGCCAGCTGAAGCCGGCGACGGACGCCGTCACCGCCCGTCAGGGCGTGATCGACGAGCTGGACGAGGCCATCGGGCCCTTCCTGTTCCCGGACAAGGGCGACGGCGCCGACGCGCGGCTGTGTCCGCTGTGCAAGACTGGGCGGCTGCATCTGAAGGCCAGTTTCAAGATGAAGTCGTCCTTCATCGGCTGCTCAAACTATCCCGAATGCCGCTACACGCGCGGCTTCGGCGCCGCGACGGGCGTCGACGACGGCGGCGACCGCGATCTCGGGATCGACCCTGTGACCGGCGCGCCGGTGGCGCTGAAGATCGGGCGGTTCGGCCCCTATGTGGAGACGACGGTCCCCGGCGAGGAGAAGCCGAAGCGGTCGTCCCTGCCCAAGGGCTGGTCGCCCGCGACCCTGGCGCTGGAACAGGCGCTGCGCCTGCTGGCCCTGCCGCGCGAGGTCGGAATTCATCCGGAGGACGGCAAGCCGATCTCGGCGGGTCTGGGCCGCTATGGCCCGTTCGTGCTGCATGCAGGGACCTACGCCAATGTCGCCGATATCGACGAGGTGTTCGACATCGGCCTGAACCGCGCGGTCGTGCTGCTGGCCGAGAAGCGGGCGGGCAAGTTCGCGGGACGCGGGGCGGCCACGGCGCCGTTGAAGGATCTCGGCGCCCACCCGGAGACGGGCGAGCCGGTGCACGTCATGGCCGGGAGGTTCGGCCCTTATGTGAAGTCGGGCAAGATCAACGCCACCCTTCCCAAGGGCACGACGCCCGAAGACCTGACGATGGAGCAGGCCCTGCCGCTGCTGGCCGCCCGCGCGGCGGCCGCGCCGGCCAAGGGCAAGAAGGCTCCGGCGAAGAAGGCGGCTCCGAAGGCGGCGGCGAAGAAGCCCGCTGCGAAGAAACCTGCCGCCAAGAAGAAGCCGGCCGCAAAGAAGGCCTAGGCCTGGGGCTTCAGCAGCCGGTCGCGCGCCGCGTTGAGGCGGGAGGCGAGGCCTTCCGTGCCGCCCTGATCGGGATGTGCGCGGCCCATCAGCCGTTTCCAGGCGGTGTTGATCTCCTGCGGCGTGGCGCCGGCGGCGACGCCGAGCAGCGACCGGGCCTCGGCCTCGCTCATGGCCTCCGAGCGCGGCGCCACGACGCGCTGGCGCGAGGCGACGGTCAGCCACAGGCCCGCGCCGATCAGGCCGGCGGCCGGGAGCCAGGCGCCGCGGAAGGCCACGAGCGCGCCGGCGCCGATCAGCGCCGCGCTGAACAGGGTGGCGGCGACCCGCCATTGGGCCCGGCCGCGACGCTCGCTGTGACGGCCCAGACGGATCAGGGCCCAGACCGCGATAGCCGCCAGGACCAGCCAGGCGAGGTTCAAGGGGTCACGCCGCCGCGTCCAGCCGGGCGTCGAGCGCCGCGCCGTCCAGCCCCAGGGCCAGCATCAGATTGCGCAGTTCCTGCCGCGCCGCGACATGGGCCAGGGAGACGGCGACCGGGCGAACCTCATTGGACAGATCAGCCACGGTCAGGCCGAAGGGGAAGAGCTCGCGATAGATGACCCGGTCGCGCAGGCCGGGGCCGATGCGGAAGCCGACACGGCGCGCCAGCTTCTCCATCCGTTCCTCGAGCCGCTGCCGGTTTCGTGCGGCCGCGACGGCCATGCGGTTCACCACCACGATCCAGTCGATCGCCGCGTGGCGACCCTCCGCGATCGCCCGGTGCTTGCGGGCCTCCCAGACGCTCTCGGAATAGATCGAGGGCTTGAGCAGTTCGAGCGTCACCGGATCGATCTGACCCAGCAGGTCGAAATCCACGAAGCTGTCGTTCATCGGGGTGACGATCTGGTCGGCGAGGCCGTGGGCGGTGCGCGACAGCAGCGTGTCGCCGCCGGGGGTGTCGATCAGGATGATGTCGGCCTCGGCACGGGCCTGGGCGAACGCGGCCTGAAAACGGGCCAGCTGTTCCTGCTCGTCGGCCTTCGCCAGCGCCTTGCCGTCGCCCATGTCGGGCTCGACCGGCATCGGCAGGACCTGATTGTTGCCGGCCATCCAGGCGGCGCGATTGGCGAAGAATTTGGCCATCGACCGCTGGCGCAGGTCCAGGTCGATGATGGCGACCCTCCGGCCCGCATGCAGCAGACCGCAGACGATATGGATGGCGAGGGTGGACTTGCCCGCTCCGCCTTTTTCGTTGCCGACGACGATGACCGCAGGGTCAGCCATGGATGTTCACGCCTTTCAGGCGGCCGCCGACTCAGACACGCGACCGCGACTTGGCAGAATCGCGTCCGCGGGCGCGGACGTCAACGACAGGATGGGCGGCGGCTGTGGATGCGCGGGTCAGGCGACCCGATTGCACCAGGGATCATCAATGCCCGCGGCGGCGCAGACGGCGGCGGCGCCGGCGGCGGGGGCCGTGACCTTGAGCCGGGTCAGGCGGCGGCCGCCGACCTCGACGCCCTCATAGACCGGCGACAGGCCGTTCAAAGCCCAGGCGGCCTCGCCGGACTTGAGCCGGGACCAGGCCGACCGGGCGGCGGCCTCGCTGGAATAGGCGCCGAGCTGGACCAGACCCCGGCTGGCGCGGGGCGTGGCCGAGCGGGAGGACGGCAGGGCGGGACGCAGGCCGGCGCGCGACGAGGCCGCGTCGATACGGGCGGATACCTGTTGCACCACGGCGTCGGCCACGGCGGGAGCCGCGGCGGCGACCAGTCGGGAAGCGGCGCGTTCGCCGGCGCCGTCCAGTCCGTCACGGGCGTCCCAGAGCGCATGAGGATCCATGACCTCGACACGCAGCGCCGGGCGCAGGCCCGCGTTCGCGGCGGTACGGGGTGGGGCAGCCGCGGCGCGCTTGCCGCCCACGTCGATGGCGGCGACGGAGTTGGCGAGATTCTCGAACCGGTGCGGATCACTGTCGATCATGCCGCAGGCGTTCAGGCCGACGGCCGCGACAAGCGCAACGACTGGACGAAGGATGCGGCTGGGCGTCATAAGCCGACACTGGCACGGCAGGATTTGCCGCCCCGTTCACAAGCAGGCTTAAGCCGAAGGGTTAATCCGTTCATCATGGCCGAGACTGACGCCCTTCCCGTGGTCCGCAGCGTGGCGGCGCTGCGCGAGACCGTACGCGGTTGGCGGCGGCAAGGGTTTACTGTCGGCTTCGTGCCGACCATGGGCGCGCTGCACGAAGGCCACCTGACGCTGGTGCGCGAGGCGGGCCAGAGGGCGGACCGGATCGTGGCCAGCGTCTTCGTCAACCCGACCCAGTTCGCCGCCCACGAGGATCTCGGAACCTATCCCCGGCAGGAGGCGCGGGACGCTGAACTGCTGGCGGGAGCGGGCTGCGACCTGCTGTTCGCGCCGTCGGTGGAAGAGATGTATCCGGCGGGCGCCACCACCACCATCAGCGTCGGCGGACCGGCCGACGGGCTGGAAGGCGAGTTCCGGCCGCAGATGTTCGGCGGCGTGGCCCTGGTGGTCACCAAGCTGTTGAATCAGGTGCAGGCGGACGTGGCCGTGTTCGGCGAGAAGGACTGGCAGCAGTTGATGGTCGTGCGGCGGCTGGTGCGCGACCTCGACATTCCCACCGAGATCGTCGGATCGCCGACGATGCGGGACGGTCACGGCCTGGCCCTGTCCTCGCGCAACGCCTACCTGTCCGAAGCGGAGCTTGAGATCGCCCGGCAGCTGAACGGCGTGCTCGCCGAGGCCGGGGCGGCGGCCGCGTCCGGAGCTTCGCTGGACGTCGTCGAGCAGGATGCGCGGGAGGCCCTGCTGAGGGCCGGCTTCAGCCATGTCGACTATGTCGCCGTCCGCCGCGCCGAGGATCTGGCCGCCTTCGAGGATGGTGTGGCCGACGCGGCGGGGCGTGTTCTGGCAGCCGCCTGGCTGGGCCGGACCCGGCTGATCGACAATATGGCGGTCGCCCCGCCGTCCTGACGCGCCGCGTCAGGCCAGTTTGAGGTCCATGGCGCCGCCGATCCATTCAATGCGCGAACGTCGGCGGGCCTCGGCGGCGGCGTCCCCATTTCCCAGAGCCGCTTCAGCCTCGGCCAGGACGTAATAGCTGTAGGGATCGCTGGGCCAGTCCTCGATCAGCTCCAGAATCTTGGCGCGGGCGCCGGCGGCGTCGCCTTTCAGCAGCAGGGCCGCGGCGAGGCTGCGGCGGGTCGGGTACCAGACGATGGGCGGGTCGCCGCCCTCCTCGCCCTGACCCTGAATCGCCGCCGCGCGGGTGAAGGCGGCGATGGCCGCATCGGCATCGCCCGCGATCATCGCGGCACGGCCCTCGAGCACCCGCTGGGACAGTTCGGTGAAATCGCGCCGCTCGCTGGCCATCGGGCCCGAGGCGAAGGCCGGATCGGCGCGGAGGGTCTCGATCGCCTCGACCTCTGCGCGCACGCCCGCGGCGTCGCCCGCCCGGGCCGCCGCCTCGCCCCGCGCATAGCGCCAGCTGACGCGCAGCATCGGATGGGTGGCCGCCGGCTCCGGCAGGGCCGCGACCTGTTCCGGCGATCCGAACCGGCCGTAGTTGGCATAGGCGTTGTTGGCGACCATCTGGCGCCACATGTTGTCCGCCGGAATGTCCGGAAACGTGGCCAGGAACCACCCGGCCAGCTTCAGGCCTTCTTCGCCTCCGCCCGCCATCAGGGCGCCGCCCATGCCGAAATGGATGTTGTGACCGTGCAGCGGCATTCCGGGCACGCCGCCCGGCGGGCGGGCCAGACTGTCGTATTGCTGGTCCAGCGCCACGGCGTTGACGTTGGACATCATGGCGTCCCGGTAGCGGCCGACGCGATAGAAGGTGTGCGACGGCATATGCACCAGATGACTGGCGCCGGGCGCCAGCGACGCCAGCCGTTCGCCGTAGGGGATGGCCTTGTGCGGGTCGTCGGACCATTCGGTCAGGTGGATGTAGAGGTGGATCGCGCCGGGATCGTTCGGCGCCGTCGCCAGCGCCTGCTCCAGTATTCCCATGGCGCGGGTGATGCCCGGGTCCTTCGCCTTGCCATCGTCGTCCCACCATTCGTCGGCCTTCAACATCCAGGCGTCGGCGGTGATGGCCGCGACGGTGATGTCTGACGGATTGCGGCGGGCGATCCGGTCCATGGCCAGGGCGAAGCGCCGGTCGCGTGATCCCTTCAGACCCGAATAGCGCTGGACCATCGCATTGATCATCTGGCGCTGCATGGGCGTGGCGTGGCGGGCCAGCCGGCGGGCTTCGCGCGCGGCCTTCAGGGCGGCGGACTGGCTGTCGTCGTCATTGCCGCCGCCGTTCAGATTGGGGCCGAGCGCCCAGGCCTCGCCCCAGGCGCACATGCCGCAGGTCGGATCGAGCAGGCGCGCCTTTCGGAAGGCCCGCACCGATTCCTTGTGCTCGAACGCCCAGCGCAGCCGGACGCCGTGATTGAACCATGCCTGGGCCTCGGGGACGGTTGTGTCGACGGCGAAGCCGCCGGTTCCGAAGCCCTCGACCATGACCATGTCGGCGACCGGCGTACCGGTATTGGCCGAGACCGCGGGGCCGCAGATCTGGGGTCGCTCGATCCGGTCCAGCGCGGCGCGCTCGGCGGTTGCGTCAGCGACGGCGGCGGGGCCGATCAGCGAAACCGTCAGGGCGACGCCCGCCATCAGAATTGTGCGCATGAACGGGGCCTCCCCGCCCTCGCAGCTACCTTGTCGCGAAAGGCCACGTTCGCCAAGGGCGGGATCAGCCGCAGTCCACGCCCTCGATGATCCCTGTGGCCTCGTTGAACCGAACGTTCAGACGATCTGGCCGCAAGTCCTTGGTGGTCGGACATGTGGTGCAGACGATCCGGACATTGGCGCCTTGCGGGAAGGACACCGCGCCGACATGCGTGCCGATCAGCGAGCGAGCGGCCGCCGCATCGCAGCGCTGCGCAATCGGCATATGGTGCGGCGCCGGCTCGACCGGCGCGCAGGCCGCCAGCACCAGACCGGACGCGGCCATGATCAGAGTCCTCATCCGCATTTGACCTCGCGGATCACGCCGGTGGACTCGTCGAACAGGATGTTCAGGCGGCGGGGGCTGTAGTCCATGGTCACCGGACAGGTGGTGCAGGTCACGCGCCAGACCTCGTCAGCCGGCCGCGCGGGAAGATCCGAACGGTTGCGACCGATGTAGCGCTGGTACTGCTCAGCCTTGCATTGAGTGGGGCCGTCTTCTGGCGGCATCGGGGGCGGGTAACCGGCGTCAACTGGCGCGCAGCCCGCGACCAGCAGGGCCGTGGCGGCAAAGCTGAGGGACAGGATTTTCATCGGCGTCGTCTCCCGTGATTGGCTCAACCGCAGCGGACCTGTTCGACGATTTCGGTCCGTTCGTTGAAGAAGATGTTCAGGCGGTGGGGCGAATAGTCCTCGGTGATCGGGCAGGTCGTGCAGGTGACGCGACGGTTCACGACATCGACCGGAACGGGAATCTCAGTCTTTGGTTTCCCGACCAGCCATTGCAACTCGCCCGCCCCACACACGTCGGCAGTGGGATTGGAGGAGCGCGAGCCCGTCGGCTGATTGATCTGGGCTTCCTCGATCGCACGCGGAGCCGAGGCGTCAGACGCGGGCGTGGAACAGGCCGCGAGGGCCAGAAGCGCGATCAGGCCGCCTTTTCCCAGCGCCCTTCCGGAGACTGTTTCCAGTAGGCCAGTTCGGCGCCCTGATCCTTCAGCGTCTTCCACCGGACCCGTGCTCCCGTCAGCGCCGTCTCGTCCCGTCCGTCGAAGATGATGAAGCATCGCTCGAAGCCTTTCGTGTCGCCCAGTTCTGAGCCGTCCACAATGAACAGCGCCTGAGCGCCGTTCGGGTTCTCATGCGATTCGGTCAGCAGGATGGGCTGGCGCGCCGCCTCGGGCCCGGACGCCCGGCCGTGCGCCAGGAAGCTGTCGTCGCGATAGGTCCACAGGCGCTCGTCGATATCGTCGAGCAAACGGGCGTCGGCGGCGCGCACCAGCGCCCGCCACCCCCGCCCACGCGTCTTCTCCATCAGGCCGGGCAGCACCTGTTCCAGGGTCGACCGCTCGAGGTGGTAGAACCAGATTTCCGGTTTAGGGTCAGACACCCGATCCTACCTTTTCAGAGACTTATGACTCGTAGTTGTCAGCCACCATCCGGTCGAGCGTGCGCACGCCCCAGCCGACGGCGCCGTCCGGGACGGTCGGATTCTTGCTATCCTTGACCCAGGCGGTGGGGGCGATGTCGATGTGCGCCCAGGGCGTGCCGTTGGTGAAGCGCTGAAGGAACAGGGCGGCGGTGATCGAGCCGCCGGCGCGGCCGTTGCCGGTGTTCTTCACATCGGCGATCGGACTGTCGATGTGGCGCTCATAGGCAGCCGGGATCGGCATCCGCCAGGCGTTCTCGCCGACCTTGGGGCCGGCGGCGAGGAAATTGTTCGCCAACTCATCCGAGTTCGAGAATACGCCCGCGTATTCGAGGCCCAGGGCCACGATCATGGCTCCGGTCAGGGTGGCCAGGTCGAGCATGAATTTCGGCTTGAACCGCTCCTGGGTGTACCAGAGGCAGTCGGCCAGAACGAGGCGACCCTCGGCGTCGGTGTTGATAACCTCGACCGACTGGCCGGAGAGCGACATGACCACATCGCCCGGACGCTGGGCCGCGCCGTCGGGCATGTTTTCGACCAGACCCAACACGCCCACGACGTTGACCTTCGCCTTGCGGCCGGCGAGCGCATGCATCAGGCCGACCACGGCGGCGGAGCCGCCCATGTCCCACTTCATATCTTCCATGCCGTCGGCCGGCTTGATGGAGATGCCGCCCGTGTCAAAGGTCACGCCCTTGCCGACGAAGGCGATGGGCTGGTCGCCCTTCTTGCCGCCGTTCCATTTCATGACCACGACCTGGCTCTCGCGGCGGCTGCCCATGCCCACGGCCAGCAGGGTGTTGAAGCCGAGCTTCTCAAGCTCCTTCTCGCCCAGAATCTCGACCTCGAGACCCAGCTTTTCCAGCGCCTTGACGCGTTTGGCGAACTCGACGGGATAGAGGACGTTGGCTGGCTCGCTGACCAGATCGCGCGAGAATTCGACGGCGTCGGCGACGGGCGACAGCGTGTCCCAAGCGACTTTGGCGGCCCTGGGGTCGGCGGCGACGACGCGGATCGTCTCGATCGACGGGGTCTTCTCGGGCTTCAGCGTGGTGCGGTATTTGTGGAAGCGGTAGGCGGCCAGACGCGCGGCGAAGGCGGCCCGGGCGGCCTGACCGGCGGTCAGGGAATAGGCGTCGATGGTCAGGGCAGTCGCGCCTGACAGCTTGACGGCGTGATAGGCGGCGCCGGCGGCGGCCTCCAGCGCCAGATCGTCGAACTTGCCGGCCTCGCCAGCGCCGCTGAGCAGGATCGTCCCGGCGTCGACCCCGGCCGGGGCGGTGACGGCCAAGGTGTTGTTCGTGCCGCCGGTGAAGCGGCTGGCGGTCATCGCCTTCGTCAGGGCGCCGGAAGTCGCCGTGTCGACCTCGGGACCCCTGCCGGAGAGGACCCGGCCTTCGTGGACCAGAACGGCCAGAACCTCAGCAGCGCCCGCGGACGCGACGAATTCGATCTTCATTTACTACTCCCGCCGGGCGGTACGCCCCGGCTCTGTGTCGATGGTGTAAGCGCGCACGGTTCCACCGACGCGTTCGGGTGTGTATTAGATGCTCTCCCTCCCCGCCGCCTGCAACCGGCGATTTCCTGCCGCATATGACCCTGATTCAAGGCTATCTTTTCCGGCAGATCGCCCGCCCCGTCGTGGGCGCGTGCGCCGCGCTGGCCGGAATCGGCATCCTGAGCCAGAGCCTCGACCAGCTGGAAGTCATTGTCGAGCGCGGCCAGAGCGTCTGGGTCATGGTCAAGCTGACCCTGTTGGCCGTGCCGCAACTACTGGCCGTCATCATTCCCATCGGCCTGTTCGTCGGCGCCCTGATCGCCCTGACTCGGCTGCAACGCGAACAGGAGCTGACGGCGGTGTTCGCCTCAGGCGTCACGCGTTGGTCGGCGATTCGCCCGGCCGTGAGGATCGCGGCCATCGCGGCCCTGCTGACGCTTGTCGTCACCACCGTCGGGCAACCGTGGGCCCAGCGCCAGGCCCGGGCCGAGGCCTTCGCCGTCCGCACCGACCTGGCGGCCCTGCTGGTTGAGGAAGGGCGTTTCGTAAAGGGGCCCAACGGGCTGACTGTCTATGTCCAGCAGATCGAGCAGAACGGCCTGCTGAAAAATCTGTTCGTCTACATGCTGGATGGCGACGATGCGGTCACCTGGGACGCCGCCGAGGCGCGGTTCGGACGCATCGACGGCCGACCCGTGCTGACCATGGTGAATGCCTCGACCACCCGCTATTCCAGCCGTGGGGTGCTGACCTACGGGTCGTTCGCCCAAACCGTGATTGATCTGTCGCCCTATGCGGCTGTTACCGAACGGGTCCGCTACAAGCCGTCCGACCTGTATCTGCCCCAGCTGTTCAATCCGTCGCCCGGAGACCTGGAGCGGGTCGGATCGGCGGGCGAGCTGATGGCCGAGGCTCATTCCCGGCTGTCGGCGCCGCTCTACGCCCTGATGGGCATGGCCATGGCGCTGACGGCGATCATGGGCGGGCAGTTCAGCCGGACCGGCTACAGCCTGCGAATCGCCAAGGTCGCGGGCGTGTTCCTGGTTGTCCGCATCGCCGGCTATGGCGTGGTCTCGGCCAGCGCCTGGAACGGCTGGCTGAACGTCTTCCAGTATCTGCTGCCGATCGTGGCGACCGGTGTTGCCCTGAGGCTGCTGTTCCAGGCGCTGAAGCCCCGACGGCGTCCTGTCTGGCCAGCCTTGGAGCGGTTGAAGGCGCGTTTCGCATGACCAGCCGTACCTCGCTGCCCGTGCCCTGGCTGAGGCTTGGCCGAATCGAACGCTATGTGCTGGTCCAGCAGGCGCGTTCGCTGGGCATCGCCCTGGGCGTCATCGCCGCCCTGATCATGCTGATCGACTTCGTGGAGGTGTCCCGGGGGGTCGGCTCCGACGTCGATCTGTCCGGCGTGCGCATCCTTGGCCTGATGCTGCTGAAGTCGCCGCAGGTGATCATCCAGCTGCTGCCGTTCGTGTTCCTGTTCGGGACGCTGGCGGCGTTTGTGGGCCTGAACCGGCGCAGCGAGCTGATCGCCATGCGGGCGGCGGGGGTCTCGGCCTGGCGGTTCGTGCTGCCGGCGGCGGGCGCGGCCCTCATGTTCGGCGTGATCACCGTCGCGGCCCTCGGGCCACTGGCGGCTTCGGCAGACGGTCTGTTCCAGCGCGAGCGCGCGCGCCTGTCAGGATCGGCGGCCGGGGCCGAGGCCAGCCCGACGGTGTGGATCCGCGAGGGCGACGACACGCGCCAGATGGTCGTCCGCGCCGAGCGTCAGGACCGGTCGAGCGCACGGCTGCTGGAGGTCACCTTCTTCATCTACACCAATGACGCCGACGGCATGCGAACGTTCTCGGAGCGGATCGACGCGGACTCGGCGTCCCTGTCGAACGGGAGCTGGCGGCTGGTGAATGCGGTCGGGGCGGAGATCGGACAGCGCGCGGTGCGCTACGCCACCCTGGATCTGCCCTCGAGCCTGGCCGACGAAGAGGCCTTCGAGCGCTTCGCCCGACCGCAGTCGACCTCTTTCTGGTCGTTGCCGGCCCAGATCGACCGTGTCGAGGCCGCCGGCTTCTCGTCGACCGCCTACCGGCTTCGGCTGCAACAACTGCTGGCCACGCCGCTGATGTTCGCCGCCATGTCGATCCTGGCCGCCGCCTTCTCGCTCCGGCTGATGCGGTTGGGCGATCTGGCCAGGATGAGCGTGGCGGCGGTGGTGCTGGGGTTCGGCTTCTTCTTCGTCAATCAGGCGGCGTCCGCCTTCGGCTCGGCGGAAGTGATTCCACCCTGGCTGGCCGCCTGGCTGCCGCCATTGCTGACAGCGCTCGCCGCCTTCACCTTGCTGTTCTATACCGAAGACGGGTAAGCGATCCGGCCTGTCCCCCGGCTTGCCGGACCGTACGCCCTCCAGAGTGAATTCTTGCATGCAGCGTGACCGCCACGCGCCCGATTTGGGAGCCTTGCGCTACCGGCTTCTGGCCGGTGCGGCTGCAATCGCGTTGACGTCCTTGGCCGGAGCGGCCCATGCGCAGCAGGCACCCGCCGCCGCGGCGCCGGCCGGACCGGGCGCCGATGGGCTGACGCCGAACGCCGTCTATATCGAGGCTGATTCCGCGGCGCGGACCGGCGAACTCATCACCGCAGAAGGCGCTGGGGCGGACCGCGTGCTGGCCCGGTTCCGGGGCGCGACCCTGAGAGCCGGCTCCGTCAGCTATGATCTCGGTCTCGGCATCGCCACGGCGGACCGTCAGGTCGAGTTCAGCGATCCCGAGGGCAATGTCGTCTTCGCCAGCCATCTGGAACTCGACTCGGATCTGAAGGCGGGCGTTGCGGTCGATTTCGCCACCCGCTTCAGCAATGGCGCGAGCCTGATGGCCGCGACGGCTGTGCGCCGGAGCGAAAACGTCAACGAGCTGAACTACGCCATCTTCACGCCCTGCCCGATCTGCGACGCCGACGGGAATCTCAAGGAACCCAGCATCGCCATTCAGGCGGAGAAGGTGGTCCAGGATGAGGCACTGCGTGCGATCCTGTATCGTAACGCCGTGTTCCGGGTCGGGGGAGTGCCGGTCTTCTACCTGCCGTTCTTCGCCCACCCGGATCCGACCGTCGAACGGGCCTCGGGCTTTCTGGTGCCGATCCCCAGCTATGACGAGGGGCGCGGCCTGAGCCTTGAGGTTCCCTATCTGCAGGTGGTGTCGCCGTCCGAGGACTGGCTGATCAGCCCGCAGTTCAACACCGACGTCGCGCCCCTGCTGAACCTGCAATGGCGCCGGAGGTTCGCCGACGGGATAATCGTCGCCCGCGGCGGCTATACCTATGAGCGCAGTTTCGGGGATTTCGATCTGGACGGCGATGGCGATGCCGAGAGCAACGTCAAATACGGCGACCGCACGAGCCGCAGCTATTTCCTGAGCCATGGCCGGTTCGACCCGGACGGGCCCTGGCGCTGGGGCTTCACGGTTGAACGGGTGTCGGACAAGACTCTGTTCGACCGATATGACGTCCGCGATCCCTATCAGGACAACGGCCTCTACTATGGCGACCAGCGGCGACTGATCAGTCAGCTGTACGCCGAGCGGCAGACCGCGCGGTCCTACTTCTCGGTCGCGGCCTTCGACCTGCAGAGCCTGCGGGTGACCCGGTTTGATCCGGTCACTCCGGCTCTGAACGAGTTCGAGGCTGACGGAGCCCTGCCAGTGGTCGCCCCCCTGGTCGAGGCGCGTTGGGAGCCAGCCGGACCGGTTCTCGGCGGCCGTCTGCGGCTGCGAGGATCGGCCGTATCGCTGTATCGCGACGACTATGTCGGCGGCCCGGTGTTGCGCCCGGAGATCATCCCCGCCGGACCGATCGTCGGACTCCCGGGCGTCGACAGCCGGCGCATCTCGGGTCAGGTCGAATGGCGGCGGACGCTGATCTCGCCCTTGGGCGTGCGATGGGAACCGTTCGTCGACGTCCGCGCCGACCTCTATTCTGTTGGAGACCTGCCGCCCATGTTGGGGCTGGAGGAAGAAGCCATCTCCCGCGGCCGCGCCACGGCGGGCCTCGATATCAGCTATCCTCTGTTTCGTCGTGTCGGCCCCGGCGCTGATCTGATTCTGGAGCCGATGGCGCAACTGTCGGCCTCGACCACGTCGGACCTCGACCCGCGCATTCCCATCGAGGACAGCCAGACCCTGGAGCTGGACGAGAGCTCGCTGTTCCGGACCGACCGCTTCCCCGGCTATGATCTGTACGAAGGCGGTCCCCGGTTGACGATCGGCGCTCGCGCGACCCTGCGATGGAACGAGGGGCGGCAGGCCAGCCTGTTCATCGGCCGCAGCTATCGCTCCCAGGAGGAGCCCGCCTTCCTCACGCCCGTGCCCGATGCGCCGTCCCAGCTCTATGATCCGACCGGCCTGGCCTCACAGTCATCCGACTGGGTCGTGCAGGGCAGTTTCTCGCCGTCGGATCGCATCCGCGGCTGGGGCCACGCCACTATCGACGCCTCTGGTGAAATCCGGCGAGCGGAGACGGCGGTGGACGGCCGCTGGGGCCGGCGCAATCTGGCGACCGTCAGTTATATCGTCGACCGCTCAAACCCGCTGGCCGGGCCGCTGAACCGCAACTACGAGTTTGTGCAGCTGTCGGGTCAGCAGTTCATCTATGGCAATTGGGGCGTGGCGGCATCGGGCATCGCCGATCTGGAGCGGGACATCATCACCCGCTCCGAAGTCGGCCTGCTGTTCGACGACGACTGTTTCCGATTCGAGATCGGCTATCGGCGCGACAACACCCGCGTGCGCCCGACAGGACCGTCCGAAGGCGTCTATGTGCGCCTAAACCTCGCCACTTTCGGCGGTACAGGGTATTAACGCAGCGACGGGCGCTGACGGCCGCGCGGCCCGGGGGTGCGCGGTTCGCAAATCCGGGACGAAAACCGGACCAGCGCCGCTTGAGGAACCAGGACTGACATGGGTTTGCAGCGTTACATGACGGGCGTGGCGATCGCCGCCCTCCTGGCCGGTTCGGCCATGGCCCAGACCGCGCCACCGGCGCAGCCGGCCGCCGCCGGCAATCTGAATCCGGCGGCCGAAGCCGCACCGGTCGCGCCGCCGGCCGCGCCAGCCTTCCAGATGTCGGACGGCATCCTGGCCACGGTCAACGACAGCGTCATTACCGGGTTCGACCTGCGCCAGCGCATGCTGCTGCTGATCGCCATGACCCAGGTCCAGCCGACGCCCGAGAACATTCCCGCTATCCAGCAGCAGGCCCTGAACGCCCTGATTGATGAGCGGCTGCAAGTGCAGGAACTGGCCAACTACGAGGACCTGGTCGTCAGCGACGGACAGGTCGAGGAAGAGATCACGGCCATGGCCCAGGAAGTGGGCGCCTCACCCCAGGCCTATGTCGACTTTCTCGCCCAGGGCGGCATCCGCCCCAGCACCCTGCGCGAGCAGCTGCGGACCCAGATAGGCTGGTCGCAACTGGTGGGCGGCCGGTTCCAGAGCCGCGCCCGCGTGAGCCGGGCCGCCGTGACCGCGGCCATGCGCCAAGTCTCGGAAGCCGCCGCCAAGAAGCAGTATCTGATCGGCGAAATCTACATCGAGTCAGCCCGTGTCGGCGGTCAGCAGGCGGCGCTGAACGGCGCCAACCAGCTGGTGCAGCAGATGGTCCAGGGCGCGCCCTTCCAGGCCGTGGCCCAGCAGTTCTCGGCCGCGCCTTCCGCAACGCGCGGCGGCGACGCCGGCTGGGTCGTCGAAGGCACGATGCAGCCGGCCTTGCAGCAGGCGCTGGACCAGCTCCAGGTCGGACAGCTGTCGCGGCCGATCCCGGTGGATGGCGGGGTCTATATCGTCTATATGCGCGACAAGCGGGATGGTGCCTCGGCGAGTCTTGTGCAGATCAAACAGGTCATGATTGAACTGCCGGATACGGCCACCGAGGCGGACGTCGCGGCGGCGACCCAGCGGCTGGAGGCCCTGCGTCCGCAGCTGACCTGCGACACCATGCTGGCCCGGGCGACGTCGGAGCAGGGTCTGCTCGGCGCCGATCTGGGTGAGGCCGATGTGCAGAACCTCGCCCCGCAGTTCCAGCAGGTCGCCCGCTCCGCCGAGGTCGGCTCGGTCAGCACCGCCGTGCGCACCCCGCTGGGCGTCCACCTGCTGGGCGTGTGCGGCCGCCGCGTCGGCGGAACCGAGGCGCCGAATCCGCAGGAAGTCGAGAACACCCTGTTCCGGCAGAACCTCGCCACCCTCGGCCGTCGCTATATGCGCGACCTGCGCGAGGACGCACTTATCGAGTACCGGTAATGACCACCGGTCCCGCGCCGCTGGCCCTGTCCATGGGCGAACCGGCGGGCGTGGGACCGGAGATCATCGCCATGGCCTGGGCCGCGCTGAAGTCCGCTGGCCCGGCCTTCGTCGTCATCGGCGATGCGGCCCTGTTGCGGGCCCAGGGCCAGCCGGTCGAGGTCGTCCTGTCGGCCATTGACGCTCCCGCCGTCTTCGGACGGGCCATTCCGGTGCTCGACAACCCCCTGCCCGCGCCCGTCACGCCGGGTCGTCCCGAGCCGGCCAACGCCGGCGCCGTGGCCGACTGGATCGAGCAGGCGGTCAACCTTGCCCTGTCAGGCGAGGCCTCGGGCGTCGTCACCGCCCCCATCGCCAAGGCCCCGCTCTACGCGGCCGGCTTCCGCTTCCCGGGCCACACCGAGTTCATCGCCGAACTGACCGCCGACGCGCCCTTCGCGGGGACGCGCGGACCGGTGATGATGCTGACCGCCAAAGACCTGCGCGCCTGTCTGGTGACCATCCACGCGCCGCTGGCCGAGGTTCCGGAACTGGTCACCGCCGAGCGGGTCTGCCGCACCGCCCGCGTGGTGCACGAGGCGATGAAGCGCGACTTCGGCATCGCGGCTCCGCGCCTGGCCCTGGCGGCCCTGAACCCGCACGCGGGCGAGAGCGGTTCGATCGGGTTGGAGGAGATCGAGGTGCTGATCCCGGCGGCCACGGCCCTGCGCGCCGAAGGCGTCGACATCAGCGATCCCCGGCCCGCCGACACCCTGTTCCACGACGCGGCCCGCGCGACCTATGACGCCGTCCTCTGCCTTTACCACGACCAGGCCCTGATCCCGGTCAAGACGCTGGACTTCTGGGGCGGCGTGAACACGACCCTGGGACTGCCGGTGATCCGCACATCACCCGACCACGGCACGGGGTTCGACATCGCGGGGAAGGGTCTGGCCCGGGCCGACAGCCTGATCGCGGCGGTGCGGCTGGCGGGGGCCATGGCGGGGATGCGGGCGGCGGGGTAGCGATCCCTCACTGCTATCGTCATCCTCCGGCGAGCGAAGCGAGACCGGGGGACCCAGCGGCGCGCGTGAGCGCGAAACTGTCGAGACCGCCACCGCCGGACACAGCCTGCCTGAGCAGGTCGCCTTCGGCGCCGCTGGGTCCCCCGGTCGGCGCGGCTACGCCGCTTGCCGGAGGATGACGATAGCGGGGGGAAACTGCGTCACGTAAGGGAGAGGTGTGAGCCCCATCGACCTCCCCTCCCTCCGCGAAACGCTCGACGCCCACGGCCTGCTGGCGAAGAAGAGCTTCGGGCAGCATTTCCTGCTGGACCTGAATGTGACGCGCAAGATCGTGCGGCTGGCGGGGCCGTTCGAGGGCCGGGCCGTGATCGAGGTCGGGCCGGGCCCCGGCGGGCTGACGCGGGCCCTGCTGGAGAGCGACGCCGGCCGGGTGGTGCTGGTTGAGAAGGATCCGCGCTTCCTGCCGCTGTTGGCCGAGCTGGACGACGGTACGGGGCGGCTGACCGTGGTCGAGGCCGACGCCCTGAAGGTGCGAGAGGCCGAGCTGGTCGAACCAATCCCGGCGCATGTGGTTTCCAACCTGCCCTACAATGTCGGCACGCCGCTGCTGATCAAATGGCTGACCGGGCCGTGGACGCCGCACGCCCTGACCCTGATGTTCCAGAAGGAGGTGGCCGAGCGGATCACGGCCGCACCGGGGGACGACGCCTATGGCCGACTGGCGGTGATCGCCCAGGCGGTGTGCGAAGCCAAGCTGGTGATGCACCTGCCCGCCGCCGCCTTCACCCCGCCGCCCAAGGTGGCCTCGGCCGTGGTCCATCTGGTTCCGCGCGCCGACCGGCCGGATGCGGAGACGTTGAAGCGGCTGGAGCGGGTTACGGCCGCGGCGTTCGGCCAGCGGCGCAAGATGCTGCGGTCGAGTTTGAAGACGCTCGGGGGGGCGGCGCTGTGCGAGGCGGCGGGGATCGAGCCGGATGCGCGGGCCGAGGTCATCGACGGGGCGGGATTCCTGCGGCTGGCGAGAGCGTTGTAGGGCGCGATCGGCCGCCCGCGACGAAATCAGCTTTCGACCCTCGCGGTCGCCGCTGTCAGGGTTTAGCCTGCCGGGGTTGAACAGCCGGGAGCTACGGGCATGTCGAGGATGATCGCGCGACGGGCTGTCACGAGCGCCGCCCTTTCCCTGGCGGTCCTCGGATCGGCGGCGCTGCAGACCCCCGACGGCCAGCCTCGGCCCGTACTCATCATCAATGCGACCGGACAGACGATCACCCATTTCCATGCCTCCACCCCCGGCTTCAACGTCTGGGAGGAAGACCTGCTGGGCGAGCGTGTCATCGCGAACGGCGCGGCCATGCGTATCGACGTCGACAACGGGTCCGGCCGATGCCTGTACGACTTCCGCGCCCGGCTGGCCGACGGCGTGGTACTCGACCGACGCGGGATCAATGCGTGCGAGGTCGCTGAGTATCGCTACACCGCGAACGAATAGCGCCCGGACCGGCGGCGACCGCTGTCAGGCCGGACGGCAACTCCCGCGCCCGAGGGACGTTCAACCGGTCCCCCGACAATCGGAGAGACCGGATGATCATTTCCACAGGCACGCTCGTGGCCGTCGTCGACGGCGAGAAGCTGGCGCTGTTCGAGAACAGGGGGCATCAGTCGATCAGCCTGACCGCACGCCCGGCGCCGGCGATCGCAGAGCGCGCCTCGGGCGCCGCCGGTCGCATCTCCAGCGGGGCCAATCCAGACAACGACACCCAAGCCGAGGACGGCTTCGCCATGGGCGTGGCCGATGTGCTGAACAAGCTGGTGCTCGACCACAAGGTGGAACATCTGCTGGTCATCGCCGCGCCCAAGACCATGGGTCAGCTGCGCAAGGGCTGGCACAAGGAGACCGCCGCACGGGTGGTCGGCGAGATCTCGAAGGATCTGACCGGGCATTCGACGGATCAGATCGCGGCGGCGATCGAGAAGGCGTAGGGCTTTCACGCACTGCTGAACGACAAGAAAGGCCGCTCCTGATGGGGAGGGCTGAGCCGATGGCAAGGCGCCCCGAGAGCAAAGTAGGGAACCTGACAGACAGCAGGCTGTTCGACGTGCCTCGTGCCACCGGTGGTTGGGAGAAAGCTGGTGGTGCGTTACAGACTGAGCCTATATCGCAGGTCGAATTCGGCGCGCGCTACCCAGAGCGTCGAACTCGAACACGACAGTGACGCATTGGATCTAGCACAAATCGCCCTGTTATCGACGGCTGACTACACTCACGCTGAGGTCTATCGCGATGACGCCTTGATCGGTGCGATTGAGCGCGACAGCACCGCCGCCTTAAAGCACAAATCTGACAACCGCTGTGGCGGAAATTAGAAAACGATGTCATTGAGGCTGACACCTCAGCGAAGGTGATTATATGTATTCGAGTTCTTGATGACCAACTCCACCCAAGTCGATTTGCTATTATCTGGGCTTGGTAAGGAGGACGCTGATGCGCTTTATCCCTTCATGTCTACCTTCAACTTTGAGGAGGGAGACGAGTTCGGCCACGCTGGGGACGATGTGTCCCATCTATACTTTGTGAACCACGGCATCATCTCGGCCGTGTCTATGATGAAGGACGGGGAGTCCGCCGAGGCCTATATGGTCGGTTCGGAGGGGTTCACCGGCGTCACCGCGTGGCAAGTGCCCTCAAAAACGTCTGTACGTTTCTACTGCCACCTTGCAGGTTCCGCGCTGCGCATAAAGGCCAGCAAGCTGAGGGAACTCGCTTCCGATAGCGCGCCTCTAAGGACGGCGCTCGCCGGTTACGATGCTGCGCTGCAGGTCGAACTCGAGAAAAGCGCGCCATGCAATGCACTTCACCCCGCGGCGCAGCGCTTCGCAAAATGGTTGCTCCGGGCACATGATCGGGCGAACGGGGATATCCTGTTTATGACGCAGGACTTCCTCGCAAAAATGCTGGGTGTGCAGAGGTCCACGGTCAACGAGTCTGCCCAGACGCTGGCGCGGGCCGGCGCCATTTCCTATTCACGCGGTCGGGTTCAGATCAGAGACAGAACAACTTTGCTGGCGTGCGCCTGCGAGTGTTACCTCGCACCAGAGGCGGCGCGAGCTCCCTCGGGCTAATATGACGAGGTATCGCATCTATCTGCTCGAACGTGGGGGCCGGTTGATCGACTCGATCGAGTTGAACTGCCCGGACGACGAGACAGCAATCAACGAGATGGAGCGATACGTGACCCAAGCCGCCTCGCTCCAGCTGTGGAACGGTCGTCGCCTAGTAGGCCGCACGGACAGTCCAGACAGCTAGTTCGCCGCTATCGCTTAGCGAGGTCCACTCTAGGGAAAGGTCCGCGTCCCACTCTTGTCCGGCATTCTGTGGGTCCGCTTTCGGGCCTCGTCTGCTGTCGACCGGGCGGTGGGCAGGCCGAACGTTCCGGCTGCGGTCGGAATGGAACGCGGGCGCCTGACCGATACATTCCCCCCGACACATCCGCGACATCGCACCCCTCGACATCCGCGACACCCGATACATCCGCGATAATTGCTGGCCTTTCGCCGATAGCGATCATAATTTCGCGCGCCACCCCATTGATCAGTAACGGTTTCCGTCCGCCGACAGCGTCTCCAGCCCGCCATAGGTAGCGGCCGGGCGATACTGGCGGGATGGAACAGACAGACACGCCCGGACGCCGAAACGACTACAAGATCCGCGGCAAGCGGACCTGGACCCTGATCCGCGAGCGGTATCTGGCGGGCGAGAGCGCGCCGAGGCTGGCCGAGGTGTTCGATGTGACCGAGGCGGCCATCCGGGCGCGGGCCCGACGGCAGGGCTGGACCAAGCGGGACATGGCCGAGGCGATGGCGGCGGCGCCAGCGGACGCGGGGCTGGCCGAGGTGGTCGCGGGTGAGCTGAACGGGGTTCTGACGGCGAGGGAGGCGGCGCGGCTGGCGCTGGGCGAGGCGGTGACGCTGTTGCGCGGCGGGAAGATGGGGCTGGCGGGCGAGGCGGCGCGGGTGGCTGATGTGATGGGGCGTGCGGCGGCGCGACTGGGGGATGAGGCGGCGGTGGACGTGGAGCCGGATGAGGCGGCGTTCGAGGCGGTGCGGCGGAAGGTGCTGGGGTTGGCGGAAAATACCCCAAGCTATCGTCATCCTGCGGCGAGCGCAGCGAGACCGGAGGACCCAGCGGCGCGCGAGTGCGCGACCCTGTCAGGAGCGCCCGGCCTGACCGTTTCGCCTTCGGCGCCACTGGGTCCTCCGGTCTGCGCCGCTGACGCGGCTTGCCGCAGGATGACGATAGCAGTGGGAGATGCGGTGGGCGGCGCCTCCACTAACGGGGAGGAGAGGGATTGAGCGTCGCGGAACGGCTGGAGGCCCTGTCGCCGCCGGAGCGGCGGCTGCTGGCGGCGGACTGGCGGTTCACGGCGCATAAGGGCCAGACGCCGGCCCACGATGACTGGACAACCTGGCTGGTGCTGGGCGGGCGCGGCGGGGGGAAGACAAGGGCGGGGGCGGAATGGGTCGCGGACCGGGCGCGGGAGGGTGGGCGGATCGCCCTGGTGGGGCAGAGCCTGCATGACGCGCGCGAGGTGATGATCGAGGGGCCGTCGGGGGTGCGCGCCCTGCCCCGCTATGGGCTGGGCGGGCGGCCGTGCTGGGAAGCGAGCCGGCGCAGGCTGGTGTGGCCGAACGGGGCGGTGGGGATGGTGTTCTCGGCCGAGGACCCGGAATCGCTGCGCGGGCCGCAGTTCGGAGCAGCGTGGGCGGATGAGTGGTGCGCGTGGCGCAAGCCCGAGGCGACGTTGACGCTGTTGCGGATGGGGCTGCGGCTGGGGGATCGGCCGCGGCTGGTGGTGACCACCACGCCCAAGCCGACGGCGGCGTTGCGGCGGTTGCTGAAGGAGACGGGGCTGACGCGGTCGGACCTGCCGACGCGGGTCAACGCCGACCATCTGGCGCCGGCGTTCCTGGAGGGGCTGGAGGCGCTGTACGGCGGGACGCGGCTGGCGGCCCAGGAACTGGACGGGCGGGTGGTCGAGGGGGACGGCGCGCTGTTCACCCTGGAGATGATGCGGGCGGCGCGGGAGATGGCGAGGCCGGAGCGGTTCGACCGGGTGGTGGTCGCCGTGGATCCGCCGTGCTCGGCGGATGGGGACGCGTGCGGGATCGTGGCGGTCGGGCGAAAGGACGGGATGGCCTGGGTGCTGGCCGACCGGACCGTTCGGGGGCGCTCTCCACAGGGCTGGGCTGGGGTGGTGGCGCGGTCGGTCGTGGACTTCGGCGCCGTCAGGGTCGTGGCCGAGGCCAACCAGGGCGGGGAGATGGTCGAGGCGGTGCTGAAGGCGGCGGGCGTGACCTGTCCGGTCAGGCGGGTGCATGCGCGGTTCGGCAAGCGGGCGCGGGCCGAGCCGGTGGCGGCCCTGTACGAACAGGGTCGGGTGAAGCACGGGCCGGGGCTGGAGGCGCTTGAGGAGGAGCTGATGGGGCTCGGCGAGGATGGTGGGGGGAGTCCCGACCGGGCTGATGCGCTGGTGTGGGCGGTGACGGATCTGCTGATCGACGGGGGCGGGCTGGGGCCGAGGGTGAGGGTGTTGTGAACCTTATCCCGCTCATCCCGGCGAAGCCGGGACCCAGTGCCTTGGGTGAACGGCGCCTGTGGTCATCCCGCCCGGTAGTCCTGAAACACCGGCGTCTCGCTGGACAGGACTGGGTCCCGGCTTCGCCGGGATGAGCGGAACAATTTGGACTCAGACCGCCTCGTTCAGCAGGGCGTCCCTGTAGGCGTCGATCCAGATGTTGCGGAAACGGCAGCTGCGTTCAGCGTGATAGATATGGGCCAGTTCGGCGTAGCTGCGGTCGAAGTCGTCATTGACGAAGACATAGTCGAATTCGCCGCAGTGCTCGATCTCGCCCTTGGCGTTCTGGATGCGGCGCTCGATGACCTCGTCGGCGTCCTGGGAGCGGGTGACCAGACGGCGACGCAGTTCCTCAAGGCTGGGCGGCAGGATGAAGACGCGGACGGCGTCCTCGGGGCATTTTTCGGCGATGTCGCGGGCGCCCTGCCAGTCGATGTCGAACAGGACGTCGCGGCCCTCGGACAGGGCCCTGTCGATCGGCGCGCGCGGGCTGCCGTAGCGGGCGCCGTGGACGTCGGCCCATTCGAGGAAGGCGTCGGCGTCGATCAGCCGCTGGAACTCGGCGTCACTGACGAAATGATAGTCGCGGTCGGCGACCTCGCCCGGGCGGATGCCGCGGGTGGTCATGGAAATGGACAGCTCCAGCCCGCCGTGGTCGGCCATCAGGCGGCGGCACAGGCTGGTCTTGCCGGCGCCCGAGGGACTGGCGACGATCAGCAGGACGCCGCGGCGGGGATGGCGTTCATTCGACATTCTGGACCTGTTCGCGCAGCTGTTCGATCACGGCCTTGAGCTCCAGGCCGATTCCGGTGAGCGCGGTCGTAGCTGATTTTGAGCAGAGGGTGTTCGCCTCCCTCATGAATTCCTGCATCAGGAAGTCGAGTTTCCGGCCGGCGGGGGGTTGCTGCAACAGGGTGCGGGCCGAGGCGACGTGGGCGGTGAGGCGGTCGAGCTCCTCGCGGACGTCGGCTTTCGTGGCCAGCGAGGCGGCCTCAAGGAAGATGCGGTCCTCAAGGCCCGGCGCATCGGGGGCCAGCTCGGTCATGCGGCGGGCGAAGCGCTCGCGAATGGCGTCGGTCTGGGCGGCGGCCCCGGTCTCGGCCTGGGCGGTCAGGGCCGCAATGCGGCCGATGAAGTCGGTGATGACCGGCAGGAGCTGCGATCCCTCGCGGTCGCGCGAGAGTTTGAGCGCGTCGAGGGCCAGATCGATCGACACGGCCATGTCGGCCTCTACGGCGGCGCGGGCCTCGGGATCGTCGGCCTCCTCGGGGGCTTCCAGCACGCCGCGCAGGGACAGCAGGCCGTCGGCCGAGGGCGGGGTCGCCCCCTCCTCCGCCAGCTGGTTGGCCAGGGTCAGATAGTGGGCGAGGATGTCCTGATTGACCTTCAGCGACGCGGCGCCGAGTTCACGTTTGGCCTGGATCCCCAGCGTGATCTGACCGCGGCTCAGCCGGGTCTGGGCGGCGGTCCTGGCATGGCGCTCGAGGCCGTCGAAGCCGGGCGGGCCGCGGAAGCGGACCTCCAGATTGCGGCCGTTGACCGAACGGGCCTCGACCGACCAGGTCCAGTCGCCGGATGCGCCTTCGGTCCGGCCGAAGCCGGTCATGCCGGAGATGGCGCTCATCCGGCGGGGGCCGGGGCGGGAATGGTGATCACGCGGGCGCCGGGGGGAACGGTCACGGCGGGCGCCTCGGCTGCGGCGGGCCCGGCGGGGGCCGGCTCCGGGGGGGCGGGCGCAAGACCGGCCCGGCGGCGCTCGATCTCGCGCCAGCGGGCGACATTGGCGAGATGCTCCTCATAGGTCCGGGCGAAGGCGTGGCCGCCCGAGCCGTCGGCGACGAAGAACAGGTCGGCGGTCGAGGGCGGGTTGAGCACGGCGGCGACGGCGTCCCGGCCCGGATTGGCGATAGCGGTCGGGGGCAGGCCGTCGACCTGATAGGTGTTCCACGGATTGGGCCGGTCGAGCTCGGACCGTCTCAGGCCCCGGCGCAGCGGCACGCCCCTGGTGATGCCGTATTCAATGGTCGGATCGCTCTCCAGCCGCATGCCGGACCGCAGCCGGTTGGTGAAGACGGCGGCGACGCGGGGGCGTTCGGCGGCGACGCCGGTCTCCTTCTCGACGATGGAGGCGAGGATCATGGCCTCCTCGGGCGTGCGGACGACGGTGGCGGGGCTGCGGGCGGCCCACAGGCGGGCGAGGTTCTGGTCGCGGGCGGTGCGCATGCGGGCGATGACCGAGGCGCGGGTCTCGCCGCGGGAGACCTCATAGGTGTCAGGCCAGAGACTGGCCTCGTCGGGCGTCGTGTCGATGGTCCCGGTCAGGATCGGCTGCCGGTTCAGGATGTCGACGGCCTGGGCGGAGGACCAGCCCTCGGGCAGGGTGACGTAGTGGCGGACCACCCGACCCTCGACCAGCAGGACGAGGACGGAGCGCAGCGAGGCCTTGCCGGGCACCTCATATTCACCGGCGCGCAGCTTGCGGTCGGCGCCGGTCAGGGCGGCGGCGGCCTTGAACATGTCGGTCGAGCGGATCACCCCCGCCGACTTGAGGGTGGCGGCGATGGCGTTGACCCCCGCGCCGCTGGGCAGGGTGACGATGGTCGCCTCACCCTCGCGGGCCGACGGGCCGGGGGCGTAGAAGACGCTCCAGGCCGCGACCAGGGCGATGATCAGGAAGGTGCTGAAGGTGGCCGTGGCGGCCAGAAACGCGGTCTTGCGGCCGGATCCCCGCTCCACAGACATCAGCCGACCTTCCGGAAGATGACCGAGGCGTTGGTGCCGCCGAAGCCGAAGCTGTTGGACATGGCCACATCGATCTCCATCGGCTGGCCCTTGCCGCGCACCAGGTTCAGGGCCGTCTCGCGCTCGGGGTTGTCGAGGTTGATGGTCGGCGGGGCGATCTGGTCGCGGATGGCCAGGATGCAGAAGATGGCCTCAATGGCCCCGGCGGCGCCCAGCAGGTGACCGGTCATCGACTTGGTCGAGGACAGGGCGACGTTGGGGGCATGGTCGCCCATCAGCCTCTCGATAGCGCCAGCCTCGATCCAGTCGGCCATGGTCGAGGTGCCGTGGGCGTTGACGTAGTCGATCTCCGAGACGTCGATGCCGGCCCGCTTGATGGCCATCTGCATGGCCCGATAGCCGCCATTGCCGTCCTCGGCCGGGGCGGTGATGTGATACGCGTCGCCGCTCATGCCGTAGCCGACGACCTCGGCGTAGATGGTCGCGCCGCGGGCTTTCGCGTGTTCGTACTCCTCCAGCACCACGATGCCGGCCCCCTCGCCCATGACGAAGCCCGAGTGGTCCTTGTCCCACGGCCGCGAGGCCTTTTCGGGGGCGTCATTGTATGCGGTGCACAGGGCCTTGCAGGCCAGGAAGCCGGCGATGCCGATGGGGACGATAGAGCTTTCCGCCCCGCCGGCGACCATGACGTCGGCGTCGTCCAGCATGATCATCCGGGCCGCGTCGCCGATGGCGTGGGCGCCGGTGGCGCAGGCGGTGACGACGGAATGATTCGGACCCTTGAGGCCGTGGCGGATCGAGATCTGGCCGCTGGTCAGATTGATCAGGGCCGAGGGGATGAAGAAGGGGCTGACCCGCCGCGGACCCTGTTCCTTGAGGATGATGGCGGTGTCGGCGATGGGGCCGAGGCCGCCGATGCCCGAGCCAACCATGACGCCGGTGCGCTCGCGCTGCTCCTCGGTCTCGGGCTTCCAGCCCGCGTCGGCCAGGGCCTCGTCGGCAGCGGCGATGGCGTAGACGATGAAGTCGTCGACCCGCTTGCGGTCCTTGGGCGACATGACCTTCTCGTGGTCGAACACGCCCGGCTGGCCGGGCGCTCCGCCGCCACGACCGTCGACCGAGGGAATCTCGCCCGCGATGGTGCAGCCAAAGCCCTCGGTGTCGAAATTGGTGATCGGACCGATGCCCGAACGTCCCTCGAGGATGCCCTTCCAGTTGTGCTCAACGCCCCAGCCGAGCGGGGTGAGCAGACCGAGGCCGGTGACGACGACGCGGCGCATGAGCGCTCCTCGTTACAGAATCCTGACCGCAAACAGTAATGGCCGCCGGACGGCCCCGCTAGGGGCGCGCCACGGCGGCCATCAAAGCCGTATCGAAGTGGAGGCGATCAGCCCGCCAGCTTCTCGTCGATGAATTTCACGGCGTCGCCGACCGTCTGGATGTGTTCGGCGGCGTCGTCCGGGATTTCGATGTCGAATTCTTCCTCGAAGGCCATGACCAGTTCGACGTTGTCGAGCGAGTCAGCGCCCAGGTCGTCGATGAAGCTGGCCTTTTCAACGACCTTTTCCGGATCGGCGTCCAGGTGGTCGATGACGATCTTGCGGACGCGTTCCAGGGTGTCGGACATGGGGGTCTCTGCTTTTGGGGCCGCCGGGGCGGCTGTTGTCTCAAAACCTGCCGTATGACGACGGCGACGGCGACGCAAGCCTTGAACGAAGACTCAGGCCAACCGGTTGCGGAGGCTTTAGCACGGCGGCGCGGGCGGGAAATAGGGGATCGCGCCCTGGCTCTGGCGAACGGGATGGAATAACTCCAGTTATTCGAGTAATATGTCGCCATGCCTAATATCAGCGTATCCTCAGCGGAATTCCTCAAATCCTACGGTCGCATCAGCGACACGGCGGTCAGGGAGCCGGTTTCGATTACCAGCCACGGACGCGAACGACTGGTGCTGATATCGGCGGAGGAGTACCGGCGGCTGAAGCGAAACGATCGGGTCGCGCTCTACGCCTGGGAACTCAGCGACGAGGATGTTGCGGCCCTTGAGGCCAGCGAGGCTCCGCCGGAATCCGCGCAGTTCGATCACGAGATTGAGTGATCCGTGGAGATCCCCGAACCTCGCGCGGGCCAGGTGATCAGCTATGCCTATGTGTGGCGAGGTGAAGCGATCAAGGGCGCCAAAGAGGGCCGGAAAGACCGGCCCTGCGTGATCGTTCTGGCCGCGGTCACGGTCGATGAGGCAACGCTGGTGACTGTCGCTCCGGTGACCCATTCCATTCCCGAGCCGGACAGCGGCGCCATCGAAATCCCGCTGGCGACCAAGAGGCGGCTGGGTCTGGACAACCAGCGGTCGTGGATCGTCGTCAGCGAGGTCAATCGCTTCATCTGGCCCGGCTACGACCTCAGGGCCACGCATCGCGGCAGCGGGAAATGTCTGTTCGGCACCCTTCCCCGAGGCCTTTTCAACACGATTCGAGACGCAATGATTGCGAGCGCTCGCAAGGGCAAGCTGCGGGTCACATCGCGAAACTGACGTTGCAGGTCATCGTCCCGGCACGCCCAGGGACCAGGAACCGCCCTCACCGCCGCCGGTTGACCCACCAGACGAGCGCCGCGCCCGCCAGCGCCAAGGGCGCGCCATAGACGGCCCAGATGATCTGGCCGGTCATGAAGCTGCCCGGCAGGATGTTGAGCCCCTGCAGCACCCAGATGATCCCGATCAGCAACATGGGGCCGCTGAAAATAGTGGCGAGGATGCGGAGGATCTTCATCAGATCATCGCCATGCCGCCGTTCACGTGCAGGGTCTGCCCCGTGACGTAGGCGGCTTCGTCCGAGGACAGATAGACGGCGGCGGCGGCGATCTCGTCGCCCGTGCCGAGCCGGCCGAGCGGGATGGTCTTGAGGATGGTCTCGCGTTGGGCGTCGTTGAGCACATCGGTCATCGGCGAGGTGATGAAGCCCGGGGCGATGCAGTTGACCGTGATGCCGCGAGACCCGACCTCCTGCGCCAGCGACTTGGAGAAGCCGATCATGCCGGCCTTGGAGGCGGCGTAGTTGGTCTGGCCCGGGTTGCCGGTGACGCCGACGATCGAGGTGACGCCGATGATGCGGCCCGAGCGGCGCTTCATCATCCCCTTCATGGCCGCGCGCGAGAGGCGGAAATAGCTCTCGAGATTGACCCGGATGACGTCCTGGAAATCCTCGTCCTTCATCCGCATGAGCAGACCATCTTTCGTGATGCCGGCGTTGGCGACGAGGATGTCCAGCGGCGCGCCCGCGGCTTCCTCGGCGCGGGCGATCAGGCCGTCGACCGAGTCGGGGTCGGACAGGTTGGCGGCGGCGGTGAAGGCGCGCTCGCCCAATTCCCTGGCCAGGTCCTGCAGCACGGCCTCGCGGGTGCCGGAGAGGACGACGGTCGCGCCCTGGGCGTACAGGGCGCGGGCGATGGCCCCGCCGATGCCGCCGGTGGCGCCGGTGACGAGGGCGGTCTTGCCGGTGAGATTGAACATGGAAGCGGCTCCAGACTTTGGACTATTTGATCGTCGCCCCAACAAGGACCGACAGGATAACGCAGGCGTAAGCGCTGACCAGAAAGGCGGTCGCACGCCCGAGTTCGGATTTTAGGGCGGCGCCAGCCGCTAGCACTGCGCAGGCGGCGATCATGGCGAGCAGCAGCACGATAATCCACCCGGTGAGGCTGCCGTTCCCGATCGCGAAGAGCGTCATCGCGAGCAAACCCAGGAACAGCCACAGCAAAATTACGCCGCCGATCGCCAATGCGACGAGGGCGAACCAGCGTCGGGTGGACGGGAGGGTCAAAGTGATGCCGCGAACGCTTCCAGCTCTTCGGGCGTGTTCAAAGACAGGCTCTCCGCGTCGGGGGCGATGCGTTTGGCCATGCCGGTCAGAACCTTGCCCGAGCCGATCTCGGCGAAGCGGGTCACGCCGCCCTCCCCGGCCATCCATTCCATGCACTCGCGCCAGCGGACGCGGCCGGTGACCTGGTCGACCAGCAGGCGGCGGATGACCTCGGGATCGGTCTCGGGGCGGGCCGTCACATTGGCGACGACGGCGACCGACGGGGCGACGATCTTCGCGTCCGCCAGGGCCTCGGCCATTTCGTCGGCGGCGGGCTGCATCAGCGGGCAGTGGAAGGGCGCCGAGACGTTCAGGGGAATGGCGCGGGCGCCAAGCTCCCTGGCCTTTTCGATGGCGCGGTCGACGGCGGCCTTGTCGCCCGAGATGACGATATTGCCGGCGTTGTTGTCATTGGCGACGACGCAGACCCCGACCTCCGAACCCGCGGCGGCGGCGGCCTCGGCCAGGGCGAGGTCGGTCTTCGGGCCGATCAGCGAGGCCATGGCCCCGCGGCCCACCGGCACGGCGCGCTGCATGGCCTGACCGCGCAGCTTCAGCAGCCGGGCCGTGTCGGCGAGGGTGATCGAGCCTGCCGCGCAAAGGGCGGAATATTCGCCGAGCGAATGGCCGGCGACGAAGCCGGCGCGGCTGACGTCGATGCCAAACTCGACCTTGAGCACGCGGGCGGCGGCCAATGAGACCGCCATCAGGGCGGGCTGGGCGTTCTCGGTGAGGGTCAGCTGATCCTCGGGACCCTCGCGCATCAGCACCGACAGCTTCCGGCCCAGGGCGTCGTCGATCTCGGCATAGACCTCGCGGGCCGAAGCGAAGGCATCGGCGAGCGAAACCCCCATGCCGACCGACTGGCTGCCTTGTCCGGGGAACAGCAGGGCGAGGGTCATGGCGGGCTCCGAACGGCTTGGATTGAGGCGGAGGGGTAGGACGGAAGAGCCGGAGGGGCAAGACAGCGATGATCCTTCTCCCATTGGGAGAAGGTGGGCGGCGAAGCCGCTCGGATGTGGGTCGGCTGGTAGAAGCGGCGAAGCCGCCCCCCGGCGATCAACCCTCACCCTTTCGCGCAAGAACGACCGCTACGCGCCCGTGCGCTCAAGCCCTCTCCCAATGGGAGAGGGGTCAGAAACTAGAACAGCACCGCCGGGTTCATGATCCGCTGCGGGTCGATCGCGGCGCGGACAGCCTGCATGGTGCGGATCTCCAGTGGCGACTTGTAGCGTCGCGCCTCGTCGGTCTTGAGGCGGCCGAGGCCGTGTTCGGCGGAGATGGAGCCGTCGTAACGGGCGACGATGTCGTGGACGATCTGCGAGCCCTCCTCCCAGCGGGCGAGGAAGGCTTTCAGATCGCCGCCCGGCGGGCACAGGACGTCATAGTGGAGGTTGCCGTCGCCGACATGGCCGAAGGCGCTGACCCGGGCGCCGGGGTGGAAGCGTTCGACGGCGGCGGTGGCCTCTTCGAGGAAGTCGGCGATGCGGGAGAGCGGGACCGAGACGTCGTGCTTCCAGCCGCCGCCCTCGGGCTTCTGGGCGCCGGACTGCTCCTCGCGCACCTTCCAGAAGGCGGCGCGCTGGGCGTCATTCTGGGCGATGGCGGCGTCGTTGATGAGGCCGGTCTCGAAGGCGTGGGTCAGCAGCCGCTCCATGGCCGCGTCGGCCGCGCCGGGCTCGCCCGAGACCAGTTCGATCAGGACGTACCAGGGGGGCGCGCTGTCCAACGGTTCGCGGGTATCGGGGATGTTGGCGAGGACGAACGCCATGCCGATCCGCTTCATCAGCTCGAAGGCCTCGACCCCGCCCCCGGTCTCGGCCCTGGCGCGGGCCAGCAGGTCGATGGCGGCGGCGGGCGCGTCGAGCCCGACCATGGCGGTCGCGCGGCTGCGCATGACGGGGAACAGCTTCAGGGTCGCGGCGGTGACCACGCCGAGCGTGCCCTCGGCCCCGATCAGCAGCTGTTTCAGGTCGTAACCGGTGTTGTCCTTGCGCAGCCGTTTGAGGCCGTTGAAGACCTCGCCGTCCGGCATCACCGCCTCAATGCCCAGCACCAGGTCGCGCATCATGCCGTATCGCAGCACCGCCGTGCCGCCGGCGTTGGTCGAGATGACCCCCCCGATGGTGGCCGTGCCCTCCGCAGCAAGGCTGAGCGGGAACAGGCGGTCGGCGGCGGCGGCGGCCTGTTGCGCCTCCAGCAAGGTGACCCCGGCCTCGACGGTCATGGCGTCGTCCAGCGGCGTGACGTCGCGGATGGCGCGCAGCTTGCGGGTCGAGAGCAGGACCTCGCCATAGGGAATCTGGCCGCCGACCAGGCCGGTGTCGCCGCCCTGCGGGACGATGGCGATGCGGTGTTCGGCGCAGACGCGGACGGCGCGGGCGACCTCGGCGGTCGAGCGGGGCGTCAGCATCAGGGGCGTGTCGCCATGCCAGCGGTTCCGCCACTCGGTCAGCCACGGCGCGATCTCCACGGGATCATCAGTCCAGCCGCCGTCGCCGAGGGCGGATTTCAGGGCGGCGAGGGCGGCGGGCGACGGTGGGGTCATGCCGCCCTTGTCTCAAAGCGACGGCTCGCGCGCCACCCCAAACACCGTCATCCTCGGGTCACTCGGCCATGGATCGCGCACAGTCGTTTCGACGGCCGCCTGTCGAGCAACGGGGCGATGGGTCCTCGGGACAAGCCCGAGGATGACGGGATAGAAGAAAGGGATGAGCCATCCGATGACACCCGTACCCGCCGTCGGCGTCGTCTGTCTGCGGGACGATTCGGTGCTGCTGATCCGGCGTGGGACACCGCCGCGGCAAGGCGAATGGAGCCTGCCCGGCGGGCGGATCGAGCCCGGCGAGCGGGCGGTGGACGCGGCCCTGCGGGAGTTGCGCGAAGAGACGGGGGTGGAGGCCGAGATCACCGGCCTGGTCGACGTGGTCGACGGCCTGTTTCCCGGGGCGGGGCGGCACTATGTGCTGATCGACTATGCGGCGCGCTGGCTGTCCGGCGAGCCCGTCGCCGGAGACGACGCCCTGGAGGCGCGGTTCGTGGCGCTGGATGAGGCCGAGACCCTGATCGAGTGGTCCGAGACGCGGCGGATCATCCGGATGGCCGCCGCCGCGCGCTGAACGGCGCAGATTACGCGGATGTCATCTTCGCCCTGTCCGGTTTCTGTGGCGTGGCGGCCACAGGGTGCTAACCTGTGCGGGACAGGGAGATATCATGGACACGTCGCTTCTATTCACGGTCGCACTGGTGGTGCTGGCCTTCGTGCTGCTGTTCAGCGTGGTCAAGATCGTGCCCCAGGGCCGCGAGATGACCGTCGAACGGTTCGGCAAATACACGCGGACGCTCGCCCCCGGCATCAGCCTGCTGACCCCGTTCGTCGAGCGCATCGGCCGCCGCATGAACATGATGGAACAAGTTCTTGATGTTCCTCAGCAAGAGGTCATCACCAAGGACAACGCCATGGTGAAGGTCGACGCCATCGTCTTCATCCAGGTGATGGAGGCCTCGGCCGCCGCCTACCGGATCGAGAACCTGCCCTACGCCATCACCCAGCTGTGCTCGACCAATCTGCGTACCGTGGTCGGTTCGATGGAGCTGGACGAGGTGCTGTTCCAGCGCGACTCGATCAACTCGCGCCTGCTGACCGTGATCGACGCGGCGACCGAGCCGTGGGGCGTCAAGGTCAACCGGATCGAGATCAAGGACCTGACCCCGCCAGCGGACATCACCAACGCCATGGCCCGCCAGATGAAGGCCGAGCGCGAGCGCCGCGCCGTCATCACCGAGGCCGACGGCGAGAAACAGGCCGCCATCGCCCGCGCCGAGGGCGCCAAACAGGCGGCCATTCTGGAAGCTGAAGGTCGCCGCGAAGCCGCCTTCCGCGACGCCGAGGCTCGCGAACGCGAAGCCGAGGCCGAGGCGAAAGCCACGGCGATGGTGTCGCAGGCCATCGCAGCCGGCGACGTCAACGCGATCAACTACTTCGTCGCCCAGAAATACGTCGAGGCCTTCGCCGAACTGGCCCGCAATCCGACGGCCAAGACGGTCATCGTCCCGGCCGAGATGTCCGGCCTGGTCGGCACCATCGCCGGCCTGGGCGAACTGGTCGGCCTGGCCAGGGAACAGCAGCAGGGTCGCAGCGACGTGCGTCGCGACGCCCCGCCGCCCCCTGCGCCCGCTCGTCCTGCGCCGCCGCGCCCGCCCCGTCCCTCCGTTCCGAGGACCTGATCCATGGAAGCCCTGACTGACCTGCACGCGGCCCAGCCGTTCTGGATCTGGCTGGCCCTGGGCGTGATCCTGCTAGCGGTGGAAGCGGCCTTTTCGACCGAATGGCTGCTGTGGCCGGCGGTGTCGGCGGGGGTGGTGGCCGTGGTCACCGCCCTGGGCCTGCCGCTGGGCTTCCTCGGCGAGGTGGCCCTGTTCGCCGCCCTGACTGTGGTCGCGACCCTGCTGTCGCGACGGCTGATCCAGCGGGTCAATCCGTCGGACGCGCCGGACATCAACGCCCGTGACAGTCGGCTGATCGGCCAGCGGGCGCAGGTGGTCCAGGCCTTCGTCGACGGCCGCGGCCGGGTGTTCGTCTCGGGCGCCGAATGGGTCGCCGAGATCGAGGGCGCGGCTCCGCTGGCGGGCGAGAGCGTGATCGTCGAGGGGATGGACGGACCGAAGCTGAAGGTGCGTCCGGCCTAACCGGCCCGCAAATCCTCGATCCCGCGGTTGGCGAGGCCGTCGGCGCGCTCATTCAGTTCATGGCCGGCGTGGCCCTTGACCCAGTGCCACTTCACCTCGTGACGGGCGCGGGCGGCGTCGAGGCGTTTCCACAGATCCTCGTTCTTGACGGGCTTCCTGTCCGCGGTCTTCCAGCCACGCGCCTTCCACGGGCCGATCCATTTGGTGATGCCGTCCATGACGTAGCGGCTGTCGGTGTGGAGATCGACGCGGCACGGGCGGGACAGGGCCTCGAGAGCGCTGATGGCGCCCATCAGCTCCATGCGGTTGTTGGTGGTCAGCGGCTCGCCGCCCCACAGCTCCTTCTCGTGACCACCGCCGGTCTGGAGAATGGCGCCCCAGCCGCCGGGACCGGGATTGCCCTTGCAGGCGCCGTCGGTGTGGATGATCACGTGACTCATGCGCGCCTCCTAACAGGTTCGCTTGGCGTCGCGCCACTGAACGGCCTATATGCGGCACAAGTGTTTGAACGGGCCGCGCACCGGCCCGAACGAGGAGACGGTTCGTGGGTTCTTTCAGCATCTGGCACTGGGCCATCGTCGCCATCATCGCCCTGCTGCTGTTCGGCGGGCGCGGCAAGCTGTCCGGCCTGATGGGCGACGCGGCCAAGGGCATCAAGGCCTTCCGCGAGGGTTTGAAGGACACCGATTCGGACAAACCTTCGGACGAGCGTGCGGGCGCCCTGCCCCGCACCGACGCCGAAAAAGAAGACCTGAAGTCGTAGGCCCGCATTGACGTCGGAGACCTGACGGATGGGTGGCCTCGGCCCCGGTATCGGCGGCTTTGAAATCCTGGTGATCGGCATCGTGGCCCTGCTTGTGGTGGGGCCAAAGGATTTGCCCTTGCTCATGCGCAAGATCGGCAAGGTGATGGCCCGCGCCCGCGCCATGGCCAATGAGTTCCGCTCGAGCTTCGACGAGATGGCGCGCCAGTCCGAGCTGGACGAGCTGCGCAAGGAGGTCCAGGCGCTCCGGACCGGTCAGGGCATGGTCCCGCTGGGGGCCGAGGCCGACGCCGCTTTCCGTGAAATCCGTGACGACCTGAACCGTCCGCTGGACGAGCCGGTCATGCTCGCCGCGCCGGACGAATGGCCCGACAGCCCGCCGTTGACGGCGCCGCTGGAGGCCGAGGCCCCTCCCGCACCTAAAGCAAAGGCGAAGGCCGCAACCACAACCCGCGAGACCACGAAGAAAGCTGCCGCCGCGCCACCGGCCTCCATCAAGACCGCCAGCGGCAAATCCCGGCCCATCCGCGCGAAAAAGGTCGACCTGTGACCCGGCTCGACACCGACGAGGATGAGATCGAGGCGTCGCGTGCGCCCCTGATGGATCATCTGATCGAGCTGCGTGGACGGCTCGTCATCTGCGTGGTCGCGTTCGTCATCGGCTTCCTGGTCTGCTTCTATTTCGCGGAGCCGTTGTATATTTTTCTGGTCAAGCCGTTCGCGGCGGCGGCGGCCTTCCACCAGTCGGTCGGGCCCGGCGGGCAGGTCTCGCCGCTGGACCTGATCCTGGGCACAGCGGGACTCAAACCCCTGCCCGGCGTGGACGGCCAGACGGTCAACCTGATCTACACCGCGCCGCTGGAAATCCTCTTCACCAAGATGAAGCTGGCAGGCTTCGGGGCCATCGTCGTGGCCTTCCCCGTGCTGGCCTGGCAGTTGTACCGGTTCGTGGCCCCCGGCCTGTACCGCAATGAGAAGGGCGCCTTCCTGCCCTTCCTGCTCGCGGCGCCGCTGCTGTTCCTGCTGGGCGCGGCTCTGGTCTATTTCGTCATGCTGCCCTTCGTCATGTGGTTCTCGCTGAGCCAGCAGATCACCGGCGGCGGCGTCACCGCGGAACTGCTGCCCAAGGTGTCGGACTATCTGAACCTGGTCACCGCCCTGCTGCTGGCCTTCGGCCTGTGCTTCCAGTTGCCGGTGGTGATGACCCTGCTGGGACTGGCGGGCATCATCTCGTCGAAGGTCATGGCCGAGGGTCGCCGCTACGCCATCATGGCCGTAGTCGTGGTCGCCGCCGTCGTCACCCCGCCCGATCCGATCAGCCAGATCATGCTCGCCGTCCCGCTGGTGCTGCTCTACGAAATATCGATCTGGTGCGTGCGTCTGATCGAGTTCCGCCGGAAGAAGGCGGACGCGGCTGAGGGGCTGACCTGAATCCCCCGGATCGACCGGAACCACGACCGAGCGTAGCCGTTTGCATGGGGTTCCCATTCAGGAGTCCGACATGACCATCCGCCACACGCTGACCGCCGTCGCCGCGCTCGGCGCCATCGCCTTCGCCACCGCAGCCTGCACCCCGGCTGACAACGACGCCGACGCCGCCCGCGACACCGATACGACGACGGTCATCGAGCGCGAAGTCCCGGCCGCACCGGTGGTCATCGAGCGTGAAGTCGCCGTCCCCGGCCCGCCCGTGGTCATCGAACGCGATCGCCGCGACGGCGACAGCACGACGGTCCGCGCCGGCCGGGACGGCATCGAGGTCGAGACCACCAACCGCTAGACCGCAAAGCTGGAGAACGAAAAAGGCGCCGGACGGAATCCCGTCCGGCGCCTTTGACTGTCCAGCCTCAGCCGCCGGTCAGCAGCTGTAGTACATGTCGAACTCGACCGGGTGCGGGTGCAGTTGCAGGCGCATCACCTCTTCCATCTTCAGCTCGATGTAGCTGTCGATGAAGTCGTCATCCATGACGCCGCCCTTCTTGAGGAAGGCGCGGTCCTGGTCGAGGGCGTCCAGCGCCTCCTTCAGCGAACCGCAGACCTCGGGGATCGAGCCGCGCTCCTCCGGCGGCAGGTCGTAGAGGTTCTTGTCGGCCGGCGCGCCCGGATCGATGCGGTTCTCGATGCCGTCGAGGCCGGCCATCAGCAGGGCGACGAAGGTCAGATAGGGGTTGCCCATCGGATCGGGGAAGCGGGCTTCAATACGCTTGGCCTTGGGCGAGTTGACCCAGGGAATCCGGATCGAGGCGGACCGGTTGCGCGACGAATAGGCCAGTTTCACCGGGGCTTCGTAGCCGGGGACCAGCCGCTTGTAGGAGTTGGTGGTCGAGTTGGCGAAGGCGTTGATGGCCTTGGCGTGTTTGATGATGCCGCCGATGTACCAGAGACAGAGATCCGACAGGCCGGCGTATTTGTCACCCGCGAACAGCGGCTTGCCGTCGCGCCAGATTGACTGGTGCACATGCATGCCGGAGCCGTTGTCGCCGAAGGTCGGCTTGGCCATGAAGGTGGCCGACTTGCCGTATGCGGCGGCGACATTGTGGATGACGTATTTGTAGAGCTGCAGACGGTCGGCCATGGTCAGCAGGTCGCTGAACTTCAGGCCCAGTTCGTGCTGCGCCGGGGCGACCTCATGGTGGTGCTTCTCGGGCTGCATGCCCAGATCGCGCATGACGCCCAGCATCTCGCCGCGCAGGTCCTGGGCGCTGTCGGTCGGATTGACCGGGAAATAGCCGCCCTTGTGCGTCGGGCGATGGCCCATATTGCCTTCGGAATATTCGGCGCCAGTGTTGGCCGGCAGCTCGATCGAGTCATAGGCGTAGCCGGTGTCGTGCGGGGCGGTGCTCCAGCGCACGTCGTCGAAGATGAAGAACTCGGCTTCGGGGCCGAAGAAGACGGTGTCGCCCACGCCCGAGGACTGGACATAGGCCAGGGCCTTCTTGGCCATCGAGCGGCTGTCGCGGTTGTAGGGTTCGCCCGTGTCGGGGTTCAGCACGTCGCAGAACAGGAACATCGTCGTCTGTTGGTAGAAGGGATCGATCCAGAAATGGGTCAGGTCCGGCTTGAGCAGCATGTCGGACTCATTGATCGCCTTCCAGCCGGCGATCGAGGAGCCGTCGAACATGGTCCCTTCCTCGAGGAACTCTTCATCGACCAGGTCGATGTCGAAGGTGACGTGTTGCATCCGACCCTTGGTGTCGGTGAAACGGAGATCGACGTATTTCACGTCCTTCTCCTTGATCTCCTTGAGAATCTTGCCGGCGCTCATGTCTTGTGGATCCTGTCTAGCGGGGGGAGGAGGAAAAACGGCCGCGCCCCTTGCGGAACGGCCGGTGGATGGTGGGCTATACGGCCTGTGCGCCGGTTTCGCCGGTGCGGATGCGGATGACGTCGAGGACGTCGGAGATGAAGATTTTGCCGTCGCCGATCTTGCCGGTGCGGGCGGCGGCCTGGATGGCGTCGACAACCGAGTTGACCATGTCGTCGGAAACCACCACCTCGATCTTGATCTTGGGCAGGAAGTCGATGACGTATTCGGCGCCGCGGTAGAGTTCGGAATGACCCTTCTGGCGACCATATCCCTTGGCCTCCAGCACCGTCATGCCCTGCACGCCCGCGTCCTGGAGCGCTTCTTTTACTTCATCCAGCTTGAAAGGCTTGATGACGGCTTCGATCTTTTTCATCGGCGATCCCAGGCGGGCCATTTCGTGCCGCACACTTGGACCGCAAGGGGACATTGCATTGCACAATAAGGCAAGTGTTTTTCCTCCTGAGTCGCCATCCGTGAACGGAGGTAAGCCGGTATGACCCGCCCCGCCCTGCCCGACTGGCGCGCGACCCTGCCCTGGCCGGGAGTCGATGCGCACAAGCACGCGCGCGGGCGGCTGGGCGTTGTGTCCGGCAAGGCTGCCCAGACCGGCGCGGCGCGGCTGGCGGCCCGGGCGGGACTGAGGATCGGCGCGGGCGTGGTGCGCATCCTGTGCCCGCCGGATGCGATGGCGGTGATCGCACCGGCCATCGAGGCGATCATGCTGACCCCGTTCGGCTCGGACGAGGCCTTGGCGGAAGCCGCCGCGAACCTGGACGCCGTCGTCATCGGTCCGGCCGCCGGGATCAATGACGCCACCCAGGCCAATGTCCGCGCCCTGGCCGGAACGGGCGCGGCGCTGGTCGTGGACGCCGACGGGCTGACCGTGTTCGAGAGCTGGCCCGAGGACCTGTTCGAGGTGCTGGACCGCGACGACGTCCTGACCCCGCATGAGGGCGAGTTCCGCCGGCTGTTTCCCGGTCTGCTGGAGCAGGGTCGGGAGGCGGCGGCGATCGAGGCGGCGAAACGGGCCGGCGCGGTTGTGGTGCTGAAGGGTGCGGCGACGGTCATCGCGGCGCCGGACGGGCGGCTCAGCGTCAATGACAACGGCACGCCCTGGCTGGCGACGGCCGGCAGCGGCGATGTGCTGGCGGGGATGATCGCCGGGCTGATGGCGCAGCGGATGGACAGTTTCGACGCGGCCCGCGCGGCGGTGTGGATGCACGCCGAGGCGGCGCGGGGGTTCGGCCCCGGACTGATCGCCGAAGACCTGCCGGACCGGATCCCGGCGGTGCTGGCGGCGCTTTATGAGACGAGATAGTTCATTCCGCTCATCCCGGCGAATGCCGGGATGCATTCAATTCGTCACCGAACCGGCCTATCTGCACGCAACGCCGCCGGAGCCGCTGTCTTGCTGATTATTCTGTCACCGGCCAAGCGGCTGGATTTCACCGAACCCGATCCCGGCCTGCCCGCGAGCGAGCGGCGCTTTCTTGAGGACACCGCCTCCCTGGCCCGGACGGCGCGCGGCCGCACGGTGGCCGAGCTGCGCCGGCTGATGAGCATTTCCGACGATCTGGCGCGCCTGAACCGCGAACGGTTCCAGGCCTTTGACGCCGAGTCGACCGACGGGGTGCAGGCGGCCTTCGCCTTCGCCGGCGACGTCTATGAGGGGCTGAAGGCGCGGGAGCTCGACGCCGCCGGTCTGGCCTTCGCCCAGGACCATGTGCGCATCCTGTCGGGCCTGTACGGCCTGCTGCGGCCGCTGGATCGCATTCAGCCCTATCGGCTGGAGATGGGGACGCGATTGAAGACCCGGCGCGGGTCCAGCCTGTACGACTTCTGGGGCGACCGGATCGCGAAACAGCTGAACGCCGACGCCGAGGGGCACGGCCGGCGCGCGCTGGTGAACCTGGCCAGCCAGGAATATTTTGGCGCCGTTGACGCCCGGGCGCTGAAACTGCCGGTAGTGACGCCGCATTTCCGCGAATCGAAGGACGGCGAGAGCCGGATCATCTCCTTCTTCGCCAAGAAGGCGCGCGGCGGCATGGCGCGGTTCGCCATCGATGAACGGATCGATCAGGCCGAAGAGCTCAAGGCCTTCGACCGCGATGGTTATCGCTTTGACAAGGCGGCCTCGAGCGAGACAGAGTGGATATTCATCAGGTCAGGAAATTAATCCCGACTGTCGCCTTCGCAAGCGCGAACAGCTAGGCTGGCGGCGCAAGACTGACGGACGGACGAGACCCCTATGTTCCAATGGCCCAAACGCGGTGACGGCTCTGAGACGGCGAGCGAGCCCTTCCGCGACATCGGCGACCTGAAGGGTCAGGTGGCGGTGATCTCGGGCTCGACCTCGGGCATCGGCCTGGCCTTCGCCCGCGCCATCGCCTCGCGCGGCGGCGATGTGGTGCTGAACGGCCTGGGCGACCCGTCCGAGATCGAACGCACGCGGTCGGAGCTGGAAGCCAGTTGCGGCGTGCAGGTGCGCTATCATGCCGCCAACATGCTGCGCGGCGACGAGGTCGCCGACATGGTCGCCTACGGCAAGCACCAGCTGGGCCGGGTCGACATCCTGATCAACAACGCGGGCGTCCAGCACGTCGAGGCGGTCGAGAAATTCCCGTCCGACAAGTGGGAACAGATCATCGCCGTCAACCTGTCCTCGACCTTCTACGCCACCCGCGCGGCGATCCCGATCATGAAGGCGCAGGGGCGCGGCCGGATCATCAATGTCGCCTCGGCCCACGGCCTCGTCGCCAGCCCGTTCAAGTCCGCCTATGTCGCGGCCAAGCACGGCGTGATCGGCTTCACCAAGACGGTGGCGCTCGAAGTCGCCCTGGACGGCATCACCTGCAACGCCATCTGCCCCGGCTATGTCGAGACGCCGATCGTCGAGAAACAGATCGCCGACCAGGCCCGCGCACGCGGCCTGTCGAAGGAGGCGGTGCTCAAGGAGGTCATCCTCGGCTCGCAGCCGACCAAACGGTTCGTCACGACTGACGAACTGACCGGGATGATGCTCTATCTGGTCAGCGACCTCGGCGCCTCGGCGAATGGGGCGAGCTTCTCGATCGACGGCGGGTGGACGGCGCAGTAGCGCCTACCCGACGAACCCCGCCGCCCGTCGCAGCCGGTCGTTGATCGCCTCGCCCAGCCCGTGCGGCGGAATCGGCGATACCGCGATCCCCGTCGGCCGCTCGCGGTCGGCCTCGCGTAGTCGGCGGAACAGGTTGGCCGCCGCTTCGCGCAGGTCGCCGGCGGCGCTCAGGCTCCAGCGCGGGTCGCCGACGCCGGGGCCGAAGCCGAGCAGGATTTCACCCGGCCGGGCCGCCTCCGCCTCGATCCGCACCGGCGCGTCTGGCGCATAATGCAGGGCCATCCGGCCCGGGGAGCGGTGGCCCTCCCCGTCCCCTTGTCCGAATCTGGCCAGCGGGCCGACGACGGCCTCGATCTCCTCGCGGGTGACCGAGCCGGGGCGCAGCAGGGATACCCGGCCGTCCAGCACCGACACCACCGTGCTCTCCACACCCACCGCGCAGTCGCCGCCGTCGATCAGGACCCCCGCGAACGTCCCCGTCTCCTCGACCGCGTCGGCGAAGGTGGTGGGGCTGGGGCGGCCGGAGCGGTTGGCCGAGGGCGCGACGACGGGGCGGCCGAAGGCGGCGATGATGGCGCGGGCGCGGGCATGGCCGGGCACGCGGACGGCGACGCTGTCCAGACCGGCGCGGGCCAGATCGCAGACCCGGTCACGGTCGCGGAGGGGGGCTACGATGGTCAGCGGTCCGGGCCAGAAGGCCTCGGCCAGCGCACGCGCCTGCGCGTCGAACACGGCGACGGCCTCGGCCTGCACCGCGTCGGCGACATGGGCGATCAGGGGATTGAAGCGCGGCCGGCCCTTGGCCTCGAAGATGGCGGCGACCGCGACGGCGTTTCCGGCGTCGGCGGCGAGGCCATAGACGGTCTCGGTCGGAAGAATGACGAGGCGGCCGTCGGCAAGGGCGCGGGCGGCGTCAGCGTCGGACACAGTCAGGCGCGGCGCGCCTGAAGCGCCACCCGCACCGTCACCTGCCGTCCGACCAGCCTGTTCCAAGGCCCCGATGTCCCTATGCCGAAATCCGCGCGATTCAGGACGAACGCGCCCGTCAGATGCGCCCGGTCTCCGGTCACGCGCAAGTCCACGGGGAAGGCGACCGCACGGGTGATCCCCTTCATAGTCACCTCGGCGTGGGCGGTGTAGCGATCGCCACCGAGCGGCTCCAGCGCCCGCAGGTCGAACCGGATCTGCGGATAGCGGGCGGCGTCGAGGAAGGCGGGACCGGTGGCGCGGCGCGACGCCACGGCCGGCGACATCGCCAGCGAGGCTGACTGGACGACCACCGTGGCCCGTGTCCCCTCAGGATCGGTCGGATCGAAGACGATGTCGCCCCGCCAGTCGGCGAACCGGCCGCTGTGCGAGCCGCCGAAGGCCTGGACCGACATCTCGATGCGGGACGCGTCCCGATCGATCATCCACGGAATCGCGGTCGCTCCCGTCTGAGTCAACAGGGCCAGGACGGCGAAGGCCAGGACCGCGCGCCGCCTCACGGCCGCCGCGGAATCCACGGGATCATCCGGTGCAGGACATTGTCCCGGTCGACGAAATGATGCTTCAGCGCGCCGGCGATATGCAGGGCGATCAGGACGTAGAGCGCCTTGGCCGCCAGCTCGTGCATATCCATCAGGTCCCGCGCCATGTCGCGCCCGCCGTCAATGGGCAGCAACGGCCACGGGAACAGGCCGAACCACTGGATGTCGCGGCCGCCCGCGGACGAAGCCGCCCAGCCGACCAGCGGCATGCCGATCAGGAAGGCGTAGAACAGGACGTGGGTGGCCCGCGCCAGCAGCTTCCGCCACCGCGGCATTTCATCCGGCAGGGGGATGGCCGGATTGGCGATGCGCCAGCCGAGCCGGGCGAGCGTCAGCACCAGTATGGTCAGGCCCACCGATTTGTGGATCTGGACGAACTCGCGCGAGATCGGGCCGTCGGTCGCCTCATGCGCCCAGATCAGTGACACCTGGGTCACGACCAGGGCCGCGATCAGCCAGTGCAGGATCAGCGAGACGGTCGAGTAGCGGTTGCGCGGTTCAGCCATGACCTGCCCCAGAAGGATGAGAGGCAGCTTGGCCCACAGGGTCGCCTACGCCAAGCCGAGTCTTGCATGCCGCAATTTGCATACCCTTGCGGCAAGGCGGCATGAACGCGCATCAGACCGACAGCAAGGCTCGACCGCCATGACCTACCGCGCGCCCGTCCGCGATCTCGCCTTCACCCTTCAGGCCGTGGCCGGCATCGACCGGGTCGCGGCCACCGGCGCCTTTCCGGACTATGACGCCGACCTGATGGGCGCGGTGCTTGAGGCGGCGGCGCAGTTTTCCGAAGGCGTGCTGGCCCCGCTGAACCGGATCGGCGACCTGAAGGGTTCGACCTGGGTCAACGGCGCGGTGACCGCAGCGCCGGGCTTCGCCGACGCCTATCGCCAGTTCGCGGAGGGCGGCTGGACCGGCCTGTCCGCCCCGGCCCATGCCGGCGGCCAGCAGTTGCCCAAGGCGCTGGAGCTGGCGGCCTATGAGACGGTGCACGCGGCCAATATGGCGTTCGGCCTGTGCCCCATGCTGTCGCTGGCGACCATCGAGGCGTTGGAGAGCCACGGGACCGACCGTCAGAAAGAAGTCTATCTGACCCGGCTGGTCAGCGGCGAATGGACCGGGGCCATGGTCCTGACCGAACCGCAGGCGGGCTCGGACCTCGGCGCCCTGACGGCCACGGCGACGGCGAACGGCGACGGAACCTACAGCCTGACTGGCCAGAAGATCTTCATCACCTGGGGCGACCACGACGCCACCGACAACATCATCCACATGGTGCTGGCCCGCCTGCCCGATGCGCCCGCAGGACCCAAGGGTATCAGCCTGTTCCTGGCCTCAAAATTCCTCGTCAACGACGACGGCTCGCTCGGCGCGCGCAACGGGTTCCGCGCCGTCGGCGTCGAGCACAAGCTGGGCATCCACGCCTCGCCGACCTGCGTCATGGCCTATGAGGGCGCGGTCGCCGAACTGGTCGGCCAGCCCAATCAGGGCCTAGCCCATATGTTCGTGATGATGAACGCCGCCCGCCTGGCCGTCGGAGTCGAGGGCGTCGGCATCGCCGAGCGGGCGTATCAGCATGCCCTCGCCTATGCGGGCGAGCGGCGGCAGGGCCGGTCGGTCTGGAGCGGCGAGGCCAACGCCCCGATCGTCGACCATCCGGATGTCCGCCGGATGCTGGCGGTGATGAAGGCCAGGATCGCCGCCGCCCGCGCCATCTGCCTGTCGACCGGCGTCGCGGCCGATCTGGCGAAGCACGCGGCGGCGGAAGAAGACCGCCGCCGCTGGAAGGGCCGCGAGGACCTGTTCACCCCCATCGCCAAGGCGTGGTCGACGGATGTCGGCTGCGACGTCGCCTCCATGGGGGTGCAGATCCACGGCGGCATGGGCTTCATCGAGGAGACCGGCGCGGCCCAATACTATCGCGACGCCCGCATCACCCCGATCTATGAAGGCACCAACGGCATCCAGGCCATGGACCTGGTCGGCCGCAAGCTGTCGCAGGACGGCGGCCAGTCGGCGCGCGACCTGATCGCCGACATGAAGGCGACCCTGGCGGTGCTGCCGCGCCTGTATTCCGGCAAGCCAATTGACGCCTTCGCCGAAGGCGTCGCGGCCGTTGAGCAGGCCACCGCCTGGCTGCTGGAGCGCAAGGGCGCGGCGGACGGTGCGGCGGATGTGCTTGCGGCCGCGGACGCCTATCTCAAACTGGTCGGCGATGTGGTGGGCGGCTGGATGCTGGCCCTGGGCGCCGTTTACGCCCGTGACCAGCTGGACGGCGGCCAGGGCGACCCGGCCTGGCTGGAAGGCAAGATCACACTGTACGAGGTCTATGCCGCCAATGTGCTGGGCGGCGCGGCGAGCCGGATGGCCGCCGTGCGTCAGGGTGGGGCCCTGCTGGAGCGGATGAGCGCGGACGTGCTGGCGGGGTAGGACAGCGCGCTTGTCATCCCGGCCGAAGCGAAGCGGAGAGCCGGGACGATGTGCGCAGTCGGTTTGGGCCTCCCGGAAATCGCGACAGCGATTGTCCGGGAGACAGGCAGCCGTCGCACCATGTCCTGACCTGTCTCCCGGATAGCTGCTGACGCAGCTTCCGGGAGCATGAAACGGGCACGCTTAAGCGTCCCGGATCACCGCTTCGCGGCGTCCGGGATGACAAGGCGTCCAGTCCCGATCAGATGTGGATCACCCGTCCCCAGGCGTCCAGCGCCGCCTCGTGCATGGCCTCTGACATGGTCGGGTGCGGATAGACGATGCCGTGGATGTCTTCTTCGGTCGCTTCCATGGCGATGGCGGTGACGAAGCCCTGGATCATCTCGGTGACCTCGGCGCCGATCAGATGGGCGCCGATCAGCGCTCCGGTCTTCGCGTCGAAAATGGTCTTGACGAAGCCGTCGGTGTCGCCCGAGGCGATGGCCTTGCCGTTTACCTTGAACGGGAAGCGACCGATCCTGACATCCAGCTTCGCCTCGCGCGCGCCCTGTTCGGTGATCCCGACCGAGGCGACCTGCGGCTGGGCGTAGGTGCAGCCGGCGATGAGCGAGGTGACGTTCGGCGTCTTGTATCCGGCGATGTATTCGGCGGCATGGATGCCTTCATGGCTGGCCTTGTGCGCCAGCCAGGGCGCGCCGGCGCAGTCGCCGATGGCATAAAGGCCGGGCAGATTGGTCTGGCAGTGGCCGTCGATGGTGATGTGGCCGCGGTCCATGTTGACGCCCAGCGCCTCCAGCCCGATGCCGTCGGTGTTGGCGGTGATGCCGACCGCCGAGATGCAGACCTCGGCGTCGAGGATCTCGGCCTTGCCGGCGGTTTCGATGGCCACCTGGACGCCTTTGCCACCCCTGGACACCTTGGTGACCTTGCAGCCGGTGCGGAATTTCAGGCCGCGCTTCTCGAACGACTTCTGCGCCGCCCTGGACACCTCCTCGTCCTCGACGGGCATGATGCGGTCGACCATCTCGACCACCGTCACCTCGGCCCCGAGGGCGCGGTAGAAGCTGCCGAACTCGATGCCGATGGCGCCCGAGCCGATGACGACGATGGAGGCGGGCATGGCCTTCGGGGCCATGGCCTCGCGATAGGCCCAGATCCGGTCGCCGTCGGCCTCAAGTCCGATCTGCGGAATGGCCTTGGCGCGGGCGCCGACGGCCAGCATGACCGCCTTCGCCTCGACCGTGCGCGAGCCGCCGGCCTTGAGGGCGATGACCACCTTCGGCGCAGCGGCGCCCTTCTCCAGCTTGGCCGAGCCCTCAATGACCTCGATCTTGTTCTTCTTCATCAGAAAGCCGACGCCGGCGTTCAGCTGTTTGGCCACGCCGCGCGAACGGGCGATGATGGCGGCGAAGTCAAAACCAACCTTCTCTGCCGACAGGCCGTAGTCCTTCAGATGCGACAGGCTCTCGTATTTCTCGCCCGACTTGAGCAGGGCCTTGGTCGGGATACAGCCCCAGTTCAGGCAGACGCCGCCCAGGTTCTCGCGTTCGACGATGGCGACCTTCTGGCCCAGCTGGCTGGCGCGGATCGCGGCGACATAGCCGCCGGGGCCCGAACCGATGACGATGAGGTCGAATTCAGCAGCCATGTCAGATCAGCTTTTCGATGTCGGCCGCGATGGCCGAGGGTTCGACCTGCGGGGCGTAGCGGGCGATCACCTGCCCCTCCCGGTTCGTCAGGAATTTGGTGAAATTCCACTTGATGTCGCGGCTGCCGAGGAAGCCCTTTTTCTGGCTGGTCAGCCAGGCGTAGAGCGGGTGGCGGTCGGGGCCGTTGACCTCGACCTTGTCGAACATCGGGAAGTCGACGCCATAGGCGGTGGAGCAGAAGCTGGCGATCTCGGCGGCCTTGCCGGGCTCCTGGGCGCCGAACTGGTTGCACGGGAAACCCAGCACCTGGAACGGTTTGTCCGTATACTGACGATGTAGCGCCTGCAACCCCGTATACTGGCCGGTGAAGCCGCATTTCGAGGCCGTGTTGACGATCAGCAGCGCCTGACCGCGATACTGCTCCAGCGCTGCCTTGGCGCCGTCGATGGCCGTGGCGCTGAAATCGTAGACTGAAGTCACACCACGTCTCCGATCAGGCCAGCATGGTCACGGGATCTTCGATCATCGCCTTGAAGACCTGCAGGAATTTGGCCCCGATGGCGCCGTCCACCACGCGGTGGTCGCAGGTCAACGTGACTGTCATCACCGTGGCGACAGCCAACTGGCCATTGACCACGACGGGCCGCGGCTCACCGGCGCCGACGCTCATGATGGCGCCCTGCGGCTCGTTGATGATCGAGGCGAACGACTGGATGCCGAACATGCCGAGATTGGAGACCGAGAAGGTGCCGCCCTGGAACTCATCAGGCTTCAGCTTGCGGTCGCGGGCGCGTTTGGCGAGGTCCTTGGACTCCGTCGCGATCTGCGACAGGGACTTGGTCTCGGCCGCGCGGATGATCGGGGTGATCAGGCCGCCGTCGATGGCCACAGCCATCGCCACATCGGCGTGGTGGTGCATGGCGATGCCCTCGGGCGAATAGCTGGCGTTGGCCTCGGGCACGGCCTTCAGGGCCATGGCGCTGGCCTTGATGACGAAGTCATTGACCGAGACCTTGACCCCGTCCTTCTCAAGCAGGGCGTTGACCTTGACCCGGGCGGCCAGCAGGCCGTCGATGCGGCAGTCGATGGTCAGGGGGAAATGCGGCACATCGCGGAAGCTGTCGGTCAGGCGCCGCGCGATGGCCTTGCGCATGCCATCCAGCGGGACGAGGTCGTAGCTGCCGTCGGCAATGCCCATCTGGGCCAGTGACTGGACCTTGCGGGGCTCGCCAGAGGCGGCCGGGGCCGATGCGGCGGCGGGTCTGGCCGCGCCGGTCGGGGCGCCTTCGAGGTCGCGTTTGACGATCCGGCCGTGCGGGCCGGTGCCCTTGACCACGGACAGGTCGATATTGCCCTGGGCCGCGAGGCGGCGCGCCAGCGGCGAGGCGAAGACGCGGGCGCCGTCAGCTTTCGCGGCAGGTACGGGAGCCTTGCCCCCCTCCCCCGCTTCGCGGGTACTCCCCCCGGCGGGGGGAGACGGCGCGGGTGATTGTCCCCCCGCCGGGGGGACCGAAGCCTGCGGAGCAGGGTTCGAGGAGGGCTTGGCAGCCGCCCCGCCCTCGTCCTTCAACCGCGCGATCGGCGTATTGACCTTCACGCCTTCGGAGCCTTCGGCCACGAGGATTTCGGTGATCTCGCCCTCGTCGACAGCTTCGACCTCCATGGTCGCCTTGTCGGTCTCGATCTCGGCGATCACGTCGCCCGCCTTGACCGTGTCGCCGACCTTGACGTGCCATTTGGCCAGCACGCCCTCTTCCATGGTGGGCGACAGGGCGGGCATCAGGATGTCGGTCATTGCACGCTCCCGGTCGGTTCCTCGGCCACGGTCGCCACCTCCGGGCCGTTCAGTACGTCGGAAATGCCGGCGAGAATCTTGTTGTAGGCCTGCTTCTCGTCATGGCCGTGCCGGACGTTATAGCCGTGGGCCATATGTTTGGCGGCCAGGGCCAGCACCTGACCGAACTGGCGCGGATCATTGAAGGCCGGCTTGACCGACATGACCGGCTCGCCCTTCGACCACCAGATGCGCAGGATCTCGACCGCCTGGGCGTCGGCGGCGACGCTGTCGGGGGTCTTGAGCTGGAACTCGTCAGGCTGGCTCATGCCATCACCGCCCGGACGGCCTTGACGATCTTGTCCACGCCCGGCAGCGACAGGATTTCGAGATTGGCGGCGTAGGGCAGCGGCACGTCTTCCTGGTGCACCCGCATCGGCGGGGCGTCGAGGTAGTCGAAGGCGTGTTCGATCACCCGGGCCACGACCTCGGCGCCCACCCCCATCGGACCCCAGCCTTCCTCGGCCGAGACCAGACGGCTGGTCTTCTTGACGCTCTCGACGATGGTCTCGTGGTCGAGCGGACGCAGGGTGCGCAGGTCGACGACCTCGCAGGAGACGCCCTCTGCGGCCAGTTGTTCGGCGGCCTGAAGCGCGAAGCCGACCATGCGGCTGTGGGCGGTGATGGTGACGTCAGTCCCCTCGCGGCGGACTTTCGCCTTGCCGATCGGGACCAGCCAGTCCTCGACCCCATCCTTCGAGGATTCTGGCACGTCAAACTCCAGCCCGTACATCATCTCGTGCTCGAGAAAGACGACCGGGTTGGGGTCGCGGATGGCCGACTTCAGCAGGCCCTTGGCGTCGGCGGCGTCATAGGGGGCGATGACCTTCAGGCCGGGGACCTGGGCATACCAGGCCGAATAGTCCTGGCTGTGCTGGGCGCCGACGCGGCTGGCGGCGCCGTTGGGGCCGCGGAAGACGATGCTGGCGCGGATCTGGCCGCCCGACATGTACAGGGTCTTGGCCGCCGAATTGATGATGTGGTCTATCGCCTGCATGGCGAAGTTGAAGGTCATGAACTCGACGATCGGCTTTAAGCCCGCCATGGCCGCCCCGACGCCGAGGCCGGCGAAGCCGTGCTCGGTGATCGGGGTGTCGACGACGCGCTTGTCGCCGAACTCCTGCAGCAGCTCGCGGCTGACCTTGTAGGCGCCCTGGTACTGGGCGACCTCCTCGCCGATCAGGAAGACGGTCTCGTCGCGCCGCATCTCCTCGGCCATGGCGTCGCGCAGGGCGTCGCGGATGGTCGTCTTGACCAGTTTGGCGCCGGCGGGGATTTCGGGGTCTTTCAGTGCGGCGGCGGGCGCCCCTCCACCACCCTTCGGGTGGTCCCCCTCCCCATGCTCCGCACGGGGAGGAGACGCGACGACGGCCGTCTCCTCCCCGTCCGCGCTTGCGGATGGGGAGGGGGACCGCGAAGCGGTGGAGGGGCTCTTGGCCACAGCGCCTTCTTCACCCGCCAGACGGGCAATCGGCGTGTTGACCTTCACGTTCTCCGAGCCCTCGGCGACGAGGATTTCAAGCACCTCGCCCTCGTCGACGGCCTCGACCTCCATGGTCGCCTTGTCGGTCTCGATCTCGGCGATAACGTCCCCGGCCTTGACCGTGTCGCCCGCCTTGATGTGCCATTTGGTCAGCGTGCCCTCTTCCATCGTGGGCGACAGCGCCGGCATGAGAATGTCGGTCACGCTGAGGCCTCCACATAGACGTCGGTGTAGAGCTCGGACGGGTCCGGCTCCGGGCTTTCCTGGGCGAACTGAACGGCTTCGGCGACGATGGTCTTGATCTCGGCGTCGATGGCCTTGAGGTCGTCCTCGGTCGCGCCGGCCTGATCCAGCAGCATCTTCACATGGTCGATCGGGTCGCGGGTCTTCTTGACCTCGTCGACCTCTTCCTTGGCGCGGTATTTGGCCGGATCGGACATCGAGTGACCACGATAGCGGTAGGTCTTCATCTCCAGGATGAAGGGGCCGCCGCCCTCGCGGGCGCGCTTGACCGCCCGGGCCACCGCATCGCGCACGGCCAGCACGTCCATGCCGTCGACCTGTTCGCCGGGGATGCCGAAGCTGGAGCCGCGTTCGCTCAGTTGGGTCGTGGACGAGGAGCGTTCGATGCTCGTGCCCATGGCGTACTGGTTGTTCTCGATGATGTAGATGGCCGGCAGCTTCCATAGCTGGGCCATGTTGAAGCTCTCATAGACCTGGCCCTGGTTGGCCGCGCCATCACCGAAATAGATGAAGGCGACCGAGTCATCGCCACGGTACCGGCCCGCGAAGGCCAGACCGGTGCCCAGCGCCACCTGCGCCCCGACGATGCCGTGACCGCCGTAGAAGCCGGTGGCGGTATCGAACATGTGCATCGACCCGCCCTTGCCCTTGGACGATCCGCCGATGCGGCCGGTCAGCTCGGCCATGACCGCTTTGGGGTCCATGCCGGCGCACAGCATATGGCCGTGGTCGCGGTAGCCGGTGATGATCTTGTCGTGGCCCTGGCGCACGCTCTCCTGCACGCCGACGGCCACGGCCTCCTGGCCGATGTAGAGGTGGCAGAAGCCGCCGATCAGACCCATGCCGTAGAGCTGGCCCGCGCGCTCCTCAAAACGGCGGATCAGCACCATCTCGCGATAGAAGCGCAGCAGGTCCTCTTTGGACGCTGTCGGCGTGTTGGGAATCTTTTTGGACGCAGTCTTCGCGGCGGGGGCTTTCGCCATCCGTCATCTCCCGGCTGGGCCCCGTCGTCAGGACCTCTTGTCGTTACGGAAAGGGGCTTTAGCAGCCTTCGTTCCCGAAAGGCAAAGCCGGTCAGACGCTGTAACGAAAGTTCACGCCGCTGGCGCGGAACCGCCGGTCGCGGCGGGCGCCGAGACCCGGATGACATAGTCGCGCGGGTCGGCGAAGCCGAGCACGGCGCGGGCGCGCTCTTCCAGCAGGTCGCGGGACAGGCTGTCGGTGCGCAGATAGCGGACCCGCACCTCGAGGTCGCGCCGCTGTTCCATGATCCCGGCCAGCTGGGCCGCACGCCGGACCATCAAGGAATCCCGCTCATGCCCGCTCAGCAGGCCGCGCTGACCCGTCAGGGCCTGCACGCCCAGATAGACGACGAGCAACAGCAATATGGCGGAGGGGAAATACGGCTTCATCCGTTCGGGCACTAAGGACGCTCCTTCTGAGCGTGAACTCTTGATTGATGAGTTCTGACCGAAAATGCCTAACGAACCGTAGCTTGGCGGTAAGATTTGGCGCCGCCTCACCTTTTTCCGACCTAGCGGTTCAGCAGCATGCCATCGCCGAAATAGGCGCCCTGATCGCCCAGCATCTCCTCGATGCGGAGCAGCTGGTTGTATTTGGCCGTGCGGTCAGAGCGCGCCAGCGATCCGGTCTTGATCTGTCCGCAGTTGGTGGCCACGGCCAGGTCGGCGATGGTCGAATCCTCGGTCTCGCCCGAACGGTGGCTCATCACGGCGGTGTAACCGGCGCGGTGGGCCATATCCACGGCGTCAAGAGTTTCGGACAGGGTCCCGATCTGATTGACCTTTACCAGAATAGAGTTGGCCAGGCCCTCGCCGATACCGGCGGCCAGACGGGCCGGGTTGGTGACGAACAGGTCGTCGCCGACGATCTGGCAACGGTCGCCCAGACGCTCGGTCAACATCCGCCAGCCGTCGAAATCATCCTCGGCGCAGCCGTCCTCGATGGAGACGATGGGGAAGCGTTCGCACAGGTCGGCGAGGTAGTTGACCATGGCCTCGGCCTCGAGCGTCTTGCCCTCCCCGGCCATGGCGTATTTGCCGTCCTTGAAGAATTCCGTGGCCGCGACGTCGAGGCCGAGGTGGAAATCCTCGCCGGCCAGATAGCCGGCCGCCTGCCCGGCCCGGGTGATGAAGCTGAGCGCCTCCTCGGCCGAGGCGAGGTTGGGGGCGAAGCCGCCCTCGTCGCCGACATTGGTGTTGTGGCCCGCGTCCTTCAGTTGTTTGCGCAGGGCGTGGAAGATTTCCGACCCCATGCGCAGGGCTTCGGAGAAGCTGTCCGCCCCGGTCGGCAGGATCATGAACTCCTGGATGTCGATCGGATTGTCGGCATGGGCCCCGCCGTTGATGATGTTCATCATCGGGGTCGGCAGGATCCGGGCCGAGACGCCGCCCAGATAGCGATGCAGCGGCAGGCCCGAGGAGATGGCGCTGGCCTTGGCGCAGGCCAGGGACACGCCGAGAATGGCGTTGGCGCCCAGACGACCCTTGTTCTCGGTGCCGTCGAGGGCGATCAGGGCCTCGTCGATGCGGCGCTGGTCCTCGGCGTCCATGCCGCTGAGGGCGTCGAAGATCTCGCCGTTGACGTTGTCGACGGCCTTGCCGACGCCCTTGCCGCCCCACAGGTCCTTGTCGCCGTCGCGCAGTTCGACCGCCTCATGCGCGCCGGTGGACGCGCCCGAGGGCACGGCGGCGCGGCCGAAGCTGCCGTCATCGAGGATCACATCAACCTCGACCGTCGGATTGCCACGGCTGTCGAGTATCTGGCGGGCGACGATGTCGGCGATGTCAGTCATGGGAGCGTAAGTCCGGATTCAGGGGCGATGCCGCCCGTTTAGCCCGCACGCCGGCAAACGCCAACCGGCAGGTCGGGCAAGACGCGAATTGCTCCCGACCGAGCTTTCGGGCACCGTCGTTCGCTGACTTGCAGGGGACGGCATACCGCCGCGTCTTCACCCGGGGAATTTCGCCATGATGCGCCTTCTCGTGACATCGGCTCTTGTGCTTTCAGTGGCTGTTCCGGCCGCTGCCGCGCCGCCGCGGCCGGAAACCCGCCAGCAGTGCGTCGCCGCGGTCCTTCGTGAAACCGCCAATCTACGGCCGGTGGTTCGCCACATCGTGCGTGAGCGTCTGCTGCCCCGCTGCATGCGCCTGCCGGACGGTCGCGCAGGGTAACCCCGAGTTCCGGCGCGAGGCCAGACGCCAAGCGCCTCAGAGGCGGCTCTCGACATACTGGATGCTGGGCCCGCCGGCGGCCACGTGCTCAACCAGTCCGCTCGTGCCCACATGGTAGGCGATGCCGCGCGCCGCCGGGTTCTCGACATAGCCTGCCGCGCCGCCGACGCTCCAGGTGGTGATGTATTCGGCCGGGGCCTCGGCGTATTTGTGCGGCGAGACGTGCGCCAGCGGTCCGTAGGCGGCCTTGATCGCTGTGGCCGCGTCGCCGACGCCGAATCCCCGGTCGGTCTTGAGGGTAGAGCCAGTGCGAAGCCAGATGCTGGTCAGCACGCCGTCCTCGACCATGACCATCAAGCCTTGGGGTGCGCGGGCGGGATGGAAGATATCGCAGGACTCGGGGTCTGGCCCACCCACCGCCGCGGGGCTGGAATCGGGGCCGAAAGCCGTCTCCACCTCAGCGCGGGTCATTCCGATGCGCAGAAGTCCGAAGCCCTGGGCGGTCAACACGTCCGCGGCGGGCGGGGTTTCGGCCCGCGGAGCGGGTTCGGGCGCAGGCGCCGGCTTGGTCTCGGGCGCTCCGCAAGCGGCGAGCGCGAGGACGGCGGTGGTCAGCAACAGGCGGCGGATCATGGCGCAACTCCTTGAGGTCGGAGCTGTAACGCACGAAAACGGCGCGCGGTGAACCGCGCGCCGTCATTCCATCTACCACCGGAGTGGATAGGCCTAGTCTTCCTTGGGCGTCAGAACCTGGCGGCCGCGATAGGTGCCGGTCTTCAGGTCGATGTGGTGCGAGCGGCGCAGCTCGCCCGTGTCCTTGTCCTCGACGTGCGGGTTGGAGCCCAGCGAGTCGTGGGCGCGGCGCATGTTGCGACGCGAGGGCGATACTTTGCGCTTCGGAACGGCCATGTCCGTCTCAATCTTCTCAAGGGTGGCGCCGGCGGAGGCGCGAAAACAACAGCGGCGGCCCGAAAGAGCCGCCTGCGAGGGCGGGCTTATGCCTCAACCCGGCCCGGAGTTCAAGCGGGAGCTTGTCCCGCGCCCTTCGCCGACCGTTCCACGCGCGACAGGGCGTAGTAGAGGCTGTCCTTCCACACGCCGCCGACGTTCCATGTGCGCGCCGCAAAGCCCGTGCGGACGAAGCCCAGCCGCTCCAGCAGCCGAATCGAGGCGGCGTTCTCCGGATCGACGTCGGCGGTCAGGGTCTCGAGGTCGCGGGTCCGGAAAACATGGTCGATGGCGGCGCCGACGGCCTCGGCGGCCAGCCCCTGCCCCCAGGCGTCGGGGTGCAGGATGTAGCCGACGTCGGGCAGGTTCCAGAAGCCGGCCTTGCCGATGACCCGGCCGTCCAGTTCGACCACGAAGTCGGGATGGTCAGGGCCATTGGCGATCATGCCGTCCAGCCAGGCCTTCGTCTGCTCCACCGTCTCGTGCGGCGGCGTCGACCACCAGAGGGTGGCGCGGGGGTCGGACAGGACGGCGTGTATCGCCTCCAGATCGTCCGGGCGGGCGGAGCGCAGGATCAGGCGGGGCGTGCGGATTTCCACCGGTCAGGCCAGTTCGTGTTCCATGACGATGAAATACAGGTCGTCCCGTTTGGGCAGGCCGAAGCGCGGGTCGCCATAGGGGAAGGGCAAGGTGGCCCCCGTCGGGCGATAGCCGAGCCGCTCGTACCAGGCGATCAGGGTCTCCCGCTGCGGGAAGACCGAGATGCGCACGCGGCGGGCGCCGAAACGATCGGCCAGGGCTGCATGCGCCGCCTCGACCAGCCGGCGGCCCAGACCGCCGCCCTGCAGCGTCGGGCGGATCGACAGCATGCCGAAATAGCCGGTCCCCTCGCCCCGGTCGGCGATCAGGACGCAACCCACCAGTTCCTCGTCGCGCCATGCGGTCAGCAAGGCCTGCTTCGGGTCGGCGAGGATGTCGGCCAGGTCGTCGGGATCGGTGCGCTGACCGTCCAGCAGATCGGCCTCGGTCGTCCAGCCCGCCCGCGAGGCCTCGCCGCGATAGGCGCTCTCGATCAGGCCGTGCAGGGCCGGAATGTCGGCCGTCACGGCGTCGCGGATGGTGATCTCAGTCATGGGCCAGCATTTCGCCGACCGCCTCGCCGATCGCAAGGGAGCTGGTCAGGCCGGGGCTTTCGATGCCGAACAGGGCGACCAGACCGTCGAGGCCGTGGACGTCGCGGCCATCCAGCCGGAAATCCGGCTGCGGCTCGCCCGGCCCGTGCAGCTTGGGCCGAATGCCGGCGTAGTCGGGGGTCAGGGCGCCGTCGGGCAGGCCGGGCCAGAAGCGGCGGACATAGCCCTCGAACTCGGCGGCCTTGGCGGCGTCGACCGAATAGTCCTCGGTCTCGACATAGACGAGATCGGGCCCGAACACGGCCTGTCCGCCCAGGTCCTTGCGGTAGTGGGTGCCGAGCGCGCCGGGGATCGGGGGCGGATAGATCAGCCGCTCGAACGGCGCCCTGCCGGTCAGGCGGAAATAGACCCCCTTGCCGAAATGGCCCGGCGGGATGCGGTCGGCGGGATAGCCCTCGATCCGGGCCGCCACGGCCTGGGACGCCAGCCCCGGCGCCGTGACCAGCAGACGGGTGGTCAGGGTGGCGCCGCCCTCCCCTCCGGCGGCAACGGTGAACCCACCGCCCGGCAGTGGCGTCGCCCGCTCGAATGGCGTCGAAACGACGACCGAACCGCCGGCCTCACCAATCTCGCCCTCGAGGGCCAGCATATAGCCGTGGCTGTCGAACACCCCGCTCCCGGGCGACAGGATGGCGGCGTGGGCGTTGAGGCCCGGCTCCAGCGCGCGGGCCTGGGCGCCGGTCAGGTGTTCGAGCCCCTCGACGCCGTTGGCGGTCGCCTGGACGAAGATGGCCTCGATCCGCTCGACCTCGGCCTCATCCGTGGCCACGACCAGCTTGCCGCATTTGCGGTGGTCGACCTTGTGGCTGTCGAGGAAGGCGTAGAGCGCCCGCCGCCCCTCGACGCAGAAGCGCGCCTTCAGCGAATCGGTCGGATAGTAGAGGCCGCCGTGGATGACCTCGGAATTGCGCGACGACACGCCCTGGCCGATGTGGGGCTCCTTCTCGAGCACCAGCACGGACAGGCCCCGCTTCGCCAGCGCCCGGCCGCAGGCGAGGCCGACCGCGCCGGCGCCCACCACCGTCGCGTCGAAGTCGAAACTCACGTGCCCCCCTGAGGCGATTGGGGTCCGTAGAGATGGCCCGCCCGCGCCTCGAAACAGATCATCAGCTTGCTGACGGCGCGGTCGAAATTGGCGTGCAGCATGGCGTCGAGAATCCGCGACTTGAAGGCGAAGTCGATCATGAACTCGACCCGGGCCCCGGCAGGGTCAGGGAAGAATTCCCAGCGGTTCTTCAGGTGTCTGAACGGTCCGCGGATCAGGCCGACCTCGACCATGGGACGATTGCGGTCATGCCGGACCCAGGTCGAGAATCGCTCCTTGAGAAAGGAGAAGCCGACGGCGGCCTCAGCGTCGATCAGGCTGACTCCGGGCGCCTCCTCGCGCGGGCTCCAGGTCCGCATGGCCGTCACCCAGGGCACGAACTCGGGATAGGCCCGCACGTCGGCGACCAACTCGGCCAACTGGGTCGGGGTGTAGGGCAGGATTTTTGTGACGCGGTGGACGGCCAGGGTCAGATCCTCGCCATCAGGGAGACGATCACGCCAACACACCAGATCAGAGGTGCGAACTGGAGCATGGCCAGGACCGCGCCTGCCCGCCTCCAGCCGACCAGACTCGCCGCCAGCGCCAGAACGGCCGCCCCCGCGATGATGACCAGATACAGTTTGCCGGTGTTCGTCAGATAGAAGCCGCCGACATTGGCTGATAGCCAGATGACCAGCCCGGCGTTGATCACCGCGGCGGCCAGACCGAGGATCATGAACACGGACGTGGCGCGAACCGAACCGACTGTCGGTTCGGGCTTGGAAGGACCTGAGCTCACCGCCCCGTCTGCGCCAGACGCGCCGCCCTCAGCCGGGCGAAGTCGTCGCCGGCGTGGTGCGAACTGCGGGTCAGGGGCGAGGACGACACCATGAGGAAGCCCTTGGCGCGGGCGATGGCCTCATAGGCCTTGAATTCGTCGGGCGTGACGAAGCGGTCGATGGCGGCGTGTTTACGGGTCGGCTGCAGGTACTGGCCGATGGTGATGAAGTCGACGCCGGCCGAGCGCATGTCGTCCATCACCTGCATGACCTCTTCGCGGGTCTCGCCCAGGCCGACCATGATGCCGGACTTGGTGAACTGGTTGGGGTCGCGCTCCTTGACCATCTGAAGCAGGCGCAGGCTGTGGAAGTAGCGGGCCCCGGGCCGGATCTTCAGATACAGCCGCGGCACGGTCTCGAGGTTGTGGTTGAAGACGTCGGGCGTGGCGTCAATCATCACCTCGGCCGCCCCGTCCTTGCGCAGAAAGTCGGGCGTCAGGATTTCGATGGTGGTGTTCGGCGCCTGCACGCGGATCTGCCGCACCACTTCGGCGAAGTGGGCGGCGCCGCCGTCGGAGACATCGTCACGGTCCACACTGGTGATGACCACATGGTTCAGGCCCATCTCGCGGACGGCCAGACCGACCTTGCCAGGCTCCTCCGGGTCCAGCGGCTGGGGCAGGCCCGTCTTGACGTTGCAGAAGGCGCAGGCCCGCGTGCAGGTGTCGCCCATGATCATCAGGGTGGCGTGCTTCTGGCTCCAGCACTCGCCGATGTTCGGGCAGGCCGCCTCCTCGCAGACGGTGACAAGGCCCTTGTCCTTCACGATGGCCCGGGTCGCATTGTACTGGCCCGAGCCGGGCGCCTTGACGCGCAGCCATTCGGGCTTCTTCAGCACCGCCGTTTCGGGACGGTTCTGCTTCTCCGGGTGACGCAGTTCGGCCGGCGTCTTCGTCAGGGTGTCGATCAGCGTGACCAAGGCGTCGCGGGCTCCGGGCTGTGCGAGACCGCTATGTCGTCCTTCCTCGGGGCGAAGGCAAGGCGGGCCGGAACCTCACGCCAGGCAACGCACCTTTTCAATGCCGCTTGGCCGCCCTAGTCTGATCATCGAAGACACAAGGGTGCGGGACAACCGCATCCGCACGGAGGATGGACTTGCGCGTACCCCTGGATGCCAAGGACGGCGAACAGACCATTTTCGACGGCCTGATCGCGGCTCGCGACAGGTTCGGCGACAAGGAAATCCTCGAGGATCTCGACCGCAAGCCGTTGACCTACACTGGCCTGATCAGGGCCGCCTTCGTACTGGGGCGCAAGATCGCGGCGATGACCGAGCCGGCGGAACGGGTCGGCATACTGCTGCCGTCCAGCGCAGGCGTCGTCGTCACCTACTACGGGCTGCACGCCCACGGCCGGGTGCCGGTGATGCTCAACTTCACCTCGGGCCAGGCCAACATCAAGGCGGCGATCAAGGCCGCCGGGGTGAAGAAGATCCTCTGCGCCAAACGGTTCGTGAACCAGGCCAAGCTCGAAGACCTGCTCGACGATCTGGCCACGGTCGCCGAGATCGTCTGGCTGGACGACGTACGCAAGACCATCGGCCTGCCGGACAAGTTGTACGGCCTGATGGCCGGCATGATGCCGAAACAGTTCCGGGTGAAGACCGACCCGTCATCGCCGGGCGTGGTGCTGTTCACCTCGGGCAGTTTCGGCGCGCCCAAGGGCGTGGTGCTGAGCCAGTGGAACCTGGTCGCCAACTGCCGTCAGGTCGCGCAGCACATCGACCTCAAGCCCGAATGGGTGATGTTCAATCCCCTGCCGACCTTCCACTGCTTCGGCCTGACGGGCGGGGTGCTGCTGCCCATCCTGCACGGGATGAAGGCGTTCCAGTATCCGTCGCCGCTGCACGCCAAGCAGATCGTCGAACTGCTGCCGGACGTGAAGGCCTCGATCCTGTTCGCCACCGACACCTTTCTGAACCAGTACGCCCGCGTCGCCGCGCCCGACGATTTCGCCACCCTGCAGTTCGTCGTGGCCGGAGCGGAGAAGGTGCGTCCCGAGACCCACCACCTGTTTAACACCCGCTTCCACGGTCTGAAGCTGCTGGAGGGCTATGGGGCGACCGAAGCGGCGCCCGTGGTGGCGGTGAACCATCCCGACCGCAACCGGCCCGGCACCGTCGGCCAGATGATGCCCGGCATGGAATGGCGCATCGACCCGGTCGACGGCATCCCGGACGGCGGGCGGCTGTTCCTGCGCGGGCCCAACGTCATGAAGGGCTATCTGTCTGCCGACGATCCCGAAAGCGTCGAGCCGCTGGCGGGGGGCTGGCATGACACGGGGGATATCGTCGATATCGACAAGGACGGCTATGTCTCGATCCTCGGCCGGATCAAGCGGTTCGCCAAGATCGGCGGTGAGATGGTGTCCCTGACCGCGGTCGAGGGTCTGGCCAGCGCGGTCTGGCCCGACGCCCGGCACGCCGTCGTTTCCATTCCGGACGCCCGCAAGGGTGAGAAGCTGGTGCTCGTCACTGATCGCCGGGACGCCGACGTCGCCCGTCTGGCCGAGTGGGCCCGCAGCCACGGCGCGCCCGAACTGGCCGTGCCCAAGAAGATCATGCGCGTGGCCGAGGTGCCCGTGCTGGGCACCGGCAAGACGGACTATGTCCGCATCCAGCAGATGGCGGAGCTGGAGAAGGCGGCCTGAACTTCGCCGTTGAACTGAAATAGAAGCTGTTTCAGTATCGCGGGTCTGTTCGGCCCGCTGGAGCTGGTTCTTGGCCTGCTGCTGGTGCTCGGCCTGTTCTCACGCCCGGCCGCCTTCGTCGCCGCCGGCTTCTGCGCCGTGGATTACTGGGTGATCCATGGAACCCAGAACCTGTTCCCCATGCTCAACGGCGGCGAGCTGATCGCCCTCTACTGCTTCGTCTTCCTGTTCCTGACGGCTGCCGGCCCGCGGCCGTGGAGCGTCGATGCCGCGATACGCCGGAAGGCCTGATCTAGCCGATCCGCACGCCCGTCATCGAGATCGAACCGCCCTCGACGACGTCGTTGAAGAAGCTCACCTCGTCGCCCGGCCCGCCGAGGGTGCTCATCGGCGAACCGTGACCGAAGAAGAGGGCTGGCTGGCGCATTACGCGGCCAGCTTCCCCGCTGTCTCCGCCACATAGCGACCCTGCCAACGGGCGCCCTCCAACTCGTTCTCGCTGGGCATGCGCGAGCCGTCGCCCCCGGTGATGGTGGTGGCGCCATAGGGCGAGCCGCCGGTGATCTCGTCCATCCGCTGCTGGCCGGCCCAGGCGTAGGGCAGGCCGGCGATGATCATGCCGTGGTGGAGCAGGGTCTGGATCAGGCCGATCAGGGTTGTCTCCTGGCCGCCGTGCTGGGTCGCGGTCGAGGTAAAGGCCGAGCCGACCTTGCCGACCAGGCCGCCCTTCATCCACAGGCCGCCGGTCTGGTCGAGGAAGTTGCGCATCTGCGAGGCGGCCGTGCCGTAGCGGGTGCCGGCGCCGACGATGACGGCGTCATAATCGCCCAACTCGTCGATCTTCGCGATCGGGGCGGCCTGATCCAGTTTGTAGCCGCTCTGCTTCGCCAGCTCCTCCGGCACCAGTTCCGGCACACGCCGGATGTCGACCACCGCGCCCTCGACCGACCGCGCGCCCTCGGCGATCGCTTCGGCCATGGCTTCGACGTGTCCGTAGGTCGAATGATAGAGGACGAGGATGCGGGGCATGGAGACTCCTTTGGAGGCGGGCTGTCGCTTTCGCAACAGTATCGGTTCTTGATTTGGTGATGCAGCGACCCGATGCAAGGGCCCCCTCGATAGCGCTATGCGGCTGGCGTGGTTCCGGGGCTGCTGTCTATCGTGCGCCGTCCGACCGGGCAGACCCGGTCGTAGAAGGCGGCATCCGCCGGCGTCCGCTGTCCTCGCGACAGGCGGAAGCGGTGCTCGACCACCATGGCCTGCTGTTCGATATTGAGCCCGCCCCAGTCGCAGTCCATGCCGATGGGGTATTCATAGGACGAGCGCCGGTCGCCGGCGCGCAGCTTGCCGGTCAGCAGATTGACCCCCTGCTGAGCCTGCCATACGTGGGTCAGTTCGTGGACCAGCATGGCCTGAAGCCGCAACGGCGCGCCCGTCAGGTCAGCGGGCAGCGCGCGGCGGGGCCAGACGATCCAGTCGCGCCCGAACCAGCGGCCAGGCACAAAGGCGCGCTTGAACGGCCACGGGGCGAGCAGGAAACGCACGGTGTCCAGACCCAGCGCATCACCGAACGCCTCGGTCGCCAACGCCCGCTCGCCCCCGGTCAGGGGCCGGATCACCCGGGCGGCGGGGGCCCGGCGTAGCCGCTCGCCGGACTGTCCCACTCCCAGTGCCAGGGCTCGAAGGCGTAGGGGACGAAGCCGAACCGCCTGGCGTTCCTGACCAGCCAGCGATAGGTGGCTCCGCGGCTCATATGCAGGCGGCTGGGGGGCGAGGTGTTGTCGACGCCGAGGCCGACGACCTGGCCGACATAGAGGTCGACCGCCGTTCCGGTGCGGTGGGGCGAACAGACGGCGCGCCGGACGCCGTCGCAATTGCCCGACGCTGCACACCGCGCCGCATCGGCCTCGGGGTCGCGGAAGCCGGAGAATATCTGCAGCAGCTCCGGATCATTGGCGATCTCGGGCACCTCGGCCCGGGCGGCGGCCACCAGCCGGCGATAGGCGTCCAGCACATCACGGCGCAGCAGGCGGGTCAGGCGGTCGGCGTGCTCCTCCTCGGCCACCAGATAGCCGAGCTGGTACAGGGGCGGCGGATCCGGACACGGCTCGTCGCGGACCCGGGCCATGATGAAGGGCCGCCGCTCCTGCCAAAGGCCGCGAAATGTCTGGAAGGTCGGTGGGTCGAAGATGCCGGTCGAGGGTAGCTGATGCGCGGTCTGGAAGTCGGCCAGGCGGCGGGCGAACACCGGGGAATTGGCGGCGCACCCCGTGCCCAGCTCCTGCTGCATCAGCGGGACATAGGTCTCCCAGCCCCATTCGGCCGACCCGAACGGCGCCCATTCCAGCGAGTGGAGCGAGATGCCGTTGGCCAGGGCGGGGCCGCCCCAGTCCTCGATCTGGCGGTCGCAGAACTCGGCCTGCGCCGACGCCCGGTCCGGGGCGGCCAGCACGGCGACGGCCAGCAGGGTGAGACTCAGCAGGGCCGTTCGGATCGCCATCCCCGGAGCAAGCCTGACGCAACGGCGGAGAGCAAGGGCGTCCGCGCGGGAGGCGAAATAGACCCTCGACAATCCAGGCGATACATCCTCGACATCGGGGGGACGACAAGGTCGATATCCGGGACAGCGAAGACATCCCGCCCTGACCATGTCCGACGACCGGAAAACTGGCATGGTGAAGCCACGGCCGACTCAGGGCCAGACCGCCGGACGCACCCATGACCGACGCCGCATCGACCGCGCTCACGACGCCCCGCCGTTCCAACGCCATCCTCGCCGCCTTCTCCGGTCCCTGCCTGCCGCTGGCGGCCTTCGGCGTCGCCCTGCCGGTGACCCTGCCGGAGTTCTACGCCACCTATGTGGGGCTGGAGCTGGGGGTGGTCGCCGCCGTCTTCATGGCCGTCCGGCTGATCGACATCGTCTTCGACCCCTTCATCGGCTGGGGTATGGACAAGACCAGGACCCGGTGGGGTCGCTACCGGCCGTGGATGGCGATCTCGACGCCGATCCTGATGCTGTCCGCCCTGATGATGTTCGTGCTGGTTCAGCCGGGGGCAGGCGCCGCCTATCTCTTCGGCTGGCTGCTGGTCCTCTACCTCGGCTTCTCGATCGGGACCCTGGGCCAGTTGGGCTGGGCCTCGGTCCTGGCGCCGCAGTACGACCAGCGCAGCCGGGTCTATGGCTGGTGGCAGGTGTTCAACATCATCGGGGTGATCCTGATCCTCGTCCTGCCGACCGTGGTGGTGAAGACCGGCCTCGGCGACTACGCCGCCGGCGTACGCATCATGGGCTGGGCCATCATGATCGCCCTGCCCGTCACCATCGGCCTGGCCATGTTCGTGGTGCCCGAACCGGTCAACGCCGGCGCGGCCCCGCGCGGCGGACCCAAGGCCTACCTCGGCCTGTTCGGCAAGAAGACGGTGCGCAAGCTGCTGTTCGCCGACCTGCTGCTGGGCGTGGCGCCGGGCATCACCGGCTCGCTGCTGTTCTTCTTCTTCGGCCAGATCAAGGGCTACGACCACACCGAAGCGTCGCTGTTCATGCTGTTCTATTTCATGGCGGGACTCGTCGGGGCGCCGTTCTGGGCCTGGCTGGCGACCAAGATCGGCAAGGACAAGGCGCTGGCCACGGCCAGCCTGATCTTCGCCGTCTTCTATATCGGCGCGACGCTGGTTCCCGGCGGCAATTTCGCCCTGACGGCGGCGGCCATGTTCATCGCCGGCCTGCCTTATGCCGCCGGCCTGTTCCTCCTGCGGGCCATGATGGCCGACGCCGGCGACGAGATCCGGCTGGACACGGGCGTGGACCGCACCGGCCTGATGTTCTCCATCCTCTCGGCCACGACCAAGATCGGCCACGTCGTGGCCCTGATCCCCTATCTGATCCTGCAATGGGTCGGCTTCCGCGCCATTCCGGGGATTGAGGGCAACAGCGAGAACTCCCTCCTGACGCTGCAGATCCTCTTCATCCTCGTGCCCGGCGTGCTGCTGGCCGCCGCGGCCCTGGTGCTCAAGGGCTATCCGCTGACGCCCGCGCGGCATGACGAGATCCGCAGGGCGCTGGAAGAACGCGACGGCGCGGCGACGGAAGCCGCATGAGGCCCATCGACCGCCTGATCGGCATTATGGCCCGGTTGCGCGACCCGGTCGGCGGCTGTCCGTGGGACGTGGAGCAGACCTTCGCCACCATCGCCCCCTATACGCTGGAGGAGGCCTATGAGGTCGCCGACGCCATCGAGCGCGGCGACATGGACGAGCTGAAGTCGGAGCTCGGCGACCTGCTGTTCCAGACCGTCTTTCACGCCCGCATGGCCGAGGAACAGGGGCTGTTCGCCTTCGACGACGTGGCGAACGCCATCGCCGACAAGCTGGAGCGGCGGCATCCGCACGTCTTTGGCGACGAAGCCGCCAGGCCCGACGGCGTGGCGCAGAAGGCGCGCTGGGAAGACATCAAGGCCGCCGAACGCGTGGCCAGGGCCCAGCACGGCGTGCTCGATGACGTGCCCGTCGGCCTGCCCGCCCTCGCCCGCGCCGCCAAGCTGACGAAACGGGCGGCCCGCGTGGGCTTCGACTGGCCCTCGACCGACGAGGTGTTCGACAAGCTGCATGAGGAGGTCGCGGAACTCCGCGTCGAGATCGCCGCCGGGGACCTCGACAAGGCCCGCGACGAGGTCGGCGACCTGCTGTTCGTGGTCGCCAATCTGGCGCGGAAACTGGGGGTCGAACCCGAGGACGCCCTGCGCGGGGCGAACGCCAAATTCGTCCGGCGGTTCGGGTTTATCGAGGCGGAACTGGCGAAGGACGGGCGGCGGCCGGAGCAGAGCGATCTGGCGGAAATGGACGGGCTGTGGGACGCGGCGAAGGCGGCGGAGCGGGCCTAGGCGTTCCTTCCCTCCGGATAGGAGAGATATCGGATTTCTCTTTAAGATTGTATCTTATTCACTACCTGAAGGTCTGCTGGTAGCGTGCCTCCGTCTCCTCCCCGTGGCGAAGCCATGGGGAGGGGGACCATGCGAAGCATGGTGGAGGGGTGATGCCAGCACTGCTGACAGTCGAAAGAGCCCGCGCGCTGCGCCGACGCCTGTCACCACCGGAGGCGCGGCTATGGGTCCGGCTACGAAGGCGCCAGCTTCGCGGTCTGAAATTCCGGCGGCAGCATCCGATCGGTCCTTACATTCTGGACTTCTACTGCGCCGAAGCGAGACTGGCCGTCGAAGTCGATGGACAATGCCATGATCATCCAGACCGGATCGCGCATAATCGACGACGGACCGCCTGGCTGCGGGAACAAAACATCCGGGTGGTCCGGCTGGCAGCGGAGAGCGTGAGGGTGCATCTCGACGACGTGCTCGATTTCATCGCGCGAACGGCGGGCGAACGGCGCGGCGGCTGATACCCCTCCACCATGCTTCGCATGGTCCCCCTCCCCATTCGCTGCGCGAACCGGGAGGAGACAACGCTACTGCGCGATCTTTTCCTTGTTGATCCGCAACCGGACCACCAGCCCCTGCTCCGCCCAGTCCCGCTCGATGGCGCCGTCCAGCTGGCGGGCCATGGCGCGGGCCACCATCTGGCTGCCGTAGCCGCCTGGTCCCTCGGGTGGGTGCACCGGTGGCCCGCCCTGTTCCGTCCAGGCGATCACAAGCTCGGTGTCGTGCGCCGAACAGGACACGTCGAGGGTCCCGGTTTCGGCCGAGAGGGCGCCGTATTTGAGCGAATTGGTCGCCAGTTCATGGACAATCAGGGCCAGGGCGTTGGCCGCCTGTTCGCCCACGCCCATGCGCGGCACCGACACCCGGATGCGGCCGCTGAAGGCGCCGAGGTCGTCATAGGGCGCGAGCAGAACGGACAGGAGGTCGCCCAGCAGCGCCGCCTTGCCTTCCTCGCCGGGCAGCGGACGAACGAGATCGTGCGCGCGGCCCAAGGCCGTCAGGCGCTGCGTCAGTTCGCGGGCCATGTCGCCGGGCGTCCCCACGGACCGGGAAGTGATAGCGGTCAGGCCCGAGGCGATGGCCAGGAGGTTCTTGACCCGGTGGCTCATCTCGCCCGCAAGCAGTTCGTGGCCTTCCTCGGCCTGTTTGCGACCGGTCACATCGATGAAGATGCCGAACATCTTGCGACTGACCATGCCCAGGTCGTCGCCCTGACCCCGCGCGGATATCCAGCGGACATCGCCTTTCACCAGGATGCGGAAGTCGATCTCATAGGGGCCCACAACCGCGCGGGTGGCGGCGAAGGCGGCCCGCACCCGGTCCCGGTCCGCCGGGTGGATGTGGCACGAGAGATCCTCAAAGGTGACGCTGGGCAGAACGGGCATGCCCCACAGGCCGAACGCCGCATCGTCCATGGCGAAGGTGTCGTCGTCGACATTCCAGGACCACAGCGCGACGCCAGCGGCCTCAAGACCCCGTTGCAGGTTGCCGGCGTCCCAGGTGGGACTCCCAACTTTCGCCTTCGACATCAATCGCGCCCACACCTGTCGCACCCGAGAAGCCGCGTGGCGATCCCTGAGTCCATTGTCCTAACACATGACGTGGATCGACGTTCAACCGGCTGCGGAAAACTGGCGTTCGAACCGTCCCAGCGCCGCCGGGTGCAGGCGCACTGTCAGATGCGTCCGGCCCTGATCGTCCGTCTCCCGGCCGGTGACGCGCCCATTTTCGTACAGCCAGGCCAGAGCCTCGCCCTGTGACGGGGCCAGCACCAGCGCCGTCTCCGGGTCGTCGTCGATGAGGCCGGCGATGGTCTCGCGCAGGGGTTCGATCCCCTGCCCGGTCCAGGCCGAGACCGCGACCGCCTTGCCGTCGCGGGACAGGCGTTCGGCCTGACCCAAGACGGCCTCGCGCACGTCCTCGGCCAACAGGTCGGTCTTGTTCCAGACCTCCAGCACGCGACGGGTCTTGCCCTCCGGCGTCGGGATCTGTTTCAGCACCGCCTCGACGTCTTTCGACTGGGCCTCAGAATCGGCCGAGGCGATGTCGCGGACGTGCAGGATCAGGTCAGCCTCGCCCACCTCCTCCAGCGTCGCCCGGAAGCTCTCGACCAGTTCGTGCGGCAGGTCGGAGATGAAGCCGACGGTGTCGGCGACAATGGCCGGCCTACCCTGCGGCAGGCGGATGGTGCGCTGGGTGGTGTCGAGGGTGGCGAACAGCAGGTCCTTGGCCACCACGTCCGAGCCGGTCAGCCGGTTGAACAGCGTGGACTTGCCGGCGTTGGTGTAGCCGACCAGGGCGATGGTCGGGAACGGGACCTTCTGGCGCTGTTTGCGGTGCAGGCCGCGCGTGCGGCGCACCTCGTCCAGCTCGACCTTCAGCTTGACGATCCGGTCGGCGATCAGGCGGCGGTCGAGTTCGATCTGGGTCTCGCCGGGGCCGCCGGTCGAGCCGGTGCCGCCGCGTTGCCGCTCCAGGTGGGTCCAGGTCCGCACCAGCCGCGACTTCTCATAGTCGAGCCGCGCCAGTTCGACCTGCAGCCGGCCCTCCTTGGTCCGGGCGCGGCGGCCGAAGATCTCGAGGATCAGGCCGGTGCGGTCGATGACCTTGCAGTCCCAGGCCTTCTCCAGATTGCGCTGCTGCACCGGCGACAGGTCGTCGTCGACCACCACCGCTTCAGCCTCGGCGGCGCGCACCAGCGCGGCCAGCTCCTCGACCTTGCCCGAGCCGAACAGGGTGGCGGGCGTAACTTTCCGTATGCGGACAATCTCTTCGCCCCGCACGTCGAGGTCCAGCGCCCGGGCCAGGCCGACAGCCTCTTCCAGACGCTCGATGGACTGGCGCGAGCTCTCGCTGGCGCCGGAATCGGATCGCTCAGGGTGGATGACGACGGCCCGGATCAGCGGGACGGCGTGGTCGATATGTTTGGTCGTCAAGGTTTGTGGTGCTGCTTTCTACGCGCCCACACCCCAGCCGCCGTCATCCTCGGGCTTGTCCCGAGGACCCATGGCGACCCTGGCGCAGGCAATGGTCGTTCGCACCGACATCGGCACGACGTTCAACAGTCCGGAAATCGGAACGATGGGTCCTCGGGACAAGCCCGAGGATGACGGAAAGATCGATGGATCAGTCCTCATCCGCTTCCGGCTCGTACAGCTGCACGGGCGCGGACGGCATGATGGTCGAGATGGCGTGCTTGTAGACCAGCTGCGACTGGCCATCACGGCGCAGCAGCACACAGAAGTTGTCGAACCAGGTCACGATGCCCTGCAGCTTGACCCCGTTGACCAGGAAGATGGTCAGCGGCGTCTTGGTCTTGCGGACGCTGTTGAGGAAGGTGTCCTGAAGGTTCTTGGACTTGTCTTGCGACATGGCAGGTTCAGCCTGTTCTTGCTTGTTCTCCGGCCGGAAGGAGGCGGCGCGGGGCTGGATCGGATGTCCGGCCCCTCACCTTAGCCACCGCCCGCATGGGGCCGCAACGCCTAGATCGCGTCCCGGATCGCCTGATCGAGGTACAGCTCCCGCAACCGTGTCGCGATCGGGCCGGGCTTGCCGTTGCCGATCTTCACCCCGTCGATGGAGGTCGCCGGCATCACAAAGCCGCTGGCCGAGGTGTAGAAGGCCTCGCGCGCGCGCTTGGCCTCGTCAACGCTGAAGGCCCGCTCTTCCAGCTCAAGCCCCTCGTCGGCGATGAGAGCCATGACCGCCGCGCGGGTGATGCCCTGCAGGATATTGGCCTGCGTATCCCGGGTCCGCAGCTTGCCGTCCTCGTCCACGATCCAGGCGTTGGTGGACGAGCCTTCGGTGACCAGCCCCATTTCGTCGACCATCCAGGCCTCGGCGGCGCCGCGTTCCCTGGCGGCCTGTTTGGCCAGGACATTGGGCAGAAGCCCGACCGTCTTGATATCGCAGCGGCCCCAGCGGATGTCCGGATGGGTGACGACCGCGACGCCCTTCTTCGCCGCCGCATTGCCTTTCGACAGCGGCAAGGACCGGGCGGTGATCACCACGCTTGGCGGCGTGCCCTCGGGCGGAAACGGATGGTCGCGGCGGGCCGTGCCGCGGGTCACCTGGATATAGACCAGCCCCTCGCGCACGCGGTTGCGACGCACCGTCTCATTCAGCACCCGGCTCAAGGCCTCGCGCGTCATCGGGATATCGATGCGCAGCTCGTTCAGGCTGCGGTGCAGCCGGGTCATGTGGCCGTTGAAATCAGCCAGCCGGCCGTCGAACACAGACCAGACCTCATAGACGCCGTCGGCGAACTGGAAGCCGCGATCCTCGACATGGATCACGGCCTGGCTGTGCGGCTGATACTGGCCGTTGACATAGGCGACGCGACTCATGCCTCGACAGGCTCCTCGATGTCATCCTCGCCGCCGCGTGACGGCGACACCCCCAGCGACTTCAGTTTCCGGTGCAGGGCCGACCGCTCCATGCCGATGAAGGCCGCCGTGCGCGAAATATTGCCGCCGAAGCGCATGATCTGGGCGGCCAGGTATTCGCGCTCGAACACCTCGCGGGCCTCGCGCAGCGGCAGGGCGATGATGCGCTCGCCGCCCAGGGTGCCGGTCGAGTTGGCGTTGGTCGCCTCCTGCGGCAGCATGTCGGCGCTGATCGGCTCGTCGGGGTCGCCGGTGGCCAGGATCAGCAGCCGTTCGACGTTGTTGCGCAGCTGACGGACATTGCCCGGCCAGGGATGGACCTGGAGCACGGCGATGGCGTCGTCGCCCAGCCGCCGCCTGGTCAGGCCCTGCGAAGCCGACAGGGTGTCGATGAAATAGTCGATCAGCTCCTGGATGTCCTCGCGCCGCTCGGACAGGGCCGGCACCCGGATCGGCACGACGTTCAGGCGGTGGAACAGGTCCTCGCGGAACCGGCCCTCGGCGATCTCGACCTTCAGGTCGCGCGAGGTCGAGGTGACCACGCGGATGTCGACCTGCACGTCCTGTTCGCCGCCGACGCGGCGGAAGCGCTGTTCGACCAGCACCCGCAGGACCCGGCTCTGGCTCTCGCGCGGCATGTCGCCGACATCGTCGAGGTACAGGGTGCCGTTATGGGCGCGCTCGAAGACGCCGATCTTGCGCGGGCGGCCGTCGTGGCCTTCCTCGCCGAACAGCTCGATGTCCAGCCGTTCGGGCGTCATGCCGGCGGCGGCGATGGCGACGAACTCGCCCTTGGAACGGGCGCTGGCCTCGTGGATCTGATGCGCGACCAATTCCTTGCCCGATCCCGGCGGTCCGGAGATCAGGACGCGGCTGTTGGCAGGCGCCACCTTGGCGATGGTGCTGCGCAGGGCCTGGGCGGCGGCGGATCGACCGATGAAGCCGCTGGGCGCCGCGACCTGGGCCCGCAGCCGCTTGTTCTCGCGCTTCAGCGACGACGCTTCAAGCGCTCGCTGAACAACGACCACCAACCGATCTGACTTGAAAGGCTTTTCTATGAAGTCATAAGCCCCACGCTGGAGCGCCGTGACCGCGGTTTCGATATTGCCGTGGCCCGAGATCATCACCACCGGCAGATCGGGGTCCAGCTCCTTGATGACGTCCAGCAGCTCCAGACCGTCCAGCCCGCCGCCCTGCATCCAGATATCGAGCAGGGCCAGCGACGGCCGCCGGGCCCGGATCGCGGCCAGCGCCTCGTCGGAGTTGGAGGCGACCCGCACGCCGTGGCCCTCGTCCTCAAGCAGGCCGGAGACCAGCTCGCGGATGTCGGCCTCGTCGTCGACGACCAGAATATCGGCTCCCGTGGGTCGCATGACGCCTCGCTATTCTGCGGCCGGGACCGTGCGGGACCGGGACGCTTTCGCGTCCTTGGTCCCGGCGGCGCCGGTCGGTTTCGGTTGGGATTTCAGGGGGAAGATCAGGCAGACGCGCGCGCCGGCCAGGGTCTCTGCGTCGGCCAGTTTCAGCTCGCCGCCGTGTTCCTCGCAGATGCGTTTGACGATGGCCAGGCCGAGGCCTGTGCCCTTCTCGCGCGTGGTCACATAGGGTTCCGTCAGCCGGTCGCGGTCCTTGGCGGGCAGACCCATGCCGTCATCCTCAATGATGAATATCGCAGCCTCATCCTCGACCAGCAACCGCGCCGAAATCCCCGGCCGGTCGGCGTCGCCGTCGCGCGGCGCGATGGCGCGCCGGGCGGCCACGGCCTCGCCCGCGTTCTTGAGGATGTTGGTCAGGGCCTGGCCGACCATGGGCCGGTCGGCGTGCAGGACGATGCTCGGAAGAGGTTCGACCAGTTCGACGCTGATATCGCCCGCCGCCACCCGCTGGGCGAAGACGGCCTCGCGCAGCAGTTCGGCGGGATCGACGGCCGTGAAGCGGGGTGCGGGCATGCGGGCGAAGGACGAGAATTCATCGACCATCCGGCCGATGTCGCCGACCTGACGGATGATGGTCTCGGTGCAACGATCGAACACCTCGACATCGTCGCCGACCTGGCTGCGATAGCGCCGCCGCAAGCGTTCAGCCGACAGCTGGATAGGGGTCAGGGGGTTCTTGATCTCGTGAGCGATGCGCCGGGCCACGTCGCGCCAGGCGGCGTTGCGCTGGGCCGTGACCAGCCGGGTGATGTCGTCGAAGGTCAGCACCATCTCGCCGCCGACGCCGCCCTCGATACGTACACGCAGGCGCCGGGTCTCGCCCTCGAGGCTGACGTCGATCTCTTCCTCGATATGAGCCTCGGCGCGGGCGGCCAGTTCGCTGAGTTCTGGCGAGACCTCGCCCAGCGGACGGCCAATGATGGCCGGGTCGCGGATGGCCAGAAGCTCGACCGCGCTGTCATTGATGACAGAGACGCGGCGCTGACGGTCGAGGCCGATGACGCCCGCCGAGACGCCCGACAGCACCGTTTCAATGAAGCGGCTGCGGCCCGTGGCCTCTTCGCTGGCGGCCCTCAGAGCCGTCTGCTGCGCCTCAAGGTCACTGGTCATGCGGTTGAAGGCGGCGGACAGGGTCTTGATCTCGCCGGGGCCGTCCTCGCCATTGACCCGGGCGGTCAGGTCGCCCGAAGCCACGCGGTCCGCCGCCTCGACCAGACGGCCGATCGGCGCCGAGATGGCGCTGGCCGCTGACATGCCCAGCCAGACGGCGCCGACCAACACGAGGAGCGCTGTCTCGAGATAGCTGAGCGCGAACGCCGCCTGGATACGCGCGCGACTCTTCTTGGCCTCCCGATAGGCGACGATGGACTCTTCGGCAGAGGCCAACTGATCGATCAGCCCCGGTCTCAGAGGCCGGACCACGTAAAGGTAGGCATCCCCATAGGCGGGAAAGAAAGCCAGCCCCCTGATCGCGTCGGGGTTCTGTGAGACCTGTTGTACAGAGGGCTCCTCCCTCGCCGCGGCCTCTTCCAGCGCCGCAGTAGATGGCGCCAGATACGGGGGCGCGTCCGGTCCCTCGCCACTGGCCAAAACCGTTCCGTCCTCGCCGAGGATGTAGATTGCCGGATAGCCGAACAGCTCGCCGACCTGGGTCAGGGCGTCCGAAAACTGGATACGGTTGGCGAACAGCGGCCTTACGCCTTCCAGCTGCTCGGCGATGACGGCCAGGTCGCCGTCAATCTCGCTGGATACATCCGCCGTGTAGGCGCGGCCGATATCGGCGCCGTTGTCGACGGCGGTCTGCACATTGTCGCTGAACCACTGGTCCACGCCCCGGTTGACCAGCACGCCGAACACCAGCGCGATGAGCACCGCCGGGATAAGCGCCACCATCGAAAAAAGCGTCACGAAGCGCAGGTGTAAACGCGCGCCCGCGTCGGTGCGGCGACGGAACAACATCAGGGCCCGGCGACCGACCACGAAGGCCAGTCCGCCGATCAACAGCAGATTGACGCCGAGGATGATCAGCACCGCCTGACTGGCGGTCGCCCGTGCGCCCTCGCCGCTGGCTCCCGGCGCCACGGCCACCAGCCAGATGGCGGCGGCCGTGACGAGGAAGGCGACGGCGTAGGCGATCAGGAAGGTGTTGCGACGGCGATCCTCCGACCAGCCGGAGAACCAGCGCACCGCGCCGCGTCGATCGGCGGGCGGAGCAGGCTCTGTGTCGGCGGCGTGCGTATCCGTCATGCCACAGCAGTCTCCACCAGCTGTGGCGGAATATCAACACTTGGGTTGCCAGAATGCGTCACTTCCAGCCAGAGCTCTGTCAGGGCCCGCTCGACTCCCTCAGGGGTCTCCAGCCGGCATAGCCGTCCCTTGGCGGCCCTCCGGTCCAGCGGATCGGCGGGCCAGGGGGCCTGTTCAATGTACCAGCCGAGGTGTTTGCGGAACATCTTCAGCCCCAGCGGCAGGCCGTAGAAGGCGACCGAGGCGCGCAGGTGTTCAATGACGATGCCCAGCCGCTCCTCGCGATCCGGCTCCAGCAGCACGGTGCCGTCGGCCAGGGCCCGCTCCATATGCGCCGCCAGCCACGGACGGCCATAGACGCCGCGGCCCAGCATCAGGGCGTCGGCGCCTGACTGGCCCAAGGCTTCGCGGGCATCGTCGGCGGTCAGGATGTCGCCGTTGACGATGACCGGAATGCCCACCGCCGCCTTGACCTCGCCCACGGCGTTCCAGTCGGCGACCCCGGTGTAGAACTGCTGCCGCGTGCGCCCGTGCACCGTCACGGCGCGGACCCCGATCTCCTCGGCCCGTTTGGCCAGCATGGGGGCGTTGCGGTGCGCATCGTCCCAGCCGAGCCGCATCTTGACCGTCACCGGACGGCTGGTGGCCTCGACCGCCGCCTGCATCAGCCGGCAGGCCAGATCAGGCGTGCGCATCAGGGCCGAGCCGCAGGCCGAGCCCGTGACCTCCTTGGCCGGACAGCCGAAATTCAGGTCGATGATGTCCGCGCCGGCCTGTTCAGCCATGCGCGCGCCCTCGGCCATGGCGGTCGGGTCGCGTCCGACCAGCTGGATGACCGTCAGCGGCAGGCCCTCGCCCACGGCCGCACGCCGCACGACATCGGGCCGCGCGCGCGCCAGCTCGGCGGCGGCCACCATCTCGGTCGCCACATAGGCCGCGCCCAGCCGTGAGGCGAGCCGCCGGAACGGCAGGTCGGTGATCCCGGTCATGGGCGCGGTCAGCACCCGGCCGGGCACCCACATCTCGCCGATCTGTATCCCTGCGCTCATCAGTTCCTTAGCGCCGCTTGACGGGCCCCTCGTCAAGCGCAACCGCGGCGATTAGAAGGCCGGGATGACCACCGCCCTCCCCGCCTTCGCCGCCATCGTGGTCGCAGCCGGCTCCGGCTCCCGCGCCGGAGGGGCCAAGCAATGGCGGCGGCTGGGCGGCAAGCCCGTGGTGCGCTGGTCGGTCGAGGCCCTGCTGAAAGCCGGCGCCGAGGATCTCGTGGTCGTCGCAGCGCCGGGTTCGGAGGCTGAGGCCGAGTCCGCCCTCGCGGGTCTGACCGGCTGGCGTCTCGCGGCCGGCGGCGCGACGCGGGCGGACTCCGTCCTGAACGGGCTTGCGGCGCTCGGCGAGCCCGATGACCGACCGGTGCTGATCCACGACGCAGCGCGGCCCCTGCTGAACGTCGGCGTCATCCGACGGACGATTGAAGCCCTGGCCGAAGCGGACGGCGCACTGCCCGCGCTGCCGGTCGCCGACAGCCTGCGTCGCGCGACGGGCGGTGTGGTCTCCGGCGCAGTCGACCGTGACTCGCTCTGGCGGGCGCAGACGCCTCAGGCCTTCCGCTACAGGACTATCGTCGACGCCTATGCCGTGTGGCCGTCCGGAGAAATCGCCGCTGACGAGGCCGCTGTGGTCGAACGCGCCGGCGGCACGGTTCTGATCGTCGAGGGCGATACCCGGCTGATGAAACTGACCTACCCCGAGGATTTCACCATGGCGGAAGCGCTCATCCCCCGACAGACCCGCGTCGGCCAGGGTTTTGACGCCCACCGCTGGGGGCCGGGAACCTCGGTCTGGCTGTGCGGCGTCGAGATCCCGCACGACCAGACCCTGATCGGACATTCCGATGCCGACGCCGGCCTGCACGCCCTCACCGACGCCATCCTGGGCGCCATGGGCGACGGGGACATCGGCGACCATTTCCCGCCCACCGACCCGCAATGGAAGGGCGCCTCGTCTGACTTGTTCCTCAGTCACGCCGTTGAGCGGCTGGCCGCGCGCGGCGGGCGGCTGGTCAATGTCGACGTGACCCTGATCTGCGAGCGGCCCAAGGTGAAGCCGCACCGTCAGGCCATGCGCGAACGGCTCGCGGACCTGCTGTCCCTTCCGCTCGACGCGGTCAGCGTCAAGGCCACGACGACCGAGGCCATGGGCTTCACCGGTCGCGGCGAAGGCCTGGCCGCCCAGGCCATCGCGACGATCGAACTTACTGGCTCCTGAGCGCCTGCAGCTCGGGCGTGTCGAACATGCTGCGCTGTAGCGATCCGAACAGATTGACGTAGTCGTCCGTCCACGGCCGCACCGTGGTCCGGGCCGGGGTGTTCCACCGGTCGTCGGCCATGAAATCCGTCAGGCCTTCCGGCGTCGGCGACAGGATCAGGGCCTCGGTCGAGGCCTCAGCCATCTCCGGCGTATCGTCCCGCTCATAATAGAGCTGGTGCAGGCTCGGCCTGCCCAGCGCCTGGGCGGCGGCGACGGCCGGCAGGGTGATGTCGAGGTTGCGGTTCGACAGGTGCAGCACCACGATCCCATTGGGCTTCAGCAGCGTCAGATAGCCCTCGATGGCCTCGACCGTCAGTAGATGGGTCGGCACGGCGTCCGACGAGAAGGCGTCGATGATCAGCAGGTCGTAGGATCCCGGGGTTTCCTTCGCCAGCGTCAGGCGGGCGTCGCCCAGCACGGTGTTGATCGGGCCCGAAGCACAGTGGGAGATGTAGCTGAACCACTGCGGATCGCGCGACAGGCGGTCCACCATCGGGTCGATCTCGAAGAAGGTCATCGTGTCTTCGGTGCGCTTGTAGGTGGCCATGGCGCCCGAACCCTGACCGACGACGCCGACCTTCGCCGGGCCGCGCCGACCGACCATGGTCGCCGCCTGACCGATCGGAGTGGCGGCGGCGTAATACAGGGTCGGGACGCAGTCGAAACGGCCGTCGCGCGCCTGGGCGCCGTGCAGGGTCGTGCCGTGCATCAGCACATGGACGTCGCCGCCGAGCCGCTGATCGGGGGAGTTGGCGACCCGCATCACGCCGAAGAAGCTGCGCTCCGAATAGCTCCAGTCATAGCCGCGCGCGATCCACTGGGCGGAAAGGGTGATCATCAGCAGGATGGCGGTGAAGAGCAGCGCCCGGTCCCGGATCAGGAAGGCGCAGATGGCCGCGGGCATCAGCATGACCATGGTCAGTTGGTCCATGCCCAGCGGGAAATTGGCATAGAACCAGCCGCGTGCGCCGTCATTGGCGTCGAGCCCGATCGCCAGCAGCACGGGCGATACGGCGACCGCGCCGGCGGCGGCGAGGGTTCCGATGTGGGTCCCGGTCAGCCGCCTCTTGCCCCATGGCCGGGCCAGGCCAACGAGCACCAGAACGAGCGGATACTCCCACACCATGTTGAAGATCACCGGCGCCAACAGGGCCGTGAAGGCGCCGCCGACGACGCCGCCCAGCGACATCAACAGATAGAACTCCGTGAGCCGGTCCGGCGGCGGCCGCCTCGACGCCAGCAGCTGGTGGCACATCAGGGCGGCGAAGAAGAAGGCGATCAGGTGAAGGCCGAACGCCAGCGACCAGTTGGCCGAACGGAAGGCCACGATCAGAACCACAATCGCGCCGGTGGCTCCCTGGATGATCAGGGTGACGTTCAGCGGAATCCACGGGCGGTTCTGGAAGGCGATGACGAAGGTCAGCAGATAGAGCGCCAACGGCAGCACCCAGAGGAAGGGGGCCGAGGCCACATCGGTCGACATGTGGGAGGTCACCCCCAGCATCAGGCTGGACGGCGCCGCCGCCAGCAGCACGAGGATGCCCTTCTCGCGCCATGACATAGGCGCGCTGGCCTCAAGCTGCGCGGGCTCTGACGTCTGATCCAGCCGCCGGCGCCAGACCGTGAAGGCCAGGGCCACGACCAGCAGCACGAAGACGACATAGCCGCCGCTCCAGCCGAACCAGCCGCGCTGTCCCGACAGGGTCGCCAGCGGCTCGATCAGGATCGGATAGGACAGCAGGGCCAGGAAGCTGCCGAGGTTGGAAGCGGCGTACAGGACATAGGGATTCTTGCCGTCGGCATGGCCGATGCGGACGCGGGCGTACCAGGCCTGCAACAGCGGCGCCGTCGCCGACAGCACCGCGAACGGCGCGCCCACCGACAGGGTCAGGGTGGCCAGCAGCCACATGATCGGGGCCGCGGGATCGGGATCGCCCAGAAGGCCGTTGACGCTGAGCGGCAGGAACAGGGCGGCGACCAGCAGCAGGCCCAGATGGACGCCCACCTGGGTCTTGATCGATCCGACCTTCTGCAACAGGTGGGCATAGCCGTAGCCGGCCAGCAGCGCGGTCTGGAAGAAGACCATGGCGGTGTTCCACACCGCCGGGGATCCGCCCAGCATGGGCAGCACCAGTTTGGTCACCATCGGCTGGACCACGAACACCAGCGCCGCCGAGGTGAAGATGGCGACCGCGAAAAGGATGGGCGTGAGCCGGTCAGGCGCGCCAGACCCGATGCCCGTTCCGACGCTCGAGTCACCGGTGGTGTCGCTCATGCCCGCCCCGTATGCTGGCGCCGTCCCCGGGCGCATCCCGCCACCCTAGACCGACTCGCGCCGCCTTCGGAAAGCCCCTCGATTCATGTTCCCCGACGACATCCAGACCCTTGCCCGGCAGGTGATCGAAGCAGCCGTCGCGCGGGGTCTGACCATCGCCACGGCCGAGAGCTGCACCGGCGGTCTGGTGGCCGGGGCCCTGACCGCGATCGCGGGTTCGTCGGCGGTCGTGGAGCGCGGCTTCGTCACCTACAGCAACGCCGCCAAGACCGAACTGCTGGGCGTGCCCGCCGATCTGATTGAGACCGTCGGCGCCGTGTCCGAGCCGGTCGCCCGGGCCATGGCGGATGGGGCCCTCGTGCACTCGCGGGCGGGAGTTTCGGTCTCGGTCACCGGGATTGCAGGCCCGGGCGGCGGCTCGGCGGACAAGCCCGTGGGTCTGGTGCATTTCGCCGCCAACGGCCCCTCCGGCATGGTCCATGTCGAGCGCCGGTTCGGCGACATCGGGCGCGACGAAGTCAGACTGGCCAGCGTGCGCGTGGCGCTTGGCCTGCTCCTGGACCGGATCGGCGCATGATCGTCGACGCCCGCGGCCACCGCTGTCCGACTCCCGGCCTGAAACTTCAGAAGGCGTTGCGGGGGGCCGCGCCCGGCGCGCGCTTGACCCTGTTGGCCACCGATCCGATGGCGCGGATCGACGTGCCGCATCTGATGGCCCGACTGGGCGGAGACGTCGTCTCGATCGACGAGGCCGACGGCGTCCTGACTATCGTGGTCGCGACGCCCGTCGTTCCGACAGGCTGACCACCGACTCCGGCAGGGGTTCGTCAGGTTCGATCTCGGGGGCGCCCATCGATCGGGCGGCGATCTCCATCTCGGTGGCGAAGGCCCCGCCGTAGAAGATGGCGTTGACGTTCCACGACAGCCAGATCAGCAGCACCACCACCGCGCCGACCGAGCCGTAGGTCGCCCCCAGCGGCGCGATCTGCTCGACGTAGATGGCGCACAGCCACGAGGAAATGGTCGACATCACCGTGGCCACCAATCCGCCCGCGATCGACGGCGCCCACGCCACCGGCGCGCGGTGGGACATGGCGTAGCGGTAGAGCATGGTCAGGCCGATCGCGAGACCGAGCGCCGGCCAGAGCCCGTCCAGCGGCAGGCCGCCGCCGGTCGACGCCGCCCCTCCCGGACCGGCGTGCTCCAGCAGGCGTGAGGTCACCACCGCCCCGGAGACGACGGTGAACAGCAGGAAGGCCGCCAGGGCGACGAAGAAGGCCAGCAGGTTGAACTTGAAGAAGCCGTGCGGCTCCTTCTCGTCGTGGATCAGGTTCAGTCCGGCCAGCAAGGCCTTGAACCCCCGGTGCGCAGCGTAGCCGCCGATGACCACGGCGAAGAAGCTCTGGGCCGAAACGGTCCGGGCGGAGGCGTTGGCCAGTCGCTCGATCTCGGCCCGGAAGATGGCGCGCGCGGCGGTCGGCATGACATCGGCGAGAGCCGCCGCCTGTTCGCTGACCTGGGCGATGGACAGCACCGCCTTGTAGAAACCGATCAGGATGGCGATGGCCGGGAAGACCGCCAGCAGGGCGAAGAAGGACACGCCGCCGGTGTAGAGCATCACGTCGCGGCCCCAGCTGCGCGTGAACGCCTTGACCGACAGGCGGCCCCACAGCATGGGGGTGGCCCAGCGCGCCGCTGCTTCGATGTCCGATTTCGCCTGCAATCCGGTCCCCACACCCTGCAAGCTCGCACTACTACCCCAATTCGGCCTACGGGAAACCCGCCGTGGAAAGCGACGGTCAACCCGTTGCTTAGGGCCGCCTGCCCTCGCTATGGTCCGCGGCCATGAGACCGCGCCCCGGGCTGGGGGCGGCTGGAGATTTCGCCCTTGGGTTCCGATCCGCGCATACTGGTCGTCGCTCCTGACGACGGCCTGATTGGCCCGCTGTGTCAGGGCCTGGACGCGCTCGGCTGGCGCACCGTGACCGCCCGTTCGCTGGCCAGCGCTATCCAGGTGCTGATCGACTGGCCGCTCGAGACAGTGATTCTCGACGCCCGCCTGCCGGACGCGGCCGAGGGGATCAGCGCCCTGCGCCAGACCGTGACCCCGCGTCGCCTGCCGATTCTCGCCATCGGGCCGGAGGCCGCGGCCTGGGAGCCGGGTCTCGCCGACATCGTCATGTCCAGTACGCCCCACGCGGCCCAGGCGGCCTTGCGACTGGAAAACCTGGTCCGTTCGGCCATCGCCGAGGAGGAGGTGTCGCTGCGCGAGGCGACCTTCGCCGCCCGGGGCCAGCCGCTGCCGATCTCCGACCTCGACGTCACCCCGTTGCGCGTGCTCGCCGCGGGCAAGCCCGACCGGCATTTCCTGGCCCTGTCGAACGCCCTGACCGCACGTGGTTGCGAGGTGGTGGCGGCGCCGACGCCCTACACCGCCTTCGATTATCTGCATGAGCGGCCGTTCGACGCCGCCGTCCTGTGGGGCGCCGAGGATCATACCCCGGCCCTGTCCATCGCCTCGGGCATGAAGCGGAACACCCGGCTGTATCACATACCGGCGGTGCTCTATCTGCGCGGCGCGGGCGAGATCAATCTGTCCGAACTGTACAACCGCGGCTTCGCCGACGTGGCCGCCGCCGACACGCCTGAGGATGAGACGGCCGAACGGATCACCGCCCTTGCCCGCGCCCATCGCCGCCACGTCGCCATTCGCAAGGCGCTGGAGAGCGCCCGCGGCTCGGGCCTGACCGATCCCACAACCGGCCTGTTCACTCCCGAACTGTTCGCAAGCCATCTGGCGCGCGTGGCCGAGGGCGCCCGTCTGCGTCGCCGCCCGCTGTCGGTCGCCGTTCTGCGCGTATCCGAGACCGAAGCCGTCGTCGAAGCCCGCAAGGGCGGCTGGCTGGAGCGCGCCTTGCCCCAGATCGGGGCCATGGTCTCGCGCCTGATCCGCACCGAGGACACCGCCGCCCGCCTGTCGCCCGACGTCTTCGCCCTGGCCCTGCCCGCGACCCAGGGGCCAGCCGGACGGATCGCCGCCGACCGGATCGCCGCCGTCATCGGCTGCACCGCCTTCGACGCCGGCCCCGACCGCTCACCCTTCGTGGTCGAGTTCGAGGTGGGCGTGGCGGAGGTGGCCGCCGGGGAATCGCCCGCGACCGTGCTGGAACGGGCCTCCAAGGATGTCCGCGTTTCTGCCTGACGACCATTTGACAAACTATTTTGTCTAATGCAGGCTGAGGGGCATGACGCCCCGACCGTCCGCCCTGCTCGATGATCTGGACACCGCCCTGCTGGCGCTGGCGCCCATTCGCCGCCGCATCCTGACAGCCCTGACCGAGCCGGCCTCAGCCGCGGGTCTGGCGGAACAGCTGGGTCTGCCGCGACAGAACATCGGCTACCACCTCAATGCACTCGAGGCCGCGGGTCTCGTCCAACTGGCCGGGGAGCGCCGCAAGCGCGGCTTCACCGAGCGACTGTTCGTCGCGGCGCGGAACCATGTCTTCGACCCCGCGATGATGCAGACCCCGCCCGATCCCGACGCCGTTGAGGCCCAGGACCGTCATGCCGCCGACCATCTGATCACAACCGCCTCGACCATGGTTCGCGACGTCGCCCGTATGCGCCAGGACGCGGCCGCCGAGGGCTCGCGCCTGCTGACGCTGACGGTAGAAGCTGACGTCGCCTTCGCCACACCCGCCGATTTCGACGCCTTCACGGAGGAGGTCAGCGCCGCTGTCGCCGCCCTCGCCCGCAAATACGCCGCGCCATCCGGTCGGCGCTACCGACTCACGGCCGTCGCCCATCCCGCCGTCACCAAATCCGCCCCAGCCAGGAACTGACCGTCATGACCGAAGCTGCCGACCAGCCCAGGGAGGACCACGTCCTCGTTGAAGTCACTGTCCCCGCCCCTGCCGACGCGGTCTGGGCGGCGCTGCGCGACCCGCAGAAGATCCACCAATGGTTCGGCTGGGAGACCGACGGCCTGAAGGACGAGATCGACTTCATCTTCGTCACCCACGCCAGCGCCGACGATGAGAAGCGGGTGGTCACTTTCGTCGGCGTCAACGACCGCTATGAGGTCGAGGCCCGCGGCGATGAGAGCATCGTCCGGGTGGTTCGCTCCGCGCCCGCGGGCGACTGGTCCGACGTCTTCGACGGCATGATCGAGGGCTGGATATCCTTCACCTGGCAGCTGGCCTTCGCCTTCGCCCGCCATGAGGGCCAGACGCGCCGCACGATCTTCTTCTCAGGCCCGCCCCGCGAGGACCGGCTGGCCCGGTCGTTGCTCGGCCTCGACGCCGCTCCCGCGCCGGGCGAGCGCTGGTCCATGCCGCTGGGGCCGGATGCCGAGGCGTCCGGCGAGGTCTGGTTCCTCGCCCGCCACCAGACGGGCGTCACGGTCGACGCCTGGGGCGACGGCCTGCTGGTCGTGCTGGACCAGCCGCCGAACGAGAAGCGTCCGCGCGGCACGACCATGCTGACCCTGACCACCTACGGACTCAGCGAGGCGGCCCTCGCCGATCTGCAGGGCCGCTGGCAGGGCTGGTGGGATCAGCGGTTCGAAACGGTCGCGCCGGGCTGCGACTGACGGAGACGGTCAGGCCCATGTGCAACACCTACCGGTTCCAGCCCCTTGCCGAGCAGCCGTTCGAGGAACTCCGCGAGGTCGGCATCCAGCTGGTGTTCCCTGACGGCAAGCCGAACTTCGAGCCTCGCGAAGACATCCGCATCGGCAATACGGCGCCGGTGGCCACACGGACAGCCGATGGCGTGGCCGTGAGGATGACGAAATGGGCCTGGACGTCGCCGCAGGGGCGGCCGGTGTTCAACTACCGCTCGGACGACCGCTCGTTCGCCAACAGCCTGCGGTGCGCCATTCCTGCGGACGGCTTCTATGAGTTCACCGACCCCCTGCCCGGCCAGAAGCGCAAGACCAAATGGCTGTTTACGATGGTCGATGCGCCGGCGTTCTGGGTCGCCGGCGTGATCCGCAACGGCGCCTTCGCCATGCTGACGACCACGCCGGGGCCGGATATCGCGCCCTACCATGACCGGCAAATCGTCTTGCTTGAGCCCGGCCGCGCAATGGAGTGGCTGGATCTGACCACACCTGAGACGGACCTGCTCCAGCCCCTGCCCGCGGGCCGTCTCGCTGTTGAACAGGTCTTTCCGACCCCGGAGGCGGGGCTGCTGTTCCGGTGAGGATAGTGGGGCTCGCCGGTCGGATCGAAAGCCGCCCTGCATGTCAGCGCCGAGAAGACCGACTGGGCCGATGGAATTGCGCGGGCGCAAGACAGGGCCGCGCCCTATGCCCTACCCTGCACCAAATGACCGACAACTCGCACTTCCGGCAGCTTTTGGCCGCCGCCGCCGCCCAGTCCGAACCGCAACGTCTGCTGTTCGTCTTCGCCATTGCCGAATTGCCCGACAGTGCCACGCCCGAACAGCGGGAGCGATTCCAGTCAGGCCGTGGAGGCGCGCTCGCGCCGCTGATGTGCGTCGACAAGGCCCCGCGGGACATCCCCGACTTCCAGGCCCTGGTCTCGGAGTCCGAGCGAGCGGGTCCGCCGTGGAGCGTGGTGTTCGCCGCCAGCCTGTCCGGACAGGCCGGGCGTCCGCCTGACAAGGCCCGGATCGACCTCGCCCTGGAGACCATGACCGCGGCCGTGCGCGACGGCCGGATTGACGGGTTCGCCGCCTACGGACCTCAGGGCGAGTTCCTGGAAATCGGCTGACGCGGCCAATTCAGGAGGCGTCATGCGCCATTACGACTACCTCGTGATCGGTTCGGGAATCGCCGGCGCCTCCATCGCCTGCGAACTGGCTGACCCGGCCAGCGTGCTCGTCGTGGAACGGGAGGCAAGCCACGGCTATCACACCACCGGGCGCTCGGCGGCGATGTTCATCGAATCCTACGGCAACGCCTGGATTCGGCGATTGACCGGGGCCAGCCGCGCCTTCTTCGACGCCCCGCCCGACGGCTTCTGCGACCATCCACTGCTCAGACGCCGCGGCTGTCTCAACATCGCCACGCGCGATCAGCTCCCCGCCCTCGACGCCCTGGTCGCCGACATCGTCGCCGAGGGAAGCGGGATGCGTGAGATCAGCGGCGAGGCGGCGCGGGCCATGGTCCCGATCCTGCGCCCGGATGTGATCGCAGCGGTGTTCGAGCCCGATTCCAGCGATATCGACACCCATGGCCTGCACGCCAGCTATCTCTGCATGGCCCGGTCCAGAGGGGTCGATCTGCGGCTGAACGCCGGCGTCGAACGGATTGAACACCGTGGGACAGGGTGGCGGATCGCGCTGGCCGGCGGAGATGCGATCGAAGCCCGGGTGATCGTCAACGCTGCCGGCGCGTGGTCCGATGCGATCGCCGAACTGGCCGGCGTCCGACGCGTGGGGCTGGAGCCCCGGCGGCGGACGGTGATCCTGATCGACCCGCCGGCCGGACTGGCCATCGAAACATGGCCCACGGTGATCGACGTCGACGAGCAGTTCTACTTCAAGCCGGAGTCGGGCCGCCTGCTCGCCTCCCCCGCCGACGAGACGCCGTCCGCTCCCGTGGACGCCGCGCCCGAGGAACTCGATATCGCGATCTGCGTCGATCGCATCGAGGCGGCGACCACCCTCTCCATAAGCCATGTGCGGCGGTCATGGGCCGGGCTGCGGACCTTCGCCCCCGACCGGACGCCCGTCATTGGATACGATCCGGATATGGCCGACTTCTTCTGGTTCGCCGGTCAAGGCGGCTATGGCATGCAGACCGCGCCCGCCGCGGCCCGACTGGGGGCCGCCCTGGCGCTGAAGCGCGAGATTCCGTCCGACCTCGGAGAACGCGGTCTCGGACCCGCGCCCTTCTCTCCCTCAAGGTGGCGGTGAGCCGACCGGTCAGGCGGCGGCGAAAATCTTGCCCGGGTTCATCAAACCGTCCGGGTCCAACGCCTGCTTCACCGCCCGCATCAGACCCACCGCGCCACCGAGTTCGTCGATGAGCGCGCCCTGTTTACCCAGACCGACGCCGTGCTCGCCCGTGCAGGTGCCGTCCATGGCCAGAGCACGCTGAACCAGCCGCGCATCGAAGGCGGCGGCGGCGGCCATCTCGGCGGGGTCGTCCAGGTTCAACAGCAGGATGGCGTGAAAATTACCGTCGCCGACGTGGCCGAGCATCGTGCCGGGAAAGGGTGCGCTATCGAGGTCCGCCCGGGTTTCCGTGACGCATTGCGCCAAGCGGCTGATCGGCACGCAGACATCCGTTGACCAGGGTACGGCTCCGGGCCGCAGCGACAGAGCGGCGAACCCCGCCTGATGGCGCGCCTTCCACAAGCGGTCGCGCGCCTCCGGCTCGGTTTCCCAACGGAAGTCGGACCCCCCATTCGCCGCCGCCAGCTCACCAAGGGCCTCAGCCTGGCTCCTGACGGCTTCCGGCCCGCCATGGAACTCAAGAAACAGGCTGTCTGCGACCGCATAGTCGAGGCCGAAGGCCCGGTTGACCGCTCCCATCTGGATCGCGTCCAGATATTCTGCGCGGGCGGGCGTCAGCCCCGACTGCAACGCCTCGATCACGGTGGTCACGGCGGCTCCCGCCGAAGGAAAGGCGCAGACCGCGGCCGCTACGGCCTCCGGGACCGGATGCAGACGCAGGGTGACCTCGGTCGTCACGCCCAGCGTACCCTCCGAGCCGACGAACAGATGTGTGAGGTCGTAGCCGGCCGAGGACTTGCGCGCCCGACCGGCCGTGCGGAGGATCTCCCCCGCGGCGGTCACTACCGTCAGGGCGATGACATTCTCGCGCATGCCGCCGTAGCGGACCGTGGTGGTTCCCGAGGCTCGCGTCGCCGCCATGCCGCCCAGGGTCGCGTCCGCCCCCGGATCGACCGGGAAGAACAGCCCGGTGTCGCGCAAATGGGCGTTCAGCGCCATGCGGGTCACGCCCGCCTCCACGGTGCAGTCGAAATCCTCGGCGCTCACCCGAAGCACCCGGTTCATGCGCGACAGATCGAGGGTCACGCCACCGGCGACGGCGCCCACATGGCACTCCAGCGAGGTGCCCGCGCCGAAGGGAACCACCGGCGTACGGTAGTCGGCGCAGGCGCGCACGACGGCGGCGACCTCCTCCGTCGTCCCGGGAAAGGCCACGGCCTGGGGCGGCAGGTTGGGATGGCGCGTACCGCCGCCGCCGTGATGGCCGCACACCGCAGCGTTGACGGTGAAATGCTCGCCCAGCAAGTCGCCCAAGCGGCGGATCAGCGCTTCGGGCAGCGGCGCGTGGGGAGCGGATTGGGTCATCGGAACATCGCCTCGATCAGGTGGGGACCCGGCGTCGCATTGGCCCGGTTGAGCGCCGCAGCGAGTTCGCCGGCCGTGCGCACCCGGGTGGCGGGCACGCCGAAGCCCGCCGCGAGCGCCGTGAAGTCGATCGCGGGCCGGGTCAGGTCGAACAAGGCCCGGGCGGCGGGGCCGCCGGACGGAGCCCCGGCCCGCGCCAGCTCCAGCTCGAGGATGGCGTAGGAGCCGTTGTTGAGAATAACATTGGTGACGTCGAGGCTTTCGCGGGCCTGGGTCCACAGCGCCTGGATCGTGAAAAGGGCGCTGCCGTCGGCCTGCAGGGCGATCACCCGGCGGCCAGGACAGGCGAGCGCCGCCCCGGTCGCCAGCGGCAAACCCTGCCCGATGGCGCCGCCGGTCAGCGACAGCCAGTCGTGCGGCGCCGCGCCGGCGGCGGAGTCATAGGCGTAGAAGCCGAGCGAGATCGACTCGTCGCAGACGATGGCCTGGTCGGGCAGGGTCGCCGTGACCACCCGGGCCAGCAGATCGGCGTCCAAGGCTCGCTCATGATCGGCGTCGGCGAATCCCGGAGCGACGACCGCCTGCCCCGGGGCCAGCTCGCCCGCCGGGCCCGCCACGGCCTCGGCCAGAGCGATCAGCGCAGACGTCGGGTCCTCGCCCGGCTCGACCAGGGTCAGGAAGCGGGCGTCGTCCGCCGTCGGCCGGGTCGGGCGTCCCGGCAGGGCGAAGAAGGCCACCGGCGCGGGCGTTCCCGCCAGAACCACCGTGCTGATCGCGCCCAGGACCCCGGCGCTCATTTCGATCAGATAAGGAATGCGAGGCAGGGCTGACCGGCCCCGGCCGCGCTCGATCCGTGCCGGGAAGGTCTCGGTCAGGACCAGCGCGCCAGTGGCGGCGCCGATCCGCGACGCCGCGGCGCAGGCCTCGGCCCCCAGCCGACGGCCGCCGAGAAGAAGGGCGCAGCCGGGGTTTCTCAGGGCGGCTGCGATCTCGTCGATGCGCCGATCCCATGTCGGCGGAGGCGACGTCTGCGGCTCGGGCGCGGCCGGGGCCGCCGTCTCGTCGGACCAGGCGACGTCGGCCGGGATGATCAGCGCCGCCGGCCCGGACCGGATCGCCGCCGCCACTGCCCGGGCGGCCAGATCGATCGCCTGGGCGGGCGTCTCCGCCGTCTCGAGCCAGCGGCTGACCGGCCGCGCCAGGGCCTCGATGTTGCTTTGCAGCGGGGCGTCGTTCTTGCGGTGGTAGGTGGCGTGATCTCCGATCAGGCTGACGATCGGGGTGCGGGCGCGAAAGGCGTTGTGCAGATTGGCGGCGCCGTTGCTCAGCCCGGGTCCCAGATGCAGCAGGGTCAGGGCCGGTGCGCCGCGCATGCGGCCGTAGCCGTCGGCGGCGCCGGTGACCACGCCCTCGAACAGGCCGAGCACAGGGCGGATCCGCGGCACGCGGTCGAGCGCGGCGACCAGGTGCATTTCCGAAGTTCCCGGATTGGCGAAACAGACATCGACGCCCCGGTCGGCGAAGGTCTCCAGCATCCGTACGGCGGTTTCCATGACGCGCTCCGCTCCCGCCGGCCGCAGACTCGACCGGCAAGCTGTTTCCAGGCGAGGCTAGGCGCGTCCTCGAGCAAAGATTGTCGCGTTCCTGACATTCCAGAGGTACAGAGAGTCGCATGGAGATCGCCGCCGCCAGCCGCATTCTCGGGTCTGACGCCTGGCTGGGGGCCTTGCCGTCGGACACTCGCGCGGCGCTGCTGGGGGCCGCCCGGGTCCGGGCCGTCGACAACGGCGCCGCCGTCTATCGCGCGGGCGATCCGGGCGATGGTCTCCATGCGGTGCTCGAGGGGGAAATCCGGCTGATCGGACATTCCGAGGCCGGGCGCCGTCTCGTCTACCTGATCCTGCGGCCCGGCGACTGGTTCGGCGAGATGTCGGTGCTGGACGGCAAGCCCCGCTTTCACGATGCGATCGCCTTCGGCCCCTCCGTCGTCCTGCATGTCGATTCGATCCGGATCGATCTCATCGCGGCCGCGCATCCACGTTTCGACCGTGCGATCGGGGCGCTGACCTGCCAGCATCAGCGCGCCGCCCTGGCCTTCGTGGAGCAGACCCTGACCGCCTCGACCGAGGCCCGTCTGGCCTTCATCCTGACCGAGATGGCGGGTCGCCACGGACGCCCGGTCGGAACCGGCGTCGAGATCGATCTGCGGCTGAGTCAGGAGGATCTCGCGGCCCTGGTCGGGGTCTCGCGCCAGAGCCTGGCCGCGCTGCTGGGACGGCTGCGCCGGGAGCGGGTGATTGAAACCCGCTACGCCCGCCTCGTCGTTCTCGATCTCGAAACGCTCCAGCAGAAATGCGGGCGGTCGCGGTCCTAGAAGAACGACCGCAACCGACGCAGCTTGCCTTCGGAATGGGGCGGGAACCGCAGGCCGCTGTCGAACCGGACCGGGCGGCGCAGCACCGCCTTGGCGTGCGAGAAGGCATCGAACCCGGCGCGGCCGTGATAGGCGCCCATGCCGCTCGCGCCCACCCCGCCGAACGGCAGGTCAGGAACGGTCTGCTGCAGGATCACGTCATTGCCGCAGAAGGCCCCGGCGCTGATGTCCCGCTCGGCCCGGTCGATGGCGCCGCGGTCGCGACCGAAGGCGTAGGCGGCTAGCGGCTTGTCCCGCGCCCGGACGAAGGCCAACGCCTCATCCCAGCTATCATAGGGGATCAACGGCAGGACCGGGCCGAAGATCTCTTCCTGCATGACCGGCGCATCGACCGGAACGTCGACCAGCACCGTCGGCTCGATGAACAGGCGCACCGGATCGGTGCGACCGCCGATCACGACCCGCCCGTCGCTGAGATAGGCTGAAAGCCGTTCGAAATGACGCCGGTTCAGGATCCGTCCATAGTCGGGACTGGTCGCCGCGTCGCCGCCATGGAATCGCGCCAGCGCCCCGCGATAGGCCTCGAGGAAGGCGTCTGTCCGGTCGCGCGGGACGAGCACATAGTCCGGCGCGGTGCAGGTCTGGCCAGCATTCAGCGACTTGCCCCAGGCGATGCGGCGGGCGGCTTCGGCGAAGTCGGCGCTGTCGTGCACCAGCGCCGGGCTCTTGCCGCCCAATTCCAGGATCACGGGCGTCAGGTGTCGGGCGGCCGCGGCCATCACCAGCCGCCCCACCCGCGCCCCGCCGGTGTAGAGGATGAGGTCGAACCGCTGCTCCAGAAGACGCGCCGCCCCGTCCGCGTCCCCCTGGACGACCTGGACGGCCTCCGGGTCGAGATAGCGGGGCAGGAGCTCCGCCAGCAGATCGGCCGTGGCCGGCGCCTGCTCGGAGGGTTTTACGACCACGGCGCACCCGGCGCCGAGCGCGCCGATCAGCGGCGACAGGGTCAGGAGGAAGGGGTAGTTCCAGGCCCCCATGATCAGGGCCAGGCCGCGCGGCTCCGGCACGACCCGGGCCGCGCCCGGGAACAGCGATAACGGCGTACCCACCCTCCGGGGCCGGGCCCAGCGATGAAAGGCCCGGGCCGTCTCCCGGGCCTCGGCCCGGACCAGCCACGCCTCGGCGGTGAGGGCCTCGGCGCGCGGTTTGCCCAGGTCCCGGGCGAGCGCCCTGACGATGTCCTCTTCATGCCCGTCGACCAGGCGGATCAGCCCGGCGAGCTGCGCGGAACGCCAGACGGGATCACGCGTCCGGCCCTCGTCAAAGGCCGCCCGGGCTCTAGCGACGGCGCGGTCATAGCTCCGGTCAGAAGACGACGCATCCATGGCGAACCTCGTGAAGACTTCCCGTTACGGCAGGGCAGCTGGCTCCGGCGCGACAGTCCCGGTCGCACACCGCGGCGGGCAACGCCATGCGGCGCATCATCGCCGGCCGCGGCATGATCAGCCCCGGCCGGAACGCGCGGTGCCCCAACCGCCGAATTGCCTCAGGAACGGAAACCCATCTATTGACGACGGCGCCCCGCTGCGGAAACCCTTCATGGCCCACCTATCCACCAAGACTTACGGCGCCGATCGAGGTCTGTCGTGCGCCTTCAGACAATGGGCCGCCGACAGCCACTGCCACCTTCTCCACGGCTATTCGCTGGGCTTTCGCTTCACCTTCGCCGCCGAACAGCTCGACCATCGCGGCTGGGTCGTAGACTTCGGCAAGGGCGGCTTCGGCCGTATCCGGGAATGGCTTCACGCGACTTTCGACCATACGCTTCTGGTCAGCGACGACGACCCTGATCGGGACGCCTTCCTGCATCTGGAGACTCTCGGCCTGGCCCAGGCGAGACTGGTCCCCGGAACCAGCTGCGAACGCCTGTCGCAGCATGTTCTCGAACACGCCGAAGGCTTGATACGGGAAGCCACCGGCGGGCGCTGCTGGGTCCAAAGCGTCGAATGTTTCGAGCATGGAGCCAACAGCGCCATCTATGAAAACCCGACCGCCCTGCTCTCAAAGATCGACCTGGAAGTCTACGCACGCCTGTTGGCGGACTCGTCGATCGACAAGGGCGCGCGCTGAAATCTCCCAAGCCGCACAGCCAGGCGATAGGGCGGCTCGAAGCGGACTCCCGACGCAGACGGGAGGGCGATGCTTAAACAGGATCGCCGGAGAAAAAGCGAAACGCCACCCCCCGTTGGGGGCCGGAACTCTTGCTGCGGTTGGGCGTCAACGCCCCCGCCCTATCGTCCTTGACAGGGAGTTCGCGGTTCTCCGCTGATCAAGCGGCCGGATCCGCCTCGCCCCCGCCACCCGTCGCGACCGTGCGTCGTCCAGTCTCACAGGCCGGCGATCACGTCCTTCAGGATGTCGGCCGCCGGGCGGTCGCGGGGCGACAGCGGGGCTTGGGCATCCTGAACCAGCGCCAGCACGAGCGGTAGCCAGCCGTCGCGAAGGTCGACGTTCAGGAGGGCCAGCGACGGCCGGGCCTCGAGGGTCACCTTCTCGATGCCCGGAGACAGGGCGGCGCACAGATCCGGCGGCGAGGTGACCAGATATTCCCGGCACACCAGCGGACGGTCGGCGTGGATCGAACACGCCTCGTCCTCAAGGAAGGGACAGGCGACGCCGGCCTCGAAATACTCCCGCGCGATCAACTGGCGATCGCCGCTGCTCCGCTCCAGGCGCTGCATGAGACCCAGCGGCTCCAGAACGTCGAGGGCCGCGTCGAAGCGGCGGCGCACCTGTTCGCGTCGGGCCTCGGGCATGGCCTCGACCAGCCGGGCCAAAGCGCGCGCCTCGGCGGGGGCGACCGGCACCAGCTGGCGACAGCAGGCGCCGCAGCCGGCGCGGCAGGAAATCTCCCGTCCCTCGGCCTCGGCCCGCTCCGTCGCCCGCGTCGCGAACAGGCTGCTGAGGCCGTGGACGATGGGCAGCACGTCTTCGACCGCGACGAGGCCGGCGGGCACGGACATCTCGACTGGGATCCGCTCTCCTCGCATCTCCAGAAGGACCCGGCCGGTCGCGGTTGCCCCCCCGCCGGACGGGGCCGCCGACAGGCGCACGACCGCATCATCGTCCGGATCGACCCTTTGCGGCGGCGTCCCGCGGCGTACGTCGGCGCGCCTGGGGCTCATCTTTTCAACCACTATCGCCGGTTGGGTCTGGCCCCGCCGGTCCCCGGTTCGGCCGGCAGGGCGCACTGCTGGACACCATCCCGCGTGACGACCTCGCCCCGCTGGGCGATGCAGGCGCGAGCCGTATATTCGATGTCGATCTTCAAAAAGTTCAACGCGACACCCTGTTTGTGGATGTCGAGGTCTCCCGTCGCCGGCAGGCGGCACTGCTGAACCCCCTCATGCCTGACGACCGCGCCGCGCCGGGACGCACAGGCCCGAGCTGTGAAGTCGGCACCGATCTTCAGGAACATGTCGACGGCTCTCGTCTGACCGGCTGGGCCCGATGACTCCGGCGGGGTCGCCCGACATGCGCTGAGCGGGGCGTTAGGGATGTGTTTGCCATTGGCGCAGGCCGTGATCTGGGCGTCCTGGTCAATGTGATCCCGGTTCGGGGTCGCTCCGGGCGCCGTGGCGACGGCTCCTGGCGACGGACGCGAGCTTTCCTGCGCCTGGACCGATACGACGACGACGCCGAGGTCGAACATGGCCGCGCCGGCCAGGATGAGGGCTGTTTTCCGCATGATGTCATTACCTTTGTCTGTTCTGGAGCGGGCTGGATGGTTGGCGTCGCCAAGCCGCAGCCGGGCGCCGAGCAGGAGGCGGCCGATGGTCATCAACGATCCTCCCGCGGTCGGGGTATGAGCGGAGTCCAGCTACGTGGCGCTGCGGGTGGGCCGGCCTCGGTCAGGGCGACACGAACGCGACCGCCGCCGCGCGGGACCACCATCGTCAGCCGGCGTCCCGCAGCATCGACCGCATAGACCCGACCCCGACCCGGCATGATCGGCGCCGAGATCATCGCCGGCGCGTCGTTGACGGGCGTGACCGTCACGATCGTCGGGACCAACGGGTTGATCAGGAAGACCGAATAGCGGCCGGGTCCGACGGCGAACTCGGCCCGACCGAGGTCATCCGTCGCCCTTGGCGCGACCAGGCCTCCGGGATCATGGTCGAGGCCGACCGACGTGCCCGGCACAGGGTCGCCTGGGCCCACGAAGGCCCCGAGTAAAAGGCCGACGACGGCGATGGCGGTGAAGCGGGCGGTACGGACGGTCATGGTCGGTCTCCCAGGGTCGGGTCGGATCATCGGCGCTGTCCGGCGACGGGGCCGGCCTATCGCGTGATCGAGAAGTCATGCATGGTCACATTGGGCTCGTCTCGGCGGGTCGTCGCCGGCAGGCGACACTGCCGGACGCCCTGATGCATGACGACTTCGCCCCGCCGCGCTGTGCACGCCTCGGCCGTATTCACCCGGTCGATCCGCCCCCATGACCAAGACTCGATGTCGATGTGTCCGCCGGATGAGTTAACGGTTGCCCGCGTTTCTCCATTTTCCGAACCCGATTCGCCGCCGGGTGTCGGCGGCGCGGTTGTGCGACGGCCGGGCGAAACGAAGGTGAACCGGCCGCCGCCTGTCCCGCCGATGCCGTTCACCGGGGTCGAGGTTTCGGCGGCGATGACTCCGCCTGATGAGTTAACGATTGCCCGCGTTTGTCCGTTTTCCGAACCGGATTCGCCGCCGGACGTCGGCGGCGCGGTCGTGCGAGGGCCGGCCGCAACGGTTGGGCCGCCGCGTGGTTGCGGGGGCGTCTGGGCCAGGGCCGCTCCGGCCAGCAACACCGCGCCGATCAGGGCGAAGGTTCCAACAGAGGTCTTCATCGCAATTCTCCTTCGGGTTGGGTTCGGGAGCGAGGGTCGTCAGTCCGCCTTCAGTACGTCGCCGCGCATCGGCGGCTCGCCCTCGATGACGGAGGCAATCGACAGTCGGTCGCGCACGGTCTCGACCTGGACCCGGCCGATGCGGGCCATTTCGACGTCCAGAACCTGGCCCGTGCCGGGATCGGTCAGGGTGCGGCCGGGCCGCCAGACGCTGAGTGTCAGGCCCGGCTGGACGTTGCGGTCGGCTCCGGCGTTGAGATAGATGCCGGCTGCGGCCGCATCGACGACCAGGGCCGTCCATTCCACGCGGCGCATGCCCGCCGCGATCTGGTCCACGGCCCGGACGATGGCGTCCTGGCCCGCCTGTCCGATCGGGGTGGCGCGGAAGATTTCGCCCCCCAGATGCCCGCCGCCCCAGTTGTCCACCAGTCCGGCCTCGGACGTGCGCGACGAGGCGCGTCCCTGGGCGTTGGAGGTCGAGACCACCTGGCCGCTGGCGACGTCGACCAGGCGCAGGGCGATCTCCATCACCGCGGTCTGGCTGCGGGTGCTGGCCCGACCGCCCAGCAGCCCGCCCAGAGGTCCGCCGCTGATGCTCATACCGCCGCCGCCGGCCGCCGCCTCGTATTTGGTCACGGTCCCGCGCACGATGGCGCTGGCCTCCATCCCCCCGCCGCCCTCGACCACCAGGAAACGGCCGTCCTCGACCAGGGCCTGGGTCAGCATGGCGGTCATGCCCTCGGCGGTGACCGAGCCGCCGACCGCCTCGGTGGCCTGGAACAGGTCGACCGCGATGGTCTTGCGCAGGCCGTCATAGGCCGGGCGGTTCTGGGGCCGCGCCTCGACGCGAGCGGCAGCGCCGGCGACCAGGACCAGGGCGGCGCCGGACAGCATCAGTCTTCGGTTCAGGGTGATCATGTTCATCGTACCAGCCGGACCGTGCCGGTGACCGTTACCGTCGGGGCGGCGGGGCGCGCCGGCACCCCCCGCGCGCCGGGCGGCGGGATGCGCGGATCGACCCGACGGTCGGCGTCGCCCGTGCCGTTATTCGTTCCAATGGGTCTCCCCTCTCGCTGGAGACGCGCGCTGTCGCCCGTGGATCCGGGTTCGGCGGGATCCTGGCCATTGAAGTCGCGGTCAGGCCTCCCGTCACTGTCCAGATCGCCGGGACCCGGGCCCGTCTGACGGATCGACACCTCGACGACGTAGGGGAAACACAGGTCGCGCGCCATCGGTGGCGGGCCGCCTCGTGGGCTCTGACCCAGCCCGGCGCCGACGCTGGGAAAGGTCCGTTGCTGTTCGGTGGGCGCGGCCCGGGCCGCCGGCAGCAGCAGCCCGATCAGCACGCCGATGATGCTGTCGCTCTCTGCGGAACCGCCCGAGCGATCGATCGCCGACCTCAGGCCTGGTCCGTTCAGGCAAATGTTGTAGTCGCCCGCGGGCAGGTCGAAGCGAAAATTGCCCTGGCCGTCGGTGCGGGTGGTGGCGACGGCGCGACCACCGCGCATCGAGGTGATGATGATGTCCGTAAAGATGTAGCCGCCCGTGCTCCGCGTCGTCTGGGCGTCGACGTCGAGCGCCGTCAGCCCCAGTCCTGTCAGACCTGCCAGACCCGCCAGACCCGCCAGCGCGATCAGTCCCAGTCTCGACGTCATCACGACAGTCCCGGCATCCGCTCGAAAACTCGCGGTTTCCCACGCTTTTCACGGAGGGGTTAAGCTGTCGATGCGGCTCGGCTAGTCCGATCGGACCAGTCTCGCGCCCGGTCCAGCCCCACTCAGAGCAGGCGACCGAGCATCTGGATCATCTCGGCCTGGCTGGTCGTGTTGCTCTTCAGAAAGATGCTGTGGAGGTGATTGCGGGCGGTGTTCAGGGCCATGCCGGCCTGGGCCGACGCCTGACCCAGGCCTGGGCAGCGGATCAGTTCGACGACCAGATCCGCCTCGCGCTCACTCAGCCCGAACACCGCGGCAAGGGTCTCGTGGGAAGGCAGGGCGACTGTCGCAAGATCCTGGATGTGGATGACGCCGGCGATTCTGTGACCGGACAGGAACCGCTCCTGCGGCGGGACCGGAATAACGCTCAAGACATAGGGATGGCGCCCCGACCGGCGGTGGACCGGCATCTGGCCGCCACGTCGCGTGGCCAACGACCCCGCCGGGTCAAGGGACGACTGTATCAGCCCGCCCAGCCGCAGGGTTTCGGGTCCGCGGTCGGTGACGAAGCCCTCGACACCCCAGGCCAGGCCGTCGCCGGCGGCCAGGATGACGCGCGCGGCGTCGTTCATGAAGGAAGGAGCGCCGGCGCGGTCCAGCAGGATGACGCCGTCCGCCTTGCGCGCCAGGGCTTCCAGCAGGATGGATTGCGTCGTCGCCTTCAGTTCGATCACCTGCCCCAGGGCGAGGGCCTGTTCCACATGCGGAGCCAGCCGACGAAAGGCGGCGATGTCCGCTTCGCAGGCGTGACCCTGTTCGGCGGTGCGCATCACCCCCACCGTCGCTGTGACCTGTCCCGGCAGGTCCGTCATGACGCCCAGTTGAAACCGCGTGCCCAACATGGCGTCCGACTCGCGGCACAGGGGATTGTTGTGCATCTCCTCGACGTCGAACAGCGCATGGTCGAAATAGACTCTGCCTTTCGGCGCGTTGAAGAAACAGGGCATTCGCGGATCGTTGCGCAGGACTTCGCTGGCGTAGGCTGCGGCGGCGTACTCGGCTGAAGCGCCGTGGCTTTCGACGGCGAAGGTCTCATCGCCGGCGTCGCGAAGGCTGAGAACAGCCGTCTGGCCGCCGAACGCCGCCGTCAGACGCTCCAGGGTCGCCGTCCACGGCGTGTCGCCCATCGCCGAGGCGTAGAAATGGGAGACCAGTCCGTCGTCCTCCCCGGCCCTCAGCATCGCGCAAGACCCCTGATGGTGAACATTGATCACCCAACGCTAGTCCAAACGGACCCCCCATGCTAGCGATCCTTGAGGAAAGCGTGACAGTTCAATGATCGGCCAGGCGACCACGCGTTTGACGGCTCCGTCACAGACGCTCCCTCCAACGCGCAACGGGCGTCAGGCTCACCCATGCTGATCGGCGCAGTCGCCCTCGCTATCGGTCTGGCGGCGCAGGACCCCGGGCCCGACGGAGCGGACCGGATCGACGACGTCATCGTCACCGCGCGCTGGCGCAACGAGCATCTTCAGGACGCGCCCGTCTCCGCGACCGTCCTGACCGGAGCCGACATTCGGGCGCGCAACCTGACCGACCTGTCCCAGATCGACGCCTTCGTCCCCAATCTGGTGTTCGATCCCGGCACGGGCGACACGGGCGGCAGCACCAACGCCCAGATATTCATCCGCGGCGTCGGCCAGGCCGATTTCCTGTTCACTGCCGAACCCGGCGTCGGCGTCTATGTCGATGGCGTCTATGTGGCGCGTTCCATCGGCTCGATGATGGGGCTGGTGGACCTCGAACGGATCGAGGTTCTGAGAGGCCCTCAAGGCACGGCCTTCGGCAAGAACAGCGTGGGCGGCTCCATCGGCCTGACGACCCGGCGTCCGGGCGAAACCTTCGGCGGACGCGCGACGGCGACCCTGGGCGGGCTGGACCGGCGCGACTTCTCCCTGGTGGTCGACGCGCCGCTTATGGCCGACCGGTTGCTGGGAAAGGTGGTCGCCTTTTCGGATCGGCGCGACGGCTTCGTGACCCGGCCGGACGGAGGAACCCTGGGGGCGATCGAGTCCGCCGGCCTCGGTCTGCGCCTGGACTGGCGGCCCGACCCGGGTTTCGAGCTGCGCCTGTCGGCCGACTACGCCCGCCGTCGCGACACCGTCGCGCCGGCCGGCCTCGTGGCGGTCGATCCGGCCGCCCCCCTTGTGGCATTGTGGAACGCCCTCGTCGGGGCGCCCCGGGGCGAGACCTATGACGGCCGCTTCGTTCCGACCGACCCGGACGTCACCTTCGGAACGGGAGCGAACACCAGCGATCTGGATCAGAGTGGTCTGGCGGCGACGGCGGAATGGCGCGGCTCCGTCGGAACGCTGCGGTCGATCACCGCCTGGCGCCGCCACGACGCGGTGTTCGACTCCGACCCTGACCATTCGCCCCTGACCTATTTCGAGCAGGGCGTGTCCGACCGGATGAGTCAGTTCAGCCAGGAAATCCAGTGGGTCGGGTCCGCGCTGGAGGGCCGCCTCTCCTATGTCGTCGGGGGACTTTATTTCTCCGAACGGGGCGACGACGCCTATCGGCTGCGGGTCGCGCCCGGCCTGTTCGCCGCGCTGGAAGCCTTTCCCGTCGGCCTGATCCCGGGCTTGGGCGGCGCCGGAAATCCCGTTCATGTCAGTCTTGACCTCGATGGCGAGATCGTGGGCGAGATCGACAGCCAAAGTCAGGCCGTGTTCGCCAATGTGGACATTCAGCTGACGGACCGGCTGTCCGTGTCCGCCGGCCTGCGACAGACCTGGGACAGCAAGGACTACCATGCCCGCTTCGACAGGTTCTCATCGGGAACGACCGCCTATGATGTGACGACCGGCGGCGACTGGCGGGCGATGACGCCCAGCGCGGTGGCGCGTTACCGCTGGAGTCCGCGGGTCATGACCTATCTGTCGGTGGCGCGCGGCTACAAGTCGGGCGGGTTCAATGGCCGCTCCCAGTCGGCCTTCGAAGCCCGGACGCCGTTCGATCCCGAATACGTCCTGTCTTACGAGGCCGGGATCAAGGCCAGCGCCTTCGACCGGCGGCTGGCCATCAACCTCGCCCTGTTCCGCGGCGACTACACCGACCTGCAACTGTTCCGGCTCAGCGCGGACGGCGGCGCCCCGGTGGTGCTCGTCGACAATGCCGGTTCGGCCCGCATCGACGGGTTCGAGCTTGAGGTGAGCGCACGGCCCACCCCCGACCTGCGGCTGGACCTCGGCGTGGGCCGCCTCGACGGACGCTATGAACAGCTTGAGCCGTCCGTGACCGGTGTCACCCTGGCCCATGACCTGCCCAAGACGCCGGAATGGTCCGTCAACCTGAGCATCGAGCAGGGCGTGGACCTCGCGCTCGGTCGGTTGACGGCGCGCGCGGACTACGCCTATCGCGCTCGCGTCCAGAACACGCCTGACAACGCGCCACTGACAGCTCAGGCGGGCTTTGGCCTGATCAACGCCGGGCTGACCTTCGAGCCCCCACGCCAAGGCTGGTCGATCACCCTGTTCGGGACCAATCTGACCGACGTCCGCTATATCACCAACGCGCTGGACGGGCGCGCTAGCATCGGCCTGGCCGACGTCGCCTTCGGGCGGCCGAGAGAATGGGGCGTAAGGCTGGACTACGCCTTCTAAACGGACGTTGTGACGGTCTCAGGCTCAAGACGGTCGCGATTCCCGATCGCCGCCAGCGCGCCTGGAGCCTCGAGAGACTCTGCAGCATCCAGGCTCCTTTGCGCCTCCCGCTCATCTGACGGGTTGGGTTCCATTCTATGGACCCTGCCGTCAGGAATACCGTCAGCGATGGGCCGTTGGAAACTCCTGCCGCTCGTACCTGCAGGTTTTTGGCCTTGTTTTCCACTACCTGGAAGACCAACCAGCCAGTTGACCATCGGGATCACGTCACGCCAAAATCCCGACAACACATGGCTTCATATGGATTATTGTTAGGCCTCTCATTCCCACTCGATCGTTCCCGGCGGCTTGGACGTCACGTCATAGACGACGCGGTTCACGCCCCGCACCTCGTTGACGATGCGCGTGGCGCAGCGGCCCAGCACGTCCCAGGGAAACTCGAAGAAGTCGGCGGTCATGCCGTCCGTCGAAGTCACGGCACGCAGGGCCAGAACCTTCTCATAGGTCCGGGCGTCGCCCATCACGCCGACGGTCTTGACCGGCAGCAGGACGGCGAAGGCCTGCCAGATGCTGTCGTAGAGGCCGGCCTTGCGGATTTCCTCCAGATAGATGGCGTCGGCCTGCTGCAGGGTCTCGACGGCGTCGGCGGTGATCTCGCCGGGGATGCGAATGGCCAGACCCGGCCCGGGGAAGGGATGACGCCCCACGAACGCGTCGGTCAGGCCCAGTTCGCGGCCCAGAGCACGGACCTCGTCCTTGAACAGTTCGCGCAGTGGCTCGACCAGCTTCAGCTTCATGAAGTCCGGCAGGCCGCCGACATTGTGGTGGCTCTTGATCACGGCGGAGGGGCCGCCCGAGGCCGAGACGCTCTCGATCACGTCGGGATAGAGGGTGCCCTGGGCGAGGAATTCGGCGCCGTCGACCTTGTGGGCCTCGCGGTCGAAGGTCTCGATGAAGACCCGGCCGATGATCTTGCGCTTGGTCTCGGGGTCCGAGACGCCGGCCAGCTCGCCGAGGAATTCCTTCGACGCGTCAACGTGCACCAGCGGGATATTGTAGTGTTCACGGAACAGGGTGGTGACCTGTGCGGCCTCGTCCTTGCGCAACAGGCCGGTGTCGACGAAGACGCAGGTCAGCTGGTCGCCGATCGCCTCGTGGATCAACACCGCCGCCACCGAGGAGTCTACGCCGCCCGACAGGCCGCAGATGACTTTCGCATTCCCGACCTGCGCCCTGATCTTCTGGATCTGCTCGTCGCGATAAGCGGCCATTGTCCAGTCGCCGGCCAGGCCGGCGATGCCATGGGTGAAGTTCTTGAGGATCGTCGCGCCGCGCGGGGTGTGCATCACCTCGGGGTGGAACTGGACGCCGTAGAAGCGGCGCGCCTCGTCGGCGATGACGGCGTAGGGCGAGCCTTCCGAGGTGGCGACGACGTCGAAGCCCTCGGGGATGGCGACGATCTTGTCGCCATGGCTCATCCAGACCGTCTCGTCCTCGCCGACGGCGGCCAGGTCGGCCAGCAGGGGCGAGGCCTTCCGGACGGTGATTTCGGCGCGGCCGAACTCACGGTGATGGCCGCCCTCGACCTTGCCGCCCAGCTGTTCGCACAGGGTCATCTCGCCGTAGCAAATGCCCAGCACCGGCACCCCGGCCTCGAACACCGCCTGCGGGGCGCGCGGGCTGTGGGCCTCGTGCACGCTGGCGGGGCCGCCGGACAGGATGATGGCCTGGGGCTTCATCGCCGCCAGCGCCGCGTTCGCCTTGTCGTACGGATGGATCTCGCAATAGACCCGCGCCTCGCGCAGGCGCCGGGCGATCAACTGGGTGACCTGGCTGCCGAAATCGACGATCAGGACCTTCTGGTGATCAGCGGGGGCGGTCATGCGGGCTCCGTGAGAACAGGCGTGAAATGGTCATGCAACAGGTCGAGCGCCTCGGCCAGCCGGAGATCGATCTCGGCGAGGGCATTGGTCCAATGGGACAGTTCGGACAGGTCGGTGCGGCCGTCCGAAACGCCGCGGAGGCCGATGACGGGCAGGCCGAAGCGGGCGGCGGCGCGGACGACGGCGAAAGTCTCCATGTCCACCATGTCGGCGTCGACGGTGTCATAGGCGGCGCCCGAGACGACGCTGGCGCCGGTGGCGAGACGGGCCGTCGGCAAGGCGGCGGGTCCGTCTGTCAGCGGCAGGATGGCGGGCAGGCGCGGGAACGGCGTCTCGCCCTTCGGAAAGCCGAGAGCGCTGGCGTCCATGTCGCGGTAGCTGACCTCCGCGACCCGATAGACGCGGGCGTGATCGAGGGTGCATGAACCGGCCGAGCCCAGCGAGACGATCAGGTCCGGCAGTGCGTTTTCCTTCTGCAAAGTGGCGAGCGCCTGGGCGACGCCCGCCGCGGCCTCGACCGGGCCGACGCCGGTGATCAGCGGCCGGATGCGGCTGCGCAGCGCCGGGCCGTATTCGGGCTCGGCGGCCATGACGCAGAGGGCGGTCTTCGGACCGAAACTGGAAAGGGTCCAGTCCCGGCTCACGCCCGCCGCTCGTAGAGGGCCACGAAGAAACCGTCGGTGCCGGTCGAGGCCGGCGAAAGGCGCAGGCGACCGCCCGAAGCGGCCTCGGCCAGACGGGTACGGGCGGCGTCGGTCAGGGTGGCCGCGCCCAGCACGTCGGCGACCGGCAGCGGGCGGAAGCCGGCGTTGGCCGCCTCGAAAGCGTCGGCGACGGCCTCATTCTCGCGGGCCAGCACCGAGCAGGTGACATAGACCAGCCGCCCGCCCGGCTTCACCAGCGCCGCGGCCTGACCGAGGATGCGTAGTTGCAGGGCGTGCAGCCGCTCGATCTCGTCGGCCTTCAGCCGCCACGCGTCCTCGGGACGGCGGCGCCAGGCGCCCGAACCGCTGCACGGCGCGTCGACGAACACGAGGTCCGCCTTGCCGTTGAACTCCTCCACCCCGCCGCCGTTCTGGCCGATCAGCCGCAGGTCGGCGGCGACGCCGGCGCGGGCGAGGCGCGGACGGATGTTGTCCAGCCGCTTCTGCACCACGTCGCAGGCGATCAGCCGCATGGGCGCGGCCGCCGGGGCGGACTTCGCCGCCGCCAGTTCGTCGGCGCCGGTCGGCGACCAGCCGGCCGGGGTAGGGGCGGCGACCCGCGACGGATCGGCCGCGGGCAGGCCCTGCACCGCCAGCGCCAGCGTCTTGCCGCCGCCGCCCGCGCAATAGTCGACGACGATGCTGTCCGGGGTGAACGACAGGCCGGCGCCCGCCACCCAGGCGGTCAGCTGGCTGCCCTCGTCCTGGATCTCTACGCGGCCGGCGTTGAAGGCGTCCAGCGCCTGGACGTTCGGCGCCGGCTCGGACGGCAGGCGCAGGCCGACCGCGGACCACGGCGTGAGCTCGGGCGTCAGGCCGGTCGCCTTCAGCTCGGCCCGGACCGCTTCGACCGTAGTCTTTGCGGTGTTGACGCGCAGATCGACCGGCGCGCGCGCCATCAGGCCTTTGGCCTCCTCGCTCCAGCGGTCGCCGAAGGTCGCCTTCAGGTCCTCGACCACGAAGGCCGGCAGGTCGGTGGCGGTCCCGGGCAGGTCGCCCTCCCCCGCCGCGATCCGGGCCCGCTCCTGTTTCGACAGCGGACGCGGGCCATAGCCCTCGCCCGAGTGGAGCGCCTCGATCTCTCCCAGCGAGAGGTTGTCGAGGAAGGCAAGGGCTCCGACGACGAGGGCCCGTCCGTCCTCACGCCCGCCCATGGCGGCGACCAGCCGGCCGCGCGCGCGCAGCACCTGATAGACCCGCTCGGCGACGGCGCGGCGGTCGCCGGATCCCGCATAGCGGTTGGCGGCCCCCCAGGCCTTGATCACCACCTCGGCGGGGGCGCGGCCCTGGGCGATACTGTCCAGGACAGAGGCGGCGGCGGCGAGGCGGGCTGCTGGGGTCAATTCAGGCTTTCAAACGAACAGGGCGACGATGACCATGACCAGGCCCACGAACGACACGCCCCAGACCAGAGACCGGACATAGGCGACGCCGAAGGCGTAGAGGGGCAGGTAGATCACGCGACCGAAAAGATAGAGATGCGTCCCCCACAGGGTCAGGGGGCCGCCGTCCTTGCCCGCCACATGCGCCATAATCACGGCGGCGGCGAAGATTGGCAGGGTTTCGAACAGATTGGCCTGGGCGCGGATCAGCCGGCCGGCCATCCTGCCGGGCGGCGGGACCTCGCCGTCGCGGGCGCCGGCGTTCCACTTCAGACCCAGCTCGGCCGTGCGGGCGCTGGCGGCCCAGCCGATCTGGACGATGGCCAGCACCAGGGTGAAGGCCAGCACGATGAATTCATGCGTCATATCCATGGCGTGAGCCTCCCCGCTCAACCCTGTCGATAGTTGGGCGCTTCGCGCGTGATCATCACGTCATGGACGTGGCTCTCACGCAGCCCGGCGCCGGTGATGCGCACGAAACGCGCGCGGTCCTGCAGATCGGCGATGGTCGCGGCGCCAACATAGCCCATGGCGGCGCGCAGGCCGCCGACCATCTGATGCAGCACGGGGGCGATCGGCCCCTTGTACGGCGTCTGGCCCTCGATCCCCTCGGGCACCAGCTTCTGGCTGTCCTCGACTTCCTTCTGGAAATAGCGGTCGGCCGAGCCGGCCCCCATCGCCCCGACCGAACCCATGCCGCGGTACGACTTGTAGGATCGGCCCTGGTACAGGAAGACCTCGCCGGGGCTTTCGTCTGTCCCGGCGAACATCGAGCCCATCATGGCGCAGGACGCACCGGCCGCGATGGCCTTGGCGAGGTCGCCTGAATATTTGATGCCGCCGTCGGCGATGACCGGCGCACCCGATTCCCTGGCCGCGCGGGCGGCCTCCATGATCGCGGTCAACTGGGGCACGCCGACGCCCGCGACGATGCGGGTGGTGCAGATGCTGCCCGGGCCGATGCCGACCTTCACGGCATCGGCGCCCGCGTCGATCAGGGCGCGCGCCGCCTCGTAGGTCGCGACATTGCCGGCGATGATCTGGATACGGTTGGATTCCCGCTTGATCCGCTCGACCACGCGCGAGACCTGAATGGAATGTCCGTGGGCGGTGTCGATCACGACCACGTCCACCCCCGCTTCCGCCAGCGCCATGGCCCGCTCATAGCCCGCGTCGCCGACGGTCGAGGCGGCGCCGACCAGCAGCCGGCCCTGATCGTCCTTGGCGGCGTGGGGGTGGGCCTGGGCCTTCTCGATGTCCTTCATCGTGATCAGGCCGGTGGCGCGATAGTCCTCGTCGACCACGATGACCCGCTCGATCTTGCGGTCCCGCAGGAGGGCCCGGGCCTCGTCGCGTCCGGCGCCCTCGCGCACGGTGACAAGATCGCCCGTGGTCATCAGCTCGATGGCCTTGCGATTCGGGTCGGTGTCGAACCGCATGTCGCGGTTGGTCAGGATGCCGACCAGTTTGCCGGTCTTCGGATCGACCACCGGAAAGCCCGAGATCTTCTTCTTGGCCACGATGGCGCGGATTTCGCCCAGCGTGGTCTGCGGCGTGATGGTCACCGGATTGATGACCATGCCGCTTTCGTAGCGTTTGACCTCACGCACCATGTCGGCCTGTTCCTCGACCGTCATATTGCGGTGGAGGATGCCCAGACCGCCGGCCTGGGCCATGGCGATGGCCAGCCGGCTTTCGGTGACCGTGTCCATCGCGGACGAGGTCAGCGGGATGTTCAGCCTGATGTCGCGGGTCAGCTTCGTCGAGACATCCGCGTCTGCGGGCATGATCTCTGACGGGCCGGGTTCCAGCAAAACATCGTCGAAGGTGAGCCCTTCGCGTATCTCCATGAGGAGTCTCCGTTTTGCGGGCCGCGTATAGCGGTCAGGGGCGTGGAACCGCAAGGGCCGCCCGCCCTTATCGTGACGATAAGAACAATTGGCTTGCCGGGTGCGGCGCCCACCCCACATCTGGGAAACCCATGGTCCGTATGCTCATCAGCACCGCCCGCCGTCTCGCGCTCAAGATCGCGAGCTATGGCGTGATGCACCTGGTGGTCGCCGTTTTGGTGGCCTTCGCTATCACGCGCGACTGGCGGCTGGCGCTGGCGGTCGGGATGGTCGAGCCCTTTTTCCAGACCATCGCCTATTCGATCCACGACCGCGTCTGGCACCGGATCGAGCGCCGGCGGATGCTGTCCAGCCTTGAAGAGGCGTCGGAGGCGTTCACCGCGCGCCTCCAGATCATGGCGCCCGAGGAACAGACCCGCGCCCACGGCCAGTGCGGCCATAGCCACGCCCTGCCCCGCTCGCTGAAACAGATCGCGGTAAAATCCGTCACCTATGGCCTGATGCATTTCGTCGTGGCGGTGACTGTCGCCTTCGCCCTGACCCGGGACTGGCGCGTGTCGCTGGCCATCGGCATCATCGAGCCGCTGGTGCAGACGGTCTTCTTCACCCTGCATGACCGCATCTGGACCCGGGTCGAGGCCCGCAAGGCGGCGCGGGCCGCGGAGATGGCCTCGGCCTAGCGCCGGTTCATCGCCACCAGAAACACCTCGGCGCTGTCCTTCCGGCTCGACTCCGGCTTGACGTATTTGACCGTCTCGAACTCGGCGCGCAGCCGGGCCAGAACCCCTCCCGCGTCGCCACCCTGGAAATTCTTCGACACGAAATGCCCGCCCGGCTTGAGCGTGCGAATGGCGAAGTCGGCGGCGATCTCGATCAGGGCGATGATCTTCAGGTGGTCGGTCTGGCGGTGGCCGACGGTGTTGTGGGCCATGTCGGACAGGACCAGATCGGGCGCCCCGCCCAGCAGGTCCATCATCTGCTGATCGACGCCCGGATGGGTGAAGTCGGCCTGGATCATGATCGCGCCGGGCACCGGCTCGACCGGCAACAGATCGACCCCGACCACCGAGGTCGCTCCGCGCTTGACCGCCACCTGGGCCCAGCCGCCCGGCGCGGCGCCCAGGTCGATGACCCGGCTGCCGTGTCTGATCAGGTGAAACCGGTCGTCGATCTCCAGCAGTTTGAAGGCCGCCCGGCTGCGCCAGCCCTCGGCCCGGGCGCGCTCGGACCATTTGTCGGACAGCTGGCGTTTGATCCACTGCTGGCTGGACATCGACTTGGTGTCCGCCGTCTTCATCTTCGTGCCCATGCCGCGCCCGGCGGCCGTGCCGCCCGAGGGCGGCCGCACCATCCGTCGGCGCCCAGGTTCTTTGGCGTCGGGCTTTTCTTCGTCAGTCATCGCATCCACATAGCCCCCGGCGGGTTTGCGGGCTATGGACCCGCGACAATTCACAAGGAGCGCGCCGATGGCCGACCAGACCCTGACCTTTTCACTCGACACTGGCGACGGCGCCGACCGCAACGTGGTCATCAAGCTGCGTCCCGACCTCGCCCCCGGCCATGTGGCCCGCATCACCGAACTCGCCGGCGAAGGCTTCTATGACGGCGTGGTCTTCCACCGCGTCATCCCCGGCTTCATGGCCCAGGGCGGCGATCCGACCGGCACCGGCACCTCGGGCTCCAAGAAGCCGAACCTGAAGGCCGAGTTCTCGAAACAGACCCACGCCCGCGGCATCTGCTCCATGGCCCGCACCTCGGACCCCAACAGCGCCAACAGCCAGTTCTTCATCTGCCTGGACGACGCCTCGTTCCTCGACGGTCAGTACACCGTCTGGGGCGAGGTCATCGAAGGCATGGATCACGTCGACGCCCTGCCCAAGGGCGAGCCGCCCCGTTCGCCGGGCAAGATCGTCAAGGCGACGGTGGGCTGAGGCCATGATCTTCGGTGCGGTTCGCGATGAGCTGATCGCGCGCTATGGCGAGCCGCACCGGCGCTATCACACTATGGTCCACATCGAGGACTGCCTGGCGCAGGTCGCGGCCTCGACCGACATGGATGACAATCAGCGGGCGCTGATGGACGCCGCCATCTGGTTTCACGACGCGATCTACGACCCCACGCGAAACGACAACGAGGCCGAAAGCGCAAAGCTGGCGGCCGAGCGGCTGTCGGTCGCAGGTGCCGAACAGGCCTTCATCGACAAGGTCAGCCGCCTGATCCTGCTGACAGCCGGTCATTCGGTGCAGCCAGACGACGCCTTGGGCGCACGTCTCGTCTCGATCGATCTGTCGATCCTCGGCGCGGTACCTGAGCGGTATGACGCCTACGCCGCAGCCATCCGGTTCGAATACGGCCATGTCCCCGAGCCTCTCTACCGGGCTGGACGCGCCGCGATCCTCAAGCGCTTTCTCGAAAGCGGCCTGCTGTTCGCCGATCCGGTCTGGGCCGAACGGTTCGAAGCACAGGCGAGGGCGAACCTCGCTCGCGAGATCGCCGCCCTGACCGCCTGACTATTCGATCTCGACCACCTCGACGCGGGCCCCGTTCAGCACCAGGGCGATCTCGCCGCGTTTGAGCTTGAGCGCGTCCTCGCCGAACAGCTGGCGGCGCCAGCCCTTGAGGGCGTCGACGTCCGCCTCATCGTCCAGCGCGATCTTCTCCAGGTCGGCGACATTGGCCAGCAGTTTGGTGGCCACCCCGGCGTTGTCGCTCTTGGCCTTGAGCAGCACCTTGAGCAGTTCGACCACCGACGGCGGGGCCGGCTGGTTGTGGGCCGGGCGGTCCAGCTTGGGCGCATGGGCCTCGGGATCGGCCAGCACCCGCTTCAGCTCCGCCGACAGCTCCAGCCCGAGGCGCGAGGCGCCGAAGCCCTTGGGCACAGACCGCAGGCGATTGAAGGCGTCGGGGTCGGTCGGGCCCTGGGCCGCGATCTCGTCGATCGCCTCGTCCTTCAGGATGCGGCCGCGGGGCTGGTCGCGATCCTGCGCCGTGCGTTCGCGCCAGACGGCGGTGGCCACGAAGGCGGCGAGGTATTTGGCCGACCATTTCTTGGGCTTCAGCCGCTTCCACGCCTTTTCCGGATCGGTGTCGTACAGGGCCGGATCGGTCAGATCCTCCATCTCGGCCATGACCCAGTCCAGACGGCCCTCCTTCTGCAGCCGGTCGCGCAGCTTCGGATACAAGGCGGCCAGATGGGTCACGTCGCCAAGGGCATAGACCAGCTGCGCCTCCGACAACGGCCGGCGGGCCCAGTCGGTGAACCGGCTGCCCTTGTCCACTTCCTGGCGCAGCATCTGGCGCACCAGCGCCTCATAGGAGACCTGATCGCCGAAGCCCGCAGCCATGGCGGCGACCTGGGTGTCGAACATCGGCCTGGGCATGGCGCCGAGCTTGACGAAGATTTCGGTGTCCTGACGCGCGGCGTGGAAGACCTTGATGATCTTCGGATCGCGCAGCAGGTCGAGAAACGGCTCCAGGTCCAGCCCCTCGGCCATCGGGTCGATGATGGCGGCGTCCGTGGCCGACGCCGCCTGGATCAGGCAGAGGCGCGGCCAATAGGTCGTCTCCCGCATGAACTCGGTGTCGACGGTGATGAAGGGCTGGTCGGCCAGACGTTCGCAGAATGCGCGAAGCGCCTCGGTGGTGGTGATCGGCGTCATTCCGATGCTATAGCCCCGCGCGATGTGGTTGTGGCAAGACCCGCCGCAGAAATCCGCCCACTGATTCAGGCCCGTGACCGATGAGCGACACCCCCGATCCGCTGCGCAATGGCCTGACCTATGCCGATGCGGGGGTGGATATCGACGCCGGCGAGATGCTTGTAGACGCCATCAAGCCGCTGGCGAAATCGACGCGGCGACCCGGAGCCGAGGCCTCGCTGGGCGGATTCGGGGCTCTGTTCGACCTCAAGGCGGCCGGGTTCGTGGACCCCCTGATCGTCGCCACCACCGACGGCGTCGGCACCAAGCTGAAGATCGCCATCGAGACCGGACGCCATGACGGCGTCGGGATCGATCTGGTGGCCATGTGCGTCAACGACCTGCTGGCCCAGGGTGCGGAGCCCCTGCTGTTCCTCGACTACTACGCCACCGGCAAGCTCGAGATCGACGCCGCCAAACGCGTCGTCGCCGGGATCGCGGAGGGCTGCCGTCAGGCGGGCTGCGCCCTCGTAGGCGGCGAGACGGCCGAGATGCCCGGCATGTACCAGGGCGGCGACTATGACTTGGCCGGCTTTTCCTTGGGCGCCGTCGAACGCGGCCACGCCCTGCCGTATCTGGACCGTCAGGCCGCGGCCGACGTCATCATCGGCCTGGCCTCCTCCGGTCCGCATTCGAACGGCTATTCGCTGATCCGCAAGGTGGTCGAGAAATCCGGCCTCGCCTGGGGGGACGACGCTCCCTTTGCCCGTGACCGGACCCTGGCCCAGGCCCTGATGGAACCGACCCGCATCTATGTGAAGCCGGTGCTGCCGCTGATGAAGGCCGGTCTGGTCAAGGGCGCGGCCCACATCACCGGCGGCGGTCTGATCGAAAACCCGCCGCGCTGCATCGCCGAGGGCCTGCAGGCCAGCTTCGACTGGGACGCCTGGCCCATGCCGCATGTTTTCCAGTGGCTGGGCGAAGTCGGCGGGATCTCGGATCACGAACTGCGCCGCACCTTCAACTGCGGCATCGGCTTCATCCTGATCGTGTCGCCCGAGAACGCCGAGCCGGTGCTGGCCAGCCTGCTGAACGCCGGCGAGGTCGCCTTCGTCTGCGGACAGCTGGAAGCCGCCTAGTAGCCTTCGGCGTCGAGGCTGCTGAAGGTCACCCGGACAAGGGCCGCGGCGCCGGGGTTCTGCCGCAGCGACACCGTCACCCCGCCCTTGGTCCAGATCGGACGGTCGGCCGGCAGGCCCGTCTCGGGCGTAAAGCCCTGCTGACGCATGACCGGCAGCACTGACGCTTTCGCCCCGTCGAAACCGCCGCGACGCGCCTGAATCACGCAGACCCGGTTGAGATTGCCGTCGGCGACGCTGCCTTCGGTCGTCAGACGCAGCAGATGGGCCTGGTCCTCGCTCTGGAAGGTGCGGGTGTCGGCCTCCGGCGCGGGGGTCTCGATGAAGCCGAGGAACTCCAATGCGGCCGTGTCGCTGGTCTCGCCGGTCACATAGGGCAGGCAGACGTCGGTCAGGATGCTGCGCGTCATGTCAGTGGGCGGCGCAGGTGCCGTGAACAGCGTGGCGGCGAGAACGAGGGCAAGCATGGACGAAACTCCGGAGCGACGCCCGCACTGTTTCCGAGGCGCTCGCCAAGCGCAAGCGTCACCCGTACGCCCCGCCCGTTGACCGGGCGCCACCCGCCCGGCAAGGTCCGCGCCTTCCGTAATCCGTGAGGTCGCCGATGCGTGCGCTGTCTATCACCCTGGCCGGAGCGATCCTTGCTTCGGTCCCCGCCGCAGCCCAAACGGTGGAGGAACAGGCGCTGCTCCACCAGCTGGCGGCCGAGGTCCGACCCGAACGGATGCGCGCCGACATTGAGGCGCTGGTCGGCTTCGGCACCCGGCACACGATGTCCGAGACCGCCTCCGACACCCGCGGCATCGGCGCCGCGCGGCGCTGGGCCCAAGCGCAGTTTGAACAGATGAGCCGTGACTGCGGCGGCTGCCTGACCGTCGTGACCCCGTCTGACACCATCACCGCCGCCCGGGTGCCGACGCCGACCGAGGTGGTGAACATCGTCGCCATCCAGCGCGGCCGATCTGTTGAAGAGGGGGGCGATCCCAACCGGGTCATAATCATCTCGGGCCACATCGATTCCCGCGTCACAGACGTGATGAATTTCACCGACGACGCCCCCGGCGCCAACGACGACGCCTCGGGGGTCGCCGCCGTGCTGGAAGCGGCGCGGGTGCTGTCGAAACACCGCTTCGAGGCCACGCTGGTGTTCGCCGCCCTGTCCGGCGAGGAACAGGGCCTGCTCGGTGGCAAGATCGTCGCCGACTACGCCCAGACGCAGGGCTGGCGCGTCGAGGCCAATCTGAACAACGACATCGTCGGCAACTCTGAAGGTCAGTCGGGCGTGCGCGACACCACCCGCGTCCGCGTCTTCTCGGAAGGCACCAAGACCGTCGAGACCGAGGCCCAGGAAGAGCGGCGGCGTTACAATGGCGGCGAGGTCGATTCCTCGTCCCGCAATCTCGCCCGCTTCGTGGACGGTCTGGCCGATCGCTATCTGGCCAATTTCGATGTCGAGATGATCTATCGCACCGACCGCTACGGTCGCGGGGGCGATCAGGTCGAGATGCTGCGCCACGGCTTCCCTGCTGTCCGCATCTCCGAAGGCGCCGAGAACTATGACCGCCAGCATCAGGACCTGCGGGTCGAGGATGGCGTCCACTATGGCGACACCATCGAGGGCGTGGACTTCGACTATCTGGGTCAGGTCGCGCGGCTGAACGTTGTCGCCATGGCGGCGCTGGCCAACGCCCCGGCCAGTCCGCTCGGCGTGACCATTGAGGGCGCCGTGAAGCCGGACACCACGGTGAAATGGCAGGCCGTGCCCGGCGCGGCCGGCTATCGCGTCTGGTGGCGCTCCACCACCGCGCCGCAATGGACCCACAGCCGCTGGGCGGGACCGGCGACCGAACTGGTCCTGCCGGGCATCGTCATCGACGACTGGTTCTTCGGCGTCTCGGCCGTGTCGGACGACGGCTATGAAAGCCCGGTGGTCTTCCCCGGGCCAGCCGGCTCTTTCGTTTCGGTCGGCGACCCGGCTCCCCGCCCGGCTCGCTGATGCCCGAGATCCGCACCGGCCGCGTGCGAGTGGCCGTCCTGATCTCCGGCGCCGGGTCGAACATGGCCGCGCTGGTCGACGCCGGCGCCGTCACCGACGCGTCGTTCGAAGTGGTTCTGGTCCTGTCGAACAAGGCCGAGGCCGGCGGCCTGGCCGTGGCCGAGGCCAAGGGCGTCCCGACGGCCCTGCTCGACCACGCCCTCTTCGGCAAGGACCGGGCGGCGCATGAACAGGCGATCCAGACCGTGCTGGAAGCCCACGGCGTCGAGGTCGTCGCCCTGGCCGGCTATATGCGGCTGCTGACGGCCTTCCTCGTCGGGCGATGGGCCGGACGGATGCTGAACATTCATCCCAGCCTGCTGCCGAAATACCCCGGCCTCGACACCCATGCGCGGGCCATCGCCGCGGGCGACGCCGAGGCCGGCTGTACCGTGCATCTGGTCACCGAAGGGGTCGACGACGGCCCGGTGCTGGGACAGTCTGCCGTGCCGGTCATGGCCGACGACACCCCGGCCTCGCTGGGGCAGCGGGTGCTGGCGGCGGAACACGACCTCTATCCGCGGGTGCTCGGCGATTTCTGCCGCAGCGGGATGAGCCTTCCTGATCCATCGCCTCTCCGGAGGGGGGACGCTCGCCAACCTTGTGAGTGACTTCACACGCCTCAACTGATATATGATATCTCATAAGTGAGGTTTCGTATGATTACCGGTCCCCAGATCCGCGCCGCCCGCGCCTTGCTCGGCATCGACCAGCGGGAGCTGGCGCAGCTGTCCGGCCTGTCGACCCAGACGATCCAGCGCATGGAGGCCTGCCGGGGCTCGGTGCGGGTCGTGGTCGACAGCCTCGAGAAGGTGATGACGGCGATCTCGGACGCCGGGGTCGAGCTGATCGTCGAGGGCGCGCCCAGCGCCGGCTCCGGTCGCGGCGTGCGGCTGATCGACAAAAAGGCGACGGACAGCGATGAGCGCTGACTGGAAGCTGTTCCTGCCCAAGTCGGTCACCGTCCTGCGTCAGGGCTATGGCCTGCCGGACTTCCGCGCGGACACCATCGCAGGCCTGACCGTGGCCGTGGTCGCCCTGCCCCTGGCCATGGCCCTGGCCATCGCCTCGGGCGCGGCCCCCGAGGTCGGCCTGGTCACCGCCGTGGTGGCGGGCCTGCTGATCTCCGCCCTGGGCGGCAGCCGGTTCCAGATCGGCGGCCCGACCGGCGCCTTTGTCGTCATCGTCTACGGCGTCATCGCCCAGTACGGCTACGACGGCCTGCTGATGGCCACCCTGATGGCCGGCGGAATCCTCGTGGTCGCGGGCTTCGCCCGGCTCGGCACCCTGATCAAATACATCCCCGATCCGGTCACCACGGGTTTCACCAGCGGCATCGCCGTCATCATCATGGCCAGCCAGATCAAGGACATTCTTGGCCTCGAGGCGGCCGCCGTCCCCGCCGAACTGATCCCCAAACTTCAGGCCCTGTGGGCCGTCCGCGACACTTTCAGCCTCCCGGCATTCGGACTGTCCGCCGCCTGCGTCGCCGGCATCCTGTTGCTGCGCCGCTACACGCCCCGCGCGCCTGGCTTCCTCGTCGTGACAGTTCTGGCCGCCGGCCTCGTCGCCCTGACCCAATGGCCGGTCGAGACCATCGGCTCGCGTTTCGGCGAGATGAACGCTCGCCTGCCGGCCCCCAGCCTCGACTTCTGGCGCTGGGACAACGCTGTCGCCCTGCTGCCCAGCGCCCTGACCATCGCCCTGCTGGCGGGGGTCGAGTCCCTGCTCTCGGCCGTGGTGGCCGACCAGATGACCGGGCGCCGCCACCGCTCCAACGTCGAACTGGTGGCCCAAGGCGTGGCCAATATCGCCTCGTCGGCGGTCGGCGGCCTGCCCGCGACGGGGGCCATCGCCCGCACCGCGACCAATATCCGCGCCGGGGCCCGCTCGCCCGTGGCCGGCATGCTGCACGCGGTCTTCCTGCTGCTGTTCATGCTGCTGCTGGCGCCGATGATGAAGCTGGTGCCCATGGCGGCGCTCGCGGCCATCCTCGTCGTAGTGGCCCTGAACATGGCCGAGGCGCACCGGTTCCGCCTGATTCTGCGCACCTCGCACGGCGACCGCGCCGTCCTGCTGGCCACCTTTGGCCTGACGGTGCTGGTCGACCTGACCATCGCCATCGAGGTCGGCATGGTGCTGGCGGCCTTCGTCTTCATGCACCGGATGGCGGGCCTGGCCTCAATGGAGGGCCACTCGCCGATCATAGAGGACGACGAGGAAGACCCTCAGCCCGGGGGGCGCGCCCGCTACAGGCCCAACCAGGGCCTGCCCGCCGACATCGGGGTGCTGACCTTCCGGGGTCCGCTGTTCTTCGGCAGCGCGGCCGTGGTCAAGGACGCGCTGGACCGGATCGGCGCCCGCAAACGGGTCTTTATCCTGCGCCTCGAAGACGTGCCGCTGCTCGACCCCACCGGCGCCTTCGCCCTTGGCGACCTGCTGAAGCGGCTGCTGGACGAGGGCGACGAGGTGCTGATTGTCGGGGCCGGACACAGCGTCCTGCGCGCCCTGCTGCAGACCGTTCCAAAGCCGGTGTTGAAGCGCGTTCGCTTCGTGCGGACCTTCGAGGCGGCGCGCAAACGGGTCCTCGGCCGGTCGAACGGTCCCGAAGACGAGACGGCCGGTCCCCCGTCAGGAGAACCGGCCGCCGGTAAGACTGTGATTGGTTGAACCGATCAGCCGACGATCTGGTCGTCCGTGAAGAACTGGGCGATCTCGATGCCGGCGTTCTCCAGCGAGTCCGAACCGTGGACCGAGTTCTCGCCGATCGACAGGGCGAAAAGCTTGCGGATGGTGCCGTCAGCAGCGTCCTTCGGGTTGGTGGCGCCCATGACTTCGCGATAGGCGGCGACGGCGTTGGGGCCTTCCAGCACCTGGACGACCACCGGCTCGGCGGTCATCTGGCCGACCAGTTCGCCATAGAACGGGCGCTCGGCGTGGACTTCGTAGAATTTCTTCGCCTGGGCTTCGGTCAGTTTGACGCGGCGTTGCGCCACAATGCGCAGGCCGGCGCCCTCGATCACGGCGTTGACGGCCCCGGTCAGGTTGCGGCGCGTGGCGTCGGGCTTGATGATCGAGAAAGTGCGTTCGGTCATGGGAGTGACTTCTTGTTGGGAGATTGAAGGTCGCGGGCTTATAGACGCGCCCTCCGCCCTTTCCAAGGCGTCCCTAACGCTCGCGGCGCGGCCGCTCGCTGCTTGAGGGACGATCCCTTTCCTGACCTGTCGCTCCGCCAGCCGGGGGCGCCATCGCCTATCGGACCCTCGTCTTCGCCATGCTCCAGATCACCGACCTGACCTTCAACGCCTGGGGCCGCAAATTCCTCGAGGGCGCCTCCGTCTCCCTGCCGCCCGGCGCCAAGGTGGGGCTGGTCGGCCGCAACGGCATCGGCAAGTCGACCCTGTTCAAGCTGATCCTCGGCGAACTGGCCGCCGGCGGCGACGAGATCAGCCTGCCCAAGACCGCGCGCATCGGCTCGGTCGATCAGGAACACCCCGCCACCCCCGTCAGCGTTCTGGAGACCATCCTTGAGGCCGACGAGGAACGCCACAGCCTCCTGGGTCGGCTGGAGACCGCCGCGCCCGAGGAGATGGGCGAGATCTGGACCCGACTGATCGAGATCGACGCCGACGCCGCCCCCGCCCGCGCCGCCGAAATCCTCGTCGGCCTCGGCTTTGACCATGAGAACCAGCAGCGGCCGATGTCGGAATTCTCCGGTGGCTGGCGCATGCGCGTGGCCCTGGCCGCGGCCCTGTTCGCCGAGCCGGACATGCTGCTGCTCGACGAGCCGACCAACTACCTCGACCTGGAAGGCGCCCTGTGGCTTGAGGCGCGCCTCAAGAAATACCCGCACACCGCCCTGATCATCTCCCACGACCGCGAGATGCTGAACGAGGTCTGCACCCACATCCTGCACCTCGCGAACCGCAATCTGACCCTCTACACGGGCAACTACGACCAGTTCGAAAAGGCCCGCGCCGAGAAGGCCCGGCTGCAGCTGTCGGCCAAGGCCAAGCAGGACGCCGAGCGCGCCCACCTGCAGGCCTTCGTCGACCGCTTCAAGGCCAAGGCTTCCAAGGCCGCCCAGGCCCAGTCGCGGATGAAACGTCTGGCCAAGATGCAGCCCGTGGCCACCACCATCGAGGAACGCGTCGCCCCCTTCATCCTGCCCTCCCCGCCCCGCCCTCTGGCGCCGCCCCTGATCCGGCTGGAGCGCGCCAATGTCGGCTATGAGACCGGCAAGCCGATCCTGCGCAATCTCAACCTGCGCATGGACCTTGACGACCGCATCGGCCTCTTGGGCGTCAACGGCGCGGGCAAGTCGACCTTCGCCAAGATGATCGCCGGCGCCCTCAACGTCTCCGAGGGCGAGTTGCACCGCGACCGCAAGATGCGCGTCGGCTGGTTTCACCAGCACCAGATCGAGGCCATGGACCCGACCGACACGCCGCTGGAGATCATCCGCCGCGCCATGCCCGAGGCTGCCGAGAGCGCGCGCCGCTCGAAACTGGCGCAATGGGGTCTGGGCTATGAGAAGCAGGAAACCACCGTCGCCAGCCTGTCGGGCGGCGAACGCGCCCGCCTGCTGCTCAACCAGGTGGCGATGGACGCCCCGCACATCCTGATCCTCGACGAACCGACCAACCACCTCGACATCGACAGCCGCCGCGCCCTTCTCGACGCCCTCAACGACTATTCCGGCGCCGTCATCCTGATCACCCACGACCGTTCGCTGATGGAGATGGTCGCCGACCGCCTGTGGCTGGCCGCCGACGGCACGGTCAAGCCCTGGGACGGCGACATGGACGACTACGCCCGCTTCGTCCTCGACCGCGCCAAACAGGCGGCGGTGCGGCCCAGCCAGATCAAGGACGAGACGGCAGCCCCCACCCAGAACAGCGGTGGCGGCAAGAAGAAGAACGACAAGAAATCAGGCCCCTCACCCTCGACCCTGCGTCACGCAGTGAAGAAGGCCGAGGAGCGGATGGCCCAACTCACCGGCGAGATCGCCCGCATCGACGACGACATGGCCAACGCCTCGGTCAGCAACCCCAAGGCGCTGGAAGGCCTGACCCGCGCTCGCGCAAAAACGCAGGCCGACCTCGACGCCGCCGAACAGGCCTGGGTCGCGGCGGAGGAAGCGCTCGCGGAGGTGAGCTGAGCGAACCCTGACCGATCTGGCCGGCGACTGGCTCCACAGGATTACAGAAACCTAATGTGGCGGTATGCATCCACGGGTGCAGGATGCGGCCTCTTGCTACGACGGCGTGACGATCACGCCTCTTGTGAGGGCTTCAAATTGTCGAAGACGGTTCTTTCAAACGGCTGCGCGCGCGGCCCGTATCAGGCCCGGCGGGTCGGGGTTCGCCTGACCCTTGTCGGGCTGGCGGCCTTCGCCCTCTCCGCCACTCCCGCCTTCGCCCAGGACCTCCAGCGCATGGATCAGGTCGTGCGGGCTTCCGTCGAGGCGGAGGAGTTCTCGGGATCTGTTCTGGTTGCGCGCGACGGCGAGGTCCTGCTCGACCGGGGCTACGGTTTCGCCAATCGGGAATGGAGCATTCCCAACGACGGCGACACGAAATTCCGCCTGGGCTCCGTCTCCAAGCAGTTCACCGCCGTCGCCATCATGATCCTCAACGAGCGCGGTCTGGTCGATCTGGACGCGCCGGTGAAGACATACCTGCCGGATGCTCCGGAGACCTGGGAAGGGGTGACGGTTCGCCACCTGCTGACCCACACCTCGGGCGTGCCCAGCTTCACTGGCTTCGATGACTATGAGGCGTTGAAAACCCTGCCGACGACGGTCGACAGCCTGATCGCACGTTTCCGGGACCGTCCGCTGGACTTCCAGCCGGGCGAGGGCTGGGACTACTCCAACTCCGGCTACATCCTGCTGACCGCCGTCGTCGAGAAGGCTGGCGGCAAGTCCTACGCCGAGTTCGTCGCCGAAAACCTCTTTCAACCGCTCGGAATGAGCGACAGCGGCTACGACAGCCATGCCGCCATCCTGTCGCGCCGGGCTTCGGGCTATGCGCCGACCGCTCGCGGGATCGTCAACGCCGACTATGTGGACATGAGCATCCCGCAAGGCGCGGGGGCCCTGTATTCGACGACCCGCGACCTGTTGAAATGGGAGCAGGGATTGTTCGGCGGGCGGCTGCTGAGCCCGGATTCGCTCACCCTCCTGACGACGCCTGTTCGTAACCAGTATGCCTTCGGTCTGGTCGTCAGCGAGGCGGGCGGAAACACGACGGTGGCCCATTCGGGCGGCATCGAGGGCTTCAACACCCATATGGCCTATGATCCAGTTCGCCGCATGACGGTCATCGTTCTGGGCAACCTCAACGGCCCGGGCCCGGACCAGGTGGCCGGCTCCCTTCTGGCCCTGGCGCGCGGCGAAGCCGTCACCCTGCCCAACGAGCGGCAGGCGATTGCGGTCGCGCCCGATGCGCTGCACGCCTTCGAGGGCGTCTATGAACTGGCGCCGACCTTCGCCATCACCGTATCGGTCGAGGACGGCAAGCTGATGGCCCAGGCGACCGGTCAGGACTCGTTCGAACTGCATCCGGAATCGGACAACCTCTTCTTCCTGCGCGAGGTCGACGCCCAGGTCTCCTTCACCCGTGACGCCGCGGGCGCCGTGGATGGGCTGATCCTGCATCAAGGCGGTCGGGACAGTCGCGCGCCGAAGAAATAATTACGACCACCCGACCCTCGTCGGGGAGGCCGGTTGAGCCGCCTTCTTCCCATCGGCGGAAAGGGCCATACTCGCGAATCCCATGCTCATCCGCCGCCTCCCCCCCGAGACCGTCAACCGCATCGCCGCCGGCGAGGTGGTCGAACGCCCGGCCAGCGCCATCAAGGAGCTGGTCGAAAATGCGCTCGACGCGGGGGCGACACGGATCGAGGTGCAGGCCGACGGCGGCGGCCTGACCCGCATCCTGATTGCCGACGACGGGCATGGCATGGCGGCGGACCAGTTGGCCCTGGCGGTCGAGCGGCACGCCACTTCCAAGCTGGAGCCCGACGACGCCGGCGACGTCGATCTGTTGCGCATCCACACGCTCGGCTTCCGCGGCGAGGCCCTGCCCTCGATCGGCTCGGTCGCCCGCCTGACCATCACCAGCCGTCCGCGAGAGGGCGGCGACGCCCACCAGATCACCGTCGAGGGCGGCGACCAGCGCCCCGTCGCCCCGGCCGGCTTCCCCGGTCCGCACGGGGCCCGGGTCGAGGTCCGCGACCTGTTCTACGCCACCCCTGCCCGTCTCAAATTCATGAAGTCCGAGCGGTCCGAGGCCATGGCCATTTCGGAAGAGATCAAGCGTCAGGCCATGGCGCATGAAACCGTGGCCTTCACCCTCGACCTCGACGGCAAGACCACCTTGCGTCTGCCCGCCGAACATCCCGGCGACACGGGCCGGCTGAAACGGCTGGCCGCCCTGCTCGGCCGTGATTTCGAGGCCAACGCCCTGCTGATCGATCAGGCCCGGGACAATGTCCGCCTCACCGGCTACGCCGGCCTTCCGACCTACAGCCGCGGCAACGCCGCCCACCAGTATCTGTTCGTCAACGGCCGCCCGGTGAAGGACCGGCTGCTGCAGGGGGCCTTGCGCGGCGCCTATGCCGACTTCCTCGCCCGCGACCGCCATCCGGCGGCGGTGCTGTTCCTCGAGATCGACCCCCTCTACGTCGACGTCAACGTCCACCCGGCCAAGGCCGAGGTGCGGTTCCGCGACCCGGCCCTCGTCCGCGGCCTGATCGTCGGGGCCCTGCGCCACGCCCTGGCCGCCGCCGGCCATCGGGCTTCTACGACGGTGGCGGCGGACGCCCTGGCAGGCTTCCGTCCGCATACCGGTGTCGGCTCCGGCCCCGCCTGGAGCCCGTCCTCGCCCTCGGCCCAGGGCTGGAGCGGCTGGCAGGGCTGGGCCGGCCCGGCGACCGCGACGGCGCAGATCATTCCCGGCCTCAACGACCGCTCGGCGCGGGTCGAAGCCCAATCAGGCGTCGGCGATCAATCGTTGATTCATGATGAATCGCGCGGCGGCGTCGACCCGCTCGACTTCCCGCTGGGGGCCGCCCGCGCCCAACTGCACGGCACCTATATCGTCGCCCAGACCCGCGACGGCCTCGTGGTCGTCGACCAGCACGCCGCCCACGAACGCCTCGTCTATGAGCGGATGAAGGTGCAGATGGCGCGCGGCTCGGTCGCCCGTCAGGCCCTGCTGACCCCCGAGGTGGTCGAGCTGGACCCCGCCGAGGCCGAGCGCGTCTCGGCCCGGGCCGACGAACTCGCCGAGCTGGGTCTGATCGTCGAGCCGTTCGGCGCCGGGGCCGTACTGGTGCGTGAAACCCCTGCCCTGCTCGGCGACACCGACGTTCAGGGCCTGATCCGCGACATCGCCGACGACCTGGCCGAACACGGCGCGGCGCTGGCCCTCAGCGAACGCCTCGGCGAGGTCTGCGGAACCATGGCCTGTCACGGCTCGGTCCGCGCCGGTCGCGTCCTCTCGGCCCCGGAGATGAACGCCCTGCTGCGCGAGATGGAGGCCACCCCCCACTCCGGCCAATGCAACCACGGCCGCCCGACCTATGTCGAACTGAAGCTGGCCGATCTCGAAAAGCTGTTCGGACGGCGTTAGCCCTCCGCCGGAAGGCACATTTCGACGACCGTCTCCACGGGACGCGCGCGCAGGTCTGCCATGATCGCCTGCTTATCAGGCGCGCTCAGAATCATCCACGCGAGAGCCGCCGACTGGATGATGACGACGACTGACAGCGCGATCATCAGCGCCGGTCCCAGCCCCATTCTCCTGGTCGACATTCCGCACCCGCCGTACTTCACTGACCGTTGTTTTGCCGATCAGTGGAGCGGTCATCAATGGTGAAATGCAGATACCGGCGTTTCCGGCTCGCGCCGTGACAAGACCGCCGCGGTTCAATAGCCTCAATGTCTCCATCCCGACAGGAAGCTTATGTCCGGGATTGCGCGAAAGGCCTGAGGCCTCCGCAGCGCTGACTGTGAAGAGCCGGCGTCAGGACGCCTCGACCGATTTCGCCTTGAGGAAAAGGACGCGCGCGGCGCCGTAGTCGCGCGCGTCCAGCCGCTCGTAGCCGGGCGTGTCGATCTCGGGCTCGTCGGAACCACGCTCGAAGACGACGACCGCGCCGGGCTTCAGCCAATTGCCTTCCAGCAAACGCAGCAGCGTCTGTTCACCCAGCCCCTTGCGATAGGGCGGATCGAGGAACGCCAGATCGAAGGCCTCGCCGTCGGAGCCCGGTCGGCCGCCGAGGTCGGTGGCGCTGCGCCGGTGCACCCGCGTGCGGCCCATCACGCCAAAGGCGTCGGCGTTCTCGCGAATGGCCCCGCGCGCCTCCTCATCGGTCTCAACGAACAGGGCGAAGGCCGCGCCGCGGCTGATGGCCTCGAAGCCCAGGGCGCCCGAGCCTGCGTACAGGTCCATGACCCGCATCCCGTCGAGTGGTTCGGCCCAGGCGGCGTGTTCCAGCACGTTGAAGACGGCCTGACGCGCGCGGTCGGAGGTCGGGCGCGTGCCCTGCCCCTCCGGCGCGACGATCGAACGACCCTTCAGGCTGCCGGCGACGATCCGCACGGATCAGCCCTTGGAGCGTGGACCGCGCGGCGAACCGCGCCCGCCGGCAGGACCGGCACCCGGACGGGGGCTGCCCGGCTTGGAGAAGCCGCCCGGACGCGCCGCGCTGGGTCGATCCCCGGTTTTGCCCGCGAACGGCGGTTTGCCGCCCGGCTTGCGGTCGAAGGAACGCTTGTCGCCGGGGCGGTCGTCGGATCGGGCCGCCGGCCGGGCGCCGGTGCGGGCGTCGCCACGCGGACGGTCGATGAACTGGTCCTCGCGCGGCTTGAACACGCGCTTGGGCCGTTCGCCCGACGGCACCTCGGCGCCTTCAGGCCGGGCGCGAGGGGTGAAATTCTTCTTCGGATGCTCGAATTTCGGCGCGGCCTTGGCCCAGCCCGGCTTTTTCTGCGGACGGGCGGCGCGTTCGGCGGCGGCGTCAGCGGCGGCCCCGGCGGCGCGGACACGGCTGGGCTTGCGCGACGGATCGGAGATGGCCGAGCCCGAAGCCCCCTTGTTGATCGGAGCAGAGGTGCGGCGGCCCGGGATCGGCGCCGGCGTGGAGACCGTATTGCCGGTCGGCAGGTTCTCGGGCCGGATATGCTGGGCCAGCATCTCGCGGATTACGCGGGGACCGACCTCTTCGACCGAGCCAAGCGGCAGGGTGCCGAGCTGGAACGGACCGTAGGCCAGACGGATCAGCCGGTTCACGGTCAGGCCGAGATGCTCCAGCACCTTGCGGACCTCACGGTTCTTGCCCTCGGTGATCGCGACACTGATCCACAGGTTGGCGGGGGCGTTGCCCTCGCTCTCCCTGGCCTTGTCCAGCGTCGCCTCGATCGGGCCGTAGCGGACGCCGTCGACGGTGACGCCGTCCTTGAGCGAATCCAGCTGCAGCTGGCTGACCCGGCCGCGGGCCCGGGCGCGGTACTGGCGCACCAGCTCGGTCGAGGGCAGCTCCAGCGCGCGGCTCAGCTCACCGTCATTGGTCAGCAGCAGCAGGCCCTCGGTGTTGAGGTCCAGTCGGCCGACGGAGATCACCCGCGGCAGGCCGCTGGGCAGGGCGTCGAACACGGTCGGCCGTCCGCCCGGATCATTGTGCGAGGTCACCAGACCAGCCGGCTTGTGATAGCGCCAGACGCGGGTCGATTCCGCCGAACCGATCGGCTTGCCGTCGACGGTGATAACGTCGTCGCGCGTCACCAGCACGGCCGGGGTGTCGAGGATCTTGCCGTTCACCGCCACCTTGCCGAGGCCGATCAGCCGTTCGACCTCGCGGCGCGAGGCGATGCCGGCGCGGGCCATGGCCTTGGCGATGCGCTCGCTGCGTTTCGGACCCTCGTCGGCCTTCGGACCGGGCTTGCCGTCCTTCGAGAACGGCTTGCCGCCGGGCTTGCCAAAGGACTTGACGCCCTTGGGCGGACCGCGATCGTCGCCGCTCTCGACGCGCTTGACGTAGGGTTTGCGTGGGCCGTCGCGGCTGTCGTCTTGACGCGGGCGCGGCTTCTTGTCGTTGTCTCGGGGATGGCTGGCCATGATGAGCGGTTCATGCACATGGCCTTGGCGTGTGCGCAAGCGGCGGCAGACGCGGGAGAGACTCCCGTGGGCTGTGTGATTGTCGACGAATCGACCGGCGAGGTCGTCGCCGAGGGCCGCAACGGCCCGATCGGCGCCCACGATCCGACAGCCCATGCCGAGATCGTCGCCATGCGGGCGGCGGCCGCGAAGCTCGGGAATTATCGCCTGACCGGCCTGACCCTCTATGTGACGCTTGAGCCCTGCGCCATGTGCGCCGGAGCCATCAGCCACGCCCGCATCGGCCGCGTGGTCTGGGGCGCCGACGATCCCAAGGGCGGTGCGGTGGCGCACGGCCCCCGCTTCTTTGAACAGCCGACCTGCCACTGGCGGCCCGCGGCCGACGGCGGCGTGCTGGCGGTGGAGGGCGGCGAACTGCTGCGCGCCTTCTTCCGCGCCCGCCGCAAGGGAACAGCGGCGCCTGATGTACGTTAATCCGCCGGGCCGCACGGCTCAGCTTGTTCGAGAGTCCGCATGAAGTCCCTGGTCCTCGTCGCCGCCCTGTCATGCCTCGCGATGGCCGCCTGCGGTCAGAAGCCTCAGGACGCGCCGACCGACGGGGATTCGGTGCGCGAGCGGGCCCAGGAGGCCCAGACGGCCCGGCGTCGCACGGGGGCCGAGGCCCAGGACCGGGCTCTGAACCGGGTCATCCGCACCGTCTATCTGTGCAACAACAGCGAACGCCTGTCGGTCGATTTCGACAATCCACGCCAGATGGCGACGGTGCGCAACTCAAGCGGCGAGGCCGTGGACCTGTACCAAGAACGGTCCACGGAAGGCATCTGGTACAAGGCTTCGGGCTATGAGCTGCGCGGCGAGGGCGTCATGGCCACCTGGACCTCGGACGGGCGTCCGCCGACCGAATGCCGGGCCGTCGACTAGCCGAACGCCGCCAGCCGCGCATCCAGACGCTCCCGGACCTCGGGCCAGTCCTCGTCGAGGACGGCGAACTGGGCGGTGTCGCGAATCCGGCCTTTGAAGGTGATCTTGTGCTTGCGCAGGATCCCCTCGTCGCGCGCCCCCAGCTTGCGGATCGCGGCCTGACTGCCCGGATTGACCGCGTCAGTCAGGATCTCGACCCGCACGGCGCCGCCGTCAAAAGCATGGCCCAATAGCAGCCGCTTGCAGGACGGATTGACCGGACCCCCGCGCGCCTCGGGTCGATAGAAGGTCGAGCCGATCTCGCAGCGGCGGTAGTCAGGCTTGATCTCATAGAGGCTGGTCGAGCCGACGACCGCGCCGTCGCTCAGCCGTCGAACGGCCCAGGCGATGCGCGTCCCCTGCTCCATCGCCTTCAGCGCCGAACGCCACCAGCCGTCGAAATGCTGGCCATAGCCGGCGGCGACCATGATGTCCCAGGAGGCCGCGTCGCAATCCAGCGCGGCCCGCAGCTCGGCTTCCAGCGACTCCGTCAGGGGCTCCAGCCTCACGAAGCGGTTCTCCAGCGGAGCGACGGCCAACAGCATCGGGGTCTGGCTCATGACGCGCCCTCGGTCTTCAGAAACGCCGTGAGGGCGGCGCGGTCCACGGCCTTGTCGACGAAGGCCTCGCCGATGCCGCGGGCCAAAATCAGGGTCAGTCCGCCGCCCTCGGCCTTCTTGTCGCCGGCCATACGGGTCAGCAACGCGTCCGCGGAAAAGACGCCGACTTGTCCCAGCTGGGTCGGCAGCCCGGCTGCCGCGATGACCGCCTCGACCCGCGCCGCATCTTCGCCCGGACACAGACCGGTGGTCGCAGCGAATCGGAACGCCAGCGCACAGCCCAATGCCACCGCCTCGCCATGGGTCAGTTTCGTCTCGTCAAAGCCCAGCTCTGCCTCGATGGCATGGCCGAAGGTGTGTCCGAGATTGAGCAGGGCGCGCCGCCCGGCCTCCTTCTCATCCTCGCCGACGATGGCGCTCTTGATCTCGACCGACCGGACCACGGCCCGGGTCAGGGCGGCGGGATCGCCTTCAGCGCCGACGGACCCTTCGCCCGCCAACCAGTCGAAGAAGGCGGGGTCGCAAATCAGTCCGTGCTTCAGCACCTCGGCCCAGCCCGAGCGAAGCTGGCGCGGCGGCAGGGTGGCCAGCAGGTCGATGTCGGCCACCACCAGCCTCGGCTGGTGGAAGGCCCCGACCAGATTCTTGCCGCGCGGGGTGTCGATCGCCGTCTTGCCGCCGACCGAGGAATCGACCTGGGCCAGCAGGGTGGTCGGAACCTGCACGAAATCGATACCGCGCATGAACAAGGCGGCCGCCAGCCCCGCGAGGTCGCCAACGACGCCGCCGCCCAGAGCCACGATCAGGTCGCGCCGGTCGAGACCGAAGGCCAGCAGCCGGTCAATCACCCGTTCCAGCTCGGCGAAGGATTTCGAGGCTTCGCCCGGCGGCACGGTCAGCAGCCGGGCGCGGACCCCGGCCGTCTCCAGCGCCGCAAGCACCGCCGGTCCGTGCAAGGCGGCGACGGTCTCATCCGTGACGATGACCGTTCGGCCCTTCGCCAGGGCTGCGATCCGCCGGCCCAGCTCGGGCATCAGGCCCTGGCCGATGAGGACGTCATAGGGCTGGAAGCCGCCGCCGGAGACCGCGATGACCGTGCTCATGCCGTCGCCTCGGTCCAGTAGGTTTCCAGCGCGCGGACGATGCCCTCGACCGCCTCGGCATGGGCGCCGCTGGCCACGTCCACGATCACATCGGCGCAGGCGTAGAAGGGATAGCGCACCTCGGCCATGGCCGTCAGCGCCTCCAGCGGATCCCGGCCGCGCAGCAGCGGGCGGGTGTCGCGCCGTTGCACCCGGCTGGCCACCGTCTCGAGGTCGGCCCGCATCCAGACCGTGACGGCGCGCGCCTTGAGCTCGGCCCGGGTTTCAGGATTGAGAACCGCCCCGCCGCCGGTCGCCAGCACCATGCGCGGGCCGTGCAGCAGGCGTTTCAGCACCCGCGCCTCTCCGGCCCGGAATTCGGACTCACCGAGCTTTGAGAAGATGTCCGAGACCGTCATGGCTGCCGCCGCCTCGATCTCGATATCGCCGTCGGCGAACGGCAGGCCCAGACGTTTGGCCAGCCGGCGTCCGACCGTCGATTTGCCCACCCCCATCAGCCCGACCAGGGCTATGGTGCGGTCATGAACGGGAATCGGTTCGTCATCGACCACCACGGGGCTCACGGCCGGCCTCGCGGGAGGCGGCTGGACGGCGACGGAACGGGCGGCGGCAGGCACGGCATGACCCCACCACCCTCTACACCAAGCGTCGCCGTCGCAAAGCGCCCAAGCGCATGAGCACGCCGCAGGTCGAGGCCTTTCTGGAAATGATGGCCGTCGAGCGTGACGCCTCGCCCCACACCCTGTCCGCCTATGGCCGCGATCTGGCCGACGCCGAGGCCGGGATCGCGGGCGGTCTGATGCGCGGCGACGAGGCGGGGGTCGAGGCCTGGTACGCCGACCTGGGCCGCCGCGGCCTGTCGCCCGCCACCCAGGCGCGTCGGCGCTCTGCGGTGCGGCAATTCTATCGCTTCGCCCTTGGCGAAGGCTGGCGGGCCGATGATCCTTCGCGGCGGCTGGATGCGCCGAAGCAGGGCCGCAGCCTGCCCCGGACGTTGGGCGGCGAGGAGATCGAGCGGCTGCTGGCGGCGGCCGCGACCCACGACGGGCACGCCGGCCTGCGGATGGTGGCGCTGGTGGAGCTGGCCTACGCGTCTGGGCTGCGAGTCTCGGAACTGCTGGGGCTGAAGGTCGAGGCCGTCCGGCGCGACCCCGCCTTCCTGATCGTGCGCGGCAAGGGCGGCAAGGAACGGCTGGCCCCGCTGAACGCCTCGGCGCGGGAGGCGGTGAAGGTCTGGCTGATCGCCTGTGAGGCCGCCCGTCCCGATAAGACCCCGGACAGTCCATGGCTGTTCCCTTCGGCCTCGGCCAAGGGCCATCTGACCCCGCGCCGGTTCGCCCAACTTCTGGATCAGGCCGCCGTCGACGCCGGGATCGACCCGGCCCGGGTGAGCCCCCATGTCCTGCGCCACGCCTTCGCCACCCACCTGCTGGAAGGCGGGGCCGACCTGCGCGTGGTCCAGACCCTTCTGGGCCACGCCGACATCGCCACGACCCAGATCTACACCCACGTCGCCACCGACCGCCTGGCGCAGGTGGTGCGTGACAACCACCCGCTGGCGAGGGAAGAATGAACCGCCGCTTGCTCCCCGGCGTTGACCTGACTAGGTTCCGCCGCCTTCCGATGCGCCATGCGGCGCGCCTGTTCCGGACGCCTGATGGCCGTGCACTACCTCGAGTTTGAAAAGCCGATCGCCGATCTGGAGGCGAAGATCGAGGAGCTGAATCTGCTCTCCTCGACCTCCGGTTCGTTCGACGCCGAGGTCGATCAACTGCGCAAGAAGGCCGAGCAGCTGCGCCGCAAAACCTACGCCAGCCTCGATCCGTGGATGAAGACCCAGGTCGCGCGCCATCCGCAGCGGCCGCATTTCGTCGACTATGTCGAGGGGCTGTTCACCGACTTCGTCGAGCTGAAGGGCGACCGGCAGTTCGGCGACGACCAGGCCATCCTGGGCGGGCTGGCGCGATTCCGCGGCGCGCCCGTGGTGCTGATGGGCCATGAGAAGGGCCACGACACCCAGACCCGCGTGGTCCACAATTTCGGCATGGCCCGACCCGAAGGCTACCGCAAGGCGGTTCGGCTGATGGACCTGGCCGAACGCTACGGCCTGCCGGTGCTGACCTTTGTGGACACGGCCGGGGCCTATCCGGGCCTGGGAGCCGAGGAGCGCGGCCAGGCCGAGGCCATCGCCCGATCGACCGAACGCTGTCTGACCCTCGGCGTCCCCTCCATCGCCACCATCACCGGCGAAGGCGGCTCGGGCGGGGCCATCGCCATCGCCGCCGCGGGCCGGGTGCTGATGCTCGAACATTCGATCTATTCAGTGATCTCGCCCGAGGGCGCGGCCGGTATCTTGTGGCGCGACGGCGCCCGGGCGCGCGACGCGGCCATGGCGATGAAGATCACCGCGCCCGACCTGGTCGAGTTGAAGATCGTCGACCGGATCATTCCCGAACCTCTGGGCGGGGCGCACGCCGACCGCGAAGCCGCCATCGCCGCCGTCGGTGACGTGCTGGCCGAGGAGCTGGCGGCCCTGTCGGGTCTGACGCCGGACCAGCTGCGCAAGGCCCGGGCGGATCGGTTCTACGCCATCGGCCGCGCCGGCTAGTCAGTCGGTCGTGTTAATCACTCCGCTACTGGAAGCTGCCAGCGTCCCCATCATGTGTACTTTGCGGGCTCCGTCCATGCGATTCTCCCTGACATGAACGGCCTCGGCGAAGCGTTGCGCGACAGCGCGGTTATCAATCTGACCGGTGCGACGACCATGGTCGTCGATGATTCGTCCTTCGCGCTGGACCTGACGATCCAGGCGCTGATGGGGTTCGGCATACGCACCCGCTACGCGTGCCAGGGCGCCGCCGAGGCCATGGATATCCTCAAGGAACAGAACATCGACTTGTTGGTCGTCGACTGCGAGATGCCCGGAATGGACGGCTTCGAACTGGTTCGCTGGCTGCGCCGGTCCGGGCTGGAGCCCAACGCCTTCGTGCCGGTGATCATGACGGCGGCCCACATCCGCCGATCCCGCGTGACGGAAGCCCGCGATTGCGGCGCCAATTTCATCGTCACCAAGCCGTTCAGCGCCACCACCCTGCTTGAACGGATCGTCTGGGTGTCGAAGGACGAGCGACCGTTCCTCGAGATTGGCGACTATTTCGGACCGGATCGCCGTTTCCGAATGGCGGCGGCTCCGGGGGAGGAACGTCGTGGCGACCTGATCCGGAAGCGGGAGTTCGAGGCCCAAAAAGCCGCCACCGCAGCCGAGGGAGAGGCTGTATGACCCTCATCACTCACCCCCGCCGGAAGTCGAACCTGGCGAAAATGATCGACTCGGCCGGCGGCCTCAGCATCGGCGTGGCGCTGACCCAGGCTCGCGCAAATATCGAGGCGATGCGTGCCCGGGCCCTCTCCCTGATTGACGCCGGGATCGGCGTCCTGGAAGCCGTGCCGGCTCCAACTGGTCCTGAAGACCTGCCGTCGCGTCTTGATGAAGCCTATCGTGCGACCACGACCCTGATCGATGCGGCCGGCCCATTCGAACTGCACGACCTGTGTCGCGCAGCCTCCGGACTGTGCGACCTGATCGGCGCGATCGACCCGGAAGAGGCCTTCGACTGGCGCATCGTCACCGTCCACGCCCGATCGCTTCGGTTGCTGCAGACCTTGCCGCTGGAGGCGGCTGAAGAACGCGCCCGCATCCTGCAAAGCCTGAGCGAGGTCATCGAGCGGAAGCTGGCTCAGACCGGCTGACGCTCCGTCCGCGCGCCGCGGGTCTGTTTGCGCCACAGGGCCGCATACTCCCCGCCCAGGTGCGCCACCAATTCGTGGTGGGCGCCGCGCTCGACGATCCGTCCGGCCTTCAGCACCAGTATCTGGTCAGCGTCGGCGATGGTCGACAACCGGTGGGCGACGACCAGGGTGGTGCGCCCCGCTCGCGCCTTGCGCAGGGTCTTCTGGATGGCGGCCTCGGTGCGGCTGTCCAGCGCGCTGGTAGCCTCGTCGAGGATCAGGATGCAGGGATCGGCCAGCAGGGCGCGGGCGATGCCGACGCGCTGACGTTCGCCGCCCGACAGTTTCAGGCCGCGCTCGCCGACGCGGGTCTCCATGCCTTCGGGCAGCTCCCGAATGAAATTGGCCAGTTCGGCCGCCTCGGCCGCCGCCCAGATGGCGGCCTCGTCGGCGTCGGGCCGGGCGAAGCCGATATTGGCGCGGATGCTGTCGTTGAACAGGGCCACGTCCTGCGGCACCAGGGCGACGGCGGCGCGCAGGGAGGCCTGCGTCACCTGTCGCGCGTCCAGCCCGTCGATCAGCACCCGGCCCCCCTGGGGGTCCAGCAGCCGCAGGGCCAGTTTGACGATGGTCGACTTGCCCGACCCGGACGGCCCGACCAGGGCGGTGGTCGTGCCGGGCGGGGCGATGAAGCTGACGTCCTCCAGGCCATTGGCGCGGGAGTCATGGCGGAAACCGACCTGTTCAAAGGCCAGGGCTGCTCCACGGGCGTCCGCTGGACGAGGCAGCGGGGCCGCGTCAGGGGCGTCTGCGACCTGCGGCGTCTGACGAGTCACCTTCAACATTTCCTCCATGTCAATGAAAGATTGACGGATTTCACGATAGGCGAAGCCGAGAATGTTCAACGGCGCATAGAGAGAGATCATGATCAGCACAGCCGCCATGACGTCGCCCGGCCCCATCCGGCCCGCCGCCGCCTCGAACCCGGCCATGACCGCCATGACGGCCAGGCCGATATTCATGATCACCGCCTGCATGATGTTCAGCATGGCCAGCGAGCTGTTGGCCTTCAGGGCGGCGCGCGTGTAGTCGCCCAGAGCACGGTCATAGGCCCCGGCGGCCCGGGCCTCGGCCCCAAAGGATTTGACCGTCTCATAGTTCAGCAGGGCGTCGACCGAGACGCCGGCGGCCTCGGTGTCGGCGGCGTTCATCTCGCGCCGGTGCTCCAGCCGCCAGTTGGCCAGGGCGAAGGTCGAGGCGGCGTAGACGGCGACCACCGCCACCGCCACGGCTCCGAACCGCCAGTCGTATCGTCCGGCCAGAACGCCCGCGGCCAACACCAGTTCGACACCGGTCGGGATCAGGTTGAAGGCCAGGATGCGCAGCAGGAAATCGACCGCCCGCGAGCCCCGGTCCATGGTCCGGGACAGTGATCCCGACCGTTTGGTCTGGTGGAAGTCCAGCGACAGGCTGAGCGCATGGGCGAAAGTCTCCGTCGCGGCGCGCCGCTGGGCCGCAGATCGTACGGGAGCGAAAACCACGTCAGAGGCGTTCGGCGCGATGGCGGACAGCAGCCGCACGAAGGCCCAGCCCACGGCGAAGCCGGCGAAACCCATGCCGATGGCGACCGCCGCGCCCTGCCCCGCCGCCAGATGATTGACCGCCGCGCCGAGGACCAGCGGACCCAGCACGCCCAGTCCCTTGCCGCCCAGGGTCATGCCGATGGCCGCGAGGAGGCGCAGACGGAGCTGGGGCGCGTTGGAGCGACCAACCAGCCGGATCAGATCGCCGAGGGCCCGCCAGGCCGGCGGTCCGTCCGTGACCGGCGCGGGCGCTCCGGCCTGCGCCGCCTTTGCGACTGAATCCCCTTGCCGTCCCGCCCGATCACCTCGCATTGCCATGCGCGCAGATATGGACCGCGCCGTCGGATGCGCAAAGGGCGGGCTGACGAAAGGCCCACGTCAGTATCGGTCGCAGGCCCGCGAACGCCCCCTGCCCCGCCGCGTCCGACTCCTGTAAGGCGGTCCCATGGCTCGTGACGGCGCAATCTATGTCTGCCAGGCCTGCGGGGCCGTCCATGGCAAATGGTCGGGCCAGTGCGGGGCCTGCAACCAGTGGAACTCCATCGTCGAGGAGAGCCGCTCGGCCCCGCCTGGCGCCATGAAACCCGCCACCGGAGCCGCGGCCCGCGGCCGCGGCGTGCAGTTCGAGACCCTTCAGTCCGACACGCCCGAACCGCCGCGCATCATCACCGGCGTGGCCGAGTTCGACCGGGTCTGCGGCGGCGGCGTGGTGCCCGGTTCGGCGATCCTGCTCAGCGGCGATCCCGGGGTCGGCAAATCGACCCTGCTGCTGGACGTGGCCGGACGTGCCGCCCTGTCGGGACGGCGCGTGGCCTATATCTCGGGCGAGGAGGCGGTCGAACAGATCCGCGCACGGGCGAGGCGGATGGGACTGGAGAAAGCCCCGGTGGAGCTGGCCTCGGCCACGGCGCTGCGGGACATCCTCGGCACGCTGAAGCGCGAGCGGTTCGACATCGTCATCGTCGATTCCATCCAGACCCTGTGGTCCGACGCCCATGAGGCCGGACCCGGCTCCGTGACCCAGGTCCGCGCCTGCGCCGGCGAAATGGTGCGGCTGGCCAAGTCGCAGGGCGTCGCCGTCATCCTAGTCGGCCACGTCACCAAGGACGGTCAGGTCGCGGGACCGCGGGTCGTCGAGCATATGGTCGACGCCGTTCTGAGCTTTGAGGGCGAGCGCGGCTATCCGTTCCGCATCCTGCGCGCCGGCAAGAACCGCTTCGGCGCCACCGATGAGATCGGCGTGTTCGAAATGGGCGATGCGGGCCTGCGCGAGGTGGCCAATCCCTCCGCCCTGTTCCTCGGGGAGAGCAAGGATCGCGCGCCGGGCGCGGCGGTCTTCGCCGGCATCGAGGGCTCGCGGCCTGTGCTGGTCGAGATGCAGGCCCTGGTGTCAAAATCCGCCTACGGCACCCCGCGCCGGGCGGTGGTGGGCTGGGACACCGGGCGGCTGGCCATGGTGCTGGCCGTGCTGGAGGCGCGCTGCGGCTTCGGGTTCGGCGATCAGGACGTCTATCTGAACGTGGCCGGAGGCCTGCGCATCAATGAGCCGGCGGCCGATCTGGCGGCAGCGGCGGCGCTGATCAGTTCGGCCACCGACACCCCCCTGCCGCAGGGCTGCGTGGTGTTCGGCGAGATCAGCCTGTCCGGCGAAGTCCGGGCCGTGGGCCGGGCCGAGGCGCGGCTGCGCGAGGCGCAGAAGCTGGGCTTCGACCGGGCCCTGACCCCGCCCCTGACGGTCAAGCACAAGGGCGTTGGAGTGACATCGGTGACGCGTCTGACCGAAGCGGTCGAACGAATCTCGCAAAACCGCTATTGAGCACTTGTCTCCTCTCTGTTGCGAAGCAATGGGGAGGTGGCTCGCGCAGCGAGACGGAGGGGCGATGCCAGATCACAATCCACCCCTCCACCGCCTTCCGCGGTCCCGCTCCCTATCTGCGATGGGGAGGAGACAGAAGTGACCGGTTTCGACGTAATCGCCATTCTGGTCATCCTCGCCTCGGCGGCGGCCGGCTGGGTGCGTGGCGGCACACGCGAGATCATCACCCTGCTGAGCTTCGTGCTGGCGGCCTTCATCGCCCTCGTCGCCCTGCCGCTGACCGCGCCGCTCGGGCGGGCGCTGGTCAATCCGGACTGGGCGGGCACGATCGCCGCGGCCGTCGCCTCCTTCCTGCTGATCTATTTCGGCATCCGCATTTTCGGCTCGGTGCTGTCGAAGCGGGCCCAGGCCCATCCGCAGCTGGGCGGAGTCGATCGCATCCTCGGCGTGTTCGTCGGGGCGGCGCGATCTCTGGTCCTGCTGGGCGCCATCCATCTGGTCGTCGTCGCGGCCATGCCGGGCGAGCGCACGCCGCGCTGGCTCAGCGAGGCCGCGCTGCGGCCCGTTACCGCGGGCGCCGCACGGATGATCCAGATGGTCCTGCCGGGGATCGGCCGGGGCGCCGACGCCCTGACGCCGGTCGTGACTTCGTCCGTGAACGAGGGATTTTCCGGCGAAGAAGCCTTGCCCTCGCCCCAAACAAACAATACTCCGCCGCCGTCCGCCGCCGACTAGAGTTCCCCGCGTCATCGGAGCCCCACGATGAGCAGTCCCGTGCATTCCATCGCTGACCCGGTTGTCCACCGGGCGCACCACCGCGACGCGGACGACGACCGGCCGCGGCTGGAATGCGGCGTCTGCGGCGTCTGGGGCGCGGACAAGAACGCCGCCTCGGCGGTCGTCGCCCTCGGTCTGCACGCCCTTCAACACCGCGGGCAGGAAGCCTGCGGCATCGCCAGCGTCAACGACACCCGCTTCCATACCGAACGCCACATGGGCCTGGTCGGCGAGGCCTTCGGCGGAACCGACCTTTCGGATCGCATGCCGGGCTCGGCGGCTGTCGGCCACACCCGCTATTCCACCGCCGGCGGCAGCTTCCTGCGCAACATCCAGCCGATGTTCGCCGATCTGGACCAGGGCGGCATCGCCATCGCCCACAACGGCAATCTGACCAACCACCTCTATCTGCGGAACCAGCTGGTCGGCGAAGGCGCCATCTTTCAGTCGACCTCGGACTCCGAAGTCATCCTCCACCTGATCGCCCGCAGCCGTAAGGCCAAGATCGTCGACCGCTTCATCGACGCCATCGGCCGGATCGAGGGCGGCTACGCCCTGGTTTGCGCCACCCGATCCAAGCTGATCGGCGCCCGCGACCCGCTGGGCATCCGTCCGCTTGTGCTGGGCAAGCTGGGCGAAGCCTGGGTGCTGGCGTCCGAGACCTGCGCGCTGGACACCATCGGCGCGACCTTCGAACGGGACGTCGAGCACGGCGAGGTCATCGTCATCGACCACGAGGGACTGAAGTCGCTCAAGCCCTTCCCGACCCGCGGGGCGCGGCCCTGCCTGTTCGAATATGTCTATTTCGCGCGCCCGGACAGCGTCGTGAACGGCCGCTCGGTCTATGGCGTGCGCAAGCGGATGGGTATGAAGCTGGCCCGCGAGCATTCGGTCGAGGCCGATGTCGTGGTGCCTGTGCCAGACTCCGGCGTGCCGGCGGCGCTGGGCTATGCGCAGGAGAGCGGCATTCCCTATGAGATGGGGATCATCCGCAGCCACTATCTGGGCCGCACCTTCATCCAGCCCAGCCAGGGCGCCCGGCAGAAGGGCGTGCGGATGAAGCACAGCCCCAACCGGTCGGTGCTGGAAGGCAAGCGGGTGGTGCTGATCGACGATTCCATCGTGCGCGGCACGACCTCGGTGAAACTGGTGCGGGCCGTGCGGGCCGCGGGCGCGACAGAGGTGCATCTGCGCTCGGCCTCGCCGCCGATCCTGTGGCCGGACTTCTACGGCATCGACATGCCCGAGCGGGACCAGCTGATCGCCGCCAATATGACGCTGGAGGAGATGCGGGCCCACCTTGAGGTCGACTCCCTGGGCTTCCTGTCGGTCGATGGCCTGTACGACGCCATGGAGGCCGGACCGCGCGATCCGCGCCAGCCGCAGTTCACGGACCACTATTTCACCGGCGAATACCCGACCCGCCTGCTGGACCGCGAGATCGAGGAAGGCGGCCGCGAGGTCGCCGCGCGGCAACTTTCGCTTCTGGTCAGCGCTTAACAGCGAGATCGGTCCGGGCGCCGCACGCGCCCGGGCCGGATCGTCACGCCACGGAACGCCCCATGATCCAGCTCGGCTATTTCACCATCGACACGGCGGACATCGACAAGGCGCGGGCCTTCTATTCCGCCCTGTTCGGCTGGTCCTTCGACGAAGCGGAATCGCATCCGAATTACGCCCATGTCGCCGGCGGCCAGCCGTCCTTCGGCTTCATCAAGGTCGAGCGGCCGAAGAATAATGAGCACCTCTATTTCCGGGTCGCCGACGTGGACGCCCTTTGCGAGCGCGTGGTCGAACTGGGCGGCCGGACTGCCGTGCCGTCGGACGGCGCCTCCGGGCGGACGGCCGTGGTCGCCGACGATCAGGGCGTCAGCTTCAGCCTGTGGCAACCGGCGCCCGGTTTCTGATCCGGTTTCGCTTTCGGCCGGCGTGACGGCGCGCTATCAGGCCCGCCATGACTGACCTCCCCCTCAAGGACCGCATCGCCCTCATCGTCGGGGCGTCGCGCGGCATCGGCTATGAGAGCGCCCTCGCGCTGGCCAGGGCCGGCGCGCATGTGATCGCCACGGCGCGCACGGTGGGCGGCCTAGAGGAGCTGGACGACGCCATCTTCGCCGCGACCGGCAAACACGCGACCCTGATCCCGTTCGATCTGGTGGACGGCGGGGCGATCGACCGGCTGGGCGGCGCCATCTATGAGCGTTTTGGCCGGCTGGACGTCTGGGTGCAGGCGGCGGCGACCATGGGGGCCTCGGGCCTGACGCCGGTCAGCCACGCCGACCCCCGCGTCTGGGCCAAGGTCGAGAAGACGAACTTCACCGCCGTCTATCGCCTGATCCGCTCGCTTGAGCCCCTGCTCAAGGCGTCAGACGCCGGGCGCGCCGTCTACATCACGACCAGCGTGGCCGCCGCGCCCCGAGCCTTCTGGGGCATGTACGCCGCGACCAAGGCCGGCGCCGAGGCGCTGGTGAAATGCTGGGCCGACGAGATCGAATCCACGCCGATCCGGGTGTCGATCATCGATCCGGGCCGGATGCGGACGGCGATGCGAGCCCAGGCCTTTCCGGGCGAGGACCCGGAGGATGTCGTGCATCCGTCGGTCATCGGCCCGCTGATGGTCGAACTGGCGCGCGGCGACCTGGAGCCGCCGCTGGAAGTCAGCTTCAAGGACTGGTCAGCGGGACCGGGCGTGGCGGCGCTGATCTGACGATGCGTCGGACGCTCGCATCAGCAGCGACCTATTTCGCCATCGTCTTCAGCCTTGCCTTCATGCTGGGCGTCGTCCGAACGCTTTTCGTGGCCCCCAGAACCGGCGACGTCGTCGCGGTGCTCATCGAGACGCCGATTGTTCTTTTCATCAGCTGGCTCGCCGCCGGGTGGACCGCACGCAGGTTTTCTGTCCCGGCGAAAGCGCCGGAAAGGCTAACCATGGGCTTCACCGCCTTCACCCTGCTCATGGTGGTTGAGACGACGCTGTCACTTCTGCTGTTCGATCGCCCGCTGGCCCAGCAGTTCGCAGCCTATGCGACCCCGGCTGGCGCGATCGGCGTCCTTGGCCAGGTCGTGTTCGGCTTCATGCCGCTTCTGGCAGCCCGCCGCCTTTGAACCCGTCGGCGACCCTACTTCTTCGGCAGGTGCTTCTGCCCGGTCCGAACCCGGCCTGACCGCGACACCTGACGCGCCCCGCCCCGCGCGCCCTTCTGGACCGCGACGGACGAGCCGGCCTTCTTGTTGGCGCTGGCCTTCAACCCGGCCAGCGGCTTGAGTTTGGTCTTGCCGGCCTTCTTCTGCTCCAGCGCCTTGCCGGGCAGGTTGGACAGCATCTCGGCGCGCTCGGCCTTCTTGATGACCTTGCGCGGCGCGGTCTTGGCGTCGCCTTTGTAGCGTTCGGGGCCCGACTTGGAGCCGCCCGGCGCATAGGGGTTCTCGCTGCCCGACTTGACCAGCAGGCGGATCGGCGTGCCCGGCAGGTCGAACGACTCGCGCAGGTTGTTGACCAGATAGCGTTTGTATTGCTCCGGCATGGACTCGGCGCGGCTGGCCATCAACACGAAGGTCGGCGGGCGGGCCTTGGTCTGGGCCATGTATTTGGGTTTGATCCGCTTGCCGTCGACGGCGGGAGGCGGATGCCTCTGGGTGGCCAGGGCCAGCCAGGTGTTGAGGTCCTTGGTCTTGACCTTCACCGACCACGTCGCGTGGGCCTGCAACACGGCGGGCATCAGCCGTTCGACGCCCCGGCCGCTGTGCGACGACAGGGCCACAAAGGGCGAGCCCTTCAGCTGGGGCAGCTTGTCCTCAGCCATCTGGGTGAGCTTGGCCAGCTTGGCCTGTGGGCTTTCCTCCAGGTCCCATTTGGCGGCGACATAGACCAGCGCCCGGCCCTCGCGCTCGACCAGATCGGCCAGCTGCAGGTCCTGGGTGTCGAAGGCGTCGTCCTTGTCCATGACCAGTACGACCACCTCGGCGAAGGTGATGGCGCGGATGGTGTCGGCGACCGACAGCTTCTCCAGCTTCTCCTGCACCCGGGCCTTGCGGCGCATGCCGGCGGTGTCGACCAGACGGATGTTCTGGCCCTCGTATTCCCAGTCGACCGAGATGCTGTCGCGGGTGATGCCGGCCTCGGGGCCGGTCAGCATGCGATCCTCGCCGATCAGGCGGTTGATCAGGGTCGACTTGCCCGCGTTGGGGCGGCCGATGATGGCGATCCGGATCGGTTTGTCGGGCTCGTCGACTTCTTCGATGAAGATGTCGGCGCTGGCGGCGACCACGGCGGCGTAGAGGTCGGCCATACCCTCGCCGTGCTCGGCCGAAATGGCGACCGGCTCGCCGAAGCCCAGTGAGTATGCCTCGCCGATGCCGCCGCCGCTCTCACGGCTCTCGGACTTGTTGGCCAGAAGGATGACGGGCTTGTGCTGTTTGCGCAGGCGGTCGGCGAAGATCTGGTCCAGCGAGGTCACGCCCTCGCGGGCGTCCATCATGAACAGGATCAGGTCGCCGTCTTCCAGCGCCGCTTCGGTCTGCTCGCGCATGCGGGATTCGAGGCTGCCGTCGGTGACGTCCTCATAGCCGGCGGTGTCGATCAGGGTCAGGTCCATGTCGCCGATGTTGCCGTCGGCGTAGCGGCGGTCGCGGGTCACCCCCGGCCGGTCGTCGACCAGCGCCAGGCGCTTGCCCACCAGGCGGTTGAACAGGGTCGACTTGCCCACATTGGGGCGGCCGACGATGGCGACTTTGAGAGCCATGTCGGCCTTCTAACGCAGTTCGGGGGCCGAGCGATATCGGTTCAGATGCTCTTAGCATCTGAACCCAGATCATCGCGCCAAATAAAGTAGGGCCATTTTTTGGATTCAGGTCGAATCGACCTGAAGCAAAAATGGGCCAGGTCAGCGAATGCTGACGAGATCGCCCTTGTCGGTGAGAACATAGAGGGCGCCGTTGTAGGCGGCCGGAGCGATATAGACCGGCCCGCCCAGGCGGATCGAGGCTGTCTGGGCGCCGGTCTTGGGATCGAAGGCGACCAGTTCGCCGTCCGAATTGGTCAGCACCAGCCGGTTCGAGGCCATCAGCGGGCCCGACCAGACCGGCCGCACCGTGCGATCGAAGAAGCCGAACATGCCGCCCTCCTGGCGGACGCGGCCCTCATTGAGATTGCGGGTCCAGTAAATCTGGCCGGTGTCGCGGTTGATGACGGTCAATTCGCCGTCCTTGGACACGACATAGATCACGTCGCCAACCGGCAGGGGCGCATTGACGCCGGCGATCGGCAGGGGCGCCCATTTCGGCTGGCCCGAGCGGATGTCCATGGCGGACAGCACGCCCGAATGGCTGACGGCGTAAACGACGCCGCGGCTGATAACGGGCCGACCGGCGATGTCGCGGATTTCAGACAGGGCGCTGGTTCGGCTGGTGCGCGAGAGGACCTGCTGCCACAGCGACTGGCCGGTGGAGGCGCGCAGGGCCACCACTTCACCGGACGAGAAGGGCGCGATCACCGTATCGCCGGTCACCGCCGGGCTGGTGGCGCGCATGAGGCGGGCCGGCTCGGGAATGCCGCGATAGGACCAGTCCTGACGGCCGGTCGCGGTGTCGAAGGCCTGAATCTGGTTCTCGACGTCGACGACGAAGACCCGGCTGCCCGAGACCGTCGGGGCGCTGTGGATCGGCACATCGACCGGGGTGGTCCAGATCACGGCGCCGGAGGCCTGATCGATGGCGGTGACGGTGCGATAGCCCGAGGACACGAAGACCTTGCCGCCGCCGACCGCGACGCCGCCGCCGAAGCCGCCGCCGTCAGACCGGCCGCCCATGCCGAGGAAGCCGGTGCGGCGTGAGTCCTCGGCCGGCTTGATGTTGGTCCGCCAGGCCTGGGCGCCCGTTCCGGCGTCGAGGGCGGAAACCGTGGCCTCGCCATCCAGCACGAAGACCCTGCCGTTGTCGGCCACGACCGGCGCCATGACCTGACGCGTGCGCGACGAACCGGCGCCGATTCCACGACGCCAGGCGACGGTAAATTCCGCGGCCGCGATCACATGCTCGACCGCATTTTCGGCGTTTCCGCCGGGCTGGGTCCAGGCGGTCGCCGCCTGGGGTCCGGGGATGAAGAAGTCACGGCCAGACAGGGCGGCCGACGGGACCAGCGCCTGTTCGAACTCCAGCACCGAAATCCGCTGGCCCTCGCTGGCGGTGGCCTGGGGCGTGTTGTCCCGGCCGAGGCCGAACGGCAGCATCCCCTGCACGGTGCTGCACGAGGCGAGAGAGACGGCCAGACCGCTCAACAGGGCGACTTTAAGCACGCGATTCATGGGGTACGTCCTGAAAGCGGGGATCAAGGGCGGGCCGGACCGGCAGCGGGCGCCGCAGCGGCGACCGGAGCAGGCGGGGCGACGGGAATGGCGGCCTGGGCGCGAACGATGGCGGCGAGACCGGGCGCGCCGCCGGCGTCGATCGCCGCGATGGCGAGGTCGGCGCGCTGGGTGACGATATCGGGGGTGTCCAGGCCGTTCTTGAGCAGCACCAGCGCCTCACGGGCCGGGGCGACCTGACCGTGCTGGAGCCGGGCCATAGCCAAAGCTTCCAGAGCGAAGGCGCTGAACGGGCGGCCATCCTTGGCCAGGGGCTCAAGACGGGCCTCGATCTGTTCCAGGGTTTCAGTGTCCATGGCCAGCCAGGCGGCCTTGAGCGCGGCGGGGTCGGACAGGAGCGGGTCGCCGGAAGCCTTGGCCGCCTCGTCCAGCAGCGCGATCGCGTCGGGAACGCGGTTGGCGGCGAGGGCGATGCCCGCGCGCTGGCTCAGGGCCATGACCTTGTAGGCGCCGTTGCCGTCCTTGGCTGCCTGGATGAAGGCGGCGTCGGCCCCGACCGGATTGTTGGCCTCGAGCGATTCCAGACCGCGATCGTAGGCGACGGAAGCCTTGTCGGCCTTCGACGTCTGCCAGCTGTCCCAGCCCCAGAAGGCCAGGGCGGCGATCAGGGCGATCAGAAGCACCCCGCCCGCGACGGGCAGCCAGGTGCGGGCCAGCCGCTTGTAGCGGTCGGAGCGAAGCTCCTCCTCGACCTGCTCGAAGACATCAACCACGGATACGTCGCCCCCAGAAAACGGCTGTCAGGCCGCTGAAAATCAGTCCGGCCGGACCCTAGAGGGTCCCCTGCCCCGCCGCAACGCACGGCTTAGGGCGTGGCGGGCTTTTTCGAGAAGTAGGTCTCGACTTCGGCAGGAAAACGGCGGGCCTTCACGTCGGCGGCGTAACTCGCCACGGCCCGGTCGATGTCGCCGCGCATATCGGCGTAGCGGCGGACGAATTTCGGGGTCCAGTCGAACAGGCCGAGCATGTCGGGCGTGACCAGGATCTGGCCGTCGCAGGCGGACGACGCGCCGATGCCGATGGTGGGCTTGTCGATGGCCAGGGTGATGTCGCGCGCCAGCCCCTCGGCCACGCCCTCGACCACCACGGCGAAGGCTCCGGCGTCGGCGGTGGCCTCGGCCTCGCTCATGACACGCAGCCGCTCTTCGTCGGTGCGGCCCTTGGCCTTGAAGGCCCCGTCGGTCAGCACGGCCTGGGGCCGCAGGCCCACATGGCCCATGACCGGAATGCCACGCTGGACCAGATAGGCGATGGTTTCCGCCACCGTGGGACCGCTTTCGACCTTCACCCCCTGGGCGCCGGTCTCCTTCATCACGCGGGCGCAGTTCTGATAGGCCTGCTCCTTGCCGCCCTCATAGCTGCCGAACGGCATGTCGATGACCACCATGGCCCGGCGGGAGCCGCGCATGACGGCCTGGCCGTGCAGGATCATCATCTCCAGCGTCACCCCGACAGTGTTGGGCATGCCGTGGACCACCATGCCGACGCTGTCGCCGACCAGCAGCAGGTCACAGTGGTCGTCCAGCAGGGTGGCGGTCGGGGCGTCATAGGCCGTCAGACAAACGATCGGCTCGCCGCCCTTGCGGGCGCGGATGTCGGGAGCGGCGATGCGTTTGACCGCTTCCTGCTTCTGGCTGGACATGGGGAGGTCCTCCTGCTGGGTAGCCAGCATCATAAGGATACCCACCCCCGCCGTCATCCTCGGGCTTGACCCGAGGATCAGATGTTCCGTCGCAGGCCGGTCGGCTTTGTGGTCACCGTCCGTGGGCCGCCGTCTTCCAGACAGTTCGCAACTGCGTCTGATCCTCGGGTCAAGCCCGAGGATGACGAGCGCAAAACCGGAATCAGATGTCCTGCGACAGCTTCATCACCCCGGCGGCGGCCACGGCGATCAGGGCCCCGGCGGCGATCCAGAACATCTGCATCCCGCCCATGGAGCCCAGCTCCAGATTGGCGAGACCCAGCTGGTCGAGACCCGTCTGGACCGCGCCCTGGGTGTTGAACGAGACGCTGCGGATGCCCTGACCCAGCGCATTGCCGGCCACGACGCCGTCGCCGGAGCCGAGGTTGACGCTCATGGTCTCGCGGACCGCCACGACGCCGCCGATGACCCCGGCGAGGCCGAGGGCGAGGAAACGGACGTGAGAGCCCTTCTGCAGCTGCTGTTCGACCCGGGCGGTGAACAGGGCGGCGTCGGGCATCTGGGGCGAGCGCGCGAACAGGCGCTCGATTTCAGGATCGAACTCGTCAGCCGACATGCTGCGCGCTCCCCAGGGACTGTCCGGACGGCTGGAGCCGCGCACGGAGTTTATCCAGACCACGTTTGACATGAGATTTCACCGTGCCGAGTGGCAAATTAAGGGCGGCGGCGATCTCTGGATGCGCCATGCCGGCCCCGTGACAAAGGGAGACACACAGTCGTTCGGGCTCGCTGAGGCCTTTCAGGGCTTCGTCGAGGTCGACCCGGTCCGCATGATTGGCCGCGGGCGCGGCGTCTTCATTCTCGACCTCGGCGACATAGCGGGCTTCCTTGGCGACCCGCTTGATGTAGAGGCGCGCCGCGATGCGCCTGACCCAGGCGGCGAAGGTGCCCTCGCCGCGGAATTCGGCGCAACGCTCGAACGCCTGGATAAAGGCGTCCTGGGCGATGTCGTCGGCGAGGGAGGGCTGGGCCCCCATCCGCCGCAGCAGGCCGCGCACCGCCGAGCCGTGGCGACGCACCAGTTCTCCGAACTCCCGCCGTCCGCCCGCCGCCGCGAGGGCGGCGAGCTCGACGTCGTGCCGGTCGACCAAGGGTTGGGTCATGTTGATTTCCCCCGTCTGACCCGGCCTCAGTCCTTGTTCTTGTTGAAGACGCTGAGGACGATGAAGGCCAGACCCATGGCGCCGGGGATGGCGGCGAAGGCTCCGAAGCCCCAGGCCTCATCTTCTCCGAACCTGTAGCCGATGAAGGAGAAGGTGGCGGCGATCCCGAGCGACAGCGCCAGCAGGATCACGCCGGTGCGCAGATCGCGCGTGGCGCTCGCCGGCGGTTTGACGGTCTGGCGGGTCAGTGCGTCGATGACTTCGGGAGGCAACGGCTGCCCCTTGTCCAGAGACGCCCGCAAAGTCGCCTGCATTTCGCGCCGTTCCTTGCTCTTGAGCCAGGTCGGAACGATCACAATCGCCGCAATCATCGCGAACATCGCGATCGGAATAAAAACTTCATCCACTGCGTAGTCTCCTTGAGTTCGTATCGGCCCACAGCGTGATGCTTCGGCCTTCTGACAACAAGAGGCGTTGGCGGGGCCGTACAGATGCGATCCGGCAGGTGAAACTTTCGTAAGGCCGGCGAACGGCCCTCAGCCTGCGTTGAACGGTCCCCGGAAGCGCCCATTGAAGCGACGCGACAGCCACAGGGCGGCGACGGCGGTGACCGCAGCCCCGGCCAGCATGGCGGCGGCGGGCTGCAATGCAGCGCCCAGACTGTCGCTCATCGGCCCGACCACGGGGATCAGGGCCCATAGCAGGGCGACGGCGGCCACGGCCCAGGGCACGAGGGCGCCCACCGTCATCCACGCCCGGCGCAGGGCGATCGCCTGGGCCATGCGGGCCTGAAAGACATAGTCGCGCGCGGGCGGAGCCTCGGCGGCGAACAGGGCGGACAGCTTCTGTTCAGGCGTCATCCGGACCTCCCAGCGCCTTGAGCAAACGCGCCCGTCCCCGCGCAACATGCGACTTCACCGTGCCCAGAGGCAAGCCCAGAGCCATCGACGCCTCCCCATGCGACCAGCCGTCGCCGAGGCACAGGGCGACACAGGCGCGCACATCCGGCGGCAGGTCGGCCATGGCCGCCACGACGGACAACCGGTCTTCGGGTGACACCCCGGCGGGGGTCTCGACCGTCTCCAGCCAGATATTGTCGCGGGCGGCGCTGCGCCGCGAAGACCGGATGCGATCCTGGGCCTTGCGCCAGGCAATGCCGCACAGCCAGGCGCGGACCCGCGCGGGCTCCCTGAGCGAACGCAGCGCCCCCCAGGCCGCGAGAAAGGCGTCCTGGGCCACGTCGTCCGCCTCGGCCCAGCCGCCGCCCAGCATCCGCCGCAGGAAGCCGCGCACGGCCGCCTGATGTCGTTCGATCAGGCGCGAAAAGGCCGCGTCCGAGCCGGCGAGCGCACGGCTCACCAGCTCGGCGTCGGTCTGTATGCCCCCCACGGCCTGCGTCCCCGACCGACATCAGCCCCGCGGACCGCGCCCACCGCTGCGCAGGGCCGAGACCAGTGAAGCCAGGCACAGGGCGCCCAGCACGAAGCTGACGATCAGGAAGGCGTCGCCCGCGCCGTAGATGTCGGCCCAGCTGGCATAGGCGAATCCGCCCGCCATGACCCCGAACAGCACCACCGAGAACCACGAGCCGTCGCCGGGGCGGCCTCTGCGCTCGTCGCTTGAGCTCTCCCACATGCCGCTGTCGTCGATCGGACGCTCCAGCACCCTGAGCAGGGCCGCCGGCGGCTCCTGGCCCCTCTCGGCATAGGTCTGGATCAGTTTCAGCGTATCCTTCTGGCGGCGATAGTTCAGGAAGCTGGAGAAGCCTCCGAACACGAACCACGCCAGTGGAAACATCAGCCACCAATAGGAACGGAACAGGTCTTCCATCGTCGCCACCCCTTGCCGCGCAGAGCCCATCGCCCGCGCCTTCATAGGGTAGTCGGGGCCGTCGTCGCCAGTGGATGCAGCAGATGTGACTTTTCGGGCGTCCTCAGGGGTGCGCGTGCAACGTCGCCCGGGGCCCCGCGTTGGCTAGACGACGCCCCTTCCACGCCCGGCCGGAGCCCGCGCCCCATGGTCCAGATCACCTATCGCATCGTCGAACACGACGGAGGCTGGGCCTATCAGCTCGGCGGCACCTATTCCGAGACCTTCCCCGACCACGATTCCGCCCGCGCCGCGGCCGTAGGGGCGTCGCGCGAGCAGAAGGTCCCCGACGCGGACACGCTGATCGAATACGCCGACATCTCGGGTCGCTGGATCACCGAGCGCGCCGACGGCCACGACCGGCCCGAGGTCGACGTCGAAGGCTGACCGCGCGCTTCGGCCGCAGCCCCGGCGGCGACAATACGGTATGGTGGCTCGCTTCGTTGAGGGAGGTCTCCACATGAACCGCTTCTTGATGGCCCTGTCTGCAGCCGCGATGATCGCCGCGACCGCGCCGGCCAGCGCCCAGCAGGTGCAATACTATGACGTGCCGCCGGGCGGTCGCGCCCATGATGTGGCGGTCACTCCGGACGGCGAGGTCTGGTGGACCGTCCAGCGCGGCGGTGGCCACGGCATATTGAACCCCGCGACCGGCGAGACCGTGATCGTACCGCTGGGCGAGGGCTCGGCCCCCCACGGCGTCATCGTCGGCCCCGACGGGAACGCCTGGATCACTGACGGCGGCCAGAACGCCATTGTCCGCGTTGATCGCGCGACGCGGAAGGTCAAGGTCTGGCCCCTGCCCGCCGACACCGGTCCCGTGAACATGAACACCGCGACCTTCGATCAGCGCGGCCGCATCTGGTTCACCGGACAGACCGGCTTCTATGGACGGCTCGACCCGGCCACCGACGATATGCAGGTCTGGGCCGCGCCGCGTGGCCGTGGCCCCTACGGGATCACCACCGCGCCCTCGGGCGATGTCTGGTACGCATCTTTGGCCGGAAGCCACATCGCCAGGGTCGACCCCGACACGGGCGAGGCGACCATCGTCGAGCCGCCGACGCCGAACCAGGGCGCACGCCGGGTCTGGTCCGACAGTCAGGGCCGCATCTGGGTCAGCGAATGGAACAGCGGCAACGTCAGCGTTCACGACCCCCGGGACGGCAGCTGGCGAACCTGGAAACTGCCGGGCGAGGCCCCGAAGGCCTATTCCGTCTATGTCGACGAGACCGACAAGGTCTGGCTGACCGACTTCGCGGCCAACGCCATTGTGCGTTTCGACCCCGAGACTGAGACATTCCAGAGTTTCCCCAGCGACCGTCCCGGCGCGAACGTCCGGCAGATGCTGGGGCGCCCCGGTGAGGTCTGGGGCGCAGAATCCGGAACCGACCGGCTGGTGGTCATCCGGCACGGCGACTGAGACATGCCGATCGTCTGGCTGCTTGTCGCCATGCTCGGAGCCCCGCCAATGCAGGCCGCGGTCGATCCCGGCGCGCGCGCCTTTCAGCGCTGTCAGGCCTGCCACTCGCTGCGGCCGGACGACCGCGACGTCACCGGACCCAGCCTGAACGGCGTCTTCGGCCGCCGCGCCGGGACCCTCGACGGCTTCGCCTATTCAGACGCCCTGCGGGAGGCCGGGAGACGGGGTCTGGTCTGGGACGAGTTCAGCCTGGATCGCTACCTGTCCGACCCCGAGGCCGCCGTGCCCGGCGGCGATATGCCCTATCAGGGCGGGACCGCTGCGGAGCGGGCAGCCGTGATCCGCTGGCTGCGCAGCCGTGAGGGGCTGGACCGGCCGCGCTAGGTCAGGATCGCTGCGTACCGCTCGGGCTTGAACCCGACCAGGGTCCGGTCGCCCATATCCAGCACCGGCCGTTTGATCATCGACGGCTGGGCCAGCATCAGGGCGACGGCCTTGCTCGCATTCAGCTCCGCCTTGTCTGAATCCGGCAGGGCCCGGAACGTCGTGCCGGCGCGGTTCAGCACTGTCTCCCAGCCATGCTCCGCCACCCACGCCTCCAGCCGCGGCCGGTCGATCCCTGCCTTCTTGTAGTCGTGAAAATCGAAGGCCAGTCCGTGCTGGTCCAGCCAGACACGCGCCTTCTTGACCGTGTCGCAGTTGGGGATGCCGTAGAGGGTCGCTGTCATGGGCGCCTGTTTGCCCAGCCGGCCCTGGAACCGCAAGGCGGCTTCAGAGGTTTGCATTTAACCTAATAGTTTAATATAGATGCTCCACCCGCCAAGGAGCTCCCCATGACCGCACTGCCCCCGCGCCAGAAGACCATCCCCTGCCTGTGGTTCGACAAACAGGCCGAGGAGGCTGTCAACTTCTATGTCTCCCTCCTGCCGGACTCGCGCATCGACGCCGTTATCCGCTCGCCGGGCGACTATCCCGGCGGCAAGGCCGACGACGTCCTGCTGGTCGAGTTCACCCTTGCCGGCAACCGCTACACCGCCCTGAACGGCGGACCGCATTTCACCTTCACAGAGGCGATCTCCCTGCAGATCGACTGCGAGGATCAGGCCGAGGTCGACCGCCTGACCGAGGCCCTGTCGGCCGTGCCCGAGGCCGAGCAGTGCGGCTGGGTCAAGGACCGCTACGGTCTGTCGTGGCAGATCGTGCCCTATGCGATGAACCGCTTCCTCGCCGATCCCGACCCGGCCGTTCGCAAGCGGGTGTTCGAGGCCATGATGCATATGAAGCGGCTGAACATCGCCGAGCTGGAACGCGCCGCGCGGGGTTAGTCGTCGTCCGATTCCCGGCTGCCGACGACGACTGGCGTCGGCCCGCCCGCCAGCGCGCGATCCAGCGCCTCGCGGTCCAGTCCCTTCTCCCACTTCGCCACCACGATCGTGGCCACCGCATTGCCGATGAAATTGGTCAGGGCCCGGCACTCGCTCATGAAGCGGTCGACGCCGAGGATCAGGGCCATACCCGCCACCGGGACGCTGGGTACGACCGCCAGTGTCGCCGCCAGGGTGATGAAGCCGGCCCCGGTGACGCCCGCCGCGCCCTTGGAGCTGAGCATGGCCACGGCCAGCAGCAGCAGCTGGTCGCCCAGCGACAGGTCGATGCCGCACGCCTGGGCGATGAACAGGGCCGCCAGCGTCATGTAGATATTGGTGCCGTCCAGATTGAACGAATAGCCCGTCGGCACCACCAGCCCGACCACCGACTTGTCGCAGCCGGCCCGGCCCATCTTCTCGATCAGACTGGGCAGGGCCGCCTCGGATGACGAGGTGCCGAGCACCAGCAGCAGCTCCTCCTTGAGGTAGCGGATCAGCCTGAAGATCGAGAAGCCGTTGAACCGCGCCACGGCGCCCAGCACCACCACCACGAAGAAGGCCGAGGTCAGGTAGAAGGTCGCCACCAGCGCCGCGAGGTTGACCACCGACTCAATGCCGTAGCGGCCGATGGTGAAGGCGAAGGCGCCGAACGCCCCGATCGGCGCCGCCTTCATCAGGATGGCGACCAGTTTGAAGAAGGCCTCGGACACGCTCTCCAGAACCGCCATCGCCGGCTGGGCCCGCTCGCCGATGACGGCCAGCGATATGCCGAACAGGATGGCGAAAAACAGCACCTGCAGGATCTCGCCGCCGGCGAAGGCGCCGACCACGGTCTCGGGGATGATGTTCATCAGGAAGGCGATGATGTCGGTATCGTGGGCCTTGGCGACATAGGTCTGGACCGCCGCCGGATCGAGCGTCGCCGGGTCCACATTCATCCCCGCGCCCGGCCGCACCACATTGGCCACGACCAGACCGATGATCAGGGCCAGGGTCGAGAAGGTCAGGAAGTAGGCGAAGGCCTTGCCGACCACCTTGCCCAGCTTGCCGAGGTCGCGCAGGTGGGCGATCCCGGTCGCCACAGTCAGGAAGATCACGGGGGCGATGATCATCTTCACCAGCCGGATGAAGGCGTCGCCCAGCGGCTTCAGGCTCTCGCCGAAGACCGGCCAGAAATGACCGATCAGGGCGCCGAGGCTGATGGCGACCAGCACCTGAAAATAGAGGTGGGTCCAGATCGGCTTGCGCGCCGGCGGCGGCAGGGGCGTGCTCGACTCCGGGACAGCAACGCCGGGCGACGCCTTCTTCACGGCCGAGGCGCGCTGGCCTGCGCCGGCGGATGTCGTGGGCTTGCGCGCCATGGCCGTCCCCTCCCGTCGCCGCCCATCGGCCGCGACTCGCGGAGGTCAGCCTAGAGACTGTGACGCCTGCTTCCCAGCCTCAGGCGGTGGCGACCCGTGCAAGATCGGCGGTGATCCTTTCGGCCACCTTCAGCCGCTCCGCCGCCGTATCCCACTCGCCCTTGACCACGATCTTCTGGTCCGGGCGCAGCTTCCAGAAGGCGTGGTTCTTCTGGATCAGCCCGACCAGTCCCATCGGATTGGGGAACTCGTTGTTGCGCAGGGTCAACACAGCCCCCTTGGGCCCGATGTCGATCCGCTCAATACAGGCCGTCTTGCAGTTGGCCTTGATGCCGACGATGCGCAGCAGCTGTTTCGCCTCGTCCGGCAAGGGGCCGAACCGGTCGATCAGTTCGGCGGCCAGCGCCTCGCGCGTCTCGCTGTTTTCCGCGTCAGACAGCCGCCGATACAGACTCAGGCGCACGTTCAGATCGGGAACGTATTCCTCCGGGATCAGCACCGCGGCCCCGACATTGATCGCCGGGGACCAGCCGCGGTCGACAACCCCGCCGCCCTCGCCCGACAGGCGCAGTTCGGACACGGCGTCCTCCAGCATCTGCTGGTACAGTTCGACCCCGACTTCGCGGATATGGCCCGACTGCTCGTCGCCCAGCAGATTGCCGCCGCCGCGCTGATCGAGGTCGTGGCTGGCCAGCTGAAAGCCGGCCCCGAGGTTGTCCAGCGACTGCAGCACCTGCAGCCGCCGCTCGGACGACAGGCTGATCGGCTTGTTCGGCGGCGTGGTCAGATAGGCGAAGGCCCGCGCCTTGGCCCGTCCGATGCGGCCGCGGATCTGGTGCAGCTGGGCGAGGCCGAACATGTCGGCCTTGTGCACAATCAATGTGTTGGCTGTCGGAACATCAAGTCCGGACTCAACAATCGTCGTCGACAGCAGCACATCATAGCTGCCGTCGTAGAAGGCGCTCATCACGTCTTCCAGCTGGGTCGGCGACATCTGGCCGTGGCCGACCACGAATTTGATCTCGGGCACCTTCTCGCGAAGGAATTGCTCGATGTCGGGCAGGTCGGCCAGGCGCGGCACGACATAATAGGCCTGCCCGCCGCGGTATTTTTCGCGCAGCAGGGCCTCGCGCACCAGCACCGGGTCCCATGGCGTCACATAGGTCCGCACCGCCAGACGATCGACCGGCGGGGTGGCGATGATCGACATCTCGCGGATGCCCGACAGCGCCATCTGCAGCGTCCGCGGGATCGGCGTCGCGGTCAGGGTCAGCAAGTGAACGTCGGCGCGCAGCCCCTTCAGCTTCTCCTTGTGCTTGACGCCGAAATGCTGCTCTTCATCAACAATAACAAGACCCAAATCCTTGAATCCGACCTGATCGCTCAACACCGCATGGGTGCCGACGACGATCTCAAACGAGCCGTCCTTCAGGCCCGCCCGCGTCTCGGCCGCATCCCTGGCCGTAACCATCCGCGACAGGTGTCGCACCGTGACGGGCCAGCCCGCGAACCGCTCGCTGAAGGTCTTGAAATGCTGTCGCGCCAGCAGGGTGGTCGGGCAGACAATGGCCACCTGCTGGCCCGTCATGGCCACCACAAAGGCCGCCCGCAGCGCCACCTCGGTCTTGCCGAAGCCGACATCGCCGCAGATCAGGCGATCCATCGGCGTGCCCTTGCCGAGGTCCTCCAGCACGTCGCCGATGGCGTTCAGCTGGTCGTCCGTCTCCTCATAGGGGAAGCGGGCGCAGAACTCGTCGAACAGCCCCTGCGGCGGGACGATGGCCTCGGACGTGCGCAGCGACCGCTTGGCCGCCAGCGCGATCAGACCCTCCGCCATGTCGCGCAGACGCGCTTTCGCCTTGGCCTTGCGCCCCTGCCAGGCCGCGCCGCCCAGCCGGTCCAGCTGCGTCCCGTCGGTGTCGCTGCCGTAGCGGGTCAGCAGGTCGATGTTCTCGACCGGAAGATAGAGCTTGCTGTCGCCGGCGTAGAGCAGTTCCAGACAATCGTGCGGCGCCTGCTGGATCTCCAGCGTCTTCAGCCCCTCATAGCGACCAATGCCGTGATCGAGGTGCACCACCAGGTCGCCGGTGCTCAGAGCCGAAGCCTCGGCGAGGAAGTTCGACGCCCGACGCTTCTTCTTCGGCCGCGCCAGCCGGTCGCCGAGCATGTCGGTCTCGGAGATGACGGCGATGGCGTCGGTCTCGAAGCCATGCTCGACCGGCAGGACGCCACGCAGATAGATGTCCTTCGGCGCGGCCTGGACATCGGCCCAGTTCCGCACCGCAACGACATGCTCAAGCCCATGGTCCGCCAGCATAGCCGCCAGACGCTCGGACGAGCCTTCCGTCCATGAGGCGAACAGCACCCGCTTGCCCGTCGCCTTGAGCGCCTGGGCATGACGCGCCACGGCCTCGAACAGATTGACGCTGTCTTGCGCCCGTTCCGCGGCGAAGCTGCGCCCCAGCCGGCCGCCGGCGTCCTCGCCGGGGCCGTGGAACGGCGACAGCCGCCGCACCCAGCGGCCCGCCAGCGCGCTGTTCCAGTCGCTCTCGCCCAGATACAGCCGCTCCGGCGACAGGGCGCGATAGGCCGCCCCACCCTTTCCCATCGAGGCGTCGCGCCGGGCCTCATAGGCGTCGCGGGTCAGGTTCCAGCGCTCGCCCCGCGCGGCCTCGACCTGATTGTCGAGGAACAGCCGCGCATCGTCGGGCAGATAGTCGAACAGGGTCTCGAGCCGGTCGTAGAGCAGCGGCAGCCAGTGCTCCATGCCCTGCCGCCGCGCGCCCTCGCTGATGGCTGAATAGAGCGGATCATCCCCCGCCGCGCCGAACAGGCCGAGATAGCCGGTGCGGAAACGCGAGATGCTGTCAGGGTCCAGCAGGGCCTCCGACACCGGCGCCAGATGCACTTCGCGAAGCTGGCCGGTGGACCGTTGGGTCGCCGGGTCGAAGGTGCGGATCGACTCCAGTTCCGATCCGAACATGTCCAGCCGCACCGGCTCCTCGAAGCCCGGCGGATAGACGTCGATCACGCCGCCGCGGACCGCGAACTCGCCTTTTTCGGAGACGGTCGAGGCGCGCATATAGCCGTTGGCCGCGAAATAGCGCTCCAGCGCCGCGGTCTCGAGGTCGAGGCCGACCGTGGTCTGGAATCCGGCCCCGCTGGTCACCTCCCGTGGCGGCGTCCGCTGCATCGCGGCCCCCACGGTGGTGACGACCAGCAGCGGCGTGCGATCACTGGCCGCGCGCTGCGCCAGCCGGGTCAGGGCCGCCATCCGCTCGGCCGAGACCGACGACGTCGGGCTCAGCCGGTCATAGGGCAGGCAGTCCCAGGCCGGGAACTCGATGATCTCGATCTGGTCGGCGAAGAAGCCGAAAGCCTGAACGAACTCGCCCATGCGGGCGTAGTCCCGCGCCACGAACAGGCCGACGCCCCCCTCGGCCTTCAGCCGCTCGGCCACAACCAGGGCGTCGAGACCCTCGGGCGCGCCGCCCAGTTCCTGGTCGCTTCGCTTGGGCAGGACTCCGTCCATCAGCCGGCCCCCTCGGCCACGGCGGCGGCGACATGGTCGCGCATGAAAGTCCGCAGTTTGCTCATGACAGGGGTGTCGTGCGCAGCCGGAGTCGGCTCCGTCCCGATGATCCAGGCGTAGAGGCGATGATCATCGTCCTCGGCCAGCAGGGCCTCAAGGGAGTCCAGTTCGCTCGCGTCGAGTGTGGGCCCGACCTGGTCCACGAAGGGACCCAGGACGAGATCGGCCTCGCGGAATCCACGCCGCCACGCCCGGAACGTGATCCGGCCGCGTCGTTGCTTCAGACGTGCATCAATATCGGCCACAAGGTTCCTTGCCCGGTCGGTCAGGTTCAATCGCGCAGCGGAGATAGCGTTCCACACGCGCTTTCGCCAGCTATGCTGTCGATCCATGCGGCCGCAGATTCTCTTTCCCCTGTTCGCGGAGGTTTCCAGCCTGAAGGGCGTGGGGCCGAAGATCCTGCCGCTCGTCCAGAAGCTGGCCGGCCCGCTGGTCCGCGATGTCCTGTTCCTGTCGCCGTCCGGCCTGATCGTGCGGCAGCCGATGACGGCGGCGAATGCGATCGAGGGGCAGGTCGGCGTGTTCGAGGTCGTCATCGACCGGCTGATCGTCCCCGGCAAGCCCGGCGTTCCGATCAAGGTCCGGGCCTCGGACGACACCGGCTTCGTGCACTTGATCTGGTTCGGCGGCTCAGCCCAGCACATCGACCGCCTGCTGCCCAAGGGCCAGAAGCGGCTGGTCTCGGGCAAGGTCGAACGCTTCAACGCCGAGGTGCAGATCGTCCACCCGGATATCTACACGCCGGAGCAGGCCGGCGAGATCGCCGCCATCGAGCCGGTCTATCCGGCGACCCACGGCCTCTCCTCGCGGGTCGTGCGCAAACTGGCGCAGGCGGCCCTGACGCAGGCGCCGGAGCTGCCGGAATGGCAGGACCCGGCCTGGAAGGCGAAGAACCGGTGGCCCGGCTGGCGCGCGGCGCTCGAGGCCCTGCATGCGCCGACCTGCGAGCCCGAGCTGGAGCCCGACGCACCGGCCCGGCAGCGGCTGGCCTATGACGAGCTGCTGGCCCACCAGCTGGCCCTCGCCCGCCGCCGACGCGCGCGCCAGATCACGCCGGGACCGCGGATCACGCCCGGCGAGGCCTCCGCCCACCTGCTGGTCGCCCTGCCCTTCGACCTGACCGGCGCCCAGGTCCAGGCCGTCGCCGAGATTCGCCGCGACCTGGCCTCGGGCGAACAGATGGGCCGGCTGCTGCAGGGCGACGTCGGCTCCGGCAAGACCGCCGTCGCCGCCCTGGCCCTCGCGGACGCCGCCGCCTCGGGCTTCCAGGCCGCCCTGATGGCCCCCACGGAAATCCTCGCCCGCCAGCACTGGCAAAGGCTGGCCCCGATGCTCGAAGCCGCCGGCGTTCCGACCATCCTGCTGACCGGGCGCGACACCCCCGCCGAGCGCCGCACCCGGCTCGCCGCCCTTGCTTCAGGCGAGGCGAAGGTCGCCATTGGCACCCACGCCCTGTTCCAGGACGCTGTCCGCTTCGACCGACTGGCGCTGGCCGTCATCGACGAACAGCACCGCTTCGGCGTCAACGAGCGCCAACGGCTTCAGGCCAAGGGCGATCCGCGCACCGGCGGCGTTCATCTGCTGACCATGTCGGCGACGCCCATCCCGCGCACGCTGGAGCTGACCCAGTACGGCGAGCTGGAGGTGTCGCGCCTGACCGAGAAGCCGCCCGGCCGCACCCCGGTCACCACCGCTGTCCTGCCGTTGGCCCGGATCGGCGAAGTGGCGAAACGCCTGCGCGCCGCACTGGACGCTGGCGCCCAGGCCTATTGGATCTGCCCGCTGGTGGCCGAGAGCGAGGCCGTCGATCTCGCCGCCGCCGAGGCCCGCGCCGCCGATCTGCGCCGCATCCTGAAGGTCGAGGTCGGCCTCGCCCACGGCCAGATGCCCGGCGCCGGGCGCGAGGCCGTCATGGCCGACTTCGCCGACGGCCGCATCCCCCTGCTGGTGGCCACCACCGTGGTCGAGGTCGGCGTCGACGTGCCCAACGCCACCATCATGGTCATCGAACACGCCGACCGCTTCGGCCTCGCCCAGCTGCACCAGCTGCGCGGCCGGGTCGGGCGCGGCGCCAAGGCCAGCGCCTGCATCCTGCTGTACGGCGGCGGGGACGACGGGCTCGGCGAGACTGCGCGGCTGCGGCTTGAGACCCTGCGGCGCACCGAGGACGGCTTCGAGATCGCCGAGGAAGATTTCCGCCTGCGCGGGGGCGGCGATCCTCTTGGACTTAAGCAGAGCGGCTTCCCCGCCTATCGCTTCGCCGACCCGATCCGGCACCGGTCGCTGCTGCTGGCGGCCGCTGACGACGCACGACTGGTGCTGGGCCGCGATCCGGACCTGACCACACCGCGCGGCGCGGCGGTCAAGGTGCTGGAGGCCCTGTTCGACTGGCGCAACGACCGGCCGGGGATCGATTAGGCTGGCTGACGCGCCTGCCAGACGGCCAGTCTCGCCTGAACATCTGACTCAATATCCCCGTAGAACAGATTGTAGGGGCGGGATTTTCTCCGATCCGCCCAGCCGCCCATCTCGCGGAATGACTCCGTCCGCGGCTCGGTATGGCGCAACAGACCGTCACGGCACTGGGTCGCGATCTCGCGCGCCATCAGGGCCGGCCGCACGCCCCATTCCAGCCCGGTGGCGTTGGTCGCCCCATGATGCAGGCGCGCCTCGACCGGAGATGTATCAGTCGAGCCGGTCACCGGATTAACGCACAGGGCGGCGCGGCCCCCGAGATCGACCAGCCGCCCCCGTTCGTCCCAAACCAGCGCCCGCCGCAGCCGGCGCCGCCCCGCTCCGTCATTGCCCTCGCTGACCGGAGACCAGGCGACGATACAGCCGGCCTGATTCCGGTTCGCGCAGGCCGGAACCTGTGGCGACAGACCGTCCGCTGCGACCACCACATCCATCAGATAGACTGCGACCAGCCGGGCGCGCAGGGCGGGGTCATCGGCCACCCGCTCGCGCACCAGACGCTCGACCAGATCGCCACCCTGCTCCACGCCGGCCAGCACAATCGGCCCACCGGGATGACGCGCAATCCAGGCGTCAAAGGCGGCGTCGATGTCACGCCAGGCGAAGGCCCGCGCCTCGCGCGCATCGTCGCGCAGCGTCAGCCGGGTGTAGAGACTGCCCTGCCGATAGCGCGGCGCGCTGATCTCGCCCGCCCGCGCGAAAGGCCCGGCGTAGTTGGGCAGGACGACGCGCTTCAGCCAGGCCTCGGCCGCCGGATCGCCGATCGGCCCGTTCCACTCGCGGCCGCCGTCATAGGTGGTGGAATGCACAAAGAAGATCGCCGCCGGCCCCGAATCCGGCCCACGCGCGTCACGCAAGGCCCAGGCGGTGGGGTCGCCATAGTCGGGCGCCGGCGGGGGCGTATAGGTCTGGAACGGCACCTGCGGGTCCAGACTGGCCCTCAGGATGTCGCCGCGCCACACCCCCACCGCTGTGGCCAGAACCAGCACGACGATCAGGCCGATCCAGCCGGCCCACTGGCGCAGACTCATCCGGCCGACCATCATCGGTACGGGTCCGCGGTCGCGAGAAAGGACTGGACGTAGCGCCGGACGCCTTCCTCCAGCGGCGTCGATTGCCCCTGGAAGCCCGCCGCCCGCACCCGATCCATCCGGGCCTCGGTGAAATACTGGTATTTGTCGCGGATGCTCTCCGGGGTGTCGACGTATTCGACCCGGGGCGTCTTGCCCGCCGCCACGAAGGTCGCATTGGCCAGATCGAGGAAGGATCGCGCCTGTCCCGAACCGGCGTTGAAGATCCCCGAGACCCCCGGCGTATCGAGCAGCCATTCGACAATGTCGACGACATCGTCGACGAAGACGAAATCGCGCATCTGACCGCCGTCGGCATAGGCCGGGTTGTGCGAGCGGAACAGGGCGACGGCCTCGTCGGCCTGCACCCTGGGCCAGATCTGGGCCACCACCGACTTCATCCCGCCCTTGTGGCCCTCGTTCGGCCCATAGACGTTGAAGAATTTCAGTCCGGCCCACTGGCTCGGCGACTGGCCCCGGTCCGACTGGCGCGCCGCATACTGGTCGAACAGCATCTTCGAATAGCCATAGGCGTTCAGCGGCCTGAGCGAGGCCAGGGCCTCGAGACTGTCATCGTCCGCGAACCCGGCTTCCCCGTCGCCGTAGGTCGCCGCCGACGAGGCATAGATCAGCCGCGCATCGCGCAGGGCGCACCAGTCCCACAGGTCGCGCGACAGGCTGAAATTGGTCCGTAGGATCAGGTCCGCGTCCGGTTCCGTGGTCGAGGAGATAGCCCCCATATGCACCACGGCCTCGATCGACTCCGCGTGCCGCTCCAGCTGTTCGAACAGTTCCTCGGGCTGCCAGAAGTCGGCGATCGGGTGTTTGGCGATATTCCTCCACTTGCCCAGGGACGCGTCTTCCAGCCGGTCGCAGACGACGACGTCGCGCCGGTCCTCAGCGCACAGCCGGGCGACGATGTTGGAGCCGATGAAGCCCGCGCCGCCGGTGACCACGATCATGCGCCGGCTCATGCTTCGTCCTTCATTTTCTCGATCGTCTTCGTCGTCGAATAGCCGTCCTCGAACGTGGCCAGCCTGACCTCGCCGCCCCAGCTTTCCACCAGATCGCCGCCGACCACGCCCTCGCGGGTGTAGTCCGCGCCCTTGATCAGCACATCGGGCCGCAGCCGTTCGATCAGGGCGATGGGCGTGGGGTCGTCGAAGGCGGTCACCCGGTCCACGGACTGAAGCCCGCCGATGACCACCGCGCGGCTGTCCAGATCATTGATCGGCCGACCCTCGCCCTTCAGGCGGCGCACGGAGGCGTCCGTGTTCAGCGCCACCACCAGCCGGTCGCACCAGCCGCGCGCCTGGGCCAGATAGGCGACGTGGCCGCGGTGCAGGATGTCGAAACAGCCGTTGGTGAAGCCGACCTTCAGCCCCTGCCGTTTCCAGCCCTCGACCACCTGCGCCAGTTCCTCCAGCGGCATGACCTTGGCGTGGGCGCCCGCGGCGTGCTGGCTCATCTCGGCGTCGATCAGTTCGGCCGGTGTGACCACCGCCGTGCCCGCCTTTCCGACCACCACGCCCGAGGCGAGGATGGCGAACTCAACCGCCGTCTCCAGCGAGGCTCCGGCCCCCAGCGCCAGGCCGAGCGCCGCCAGACCGGTGTCGCCGGCGCCGGAGACGTCGAACACCTCACGCGCCCGGCCCGGGAAATGCCGCACCGGTCCGCCGCGTCGCATCAGGGTCATGCCCTTGCCCGCGCGGGTGACCACCACGGCCTTGGCCGTCGTCGCGTGCAGCAGCGCCTTGAGCGCGGCCTCGACCTCGGCGTCGGTCTCGACCGGCAGGCCCGTGGCCCCGGCCAGTTCGCTGGCGTTCGGCTTGATCAGATCGACGGCGCCATAGCGGGCGAAGTCACGGCCCTTGGGATCCACCACAACCGGCGCGCCGGACTTCTCCGCCGCCGCAAGCGCCTGGGTGATCACCAGGTCGCTGACTACGCCCTTCGCATAATCAGAAAGAAGATAGACGGAAGCCCCCGTAAAGGCGTCGCTTTCGTCACCCATCAGCGCCGCCGCTTCTTCGTCGAGCCGCAGCAGCTGCTGACCGGCTGCAACGAACCGGGTCTTGACGATGGTGGCCACGCCCGCGCGCCGTTCGATCGCGTTCTCGATGCCCGGCTCGGCCGCGACCAGCGCCGCCAGCTCGTCCCCGGCCGCATCCCGGCCCGCCACGGCGCCCAACCTGGCGATCCCGCCCAGCGCCGCGACATTGCGCGCCACATTGCCGACGCCGCCCGGCATGGCCGTGGTCCGGCGCTTGCGCAGTACGGGGATCGGCGCCTCGGGCGAAATCCGGCTGACCTCGCCATAGACATAGCGGTCCAGCATCAGGTCGCCGACGCAGGCGACCTTCAGCCCGCGCAGCCGCTCCAGCAGGGCCTGCAGTTCTCCGAGATCGAGCGTCCGTTCAGCCATGCCCTTGGCCTATCGGATTCAGGCGGCTTTCGCCATCCGCGCCTTGGTCAGGTCGTCATAGGCGATCAGGTCGGCGCACAGAGCCTCGAACTGGTCTAGCGGCACCATGTTCGGCCCGTCCGACGGAGCGTTGTCCGGATCCTGGTGGGTTTCCATGAAGACCGCGTCCACGCCCACGGCCACGGCCGCGCGCGCCAGCACCGGCACGAACTCACGCTGGCCGCCCGAAGACGTGCCCTGTCCGCCCGGCTGCTGCACGGAATGGGTGGCGTCGAACACCACCGGGCAGCCGATCTCGCGCAGGATCGGCAGGGCCCGCATGTCCGACACCAGTGTGTTGTAGCCGAAGCTGGCGCCCCGCTCGCAGGCCATGACGTTCGGATTGCCGGCGCCGACCACCTTGGCGATGACATTCTTCATGTCCCAGGGCGCGAGGAACTGGCCCTTCTTGATGTTGATGACCTTGCCGGTCGCCGCGGCGGCCAGCAGCAGGTCGGTCTGGCGGCTCAGGAAGGCCGGGATCTGCAATACATCGACCGCCTGCGCCGCGATCCGGCAGTGCTCTTCGGTGTGCACGTCAGTCAGGACCGGCAGGCCCGTGACCTCGCGAATCTCGGCGAAGATCGGCAGCGAGCCTTCCAGCCCGAAACCGCGCGCGGCGGTGGACGAGGTCCGGTTCGCCTTGTCGAAACTGGTCTTGTAGATAATCCCGACGTTCAGCCGCTCGCCGATCTCCTTCAGGGCATGGGCCATTTCCAGCGCATGCTGGCGGCTCTCCAGCTGGCAGGGGCCGGCGATGAAGACGATCCGCTGGCCGCCGCCGATGCTAACGGGGCGCTTCAGCCCGCCCTTGATGTCGATGATGGCGTTTGGCTTGGACAAGGACGATTTCCCGGATTTGCGGCTTGGCGACGCGCGGTTGATGCCGCACTCATGCGGCGATCAGGTGGCGTCGGACGGTGTGGTTCGCAAGCTATCACGGAGCTCGCACGCATGACCACCGAGGCCGGGGACTGTCCCGTCATCCTGTGGTTCCGCCAGGACCTGCGTCTGGCGGACAATCCGGCCCTCGTCCACGCTGTCGCGACCGACCGCCCCATCCTGCCCGTCTACATCCTCGATCAGGGCTCCGCGGCCCTCCAGCCCGGCGCGGCCTCCCTGTGGTGGCTCGACAAGTCCCTGAGAGCCCTGGACGCATCGCTGCGGGCGCGCGGGTCCCGCCTGATCCTGCGACGCGGCGACAGCGAGGCGGAGCTCCGACGGCTGATCGATGAGACGGACGCCGACGCCGTGTTCCTGAACCGGCGGTTCGAGCCCGACGCTTTCGCCCGCGACGCCGACATCGCCCATGCGCTTCAGGCCGAGGGCGTTGACTGCAAAGGCTGGAATGGAACCCTGCTGGCCCGGCCCGGATCGGTGCTGAACGGCTCCGGCCAGCCCTATCGGGTGTTTACGCCCTTCCACAGGACCCTTCTGGCCACCACTGTCGCCCCGCCCCACGCCGCCGCGCCGGACGCCCTCGCGACGCCGCCGGAGCCGGCGTCCGAAGACATCAACGCCTGGGGCCTGCATCCGACCCGGCCGGACTGGTCCGGCGGCTTCGACTGGACGCCCGGCGAAGCGGGAGCACAGGCGGCCCTGACGGCCTTCCTGTCGCGCGGCCTCAAATCCTACAGCGCGGGCCGCGACATCCCGGCAGAATTGGCGACCAGTCGCCTGTCGCCGCATCTGCATTTCGGCGAGATCAGCCCGTGGCGCCCGATCGAGGCCGCCCGCTCGGCCGCCGCCGACGGTCGTGTACCGGCTGCAGAAGCAGAAAAGTTCGTAGCCGAAATCGGCTGGCGCGAATTCTCCGCGCATCTGTTGCACGCCTTTCCGCAGATGACGGATACGGCCTTCCGACCTGAATACGACGCCATGCCGTGGCGCAACAACGCCGCGGATCTCGAGGCATGGAAGCGCGGTCGAACCGGCTACCCCATCGTGGACGCCGGAATGCGGGAGCTGTGGGCGACCGGCTTCATGCACAACCGGGTGCGCATGATCGTCGCCTCCTTCCTCGTCAAACACCTGCTTGTCGACTGGCGTGCGGGCGAGGCCTGGTTCCGGGACACCCTCGTCGACGCCGACCTCGCCTCGAATGTGCAGAATTGGCAGTGGGTCGCTGGATCCGGGGCCGACGCTTCACCGTACTTCCGCATCTTCAATCCGACTGCCCAGGGACGAAAATTTGACGCAGATGGCCGTTACGTCCGCCGGTGGGTTCCGGAGCTCCGCGGAGTTCCCGACCGCTGGCTTCACGCGCCCTGGACCGCGCCGCCCGAGGTCCTCCGTGACGCCCGGGTCAGCCTCGGCGCTGACTATCCGCGTCCCGTCGTCGATCACGACCTCGCCCGAAAGCGGGCGCTTGAGGCTCTCGGGATCGTTGTCGCCCGTCGCGCCGGCCAAGGGGATTGACGGGCGGTCCGCCCATACCCAACCTCTACAGTCATGACGTCGGTCACCGCCGAGCGCATTGAGACCACCGCCCGCACCCCGCGCGGGTTCGCTCTCCTGTTGCGCCTGCTGGCCTCCAATTGGACGTTTGGTCGGCTGACGGTCCTTCTGCCCAACGGCGAAATCCACAAGCTGGAAGGGTCCCGGCCGGGGCCCGCGGCCATCTTCGACATCAAGGATTATCGCTTCGCGCGCCGTGTGCTGGCCTCCGGGGATATCGGTTTCGCCGAGGCCTATATGGCCGGCGAATGGGAGAGCCCGCAGCTGGCCGCCTTGCTGGAGTCCTTCGCCCACAACCACGAACACATCCGCCGGCTGGTCGATGGCAATCCGCTGATGCGGGCGGTCAACTGGATGTCGCACCGGATGAACCGCAACAGCCGGTCGGGGTCGAAAAAGAACATCCACGCCCATTACGACCTCGGCAACGCCTTCTATGCCTCCTGGCTGGACCCGACGATGACCTATTCCTCGGCCCGGTTCACCGGCGCGGGCATGGCGCTGGACGCGGCCCAACGGGAGAAATACGCCTCCCTCGCCCGGCTGATGGAGCTTCGGTCCGGCCAGTCGGTGCTCGAGATCGGCTGCGGCTGGGGCGGGTTCGCCGAGTTTGCGGCCCGGGAAGTCGGCGCCCGGATCACCGGCATCACCATCTCGCGGGAGCAGTACGACTTCGCCCGCCAGCGGATGTTCAAGGCCGGCCTGACCGAACAGGTCGACATCCAGCTGATCGACTATCGCGACGTCCAGGGCCGGTTCGACCGTGTCGCCTCCATCGAGATGTTCGAGGCCGTGGGCATCGAATACTGGCCGGCCTATTTCGGCAAGATCCACGATGTGCTCGAGCCCGGGGGCCGGGCCGGTCTGCAGATCATCACCATCGATAACGCCCTGTTCAGCGGCTACAACAAGCGCACCGACTTTATTCAGAAATACATCTTCCCGGGCGGGATGCTGCCCTCGGAGGAAAGCCTGAAGCCGGTCATCGACCGGGCCGGTCTTGGCTGGTGCGAGGTAGAGCGGTTCGGTCAGGACTATGCCGACACGCTGAAGCTCTGGGATGAACGCTTCCAGGCGGCCTGGGGCGACATCCGGCGCATGGGCGGCTTTGATGAGCGGTTCCGCCGCCTGTGGCGCTTCTATCTGGCCTATTGCGAGGCCGGATTCCGCTCGGCGCGGACGGACGTGATCCAGCTGGCGCTCACCCGCGCCTGACCCGAGCTTCCGGCGATGCTAGAACAGGGGCATGGCCTCTCCCCTGATCTCGACCGCCGACCTCGCCGCATGCCTCGGCGCACCTGACCTGCGCCTTGTCGACGCCAGCTGGCATCTGGACGGGCGCGACGGGCGGCCGGACTTCGAGGCCGCCCGACTCCCCGGCGCGGTCTTCTTCGACCTCGAGGCCAGTTCCGATCCGGACAGCCCCCTGCCGCACATGCTGCCGAGGCCCGGCTTCTTCGCGGCGCGGATGGGTGGGCTGGGCATCTCCGCCGGGGACAGCATCGTCTTCTATGACACGGTCGGCATCCGGTCCTCGGCGCGAGCGTGGTGGATGTTCCGGGCCATGGGAGCGCGGGAGGTCCGCGTCCTCGACGGCGGCCTGCCGAAATGGCTTGCGGAGGGCCGGGCGATCGAGTCAGCTCCGGCCGCGTCGCCCGCGGCCGCGACCTTCACGCCGTCCGTCCGGTCGGAGCTGGTCGCCGATCTCGCTGCCGTCCGCGCCGCCCTTCAGGCTGGAGATCAGGTGCTGGACGCTCGCGCCGCCGACCGGTTCGCGGGTCGGGCCGTCGAGCCGCGGGCGGGTCTGCGATCGGGCCACATGCCCGGCGCCCTCAACCTGCCCTTCCCGGCCGTGCTGAACGCCGACGGCACGATGAAACAGGGCGAGGCGCTGGAGCAGGCCTTCAGAACGGCCGGGGTCGATCTGGACCGCCCCGTCGTGACCACGTGCGGCTCGGGCGTCACCGCCGCCATCCTCAGCCTTGGCCTCGCCGTGCTGGACAGGCCGTCGCGACTCTACGACGGCAGCTGGGCCGAGTGGGGTGGACGGGCGGACACTCAGGTCGTGTCCGCCGCCCTCTCCTGAACCTCAGTACGGAGGCGCGACATCCGGCAGTTTCAGGTCGTCCGGCACGATCGCATCGCTCTCGCCGCGCGACACCACCGTCGCCGCCACCAGATCGCCGGTGACGTTCAGCGTTGTACGGCACATGTCGAGGAAGCGGTCGACGCCGAGGATCAGGCCGATGCCCTCCGCCGGAACCCCGACCATCACGAGGATCAGGGCGATGACCGGCAGCGAGCCCGCCGGCACGCCGGCCGTGCCGATGCCGCCGAGAATGCAGACCAGCATCACCACCAGCTGCTGCTGCAGGTTCAGGTCGATGCCGAAGAACTGGGCCAGGAACAGCACCGTGACGCCCTCGAACAGGGCGGTGCCGTTCTGGTTGGCCGTGGCGCCCACCGTCAGCACGAAGCGCGAAATGCGTTTCGGCAGCTTCAGGTTCTCTTCCGCCGCCTTGATCGCGATCGGCAGGGTGGCGTTCGACGAGGCGGTCGAGAAGGCCACCACGAAGGGCTCACGGACGCCAATGGCGAACTTCAACGGATTCATCCCGCCGAAGATCAGGACCAGCAGCGGATAGACGATGAACATGTGGATCGCCATCGCGCCCACCGCCACGCCCGCATAAGCCCCCAGCTTGACCAGAAGCTCCCAGCCGAACACGGCCGAGAGATTGAACATCAGGGCGGCGATCGCGATCGGGGCCAGTTTGATGACCAGGTTGATGAGCTTCATCATCACTTCGAACAGGCCCTGCAGCGTCTCCTGCAGCCGGTCCGTGGCCGGCGACTTGGCCATGACCATGCCGATGCCGAAGATCAGGGCGAACACCATCACCGGCAGGATCTGGTTCTCCGCCGCGGCGGTGATGACGTTGGACGGGATCATGTCGAGGAAGAACTGGCCTGCCTCGATCGATTTGGGCGCATTCCCGACGATGGCCGAGGCCCCCTCGGCGCCCTGGGCCAGCAGCTGCTGCGCGAGCAATGGATCAACCCCGTCGCCAGGACGGAAATAGTTGACCATGCCCAGGCCAATGCCGACGGCGATGGCCGAGACGACGACGGTGAAGACCAGGGTCTTGAAGCCTACCCGGCCCAGCGACTTCAGATCGCCCATCTCGGCGACCCCGACCGCGAGGGCTGAGAACAGCAGGGGCAAGACCAGCATGAACAACAGACGCAGGAAGATCTGGCCGACCGCCTGGATGATGTCCATCACCCACGGCAGCACCTCAAGGCCGTTCAGGTTGACGTAAAGTCCCCCGCCCATGCCGGCCGCAAAGCCCAGCAGCATCCAGATATAGAGCGGTATCCCGCCACGTTTCGTCGTTTCCATCGTTCCCCCTGGCGCCTGTCCCGGCGTCCTATCGAATCGGCAGGGCGTAGATCAGCCCGGCCGGTCTTGCGTTCCATTGTGCGTTAAGCCCGCGGGCCAGGTCGAGCGAGGAATCCGTCCCGACGTTTCGTGAGAAGATTTCACCGTAGTTTCCCTCGGCTTCGATCGCCGCCTTCGCCCAGTCCTTACGCAGGCCCAGCATCGGTCCGACCTCCCCCTCAACGCCGAGCAGACGGCGGACAGCCGGATTGGGCGAGCTCTCGGCCATCTGGCCGGCATTGTCGCTGGTCACCCCCAACTCCTCTGCCAGGATCAGGGCGTTCAGGGTCCAGCGCACGATCGAGGTCCAGGCCTCATCGCCCCGCTTCACCGCGGGACCCAGCGGCTCCTTGGAGATCACATCCGGCAGTATCGCGTGTTGTTCCGGGTTGGACATCGTGGTCCGCGCCGCCGCCAGAGCTGAAATATCCGCGCTCAGGGCGTCGCAGTCCTCTCGCGCATAGGCCGCCCGCGCCGCCTCCTCATTGGCGCCGACCACCGGCGTGTATTCCAGCGCCCGCGCGCGGAACCAGTCCGCCACGTTCAATTCCGTGGTCGAAGCGCGTTGCACACACACCCGCGCGCCGTTCAGCTCGGCCGCCGTGGCCAGGTCCAGCGACCGGCGCACCAGAAAGCCCTGGCCGTCATAGTAGTTGATCCCGGCGAACCGCACCCCCTCCTGCGCTTCCCGCGACAGGGTCCAGGAGGTTGAACGCCACAGCACATCCACCCGGCCGCTGCGCAGCCCTTCGAACCGCCGGCTGCTGGTCAGGGGCACGAAGCGGACGGCGTTGGCGTTTCCCAGCACCGCCGCCGCCAGGGCGCGGCAGAAGTCGGCGTCAAAACCACGCCATTCGCCGCGATTGTCCGTATAGGCGAAGCCGACCAGTCCCTCGTGCACGCCGCAGTTCAAACGCCCGCGTCGCTTGATGGCCGCAAGGGTCGGGCTGGCGAAATCGGGCGCCGCGGTCTGGCTCTGGGCCGCGGGGTCGGCGCCGTCGCCGGCGTCAGCCGGGCGATCACCCCGTCCGCACGCTGCGACGGTCAGGACCAGGACGGTCACCAGCGCAAACGCGGCGCCGCTCGCCGTCTTTCGCCCCGTCGATTGTGCCCGCATCCGCGCCTCGCCGAAATTCGTCAGACCTTGCGCCCCGCCTGCTTTAGAGGCCTTTGGAGGCTGAACCGCAACCCTCCGTTCCGGCGCGCATGACCGATCGAACCGAACGCACCCGCCTGATCGCCTCCGCCACCCGCCGCGGCAAGGGTCGCCGTCCGGTCGCCCCGCCGATTGAGCGCGCCTCGACCCTGGTCAACGACACGCCCGGCGCAATGCGCGACGAGAGCCAGGGCCCGGTGTACGGCATTGAGGATCTGTCTGCCGCCCGCGAACTCCGCGACCTGCTGTGCGACCTCGAAGGCGCTGCGGACGCATGGCTGGTCCCCTCGGGTCTCGCGGCCGTCACCGTGCCCCTGACCGCCCTGCTGCGTCACGGTGACGAGGTCCTGACCACGGACGCCCTCTACGGCCCCAGCCGGCGCTTCCTGAGGCGGCATCTGGGCGCCCGCGGGATCACGACCGCCTTCCACCCCGCCGACGCCGCGACCGACGACATTCTCGCCGCCATCACGGACCGCACCCGCCTGTTGCTGATCGAATCGCCGTCCTCCCTGACCTTCGAGATGCTCGACGTCCCGGCCCTCGCCGCCGCCTGTCGCGCGCGCGGGGTGGTTACGGTGATGGACAATACATGGGGCGCGGGCCTCGCCTTCCGCCCGCTGGCGCACGGTGTCGATGTCAGTGTCCAGGCGGTGACCAAATACGTCGCCGGCCACTCCGACCTTCTGATGGGCTCCATCGCCGTCGCCGATCGAACGGTGGGCCGAGCCATTGCCGAGACGCTGGAAGACCTCGGCTGGCGGGTCGCCCCCGACGATGCCTGGCTGGCCCTGCGCGGCCTGCGCACCCTGCCTCTGCGCTATCAGGAACAGGGGCGTTCGGCCCGTATCGTCGCTGACTGGCTGAACGCGCGTCCCGAAGTCGCCGACATTCTCTATCCCGCCCTCCCGGGCGCGGCCGGCCACGACCTTTGGATACGCGACTACACGGGCGCCGCCTCCATCTTCGGCGTCGTCATGAAAGGCGGCGACGAAGCCGCCGCCCACGCCCTGATGTCGGCCCTCGAACTGTTCGGCCTCGGCTACTCCTGGGGCGGATTCGAAAGCCTGATCACCCACGAGACGGGCCAGCTGGCCGCCCGCAGGTCGCCGCCCGCGCTGGCCGGGCAGCTGCTCCGCCTGCACGTCGGTCTTGAGGACCCGAACGATCTGATCGCCGATCTCGAAGCCGGCCTGGCCGCCTGGCGCGCCGCCCTCAGCTGACCGGGGCGGACGCGCCGACCGGCAGCCGCGTCACGATCCAGCCGCCGCTGACGGCCGCGGCGAACCCTGCCAACACCACCCGGGCCTTGGCCGCCAGCGACGCCGAGGCCGGAAAATCGCGCCGCGGCCGTGGCGCGCCCAGCAGGACTCGAACCTGCAACCGTCCGCTTAGAAGGCGGGTGCTCTATCCGGTTGAGCTATGGGCGCCCGTGGGACGAAACGAAGTTCCCGCGGCTCAAGTAGCGCGAAGCGCGGCAGTCGCAACGCCTAATGCGTCCAGGGCTGTTTGCGGCCGGTGGCGAAATTGTCCGCATAGGCCTTGAGGATCACCGGCGGGTCCTGCGGCTCATGCAGGCGGAACGGGATGCCGTGCCGCTCGGCATAGGCCACCGCCTCCTCGGCCGAGTCGAAGCTCAACCGCACCTGGCCGTTCATGTCGCTGGAGCTGGTCCAGCCCATCAGCGGGTCGATGGTGCGCGCCGAGGCCGGTTCGAACTCCAGCCACCAGCCTCTGGACGAGGCCTTGCCCGACTGCATCGCGGTTTTGGCGGGGCGATAGATGCGGGCGAGCATGACCAATCCTCGTGACGACGGCGGGCGAACCCGCGCGGAGTTCAGATACCGCGCGGCCGGAGCCGGGTCCAGCACTCGGCGCGATCCGAAGTTGCCGGCGGCGCGCACTCAGATATGAGGCGACCCGGGCGCTGCGCCAGCGGCGGACTTCTCGCCGCCGATTGCGGTGACGCAAGCCGCCCCGGACGAATCAGGTGCAGATTGACCGCCGACTCCGCCCGAGGAACCGTCGATGATCGCCCCCGTACCCGACGCTGAACCCGGTCACCCGGCCTACAGCCGCTTCTCGATCGCGCTGCACTGGCTGATGCTGATCCTGCTGGCGGCGGTCTTCGCCTGTATCGAGTTGCGAGAGAATTATCCGCGCGGCAGCGACATCCGCGAGGGCCTGAAGACCTGGCATTTCATGCTGGGCCTGTCGGTCTTCGTCCTGGTCTGGATCCGGCTGATCGCGCGCTGGCGGACACCCTGGCTGGCGGTTGAGACCGGCTGGACCCGGTGGCCGGCCGCCGCGATGCACATCGCCCTCTACGGCGGCATGATCGTCCTGCCGCTGGTCGGCTGGCTGATTCTCAGCGCCGAGGGTGACGTCATTCCCTTCTTCGGTCTGTCCCTGCCGCCGCTGATCGCTCCGGACGAGGATCGGGCGAAACAATTGGAGGACCTGCACAGGACCATCGGCGAAGCCGGCTACTGGCTGATCGGCCTCCACGCCGCCGCCGCCCTGTTCCATCACTATCTGCTGCGAGACGGCGCCATGCGACGCATGCTGCCCTTCCTTCGTTGAGCGGGGTTGGGTCGCCGGCCCCATCCCGGAGATCGTCATGAGCCGACTCGAACGCCACCCCGAACGCCACCTGGTCGCCCGCATCGGCTGGCTCCGCGCTGCTGTGCTGGGCGCCAATGACGGTCTGGTCTCCACGGCCAGCCTGGTCGTCGGCGTGGCCGCGGCCGAGGCTTCCCGCAGCGGCATATTGATCGCCGGCGTTGCGGGACTGGTGGCCGGCGCGATGTCGATGGCGGCCGGCGAATACGTCTCGGTCAGCTCCCAGTCCGACACTGAGAAGGCCGACCTCGCCCGTGAGACCGCCGAACTCGCCGCCGATCCCGAAGCCGAGGTCAACGAACTGGCCGCCATCTACGCGGCGCGCGGCGTCGAACCGGCTCTCTCGCGTCAGGTCGCGCAGCAGCTGATGGCCAGGGACGCGCTGGGCGCCCACGCTCGCGACGAGCTCGGAATTTCGGATTTCACCACTGCCCGACCGGTGCAGGCCGCCCTGACCTCGGCCCTGACCTTCGCCCTCGGGGCCGCTCCGCCACTGGTTGTGGTGCTGCTCGCCCCGGTCAATGGCCTGATGATCTGGGTCAGCATCATCGCCCTCGCCGGCCTCATGGGGCTTGGTGCGCTCGGCGCCGCAGCGGGCGGCGCCAATGTGCCGCGTTCGGTGCTTCGCGTGGCCTTCTGGGGCGTCGTCGCCATGGCCGCTACCGCCAGCATAGGCCGACTGTTCGGAACCGTGGTCTAGGAAATATTTGGTCGGAGTGAGAGGATTCGAACCTCCGACCCTCTGGTCCCAAACCAGATGCGCTACCAGGCTGCGCTACACTCCGGCGGCGGGATTTGGCACACTCGACGCCGCGCCGCAACGCGTTCATCCGCTATTCGGCGAAGAAGGGGTGGCTGACCCGGTCGCCGGCCTTGGCCCCGATCTCGTCGGCGCGGCCAGCGCGGAGCTCCAGCACGCCGCTGGCGGGACCGTTCGAGGGGATCACGGCGTCCGACATGGGCGTGGCGTTCTTCGCGATCGAGACGATCCGGCCGCGCGGGTCGATATAGATGATGTCCAGCGGGCTGGGCGTGTTGCGCATCCAGAAGCCGCGCTCGGCCACGTCCGGGAACTGGAACAGCATGCCGCGGTCGTCGGCCAGGGGTTCGCGTTCCATCAGGCCACGCTGGCGTTCGGCGTCGTCGTCGGCGATCTCGACCATGAAGCGGTGCTCGCCGCTCGAAGTGGTGACGGTCAGCGGCTCGAGCGGATCGCCCTTGGCGTCGCGCGGCGCTCCCGCCCCGGCACAGGCCGACAGCAGCACCAGGCCGGACAGGGCGCCCAGAAGTCCATGACTGTTCATCATCACCGATCCATCCTCACGAGGACGGATGCTTCATCCGCCCGGTCTGATTTCCGCGACCACCAGCCCCTTGGGACCTTCGGCGAATCGCACCGAGACCGTCTCGCCGGGCAGCAGGTCATCCAGCCCGCAGCGGCGCAACGTCTCGACATGGACGAAGATATCCCCCGGTTCCCCGTCGCGCACCACGAAACCGTAGCCCTTGGAGCGATTGAACCATTTGACGACCGCGGCCTCCATCGGCTCACCGGACGTCAGTCCCCCGGGTTCCGAACCGGCGTGGGCCGTCTGACGAAGACCTTCATAGCCGGTGCGGCGCGGCGCGGCGACCAGTTCCGGGTCGCCCTCGCCGAGGTCGTGGACCTCGGTGACCTGCCAGCCCTTGGGCCGACGGGCGCAGTCGCAACTGATCGGGGCGCCCTCGGCCGCGATATCCCGCCCGGCGTCACGCAGGCTGGAGATGTGCAGCAGCACATCCTTCATGTCGGTCAAGGTCGGATCATCCGGCACGATGAAGCCGTATCCCTTGCCGGGATCGAACCATTTCACCCGACCCGCGATTCGGACCGTCGCGACTGTCTCAACACCCTCGTAGTCCGACACAGTCTTCCCCCTGCCCGCAATCGAAGCGGACGGCGCTTATTTAACACGGTTCTGTGAACCCCAGAAAAGCGAAAAACGTCGGTTTCACAGCAAAAGCGTATTGATTTCGCTCAGACGCCCTCTGCGCCTCGGTCGAGCAGCAGACGAATCTTCTGCACGAGGTCGGTTTGCCGGTAGGGTTTGGCGATCAAATCCAGCTTCGGACGCTGATCGGCGTGGTCCCGGGCCCGGTCGGCCCAGCCTGTTGTCAGCAGAACGGGCGTTCCGGGCCTGAGCCGCGCGACCTCGACGGACAAGCCCACTCCATCCAGATCACCCGGCATGACGATGTCCGTGAACAACAGGTCGAACACCAGACCGGCCTCCATCATCGCCAGGGCTTCGGCCGCGTCGCCCGCCGTGTGAACCACGAAGCCGGCGTCGGCCAGCAGGGTTTCGCCCATGACCCGGACCTCGGCATTGTCCTCGACCATCAGGATGGTCGCCGCGACGGCGGGTTCATCGGCTGAAGGCGGGGTCTCGGGCATGTCGGTCAACCGGATCATCATCGCCGTCCGGGACACGGACACAGCAGTGCAACGCGCCTGACCCCGAAAGGCCCGGCCTCACACACAAACGGCGATGTCGGTGATAGGCTCCGCGCTGGCAGTCCCTAGGGGAATCGAACCCCTCTTTTCAGGTTGAAAACCTGACGTCCTAACCGATAGACGAAGGGACCGCTGCGCGGAGAGCGGGCGATATAGCCGCCGATTCCTGACGGTGCAACCCTTCTCCTCCCCATTCTTCCCGGGAATGGGGAGGTGGCTCGGAGGCGCAGCCGACGAGACGGAGGGGTAGCCGGAACAACGATCAGGCCATCCGCGGATCGGCCACGTCCTCGATCTCGAATTGCACGCCTTTGCGGCCGTTCCAGTCATCGGCTTTCAGCCGCCCGACCACGCTCAGCCCGCCCTGTCCGGACAGCAGCGACTGCCCGCCGGGCAGGTCGGCGCAGCGCCAGGCGATGGCCTTGACCGAGGCGCCGTCGGCCCCTACCAGCCGGCACCGCACATGGCCGCCGTTCATGGCCACGGCGTCGCGCGCCTGTACATGCTCCAGCGCGAACAGCGGCTCGGGATTGGCCGGGCCGAACGGCGCCAGCTGTTCGAACTGTTCGAACAGCCCCCGCGTCGCCGCCCCCGGATCGATCAGGGCGTCGATCTCGACGTGATCGAGGGCGTCGGCGGCGGCCTGTTCGCCGGCCATCCGCTCATTGAGGAAGTCGCGCAGCCGGTCGATGTCGTCGGTGCGGACCGTCAGTCCCGCCGCCATGGCGTGCCCGCCCCCGGCCAGCAGCACGCCGCTCTCCCACGCCGCCTGCACCGCCTTGCCCAGGTTCATGCCAGGCTGCGACCGGCCCGAACCCTTGCCGATCCCGTTCACGGCATCGACGCCGATCACCACCACCGGCTTGCGCCAGCGCTCGCGCAGACGTCCGGCGACGATGCCGACCACGCCCGGGTGCCAGTCGGCGCCCTCAATCACCACCACCGCCGAGCCGTCGGCATGGGCGCCGGTCGCCTCGACCCTACGGGTGGCCTGATCGGTGACCTGCTTCTCCACCTCGCGCCGGGCGATGTTCAGGGCGTCCAGCTCCTGCGCCAGCGCGCGCGCCTCGTCCGGATCGTCGGTCGACAGCAGGCGCGCGCCGAGGTCCGACTTGCCGATCCGCCCGCCCGCATTGATCCGCGGCCCCAGGATGAAGCCCGCATGGTTCGACTTGGCCGGCCCCGGCTCGACCCCGGCCGCCGCCAGCAGCGCCCGCAAGCCCGGATTGCTCCACTCCGACATCCGCCGCAGCCCGAGGCTGGTCAGGGCCCGGTTGAAGCCCGTCAGGCCGGTGACGTCGCAGATCGCCCCCATGGCCGCCAGATCCAGCCACTGGCGGATGTCCGGCTCCTTCAGATCGGCGAACATGCCGCGCCGCCGCGCCTCGCGGTTCAACGCCGCCAGCAGCACGAACACCACCCCCGCGGCCGCCAGATTGCCCTGCCCCGAATTGCAGCCCGGCCGGTTCGGATTGACCACGGCGGCGCAGACCGGCGGATGCTCGCGCATCATGTGATGGTCGATGACCACGACCTTGAGCCCGATCGCCGCGGCATGGGCCACCGCCTCATTGGCCGCCGCGCCGCAGTCCACCGTGATGACGAGATCGGCGCCGGAAGCCTTCAGGGTGTCGAAGGCGCGGGCGCTGGGGCCGTAGCCCTCGCTGACCCGGTCGGGCACATAGATCGGCAGCTCCGCGCCCATGGCCCGGAACCAGCGCACCAGCAGGGCCGCGCTGGACGCGCCGTCCACGTCATAGTCGGCGAAGACATGGATCGATGCCTGCGCCTGCAGGGCGTCGAGGGTCGCCTCGGCCGCGGCGTCCATATCCATGAAGCTGGACGGATCGGGGAACAGGGCCTTCAGCGTCGGCTGCAGGAAGTCCGCACCCTGATCCGCCCTCACCCCGCGCGCCGCCAGCGCCCGCGCCAGCGGCTCCTCGAGATTGAGCGCCTGCATATGGGCCCGGATCAGCCCCGCCTCGGCGGGCCTCTGCCGCCATTCGCGGCCGGACAGGGAGCGGGAGACGCCCAGGAACGCCGGGACGCTTCCCCCGTCCGCCATCAGAGCGGCCGGATGGTGCGGATGCGCTGGACCGTGCGGGTCGATGAATCCATCACCAGCGTGTGGGTCGAGACGAAGCCGTTGGCGACCTTGACCCCGTCCAGCATGGCGCCCTTGGTCACGCCCGTGGCGGCGAAGATGGCGTCCTTGGACACCAGTTCGTGCAGGTCGTATTTGCGGTTCAAATCGGTCACGCCCGTCTTGGCCGCCCGCGCCCGCTCGTCGTCATTGCGGAAGACCAGCCGGCCCTGGAAATGACCGCCGACGCATTTCAGCGCCGAGGCCGCCAGCACGCCTTCCGGCGCCCCGCCCGATCCCAGATACAGGTCGATGCCGGTCTCCGGCTCTGCGGTGTGGATCACGCCGGCCACGTCGCCGTCGGTGATCAGCACCACCTTGGCCCCGACCTCGCGCAGGGCGGCTATCAGCTCGGCGTGGCGCGGCCGGTCCATGACGCAAACGGTGATGTCGGACGGCTTCACCCCCTTGGCCGAGGCCAGCGAGCGAACATTGTCCTGGGGCTTCATGTCCAGATCGACCGTGCCCGGCGCGAATCCGGGACCGATGGCGATCTTGTCCATATAGGTGTCGGGCGCGTGCAGCATGCCGCCGCCCGGCGACATCGACAGCACGCACAGCGCATTGGCCATGGCCTTGGCCGTCAGGGTGGTGCCTTCCAGCGGGTCGAGGGCGATGTCGATCGCCGGGCCTTTGCCCGTACCGACCTTCTCGCCGATGTACAGCATCGGCGCCTCGTCACGTTCGCCCTCGCCGATGACGATCTTGCCGTCGATATCGAGGGCGTTCAGGGCCGTGCGCATGGCGTCGACCGCCAGCTGATCCGCCGCCTTCTCATCGCCACGGCCAATGCCCGCGTAGCTGGCGATGGCGGCCAGTTCGGTCACCCGGGCGGCGTCAGCCGCCAGGGTCGAGGCGTAGGGAGCCGGATGGGCCATGAAGTGTCTCCTGAGACGATGGTCCCCGGATTCTGCCGTCCGGGCGAGCGTTGGATGGGGGTCAGCGGCGGTCCACCGGCGGCGGGGCGCGGCCCCGCTCGCGCGTGCGCCGCGCGAAGTCTTCGATCTCGGCGAGTGTCTCCTGCGTCACCGGCGCGACCGGAACCGAATCGATCCGGGCCTGCACCGCCGCCGCGAACTCGGCCGGGTCGCCCGTGTTCTGCCAGTCGATGCGCGAGACCTCGCCCGCCAGCGCCCCGCCTGTGACCCGCAGCGTACTGACCTGCGCCGCGATCGCGACCGGTTCAGGCAGCGGCTCGATCACCCTCGGAAAGTCGGCCCAGCTTGGGTATTCACGGTTGGCGTCGACCAGGGCCTGGACCCGCGGCGCGATCGGCGAGCTGGCGTCGGTGACCGGATCGAATGAGCCCACGCAAGCCGCCAGACCGCCGCTGGCGACGACTGCGGACAGGACGGCTGCAATTTTCCGGATCGGCGCGTTCATATCAGGGGCGGTCATATGCCATGATCGCGACAGGCGGAAGGGCGCGCGCGGCGCTTGCGACCGATCCTGACGACATCCGGAGCTCCCCCATGGCCAAGCGTCCAAGCCCACCGACTGACGGCGCACCGCCCCGCGCGCCGCGCAAGGCCGGCCGGCCCACCTCGGCCAAGCCGCCCCGGCCCCGCGCCGCCAGGGTCGAGGCCGCCCCGGAGCCGGCGCCGGCGCCCGAAGTCGAGACACCGGCCGCCAACGCCTTCGCCTTCCCCGGCGCGGACCAGCGGCAGATGCTGGAAACCCTGTCGATGAACCTGGCCAAGGCCGCCATGACGGCCCAGTCGGCCATCGCCGAGGCCGCCCTGTCGCAGGCCGATCGCCCCGCCGCCCTGTCGCCCGACCCGTTCAACGTCGGCCCGGCCATGAATTCGGTCATGACCAGCCTGGCCTCGCGCCCGGACAAGCTGTTCGCGGCCCAGGCCGATCTGTTCAACCGCTACATGGACCTGTGGGCCTCCACCACCCGCCGCGCCGGCGGCGACGAGACGCCCGCCTCCCCTTCGAAGGACAAGCGGTTCAAGGACCCCGCCTGGTCCGAAAATCCCATGTTCGACGTCATGCGCCAGTCCTATCTGGTCACCTCCGACTGGATGAACGGCCTGGTCTCCAGCGTCGAGGACGTCGATCCCCTGACCAAGCGCCGCGCCGAGTTCTTCACCAAACTGCTGACCGACGCCTTCTCCCCTTCCAACTTCCTCGCCTCCAACCCGGTCGCCCTGAAGGCCCTGGCCGAGTCCAACGGCGAATCGCTGGTCAGGGGGATGCAGAATTTCGCCGCCGACATGGAACGCGGCGCCGGCAAGCTGAAGATCAGCCAGGCCGACTATGGAAAGTTCGTCGTCGGCGAGAACGTGGCCACCGCGCCGGGCCAGGTCGTCTGGCGCGACGAACTGTTCGAACTGATCCAGTTCGACGCCGCCACCGACAAGCAGCGCGTCGTGCCCCTGCTCATCTTCCCGCCGTGGATCAACAAATTCTACATCCTGGACCTGCAGCCCGGGAACTCGATGATCCGCTGGCTGTCCAGTCAGGGCTTCACCGTCTTCGTCTGTTCCTGGGTCAATCCGGACGTCGACAAGGCCGGCTTCGGCTTCGACGACTATCTGGAAAAGGGCGTCTACCGCGCCGTCGAAAAGGCGCTGGAACAGTCGCAGTCCAAACACATCAACACCGTCGGCTACTGCATCGGCGGCACATTGATGGGCGCCGCCCTCGCCCACATGGCCGCAAAGAAGGACGACCGCGTCACCGCCAACACCTTCTTCGCCGCCCAGCATGATTTCGCCGAGGCTGGCGACCTGCTGTTGTTCACCGACGAACACTGGCTCAATGAGGTCGAGCAGCAGATGGACGCCGCCGGCGGCGTCCTGCCCGGCGCGGCCATGGCCGAGACCTTCAACGCCCTGCGCGCCAACGACCTGATCTGGTCGTTCTTCGTCTCCAACTATCTGATGGGCAAGTCGCCGCCGGCCTTCGACCTGCTGTTCTGGAACGCCGACCAGACCCGCATGCCCAGGAAACTGCACATGGACTACCTCCGCTCCATGTACGGCCAGAACAAGCTGGCCCGGGGCGAGTTCACCATCGGCGGGGTCAAGGTCGACCTGTCGCAGGTGACCATCCCCCTCTATTTCCAGGCCAGCCGCGAGGATCACATCGCGCCGATGAACTCGGTCTATCGTTCGGCCCGCGCCTTCTCGAACGCCGACGTCACCCTGACCCTGGCCGGCTCAGGCCATATCGCCGGGGTGGTCAATCCGCCGTCGGCGAAGAAATACCAGCACTGGACCAACCCCGCCCTGCCCGCGACCCTCGGCGAGTGGCAGGTGAAGGCCGTTGAACACCCCGGCAGCTGGTGGGAGCACTGGGCCGACTGGCTGCACGGCAAGTCCGGCGACTGGATCCCCGCCCGCGATCCGAAGACCGGCCCGCTCAAGCCTATCGAACCGGCGCCCGGCTCCTATGTGAAGGTGAAGAGTTGAAGCGTCTGGAGCCGAACCTGCTGCTGGCCGTCACCACCGGCTTCGCCCTGGTTCTCGTCACCGTGACCGCCAGCGTCTATGGCGCGGGAGAGCCGCTGCGCAACCTGCTGCTCGCGGTGAGCTGCTCCGGCGGGTTCGTGCTGCTGAACCCGATGCTGTTGCGGACGATGAAGAGCCCGGTTCGGCCGCCGCTGATCCATTCCGGCAGCCGCGGCATGACCGCCTGGTCCAGCCTGTTTCCGATGGTGGTGATCCTCTGCGCCGCCGTACCCGTGTTCTGGCCGGGCCCCGACTACGGCCTGCTGATCATCATCGCCGCCGTCTGGTTCGGGGTGACGGTCGAGTCAGCCCTCAGGGCGCGGCGGGCCTAAGCGGGCCGGAAGGTCAGGGCCACGCCGTTGTTGCAATAGCGCTTGCCCGTCGGCCGCGGGCCGTCGTCGAAGATGTGCCCCTGATGCCCCAGGCAGCGGGCGCAGTGATACTCCGTACGCGGAATGCCGATCGCATAGTCGGTCTTGGTCCCGATATTGGCGGCGATGACCTGCCAGAAGCTGGGCCAGCCCGTGCCGGAGTCATATTTCCACTGCGACCGGAACAGCGGCAGGTCGCAACCCCGGCAGACAAAGGTCCCGCTGCGGTGCTCATTGTTCAGCGGACTGCTCCCCGGCCGCTCGGTCGCCTCGTGCCGCAGCACGTCATAGGCCGCCCGCGGCAGCCGCTCGCGCCATTGCGCGTCGGTGATCCGGCGGAACGGCGAGTTGGCGTACTGCCGCTCGGAGGCGTCGGCGCTCTGCGGCGTGCAGGCCGAGACGGCGAGCGCCCCGGCGGTGGTCAAAAGGGCTCGGCGGGAGAGGTGGGTCATGGCCTTACATACGTCGGCGCCGGGGCGGAGGTTTCAAGTGCACCCCTCCGCTATCGTCATCCCGGCGAAGGCCGGGACCCAGCGGCGCCGAAGGCGACCTGTTCAGGCAGGGTGTCCGCGACAGCTTCGCCCTCGCGCGCGCCGCTGGGTTCCGGGTCTCCGCTACGCTTCGCCCGGAATGACGATAGCCAAAATCACGACAGCCCCATCCCCTCGTCCAGCCCCAGCATCAGGTTCAGATTCTGCACCGCCGCCCCCGACGCCCCCTTGCCGAGATTGTCCAGCAAGGCGACCAGCCGCACCTGCGCGCCGTCGCGGTCGCCGAACACATGCAGCCGCATCCGGTTGGTTCCGTTCAGCCCCTCGGGATCGATCCCCGTCATGGCCTCGCTCTCTTCCAGATCGGCCACCTCGACGAACCGGCAGTCCCCATAGGCCTCGGCCAAGGCCCCATGCACCACCTCGACCGACGGGGACGTCGGCAGGGCCGCCAGTTGCAGCGGAACCTCGACCAGCATCCCCTGCCGGTAGGCCCCCACCGCCGGCGCGAACAGCACCGGCCGCTCCAGTCCGGTGTGCAGCGTCATCTCCGGCACATGTTTGTGCTTCAGCGACAGGCCGTAGGCGCGGTACGCCTCGCGCTTCGTCACCCCGGGGCTTGACCCCGGGGCCGCCTCGAACTCCGCGATCATCGCCTTGCCGCCGCCGGAGTAGCCCGACACCGCATTGACCGTCACAGGCCAGCCCGCCGGAATGATCCCCGCCGAAACCAGCGGGCGGATCAGCCCGATAAAGCCCGTTGGATAGCAGCCCGGGTTCGACACCCGCGTCGCCCCGGCGATCTTCTCCGCCTGCCCCGCCGCCATCTCGGCGAAGCCATAGGTCCAGGCCGGATCGACCCGATACGCCGTCGAGGCGTCGATCACCCGCACCTCGGGATTGTCGATCATCGCCACGGCATCCTTCGCCGCGTCGTCAGGCAGGCACAGGATCACCGCATCGGCGCTGTTCAACGCCTCGCGCCGCGCCGCCACGTCGCGCCGCCGGTCACCCAGCAGGATCAGCTCCAGATCGCCGCGCGCCTCCAGCCGCTCGCGGATCTCCAGCCCCGTGGTCCCGGCCTCGCCGTCGATGAAGATGGTGTGGGTCATTCCAACTCCGTCCCCTCTCCCGGTGGGAGAGGGCTTGAGCGCACGGCGGCGAAGCCGCCGTCCTTGCGCGAAAGGGTGAGGGTCGTCTGTGTCAGTCGGCGAAAGCCGCTTCGCTGACCTGGCCACCGCTTACGCCGACGGTCGCCAGCCGACCCTCATCCGGCCCTCCGGGCCACCTTCTCCCAATGGGAGAAGGAAAAACAGCATAGAAAAAGGGCGCTCCGGTTTCCCGAAGCGCCCCCATCCATACCGTAGTGAAACGGCCTAGCGCTTCGAGAACTGGAAGGACTTGCGGGCCTTGGCGCGGCCGTACTTCTTGCGCTCGACGACGCGGCTGTCGCGGGTCAGGAAGCCGTGCGGCTTCAGGACCGGACGCAGCGCCGGCTCATAGTGGGTCAGGGCGTGCGAGATGCCGTGGCGGATGGCGCCGGCCTGGCCCGACAGGCCCGAGCCCTGCACGGTGCAGTCGACGTCGAACTGGGTCAGGCGGTCGGTCACTTCCAGCGGCTGGGCGATCATCATGCGCAGGATTTCGCGGGCGAAATACTGCAGCTGATCCTTGCCGTTGATGGTGATCTTGCCCGAGCCGGGCTTGATCCACACGCGGGCGATCGCGTTCTTGCGCTTGCCGGTCGAATAGGCGCGGCCCTGGGCGTCCAGCTTCTGGACATAGACCGGGGCGTCGTTCTCGGCGGAGACGGTGCCGAGGCCACGCAGGGCGTCGAAGCCGGTGGCGGCCGGAGCAGCGGCGGGAGCGTCGTTCTCGACGACGGGCGTTTCAGCAGTCACGTCGGTCATGCTCAAGCGCTCCGGGTGTTCTTGGAGTTGGCCGACTTGAAGTCGATCGTTTCCGGCTGTTGGGCTTCGTGGGTGTGCGCGGCGCCGGCGAACAGGCGCAGGTGCGTCATCTGCAGGCGGGCCAGCGGGCTCTCCTTGGGCAGCATGCGCTCGACGGCCTTCTCAAGGACGCGTTCCGGGAAACGGCCGTTCAGGACCTTCTCGGGGCTGGTCGACTTGACGCCGCCCGGGTGACCGGTGTGGCGATAGTAGATCTTGTCGGTCAGCTTCTTGCCGGTGAACACCACCTTGTCGACGTTGGTGACGACGACATAGTCGCCGCAATCGACGTGCGGGGTGTAGTCGCCGCGGTGCTTGCCGCGCAGACGGTTGGCGATGAAGGTCGCGAGACGGCCCACCACGACGCCTTCAGCGTCGATATGGATCCATTTCTTCGTGACCTCGGCCGGCTTCAGCGAAGCCGTGGTGCTCTTCAGCATTTCAAGGGGTCCTGGGAGACGATCGGGTGCCCCTCCCAATGACAGGGACGAGCGGAAGGCGCGCTGATAGAGGACGGGGGGCGTGGGGTCAAGGTAGGTTGAGTGCGCGCCTTGGCAATATCACATTGATTTTGCTGCAATATTTTATAACGGTATTAAAATACCATATCAACTCATCCCTTCGCGGCGTCCTGTCTCCTCCCCACGCAGTGGGGAGGGGGACCATGCGAAGCATGGTGGAGGGGGGC
>NZ_JBHYDN010000006.1:0-172865 GCF_051860745.1 Brevundimonas sp.
GCCAACTACCTCGTCAACTCCGGATACGGTTCCGTGTGAACGAGTCCCGCTCTAGTCGGGATCGAACGGCCGGCCGTTCCACTCGATGTCGGCGGTTATGGCCTCGGTAAGGGGGAGGCCCGTTCGGAGCGCGCGAAAGCCAAAGACGGCGGCGTCGATCAGGGCTCCGAGCACCGGGAGCCCATCGCCTGGAGCGGCCACTGCGTCGGAACCCTGTTGTCCCTGTTTGCGCCAGTCCGCGAGCCGTCCGTCGCGCAAGGCGGTCGGCAGGCCGTGGAGCCAGAGGGCCGTGGAAAGGTGGCGCGCCCCGGCGCCGGGCTCTGCTTCGCCGCATCCCATCAGCGCCCGGCCGAAGGCGGCGTTGCGACCGAACAGATGGACCCCGCTGGTCGCCCGCGGATTGCACTCGATCAGCCACGGCTGCCCGTGGGCGTCGATGATGGCGTCGCAGGCGATCTGGCTCGTCCCGGCGAAGGCGGCGAGGGCCTCGGCCATCAGTCGCAGACGCGCGGTCTGGTCTGCCTGGAGCGGACGGAAGACGTAGCTGGCGCCGCCGGGCAATCGCCAGTCTGACCCGTAGGCGCAGAAGGCGGCGATCTGTCCTTCATGGCAGACGGCGTAAAAGCCGACCTCCTCGCCGACGATCCGCCGCTGGACGACCCAGGGCGCGTCGGGCACCGGCGTGACGGCGGCGAGTTCGGGAAGCGTCGGGGCGATCAGGGTCCGGGCGCCGAAGCGCGACCAGACCGGCTTGAACACATGGTCCGCGGCGTCGCCGCACAGAGCTTCCAGCGCCGCCCGGTCAGCGATCACGGTGGTGGCGGGTACCGGCAGGGAGAGGCTGCGACACAGGCCGGCGAAGCGGTCCTTGGCGTGCAGGGTCGCCAGCCGGTCCGGCGGCGGGGCGAACAGCCGGTCGGAGAAGCCGTCGGCCTCGGCCAGGCCGGCGAGGTGAAACACCTCTTCGCAGGTCGGGATGATGCAGACGGGATCGAGTCGGGCGATCAGGTCGCCGATGTCGCGAGCGAAGTCGGCGGGCCGTTCCACCGGCGAGGCATAGCGATGCACCGGTCCGGCGGCGCTGGACAGGCGTGCGAGCCAGGCCGGGCTGCAATCGGCCAGATGCGGCTCATACCCTGCGGCGCGCAGGCTTCGGGCCATGTCCAGCGCCGCCACGGCCCGGGCGCCGGTGATCAGGACCCGCTCAGCCATCGGACCAGCGCACCCGTCGCCGTTTGATCCCGTCCTGCACCGGGCGGCCGCGGGCGGTTATGGGGACGTCCACGCCATGTTCCGCGAGCAGGGTCGCAACGGCCGACCTTGCGGCTTCGACCCGATCCGGATCAGCCTCGACCGTGACGCCGCCCCGCGTGGCGACCACGCGCCAGTCGGGCTCCGGGCCGAGGGCGGCACTGACAGCGGTCTCGACCTGGCGCGGGCAGATCACGGCGCCGGGCCAGCGCCACAGGTCCTCCAGCCGGCCCTCGATCGGATGCACGGCTGTCAGCGGCGAGCCGCAGGGGCAGGGCGCAGGCAGCGGCTCGAGGAGGTCGGGCAGGCGGACGCGGATCATCGGCTGGGTGGTGCGGCGCAGGTCGGTGACGATCGGAAGGAAGCGATTGGTCCCGGCCACAGGCTCGCGCTCGATGATCAGCACGTCCTCGTTCAGGTGCAGGGTCCCGAGGCGGCAGGCGGCGCCGAGGAAGCCTTCGGTGGCCTGATAGATGGGGTCGGGCCGGACGCCCAGGGCCGCGGCGATCCAGCCGCGCTCAGCTTCGCCCATCGGTTCGGCGCCGTAGAAGAGGCGGCGCAGCGGCCACGGACCGTCCGTGCGGCGGGCGAGATCGGCCAGCACCTGGGTCGGAGCGATCAGGATGTCGGGAGCAAACGCCCGCAGCCGTTCGAACCGTTCTGGCGCAGCTACATTGAGGCCGACGAACAGGAATCGGAACGGACCCGCCGAGGCGACATCGCCATACAGACGGTTGTCGGCGCGCAGGCACAGGGCGATCCGCGTGGGGCGAAGCAGGGCCTCGGCCGCCAGCAGGCGGGCGAGGATATGGCCCACCCAGCCGGCGCGTTCGGCCGGACTGGTCACGAACAGGCCGGGCCGCCCCGAGGATCCCGAGGAGAAGCCGGCCACGACGCCTGGCCTGACCTCGCCCGAACCGCCGGTCTCTCCGGCCAGCGCGGCGGCCTCGGCCCCGGCCCGCGTGAGGCCGAGAGTGTTCCAGGCGTCGAAGCCGTCTCGCAGGGCCTCGGGCCGCATGACGGGGAACTCCGCCAGCGGGCGGCCCGCGAGGGCGCTGACCGCCGGGGTGCGAGCGATGACGGGGGCCATGGCCCGCCACAGCCGGGCCTGCCGTCGCGCGACATCGGATGGGGTGCGCAGGCTCCAGCGGCTCCAGCGGGCGCCGAGCCATGCCCGCAGGACCGCGAGCCGGTCAGTCCGCACGGCCCGTCTCGATCTCGACCTCGCCGCAATGGGAGGGGGTGATGATCACCTCGGGATTGCGCGCCCACAGCTGGTGCAGGCCGTTGAGGGTCTCACGGTACGGCCCGGTCTGGCCGAGCAGGGCGGTGGTCAGCCGCGGCGGCGGGACGTCGTCGCGCACGGCGCCGCTGGACCACGCCGCGTCGGCGATCAGGAACCGCGTCCGGTCGTCCGTCTGCCTTGTCAGCAAGCCCCAGTGTCCGGGACAGTGGCCGGGCAGCTGGACCGCCAGCAGCGAGCCGTCGCCCAACAGGTCGGCGCCGGTTTCGAACGGGGCCATATCCGGCCCGAGGGCGACCTGCGGCCGGTCCTCGAAGAAGACCGCGCGGGCGTCGATGTCGGCCGGTGCGAGGGCGGCCAGCACTCCGCGGCGGACGCGGGAAACACGGCCCTTGCGCTTGACCTGCGCCAGCCCGGCGCGGGCGCAGAAGATGCGGGCCCTGGGGAAACGGGTCAGTCCGGCGATATGATCGCCATGGAAGTGTGAGACGACGACGGCGCGGATGTCTTCCGGTGCAAAGCCGAAGGCCGGCAGCTGGTCGGCGACCGCTGCCCCCGGCTCCAGCGACACCGGCGTGGTCCAGCGGTAGAGGCGCTCGGGAAAGGGCTCGGTGGCGGCGAAGAAGGCGGGGTCATAGCCGGTGTCGAACAGCATCGGCCCTTCGTCCGGATGGACGATCAGCGCCGCCAGCGCCGGGAAGATCGCCGGGGCCAGTCCGGCGTCGCGGCGGGTCATGACGGCGGGATGCGAACACTCGCCGGCGCGCAGGATGTGGACGCGGCAGCGCTTCATGACGCCGCCAGCCGGGGCGCGACCGCCAGCGCCGTCTCGACCGCGTCATGGGCCGGTTCATAGCCAAGCAGGCATCGGGCCTTGCTGAGGTCGAAGGTCTGCGTCCAGGCCAGGGTGGACAGGGTGTATGGCGTCAGCACCGGCTCGGGCCGTCCCGGCAGGACGCGGCACAGGGCGTCGGCGCCGACCGACACGACTTGTCCGAGGGCGAGGGGAATCGAGACCGTGCGGACCTCCACTCCGAGCGCATCTCCCAGCCGATGGACCAGATTGCGGACGGGCAGGGCCTGGCCTCCGGTGATGTTGATCGCCTGCCCGCCGGCCGCCTCGCGGTGGACGTCGCCCAGCCGGATCGCGCGCGCCGCGTCACGCACGTCGGTCAGCTCCACCAGGGCCCGCCCGTCGCGGAACACGGGGAACCGCCCGCGCTTCACGAGCGGCAGAATGCGCGGCAGCAGGACCGCGTCGTCGGGGCCGATGATGGCGCGCGGGCGGATGGCGACGGTGCGGAAGCCGGGCGCGTCGGCGGCGAGAACCAGCCGCTCGGCCTCGCCCTTGGTGCGGGAATAGGCGTTCAGGGGACGGCCGGGCCACGGGGTCTCCTCGGTCAGCCCGGTCTGGTCGGCCCAGCGGGCATAGACCGAGGGGGATGAGACGAAGACGAACGACCCGACGCCCGATCGCCGCGCGGCGTCCAGCAGGTCGTGGGTCAGATCGACATTGGCGCGCTGGAAGTCAGTGTCGGGGCCCCAAGGGCTGGACAGGGCGGCGGCGTGGAAGACGACGTCAATGTCCTTGCACAGGTCGTCCGGGCCGAGCTCGAACAAGTCGCCCGCCACCGCTTCGGCGCCCGTATCGTGCAGGCGTCGGATGGCGGTCGGACTGCGGCCGGTGGCGCGCACCTTGTAGCCATCGTCCAGCAAGGCCTGCGTCAGGGTCAGCCCGAGGCCGCCGGTCGCGCCGGTGACCAGCGCGCGCCGGCTCACGTCCGCAGCACCATCGCGGCGAGGCTGATCCCCGCCGCCGTGCCCAGAAGCAGGACGGTCTGGCCGGGACCCAGCCGCCCTGTCGCATGCGCCTCGACCAGCACCGTGGGCAGGGAGGCCGCGATCTGGTTGCCCCGGGTGGCGAAGATGTCGACCACCCGCTCCGGATCGCCGCCCATAAGCCGGCGGGCGTGTTCGATCGCGGGCCGGCTGGCCTGATGGCCCACGATGACATCGACCGTCTCGCGGGTCAGACCGGCTTCGCCCAGAACCCGGTCGATCAGGGCGGGCAGGGTCTTCGAGGCGGCCTTGAAGATGCCGAACGCGTCCATCCTGAAGCGGGCGCCTTCGGAAAAGGCCTCCAGCCCGTCGTCCAGGCGAACGCGGGTTCCGCCGGACCGCACCGTGGCGAGGTCCTTGCCCGAGCCATAGGTCTCGAAGCCTCGGGCCAGTAGACCCGGGCCGTGGGGGTCGTCGCCGGCCTCGATGCAAACGGCCGCCGCGCCGTCGCCGAAGATGGCGGCGGACGCTGGCGTGTCCCAGTCCAGGCCGCACGAGGCGATGTCGCTGGACACGATCAGGGCGCGCCGGAAGCGGCCGGCAGCGAAGCCCATGGCGGCGACGTCGAGCGCGGTCCCGAAGGACAGGCAGGTCTGGTTGACGTCAAAGGCCCAGATGCCCGACTGGCCGAGACCCAGCGCCTCCTGAATCAGCACCGAGGCGCCGGGGATGGGCTGTTCCATCACCCCGCAGGCGCCGATCAGGACATCGAACTCGCCCGGCTCCCAACGCGCCATCGCCAGGGCGCGCCTTGCGGCCTCGGCCCCCATCATGGAAGTGGTTTCGTCGGGGCCCGCCACGCCGCGGGAGGCGATGCCGAACTCCGCCTCAGTCCAGCCGGCCGGCTGGCCGAAGACGCCGTCCAGCGCCTGCGACGACCGGTTCTCACGCGGGGCATAGGCACCAAGGCCGGCCAGGATCATCGGCGTCATGGCGTCAGGTTAGCCTCGCCGTCGAAGCCCGTCCATGCGCCCGCGGCCTCAGTCCTGATGCTCGATTACATGCCGTCCACGCACCATACGGACATAGGGCAGGGGCCGATCCGGGTGGGCGAGGCGCTCGCCCACCTCGCCCAGCACGAACCGGGTGATGGCCGGCAGGTCGAGCGATCTGGTATCCGCCAGCGGCAGCCAGGCGATCTCGTCCAGCTCACCCGAGCCGGCGGTCGGCTCCGGGTGCAACAGGGCGCGAGCGTCCGCCATGAAAAAGCGGGCGTCGAACCGGCGCGTCCGTCCCGGCGGGGTGATGGCGCGGGCCACGTAGGACAGGGCGGCGAGGTCCGGCAGTGCCCCGATGGCCCGGAACTCGCGCCACGAACCGGCAACGGAGGCAGCGGGCGCAGACTCTGCGAGCAACAGCCCCGTCTCCTCGAAGGTTTCACGCACGGCGGCCAGGGCCAGGGCGCGCGCGCGGCGGGCCGGGACCTCGCGCGTCAGGCGGGCCGTGTCCGCCGCGGGCAGGTGATTGGCGGCGGCGGCGCTGAAGTCAGACCGGTCGATCCGTCCGCCGGGAAACACCCATTTGGCGGCCATGAAGACGTGGCCGGGCGCGCGCCGGCCCATCAGCACCTCGGCCTCGCCCTTGCGGACGCGGGTCAGGATCAGGGTGGCGGCGTCCTTCGGCGGCTGGCGGCCGCCAACGCGCGGGGCGTCGCTCAGGTCGCGGTCGGAATCGAAGGGCGTGGTCATGGCCGGGCCATAGCACGCTCGCCGGCCGGCGGACGACCGACTGGAAGATCAGTCGTCTATCCGCGTTCCGGTGAGGATCAGCACAGAGAGGTCCTGCCGAGGCGTGTAGTTGCGCCGCCGGATCTCGAACCGGGTCGGGCCGATCTTTCGCACGCCCTCGCCGCAGAAGCTGACCAGATTGCGCGACGATCCCTTGTCCACGACCAGCCGGAATTCCCCGATCGGCTCGGCCCAGTTGGCGCCGGTGGTCAGGATGTAGTCGACCCATGTCTCGGACAGATGCAGGCCGCGCGCCCGCATCCGCCGCGCCCCGGCCCGGAAGGCGTCGTCGGTGCAATACTGGGTGGCTTCCTGATTGGCGTATTCGCTATCCGCCATGGCCGGGTCGCCGAACACGCTGCCGGACGAGCCGCCGATGGCGGGGGTGTACTGGTGGCGGACGTCGAGTTCCCGCCCGGCCGGAAAGACCTGGGTCCAGTAGTGGGTGGTCTTCAGCGTCCACAGGGGCGCGAGCTCGAGGACGCGAACGCCCCGGTCCATCCAGGAGCGGTCCTCGATCAGCCCCATTTCGATCAGCATGTCGATCTGGGGTCGGGGCAGGGCCGCCAGCGCCTGCATCGTCGCATCGCCCCGGGGCGTGAACGGCACGCCGAGACCGCGCATCAGGTCGGAGTGATCCACTCCGTTCAGCACTGCCTTTTGTTCCACATTGGTCGCCGCCCGGCGGCCGTTCACCGTTGTGGTGAAAGGCATCCGCAGCGGGTCCTCGATGGCGACATCGCTTTCGATGCCGCCCCGCAGGTCGGGCATGGGGAAGGCGACGATCGTCGAGATGTTGCGGTCGGTGCGATTGTAGAAGCGGTAGCGGACGCGGATCTCGGCCGCCGAGACATAGAGGTCCTCGGATCGCATCTCGATGCCGTCGGTGCGTTGCAGAACGAGGCCGCCCGCGCCCATGGAGGCGACGCTGTCGTTGGCCGCCGCCGGCGCGGCGAGCAGGATGGCGGCCAGCACGGCGGCGACGCCCTGGTTCAATCTGATCATCTCGTCCTCCCGCGGCGAGACTAACCGATCGCGTGCGGCGAAGTCGTGACGAATTCTGTCGTCAGCGCCGCTTGCCCTTGCGGACGCCCTTCAGCCCCCCGGACGGCTTGGGTCCGCCCGTGCGGCCGGCGCCGCGCTTGGGGAAGCCGCCGCCGCCGGGACCGCGCGCGCGCTGGCCCAGCCGGGGCGCGGGGGCGTTGGGATCGCGCGGGGCCGGGTCGGAGAGCATCTCAAAAATCAGACCGCCGGTGATCGGCGTGGCCTCCTTGAGCCGCACCTCGACCGTCCGCCCCAGCATCCAGCGAGCGCCGCTGCGCTCGCCGACCAGGGCATGGGACTTGTCGTCGTGGGTGAAATATTCGGTCCCGAGGGTGGAGACCGGCGCCAGCCCGTCGGCCCCGGTTTCGTCCAGCCGGATGAACAGGCCGAAGCGGGTCACGCCGGTGATACGGCCGGGGAAGGTCGCCCCGACCCGCTCCTGCAGGAAGGCGGCCATGTAGCGGTCCATGGCCCCGCGCTCGGCGGCCATGGAACGGCGCTCTGTCATGGTCACCTGTTCGGCGATGGCGGGCAGTTCCGTGACCTCGCGGTCGGTAAGCCCGTCTTTGCCCAGTCCCAGGGCGCGGATCAGGCCGCGGTGGACGATCAGGTCGGAGTAGCGCCGGATCGGCGAGGTGAAGTGGGCGTAGCGGTCGAGGTTGAGGCCGAAGTGGCCGACGTTCTCGGCCGAATAGATGGCCTGCATCTGGCTGCGCAGGACGACCTCGTTGACGACCTCGGCGTGGTCACCGCCGCGGGTCTCGTCGAGCAGTTTGTTGAACCGTTTGGTCGTCGCGGGTTCGCCCTTGGTCCACGGCTTGCCGATGGTCTGGAGGAAGTCGCCGAGGTTGAACAGCTTCTCCTGGCTGGGCGCGTCGTGGACGCGGTAGAGCAGGGGCGTCTTCTTCTGCTCCAGCGTCTCTGCGGCGCAGACGTTCGCCTGGATCATCATCTCCTCGATCAGCCGATGGGCCTCGAGGCTGACGCGGGGCTCGATCGAGATGATCTGGCCCTGGTCGTTCATGCGGATGCGGCGTTCCAAGCTTTCGATGGCCAGGGGGCTGCGCTTCAGCCGACCCTTCAGCATGGTCCGGTAGGCTTCCCATAACGGCGTGAGGATGGCCGCCATGATCGGGCCGGTCGTGTCGTCGGTCTGGCCGTCGATGGCGGCTTGCGCCTGTTCGTAGCTGAGTTTGGCGTGCGATCGCATCAGGCCACGGACGAATTTGTGGCCCGTCTTCTTGCCGTCCCTGTCGAAGACCATGCGCACGGCCATGCAGGCGCGATTCTCGCCTTCCTTGAGGCTGCACAGGCCGTTGGACAGCCGCTCGGGCAGCATCGGTTCGACGCGGTCGGGGAAGTAGGTGGAGTTGCCCTTGTCGCGCGCCTCGCGGTCCAGATTGGTGTTGGGGCGGACGTAGGCGGCGACGTCGGCGATGGCGACCCAGACGACCCAGCCGTCGGCGTTCTTCGGATCCTCATCGCGCATCGCATGGACGGCGTCGTCGTGGTCGCGGGCGTCGGCGGGGTCGATGGTGATCAGCGGCAGGTCGCGCAGGTCCTCGCGGCCCTTGAGCGAGGGCAGTTCCTGATCCTCGGCCTCCTTCTCGACGGCTTCCGAGAAGCCCATCGGCACGTTGTGGGCGGCGATGGCGATCAGGGAGGCGGCGCGGGCGTCGCCCTCGTGGCCGATCTTCTCGAGGATCTTGCCGCGTTTGGGACCATAGCGCTGGTCGCCCTTTTCGATGGCGGCCAGGACGAGGTCGCCGTCGCGCAGGCCCTCGGCCTGGGCGTGGGGCACCAGGAGCACGTCCTTGGAGCGGCGGTCGACGGGCTCGACCCGGACCTCCTTGTTGGACTTGCGGATGACGCCGAGCACCTTGTTGGCGCCGGCGTCGAGAGTCTTGATCAGCCGGGCTTCCCAGCCATCCTCGCCGCGGGCGAATTTGACCAGGACGCGGTCGCCCAGGCCGGGAGCGGGGCCGGGCTTGTCGTTATCGGGCACCAGCAAGGCGCGGGGGGCGTCGGCCGAGGCCTCGACCAGGCGGACGTAGAGTTCGCCGTCCATGTCGCGCTCGACCACGTCGGCGACGCCGACGGCCGGCAGGGCGCCGACCTCGGAAAAGCCCTTGCGGCCGCGTTTGCCCAGTTTGCCGGCTTCTTCGAGCGCCCGGATCATTTCGCGCAGAGCGCGGCGCTCGCCGCCCTTGAGGCCGAAATGGCGGGCGATGTCGGTTTTCTCGGCTGATCCGGCTTCGCGGAGGAAGGCGATCAGCGTGTCTTCGTCGGGGAGGCCGGCGGGCGGTCTCTTGGGGTTCTTTGTCATTCAGTTCTTCTGTTCGCCGATCGAATCGGCGGGATTGATGCAGGCCACGCCCAGCAGGCGGGCCGCGTCGGCCAGCCCGGTATCCAACGTGGCCAGTTGATAGTTGTGCCGCAGGCAGATGGCGGCGTGAATGGCGTCAGGGGCGCGAAGCTTGAGTTCGAAGGAGCGAACCAGCTGCTCGGCGTTGCGGATATCTTCAGCATCCAGAGCGGCCGCGGGCGGCAGTCTCGATCTGAATTCATCAAGGGCCGACAACAGCGCATTCGCGGTCTTCTGGCTGACCCGCCCCATTCGAAAGCGGCGTGAGACGGCAGACGAGACCTCCGCGGAGGCGAGGTCGCCGACCACAACCTCGACGCCCAAGGATAGCACGAAGGCGATCACCCGGTCCGATACAGATTCCTTGAACAGGATAGACGCGACCAGACTGGCGTCCAGATATGTGAGCACTAAACGCCTTCGTCTCGCATCTCACGGATCATGTCGGCGGCCGGCATGTCTGCAGGCGGCAGGCTTTCACGCAAGATGCGCAGCCTCTCCAGCGCCGCAGCGATCGCCTCGGCGGAGACGGGTTTCGACGGCGCCGCGGCCGCGGCCTTCACGATCTCGACGATCGGCTTGCCGTGTCGGGTGATCACGATGCGCTCACCGTCCTCGACCCGTTCCAACAGGTGAGTGAATTTGTTCTTCGCTTCGGCGACCCCGTAGTTGGCCATCGGTCCACCTCCATTCTGGCCATAAATATAGCCATAAATCCCGGACTTCGCCAGCCGGGTTGTTCGGCGGGCGCCTCGCGCCTAGCTTCCGGCGCGAACGTCCCCGGAGTTTCTGCATGTCCCTTTCCGCCACCCCCGTCCTGTCCGGTCCGACCGGTTCGCTGCTGGACCTGATCGGCAAGACGCCGATGGTGGAGGTGACGAAGATCGACACCGGCCCGTGCCGTCTGTTCCTCAAGCTGGAGGCGCAGAACCCGGGCGGGTCGATCAAGGACCGCATCGCCCTGTCGATGATCGCGGCGGCCGAGGCGGAGGGGTTTCTGAAACCCGGCGGGACCATCGTCGAGGCGACGGCCGGCAACACCGGTCTGGCGCTGACGCTGGTCGGTCAGGCCAAGGGCTACAAGGTGCTGCTGGTCATTCCGGACAAGATGTCCAAGGAAAAAATCCAGCATCTCAGGGCCATGGGCGCCGATGTTCGCCTGACGCGTTCCGACGTGCCGCACGGACATCCGGAATACTATACCGACATGGCCGAGCGGCTGGCGCAGCAGATTCCGGGCGGCTTCTACGTCAACCAGTTCGCCAACGACGCCAACTCCCTGGCTCATTTCCAGACCACGGGGCCGGAGATCTGGGAACAGATGGACGGCGACATCGACGCCTTCGTGGCAGGCATCGGTTCGGGCGGCACCATCACCGGCATCGCCCAATATCTGAAGAGCGTCGGGTCGGATGCGAAGATCATTCTCGCGGACCCCGTCGGCTCGACCCTGGCGGGGATCGTCAACGAGGGCGTTCCGGGGCCAGAGGGCAGCTATACCGTCGAAGGGATCGGCCAGAATTTCGTGCCCGACACCGCGAAGATGGACTTGATCGACAAGGCCTATTCCATCCCTGACGCAGAGGCGATCGCCACGGTTCGGGAACTGCTTCTGAAGGAAGGCGTGCTGGCCGGTTCCTCATCGGGCACGCTGATTGCGACGGCCCTGCGCTGGTGCCGGCAACAGACCGAACCGAAGCGGGTGGTCACTTTCGTCTGTGACACCGGGGCGAAATACCTGTCCAAGGTCTACAACGACGCTTGGCTGGCGGATCAAGGGCTGGGCGACCAGCCGCTGCACGGGGACCTGTCGGACCTGATCTCGCGCAAATACGAAAAGGGCGACGTGGTCGTGGCGGGCCCGGACGACACCCTGGACACCGCCTTCAAGCGCATGCGCGGCGCTGACGTGTCACAGCTGCCGATCATCCAGGACGGCCGGCTGGTTGGCATTCTGGACGAGAGCGACATCGTCCATGTGATGAACACCGACGAGATCACCCGACAGGAACGTTTCAAGAAGCCCGTGGGCACGGTGATGACCCGGGATCTGGACACGGTGCAGGTGGGCGAGAGCCTGGACGCCCTGATCCCGCTGTTCGACCGCGACCGGGTGGCGATCGTGCTGGACGGCGAGCGGTTTGTGGGTCTGATTACGCGCACCGACCTGATCAACCACCTGAGCCTGAACCGCTAGGCGACCCGGTCAGAACCCGGCCGCCTATTGTGGCTAACCTGCGGTGGAAATGAGGCGATCTGACTAGACGGCGGCCAAATTGTGGTCCTGACTGGGCGTTGTCCCGTTCATTTGCTGTCAGGCCTGATCCAATGACACGCCTTCCGAACCTCGTCCTCGCCGCCGCGATTGCCGCCGTCGCGCTGTTCTGCGCCAGTGAAGTCTCCGCCCAGGCGGCCGCCCCGGCGGGTTGTTCCGACGACGTGCCGCAGCGGGCCACGCGCGGGAACACCGAGTTCATCAGCAATTCGCAGACGGTCCGCGCCTTGATCTACAAGCCGACCGGTCCTGCCAATGGCGCCGCGGTTGTGCTGTTGCACAGTTCCGAAGGCCTCACGATTGACGCCCATTCGTTCGATCCGCACGCCATCCAGCTGGCGGCCCGGGGTTACCACGTGCTGGTGCCCAACTATTTCGAGGCGCGGGCGCGCAAGGTGCCGTGGAACGGCCGTGATGTCCGCCTGTGGGAAGAAGCGGGCCATGACGCAGTCGCCTATATGGGCACGCTGGAGGGCGTCGATCCGGCGCGGGTCGGCATCTGGGGCTTCTCGCTGGGCGGCTTCGTCGCCACAGACGGTTCGGCGCATCCCGACTCGACCGCTCGCGTGGCTATCGGCGTCGCCACCGGCGAGGACATCTTCGAGCCCAGCCGGACCCGCCGCGAGCTGCCGATGCTCCTGATCGAGGGCTATTCCACCTTTCCCGTCATCTCGTCCGCGACGATGCGCGAACTGGCCGCCGATCTTCGCCGCCGGGGTGGAACTGTCGAAGTCCAGATGTTGATGTCCCGCGACCCCTCGATGACCGGCGCAGTCTGGTGCGAGGTGTTCCAGCACACGCGGCGCTTTCTCGACACGCACCTTCTGCCGGCCGCCGCCGCTCCCGTCGCGTAACGCGCCGGTGCGCTGGAGCCTTATTGCGCTGATTGGTCTGCTCGCGGCGACGACGGATCGACCAGTCGCCCAGGCCCAGACGGCTCCGGCCCCACCCCGGGTTGGCATTCCCGGGTGCACGGACGACGTGGCGGTCCGGGCGTCGAGAGCCCTGATCTCGTTCGAAAGCCGGGGACGTGCGGTGCGAGCCTATCTCTACACGCCGGGCGTCGCCCCCAACGGCGACGGCATTGTGATGCTGCACGGCGGGACCGGCTTCGAAATGAACTCGATCCTGTTCGACGCCCACGCCATCCAGCTGGCGTCGCGCGGCTACTGGGTCATTCTTCCCGCCTATTTTGACGCCGATACACCCGCTCAGGGCCGACGGCTGGTGAACGCGCGAGCCTGGCGTCAGGCGGCGCTGGACGCGGCGGGCCAACTGGCCGGCAAGCCGGGCGTGTCGCCGGGGCGGGTGGCGCTATGGGGCTATTCCCGTGGCGCGGGCGTCGCCCTGAACGCCGCCACCGCGGCGGAAAGCCCTGTCCGATCGGCTGTACTGGTCGCCGGAGGTGGTTCGACGGATGAGACGCTGACCGGCCGCGACCTGTCCTTCCTGCTCATGCATGCCCGGCGTGACGAAGCCGTTCCGGTGCGGGCGACTCTGGAACTGGCTGAAGATCTGCGCCGGGCCGGAGCCACGGTCGAGGTGCAGGGCCTGGATTTCGACGGCCACCAGTACGATCTGTCCACCTGGTGCGCGGTCATGGGCGGGACGCGCGCCTTTCTGGAAGGGGGCCCCACGCGAGCCGCATCATGATCCGAATGACGAGAGACGGGATCGACCGGCGCGCCATGCTGGGCGTGGTCGGCGCCATGGCGGTCGCCCCGCCGGCGGAGGTCTGCCAGGCCGCGGAAACTCCGGCGTTCACCACCGAGCTGACGTCCTTTCCGAGCAACAGCAAGGCGATCCGCGCGGCGGTGTTCCGGCCGACCGCGAACGCACGCGGGTCCGGCATGGTGCTGATGCACGGCTCCGGCGGCATCGGGCCGGAGCAGGTACTGCTGGGTGAGAAATTCGCCGCCGACGGCTATGTCGCGGTCGTCCCGACCTATCTGGACGCGGCCGAGGACGACGTGGTCCGGCTCGAGCCGGTGATGAACGCCTGGCGCGACTGCGGCGCCGACGCCATCGAATGGCTGATCGGACAGAACATCGACAGCAGTCGCACCGGGATCATGGGATATTCACTGGGCTCCCATATCGCGGTGGACGGCGCCCTGGGTGACAGTCGGGCGGCGGCGATCTCGGTGGCGGGGGGCTGGGATGTCTATACCCCGCGCCGTCCTGCGCGCCACATTCCCGTCCTGCTCATCTCGGCCGAGGGGGACACCCATGTGCGCCCGGTCAGCACGGCCCACTGGCGCCACTTTCTGATCGAGGCCGGAGTGCCGGTCCGGGCCCGGACAGTGCGCGGCGCCGGCCATATTATGAACCGACGCCAGTGGGATCAGGTCTATGCCTATGCGCCGGACTTTTTCAACGGCAACATCGGCCGAATCTCACAGTAACCGGATCATCCATGGCATCGCTGAAGAACAGTCAGGGCTTTTCGACCCGCGCCATCCACGCGGGCCAGCGGCCTGACCCGACCACGGGCGCGGTCATGACCCCGATCTACGCCACCTCGACCTACGCCCAGGAAAGCCCGGGCGTGAACAAGGGCTATGAATACGCCCGCGGCAAGAATCCGACGCGCGAGGCGTTCGAGGCCTGTCTGGCCGATCTGGAGGGCGGGACCCACGGCTTCGGCTTCGCCAGTGGCATGGCCGCGACCTCGACCGCGCTGGAGCTGCTGGACGCCGGGTCCCATATCGTCACCGGTGACGACCTGTACGGCGGATCGTGGCGGCTGTTCGAGCGGGTGCGGCGCCGGTCGATGGGGCTGGACTTCGCCTATGTCGATCTGAGTGACCTGGCGAAGGTCAAGGCGGCGATCACGCCGAAGACGAAGCTGATCTGGGCCGAGACCCCGACCAATCCGCTGATGAAGCTGGCCGACATCGCTGGCCTGTCGAAGATCGCCAAAGCCCATGGCCTGCTGCTGATCGTCGACAACACCTTCGCCACGCCGTGGAGCCAGCAGCCGCTCAAGCTGAGCGCCGACGTGGTCATGCATTCGGCGACCAAATATCTGAACGGGCACTCCGACATCATCGGCGGGGCGCTGGTGACGGCGAACCCGGAGTTGGCCAAGGAGATCAAGTTTCTGCAGAACTCGGTCGGCGGGGTCATGGGGCCGTTTGACGCCTTTCTGGCCAACCGGGGGCTGAAGACGTTGGGCCTGCGCATGAAGGCGCACAATGAGAACGCCATGGCCGTGGCGCGCTGGCTGGAGGACCGGAAAGGGATCGCCAAGGTGATCTACCCGGGTCTGATCAGCCATCCGCAGCACGAGCTGGCGTCACGTCAGATGAACGGCCGGTTCGGCGGCATGGTCACAGCCCTGATCGACGGCGATCTGGAGCGGACCAAACGGGTGCTGGAGCGGGTGCAGGTCTTTACGCTTGCGGAGTCGCTGGGCGGGGTCGAAAGCCTGGTCAACCACCCGGCCATCATGACCCACGCCTCGGTGCCCAGGGAGCTGCGCGAGGCCGGCGGGGTGACGGAGAATCTGATCCGGCTGTCGGTGGGTGTGGAAGACGTCGAGGACCTGATCGCGGACCTGGATCAGGCGCTGGCCGTCTAGGCGGCCTTGGTGTCCGGCAGGGCGGTCTGGTGGCCGCTGGCGGGGACGACCTTTTTCTTGGCCGGGGCGCGGGGCTTTTTGACGACGGTGGTCGTCTTGTCCGCGGCGCGGCGGGCCACTTCCTCGTCGATCAGGGGCACCAGTTCGGCCGCGGTGGCCATCTTGGTGGGGGAGCCGCTTTCCGACAGGCGGACCGCATTGAGACGCAACGCCTTCAGGTCAGCATCGCTCATGGTCGGGAGCTTTTCGGCCAGCGGGGTCATCGGCTTCTCCTGGAGTTGAAAAACAGTCGGGCCGGCGCCTGTTCGGCGGCCGGCCCTTCCGTCAGCCGGGCATCAAGCCCGGCAGGGTCGCTTGTCGGAAACTATTCGGCGGCCTTGAGGCGACCGGCTGATTCCTTGCCCGAACGCGAGTCGCGTTCGACTTCGTAGGAAATCTTCTGGTTTTCGTTCAGCGTGCCCAGATCGGACGTTTCAACGGCCGAGGCGTGGACGAAAACGTCCTTGCCGCCGTCATCGGGGGCGATGAAGCCGTAACCCTTGGTGGAGTTGTACCATTTTACAGTGCCGGTAGCCATTTTGAGACCTCCGTTAGGCGTTGACCGCCGGAAGAGGCTCCGGGTCGGCCTGTCGGGTCTGAATGGGATCGGCTTTGGACCTCGGTGCGCGATGCAAAGGGGCAGCAGCGTTTCGCAGTGAGATCGACGAAGCCTCAGATGGGCGCTTTACGGGCCAATAGCAAGCGGCGCCGTAAGACGGCAAAACGGCGGCGAAGGCCTGGGCCCTCGCCGCCGTCGAAATCATGCACCCGCGAGGGGTGCGTGAACTCAGCCTTCGGTCTTCAGCTGACCAGCCGATTCCTTGCCCGAACGCTTGTCGCGCTCGATTTCGTAGGAAACCTTCTGATTTTCATCCAGGCCGCGCAGGCCCGCTTGTTCGACGGCCGAGATGTGGACGAAAACGTCCTTGCCGCCGTCGTCAGGCTGGATGAAGCCGTAGCCCTTGGTGGAGTTGAACCATTTCACAGTGCCGGTAGCCATTTTCAGGACCTCCGCTAGCAGTTGGCCACAGGGAAAAGCCCCGGTGGTCTGTCGGGTCTGAAAGGAGCGGCTAGACCTCAGTGCGAAAGCAGAGGGTGGCGTTTCGCAGAGAGCTCGACAAATCGCTTTTGGACCGGCGGCGCGCCAAAATCAAGACAGGCGTCCAAGCCGGCTATTCGGCCGCTTCGCCCTCGGGCGTGGCGATGTAGTGTTCCTGGCAAAGCTTGCGCAGGGCAGCCGTCAGGGTCGGGCCGTACAGGGAATCCTGGATCCGCTCGAAGCCTTCGGACTGGAGGGCCTGTTTGATCTCACCGACAGTGCGGCAGCCGCCGCCGCGCGCCAGTTCATAGGCGCGTTCGAGGGTCGTGGGACGATGGTTGCTCATCTGTCCTAGATAAGGATCCCGGCCGGAAAAGCGAGGCCCCTGTCGAGGTCTCAGAAGGCGAGGCTGATCCCGGCGACCAGACTGTCGGCATATTGCTCGCCCGGCACGTCGGCGTCGGTGGCGTAGTAGCGCAGGTCGGCGTCGATATTGTTGGTCACGGCGTAGGTGAAGCCCGCGTTCCAGGCCGTGTAGTCGAGGCTGTTGTCCTGCTCACGGCGGCCGATCGCGGCCGTGCCTTCCAGCTTGTTGGTGAAGTCCCAGCCAAGGCGCGCCTCGACCCAGGTCCAGGCCTCGGTCCCGCCCGTGCCGTCGGGCGAATACTGGAAGCGGACACGGCCGCTGGCCGGGCCAATCGAGCGTTTGACGTCGGCGGTGAATTCCCAGGCGTTGTCGTCATAGCCGGAGACGGCGTCGATCTGGGACTTGTGGGTGACGTTGAGATCGAGGTCGAAGCCGGCGATCCCGGGCCGCACGCCGGCGCCGATCTCCACCTCCAGGTCGGAGCCGCTGGAGCTCTTGATGGTCTGGAACCCGGAGCCGGCGTAAAGCAGGCCCGAGGCGCTTTCCCATTCGGCCTCGCCCCAGACGAAGGCCTCGCCGTCAGTCTTGGACGCGCCCTTGGAGCGGTTGTCCGTGGCGGCGCCGACGGCAAAGGACCAGCTGCCGGAGGGGGCGGCGTCCTGGGCCGCGACGGGCGCGGCGGCAGCCAGCAGGGCAGTGGCCAGGAAAGCGGCGGTCGTCAGGGTGCGGAGCATGTGTGAGTCGCCTCGTTTGATCGAGGCGGGGTCTAGAGCCGCTTCTTGTCGAATTTGTCACAAGCCTGCGAAAATTCATCCGTCAGCCGATGGACAAGCGCGGCCGTGGGAATGACGTCACGCACGCCGGCGGAGCCCTGGCCGGCGGACCAGACGGTTTTCCAGGCCTTGGCCTCGTCGGCCATGTCGAGCTTGTGCTCGGGAAGGGACTTCGGATCGATGCCGTTGGCGACCAGCGAGGGCGTCAGGAAATTGGCCGGAATGCCCGAGACGGCGGGGGTGTAGGTGATGTCCGAGGCGCCGGCCTCGACGATCATCTGCTTGTACTCGGACTGGGCCATCGACTCTGTCGTCGAGATGAAGCGGGTGCCCATATAGGCGAAGTCGGCGCCCATCATGATGGCCGCGGCCACGTCGCCGCCGGTTGACAGACAGCCGGACAGGATGATGGTCCCGTCGAAGAAGGACCGCACCTCCTCGACCAGGGCGAAGGGGTTGACCACGCCGGCGTGACCGCCCGCGCCATTGGCCACCAGGATCAGTCCGTCGACCCCCGCCTGGGCGGCCTTGCGGGCATGGCGGACGTTGGCGATGTCATGGAAGACCACGCCGCCGTAGCCGTGCACGGCGTCGACCACGTCGCGGACCGCGCCCAGCGAGGTGATGATCAGCGGCACCTTCTCCTCGACCGAGACCATCATGTCGGACATCAGGCGCGGATTGGTCGGGTGGACGATGTGGTTGACGCCATAGGCCGCGGCGTCGGGGGTCAGGCGCGACTTGATCTCGTGCAGCCACTCCCGGTAGCCCTCGGTCGAGCGTTGGTTCAGCGACGGGAAGGTGCCGATGATCCCGGCGTTGCAGGCCTCGACCACCAGATCCGGTCCGGAGACCAGGAACATGGGCGCGGCGATGACCGGCAGCTTCAGACCGTCTTGCAGTGATGCCGGAATGGCCATGTCGTTTCCCCGGGTTGTCTTTGGCTACGGATAGCGGGCTGTCGCGGGGGAAGGCAAATCCGGAAAAACACCGTCCGAAGCGTTCACAGCGTCCGCTCCGTTCACAGCGTCCACTGCGTCCGGATCAGAGGCACTCTGGCACGACCCTACGACAGAACCGGACGTGACGCCGAACCGCGTTGGCGCTAGAGCGTCGGCATGACCACCGACACTTCCGGCCTCCACCAGCTCGGCCAACACACCATCCAGCCGACGAGCCCGGAAGCGGCCGAGCTGGAGCGGGTGCCTAACCCTCACGCCGGGACGCTGTATCTCACGCGCTTCACCGCGCCGGAGTTCACCAGCCTGTGCCCGGTGACAGGCCAGCCGGACTTCGCCCACATCGTCATCGACTACGCGCCGGGCGACTGGCTGGTCGAGTCCAAGAGCCTGAAGCTGTACTTGACCGCCTTCCGCAACCACGGCGCCTTCCACGAGGACTGCACCGTGGCCATCGGCAAGAAGATCGCCGACCTGTTGCAACCGAAATGGCTGCGCATCGGCGGCTACTGGTACCCGCGCGGGGGCATCCCGATCGATGTCTTCTGGCAGACAGGCCCGGCACCCGAGGGGCTGTGGCTGCCCGATCAGGGCGTGCCGACCTATCGCGGGCGGGGGTGAGGCGCTTCATGTCGCTTCGTCCATTCCATCTCGCCTTTCCCGTTCATGACATCGACGCCGCGCGTCGCTTCTGGGGCGGGACGATGGGCTGCCCCGAGGGGCGCAGTTCAGGCGAATGGATCGATTTCGACTTTTTCGGCCATCAGATCGTGGCGCATCTCGTTCCGGGGATGGAAACGGCCGACACCGGCGGCAATGCGGTCGACGGCCATCAGGTGCCGGTGCCCCATTTTGGCGTGGTGCTGGAGATGAAGGATTGGCAGGCGCTGGCCGACCGCCTCATTGCCGCGGGCACGAAGTTCGACATCGAGCCCTATGTACGATTCAAGGGCGAACCGGGTGAGCAGGCCACCATGTTTTTCCGCGATCCGAGCGGCAACGCCATCGAGATGAAGGCCTTCGAGGACCTTGGCCGATTGTTCGCGAAATAGGCGCCTCTCCGCAAGGATGGCGCCGGAGCGTTCAGCCCTTCAAGGACGCCGCTTTTCGGTGCGCCGCCGGTCGCCCGGCGTCTAGTCTGACGTCGTGACCGACCCCCGCCGCCTCCCGCTCGAACTCTGGGGTCGCCACTGGCTGCTTCGCCTCCAGACCGCCGCCGACCGCGCCGCCTGGAGCCGGTACGCCTTCGAATTCCTGATGTTCGGCATAAAGCAGGGCTGGGCCTGTCTGTTCGGCGGGGCGATGCTGGCCCTGTTGCTGGCGACGCATCTGTGGTGGCCAGACCAAGCGCCGGTCAGCCGTTACGACTTCCTCGTCGTCGGGGCGCTCGGCATCCAGGCGGCCATGCTGGCGCTGAAGCTGGAGAGCTGGGAGGAGGCGAGGGTGATCTTCGTCTTCCACGTCGTCGGCACCATCATGGAGCTGTTCAAGACCCAGCACGGGTCGTGGATCTATCCGGAGGACAGCCTGCTGCGCATCGGCATGGTGCCGCTGTTCTCGGGCTTCATGTATGCGGCGGTGGGTAGTTACATCGCCCGTATCTGGCGCATCTTCGACATCAAATTCCGCCACTATCCGCCCTTGTGGACGACGTGGGTTCTGGCGGCGGCGATCTACGTCAACTTCTTCGCCCATCATTGGCTGCCGGATGTGAGGCTGGGCCTGTTCGCGGCGACGGCGGTGCTGTTCGGGCGCGGCTGGTTCTATTTCACGCCGGACCGGAAGCGGCGGACGATGCCGTTTCTGCTTGGGTTCTTTCTGGTGGCGGTGTTCATCTGGCTGGCGGAGAACCTCGGGACGTACGCCCGGGCCTGGGTCTATCCGGGGCAGGACGACGGCTGGGAAATGGTCTCCCTGGCCAAGCTGGGCAGCTGGTTCCTGCTGATGATGATCAGCGTGGTGCTGGTGTCGCTGGTGCATCGGCCGGAGGCGGAGCCACAATAATACCGCTCATCCCGGCGAAAGCCGGGACCCAGTCCTGTCCAGCTTGACGTTGGCGTTTCAGAACGAGCGATTGCGGGCTAAACCCTCGTCGACCATCACCCAAAGCACTGGGTCCCGGCCTTCGCCGGGATGAGCGGACAAGAATGAAATCAGAGACCGACGTCGTCATCCTGGGCGGGGGCCACAACGGGCTGGTCTGCGCCTTCTATCTCGCGCGGGCCGGGCTGAAGGTCACCATTCTTGAGCGGCGCCATGTCGTCGGCGGGGCGGCCGTGACAGAGGAGTTCCATCCGGGATTCCGCAACTCGACCGCCAGCTACACCGTCAGCCTGCTGAACCCGAAGGTCATCGCTGACATGGACCTGGCCCGGCATGGGCTGCGGGTGGTCGAGCGCAAGGTGTCCAACTTCCTGCCCTTCGAAGACGGCCGTCATTTCCTTGCGGGCGAAGGGCGGACGCAGGGAGAACTGGCGAAATTCTCGACGCGCGATGCGGAACGGCTGCCCGATTATGAGGCGCGGCTGGAGACGGTGGCGGCGGTGTTGCGCGCCTGGATCCTGAAGGCGCCGCCGAACATGGTGGAAGGCGGCTGGATGGCCATGCTGCCGGAACTGCTGAAGGGCGCATCGCTGGGCAAGCAGGCGGCGGGGCTGGACGTCACCGGCCGGCGCGACCTGCTGGATTTGTTCGCCAAGTCGGCGGGCGACTGGCTGGACGGCTGGTTCGAGAGCGATCCGATCAAGGCGCTGTTCGGGTTCGACAGCGTCGTCGGCAACTACGCCAGTCCGTACACGCCGGGCTCGGCCTATGTACTGCTGCACCACGTCTTCGGCGAGGTGAACGGGCGCAAGGGCGTCTGGGGGCACGCTATCGGCGGTATGGGCGCGATCACCCAGGCCATGGCGTCAGCCTGCGCCGAACAGGGCGTCGAGGTGCGGCTGGAGACGCCCATCGCCGAGGTGCTGACCGAAAAGGGCCGCGCCGTCGGGGCGGTGACCGAGGCCGGCGACGTCGTGCGGGCGCGGGCTGTGGTGTCCAACCTGCATCCGCGCCTGCTGTTCGAACGGTTCGTGGACGACGCCGTCGTGCCCGCGGATTTCAGGGAGCGGATGGGGAACTATCAGTCCGGCTCCGGGACCTTCCGCATGAATGTGGCCCTGTCGGAACTGCCGAACTTCACCAGCCTGCCGGGGCAGGGCGATCATCTGACCGCCGGGATCATCATGGCGCCGTCGCTGGCCTATATGGACCGGGCTCATGCCGAGGCCCGGCTGAACGGCTGGTCGTCCAGGCCGATCGTCGAGATGCTGATCCCCTCGACCCTTGACGACAGCCTGGCTCCGGCCGGGCAGCATGTCGCCAGCCTGTTCTGCCAGCATGTCGATCCGACCCTGGGCGACGAGCATCGCGACGCGGTGGCGGACCTGATGATCGAGACGGTCGACGCCCATGCGCCGGGGTTCAAGGCCTCGGTGGTCGGGCGGCTGGCGCTGGGACCGCGCGATCTGGAGCGGCGCTTCGGCCTGGTCGGCGGCGACATCTTCCATGGACGGCTGACGCTGGACCAGTTGTTCAGCGCCCGCCCGGTGCTGGGCCACGCCGATCACCGGATGCCGGTGCCGGGCCTGTATCTGTGCGGGTCAGGCGCCCATCCGGGCGGCGGCGTCACCGGCGCGCCGGGGCACAATGCGGCGCGGGCGGTGCTGAAGGATCTGGGCCGGTAGGTCTCAGGCGTTCTCGACGCCCATCGCCTTCATCAGCGCCACGCGGATGGCGCTTTCGGTGAAGGGCTTCTGCACCGTCGAATGGCCGCGCCATTCGTCGGGCAGGCCGCTTTCGCCATAGCCGGTCGAGAAGACGAAGGGCACGCCGCGGGCGTTCAGCGCCTCGGCGATCGGAAAGACCTGACGGCCGGCGACATTGACGTCCAGCAGGGCGGCGTCCAGCGGCGCCGGGTCGGCGACCATGGCCAGCCCTTCCTCGACCGTCCCGGCGGGGCCGACAGGGATGCAGCCCATGTCCTCGAGAATGGTTTCCAACAGCATGGCGACGAGCGCCTCGTCTTCCACCAACAGGACGCGGCGGGCCGAGAGCGGTTGGCTCATGAATGTCTTCCTCGGTCGGGCGGAGTGACCGCGCCCCTTTACGAAAATGCGTAATGGACTTCGATCGCCTCCGCCAGTTGCTGAATTCGGCCGATGATCCTGACCGGATGGCCATTGGGGGCCGGAGCCGGTTAGGGTCGATCGATGATCCTTGCCTCCATCCTCGCAGCGGCGGTGCTGATGACGACTCCGGCTTTGCCTTTCGATCCAGCCCTTCGCGCCACCGTCGAGCAGGGACGGCTGGTCGGCAGGCTTGCGGACGGCGTCGCCAGCTTCAAGGCGATCCCGTACGCCGCGCCGCCGCTCGGGCCGCTGCGTTGGCGAGCGCCGCAGCGGGCGGGGCCATGGGCGGGAGACCGCGACGCGGGCCAGGTCGGCGCCATGTGCATCCAGCCGCCGTCGAACGGCGACCCCGGCGTCGGCCCTCTGCCGATGAGCGAGGACTGTTTGACGCTGAACGTCTGGGCGCCGGAAGCGCGAGGCGACGCGCCACTGCCGGTCATGGTCTGGATCCATGGCGGCGGACTGAATAACGGCTCGGGCACGGCTGCGCTCTACGACGGGAGCAATCTGGCGAAGCGCGGCGTGGTGATGGTGACGGTAAACTACCGGCTGGGACGGCTGGGGTTCTTCGACCATCCGGCGCTGGCGGCGGAGCGAGGACCGGGGGAGGCTGCGGCGAACTACGGACTGATGGACATCGTCGCAGCGTTGGAATGGGTGCGAGACAATGCGGCGGCCTTCGGAGGCGACGCCTCGAACGTGACGATCTTTGGCGAGTCCGCCGGCGGGACGATGGTCACCCGGCTGATGATCGCGCCCCAGGCGCGGGGGCTGTTCCACCGTGCGGTGGTCCAGTCCGGCCTCGGCCGCGACGAAGGCACGCCGCTGGATCGTCCACGCCGCGACGGCGGGGCCTCGATGCGGGAACGAGGGGTGACCTTTGCGGAAAGCCTCGCTCTTGAGCATCCGACAGCGGCGCAACTGCGCGACATCCCAGCCGCCAAACTCCTGACGCCGGCGCCCAATTTCTACGGCGGCGACGTCCTTGTGCGCGACGGTGAACGGCCGCCGCCGGCACTGACATTCCACCGCGTTGTCGATCCGCGGACTGTCGGGGCGATGTTGTTGCCAGGCACAGACGGGCAGTCCGTGTGGATAGACCCGGCGCCAGTGATCAATGGCCGACATCTGGTCAGCGTTTCGGTGACCGTGGATGCTCACAACCGACCGGCAATCGGCTTTCGGTTCGACGGTCTGGGCGCCCGCCTGTTTGCCCAATTCACTGCGGCGCACGTCGGTGAACGCTTTGCGATCGTGCTCGAGGGCAAGGTGATCTCCGCGCCGACCGTCAACACGCCCATCATGGGGGGCAGCGGAATCATCGAAGGCCGGTTCACTATCAGCGAAGCGTCCACCATGGTGAGGCTGATCAGCGGCGATCTGCGCCAACCCGCCGCCTTCGTCTCGGAGGATGTCGAAGCCGCCTTCGTTGCCGGCCGCGAAGCTCCGGTCCCGCTGATCATCGGCGCCAACAGCGCCGAGTTCTGGTGGATGAAGCCGGCGGACCTGAGCCCCTATGGCGCGCTGGACGACGCCATGACGGCGGACGAGCGGGCGGCCTTCCTCGAGGCCTATGGCGGGCAGGACGGCTATGACGCGCGGGTGCTGAGCGATCTGGTGTTCAGCGAGCCGGCGCGGCATCTGGCGCGGCTGCACGCGGCCAACGGGCATCCGACGTATCTGTACCGGTTCGACGTGGTCCCCGAGTCGAACCCCGAGCCCAGCGGCGGCGCCACCCATGCGTCGGAGCGGCCGTATGTGTTCGACAATCTGCACACCGTCGGGCGGCCGATGGGCGAGCGGGACGCGCGGGCGGCGGCGGCCATGGCCGACTACTGGACGACCTTTGCGGCCAAGGGGAATCCCAATGCCCCCGGGCGTCCGGCCTGGCCGGAGTTCGGGGCCGCGCGCGACCGGCTGCTGGAGTTCACCAATGGCGGACCGGTCGCGGGTCCCATTCCGTTCGCCGGCCGGCTGGACCTGATCGAGGCCTTCTACGCGCGAATCCGGTGACCCGTCAGAGGGTGTTCAGCACCTCGCCATGGGTCTTGATCACCTCGGCGAAGAGCAGGCCGGAGTCCTTGATGGTCCGCTCCTGCGTCTGGAAATTGACGTGGGTGATGCCGAACCGCTTGGAATAGCCCAGCGACCATTCGAGATTGTCGAGCAGCGACCAGGCCATATAACCGCGCACGTCGACGCCCTTGCCGATGGCGTCGTGCAGGGCCTTGAGGTGGTTCTTGAGGTATTCAACGCGCATCGGATCGTGGATCCGGCCGTCGATGGCGTGGGGCGGATCGTACCAGGCCGAACCGTTCTCGGTGACCATCAGCGGCAGCTTGCCGCCGGTCTGTTCGTGCAGCCAGACCAGGGTGTCGGTGAGGGCGGGGGGATAGACCTCCCAGCCGGTCTCGGTGTGGGCGTGCTGGATTTGTTTAACCGGGCGTGAGCGGGTCGGCCAGGCGTCCGGCGCGTTCTCGGGCACCGAGCGGGTGTACCAGTTCAGCCCCATCCAGTCGGTCGGGGTGGCGATCAGGTCGAAGTCTTCCTGCGGGAATTCGCGGTAGGCCTCGCCATAGACGTCCTTCAGTTCCTCCGGATAGCCGCGGCCCATCAGGGGGTCGAGGAACCAGCGGTTCATCTGGGCCTCGGCGCGTTTGCGAGCGGCCTCGTCCTCGGGTTTGTCCGAGGCGGGGTATTTCGGCTCGATGTTGAGGACGATGCCGATCTGACCCTCGCCCACTTCGCGGAAGCGCTTCACGGCCGCGCCGTGGGCGCGCAGGACGTTGTGGCCGGCGATCATGGCCTCGAAGGCCGACCTGTGACCGGGGGCTAGGGCGCCGTGCAGATAGCCGCCGTCGACGATCACCCAGGGCTCGTTGATCGTGCCCCAGGTCTTCACCCGGCCCTTGAACTTCTCGAACAGGACCTGGCCGTAGTCGGCGAACCAGTCGGCGATGTCAGGATTGAGCCAGCCGCCGCGGTCGTCGAGCGCCGCCGGCAGGTCCCAGTGATACAGGGTGCACAGCGGCTCGATGCCGGCCTCGAGCAGGCCGTCGATAAGCTTGTCGTAGAAATCGAGCCCCTTGGCGTTGATGGCCCCGCGGCCGTCCGGCATGACCCGGCTCCAGCTGACCGAGAACCGGTAGGCCTGGAGGTTCAGCCGCTTCATGATCGCGATGTCTTCGCGCCAGCGATTGTAGTGGTCGCAGGCCACGTCGCCGGTGTCGCCGTTCAACATCATGCCGGGGGTGTGGCTGAATCGATCCCAGATCGAGGCGCCCGCGCCATCGGCCATGGACGAGCCTTCGATCTGATAGGCGGCTGTCGCAGCGCCCCACAGAAAACTCTCGGGAAACCGATAGTTGCCTGTGTTATTTGAAGTCATATTCGAAGGCCTCGGTGAGCAGGTACGCAGACTGGAAGGGCGGATTGGAGGCGGTCGGTACGCGTGTCGGACCGTCAGCACAACCTCGGTGTGGCCAAACTAGGGCACTTGCGGGGCCCATGGCTAGTGTGTCATGTAATCGGTTACACGGTTTTTTCGGACGGACCCGCGCCAAGCGGGCCGGGACTGGAAGCGCTCAGGGAGGATGGACTTTGACGCCGAGGGCGATCCAGCACATCTGCGTGGAGGCGGTGGCATGAAGGCCGCCACGATCCGCGATGTCGCCGAACGGGCGGAAGTGTCCGTCGCCTCGGTTTCGCGTGTCCTGAACGGCGCCGGGCCGGTGACCGAAGCGACCAAGAAGCGGGTGTTCGAGGCCGCCAAGGCGCTGCAGTATGTGCCCCACTCGGGCGCGCGCAGCCTGTCGACCAGCAAGACCCAGACGATCGGCGTGATCCTGCCGGACCTGTACGGCGAGTTCTTCTCGGAACTGATCCGCGGCATGGACGTGGCCGCCCGGTCGTTGGGCTATCATCTGATCGTCTCCAGCTCTCATGACAACGCGGAGGAAGCCTCCGGCGCCATTCGCTCCATGCGCGGTCGGGTCGATGGCCTGATCGTTCTGTCGCCCCATCTGGACGCCGCCAACCTGGCCGCCGGCCTGGCGGGGCGGACGCCGATCCTGCTGATGAACGGCGGCGCCGACGCGGGTCGCCCCTCTATCGTCGTCGACAATCACGGCGGCGCTATCCTGGCGGTCGAGCATCTGGTCGACACGGGCCGTCGTCGCATCGCTCACATCTCGGGACCAGCCGGCAACCTGGAAGCCGAGGCCCGATTGGCCGGCTATCTCCAGGCGATGGCGCGGGCGGGCTTGCCGCCGTCGGTCATCGAGGGAGAGTTCACCCAGTCGTCCGGCCATGCCGCAGGCGTGGAACTGGCGCGGCGCGAGGTGCGCCCGGACGCGGTCTTCGCCGGCAACGACAACATGGCCGTAGGCGCCATGCTGGCGCTTCAGGACGGGGGCCTGCGCGTCCCTGAGGACGTCGCCATCATCGGCTTCGATGATGTCCCGATCGCGAGCCTGGTCCGGCCCGGTCTGACCACCCTGAGAATCCACATCGCCGAAACCGGCCGCAGCGCGCTCGAGCGCCTCGTCCGCCTCATCAACGCAGCGGGCGAAGCCGTCGCCGACACCGCCTGCGAGATCGTGCGCCCCGAACTGGTCGTACGCCCGTCAAGCCACCCGGCGACACAGAACCAAGCCCATTCCGTTCTATCCAACTCCGGCGGACGCCTTCGCGCCCTTGCCGAAACGCCATCTCTAAAGGGGGAGAATTCCTGATGACTCGCAAATCCATCCAGTATCTGGGGGCGGCGTCCGCTCTCGCCATGGCCGTCTCGCTGGCCTGCGCCGGCGGGGCCTCGGCCCAGGGCGCCACGTCCACCCTCCGGGGGACGATCTATGAAGGCCAGGCGGTCGAGACCGGCGGCAGCATCACGGCGACCGAAGTCGCCACCGGCTATGTCAGCCGGGGCCGGATCGGCGATGACGGCGGCTATGTGCTCTCGGGTCTGCGTCCCGGCACCTATCGGATCAACGTCACCACGGCGGACGGCCAGACCGTCGAGGACCTGATCACCATCGCCCTTGGCCAGGTCGCCACGCTCGATCTTGATGTGGCCCCTGTTGTAACCGGTTCCACTGACGCGAACGCATCCGAACTCGACGATGTGATCGTCACCGGCCGCCGCATTTTCGAGGTGCGGACCTCGGAAGTCGCGACCAACGTCAGCCAGACCCAGATCAACAACCTGCCGCAGATCAGCCGCAACTTCCTGAATTTCGCGGCGCTCGCGCCCGGCGTGCGGGTGACCGAGGGCGAGACCGAACGGACCATTTCGGCCGGCGGCCAGGGCGCCTCGGCGATCAACGTCTTCATCGACGGCCAGAACCAGAAGTCGACCATCATTGACGGCGGCGTCGGCGGTCAGGACGACAGCCGCGGCAACCCCTTCCCGCAGGTGGCCATCCAGGAGTTCCGGGTCATCTCCCAGAATTTCAAGGCCGAGTATGAGCAGGCCTCGTCCTCGATCATCACCTCGGTGACGCGTTCGGGCACAAACGAACTGACCGGCGACGCCTTCATCACCTACCAGGATAGCGACTGGACTTCCGATGACTTCCGCGACCGCCCCGTGGGCGTGGAGCGACTGCAGTACGGCGGCTCGGTCGGCGGACCGATCATCGAGGACCGGCTCCACTTCTTCGCCGCCTATGAGCGCAAGGATGAGACCCGTTACAACGCCGTGCAGTTGTTCCGCTCGGCCTATGCGCCGCTGTTCGGCGCCGACACAGGCGTGTTCGAAGCTCCGTTTGAGGAAGATCTGTTCTTCGGCAAGCTGTCCTGGTCGATCGACGACCGCCAGAGGCTGGACCTGAGCGCCACCTACCGCACCGAGGCCGATATCCGCGACTTCGGCGGCAACAACGCCTACAGCCGCGCCAATGAGATCAATACCGATGTGTCCTCGGTCGTCCTGCGCCACCAGTACCAGGGGGACGGCTTCCTGAACGAGGCCCAATTCGACTTCTATGAGTACACCTACAACCCGACGGCGCTGAACTTCTCGGACTACGGCCGGTCCTATGTGATCTTCCGGGATGACAATGGCGGGCTGCCAGGCTTCCAGTACAATGTGTTCAACCGCGAAGACACGGTGTTCAACACCGGCGGCCAGAGCAACAACCAGGACATCCGCCAGCGCAGCTTCACCTTCCGCGATGACCTGACGTTCAACGACATCGAATGGAACGGCCAGCACACCATCAAGATGGGCGTGAAATTCTCCGCCCAGAACATGTATGTGAACAAGCAGTTCGGCCGGAACCCGCAGTTCATCTTCGACGTCGATGCGCGTCCGGAGATCAACGGCAGCCGCGACATCCCGGTCCGCGTCGAACTGGGTGCCTACGTTGCCCCGGCCGACGTCGATAACAATGTCTTCGGCGTCTACATCCAGGACGACTGGCAGATTTCCAACCAGCTGGAGGTCAATCTCGGCCTGCGCTGGGACTACGAGGATAATGCGGTCAACAACGACTATGTGACGCCGACGGCGATCCGCGACACGCTGAACGCCATTCAGGCCCTGCCGGGCTACGACTTCCCGTCCTACTTCAACCCGGCGGACTATATCACCAACGGGCGTGACGCCTTCGCCGGCGCCTTCCAGCCGCGCATCGGCTTCTCGTTCGATGTGTTCGACGACGAGCGGACAGTGATCTTCGGCGGCGCCGGCCGCTACTACGACCGGGTCGGCTTCAACTTCGCCTTCGACGAGCGCTTCAAGCCCTTCCAGTTCAACAAGGAGATTTTCTTCTCCGTGGCCGGCGGCATGCGCGGCGGCGTCAACACCGTCGCCTGGAACCCGACCTATCTGACTCCGGCCGGGCTGGATCCGCTGCTGGCCGCGACACCGGGTTCGGGCGAAATTTTCCTGATCAACAACGACATGGAGCCGCCGCGGACCGACCAGTTCAACTTCGGCATTCGCCAGAAGTTCGGCGACTTCCAGACGGCGCTGACCTTCGCCTACGGCAAGACCGAGAACCTGTTCGCCTGGTACATCGCCAACGCCGGTTCGGAGACGGGCGACCGCTTCTCCGGCCCCACCCCGGGTTCGGTTGGGCATCCGGAGTTCCGCAACCTGATCTTCTTCGGCAACAACGACGCCGAACAGACCTTCCGCGCCATGTATCTGACGGTCGACAAGCCGTTCGACACCGACAGCGGCTGGGGGATGCAGTTCACCTACACCCTGTCGGAGTCCGAGCGTAACGGCAGCCGGGATGGCGGCCTCACCGGCTTCGACTTCGACTACAACCGCCCGGGCCTGTCGCCGACCTTCCCGACCAACCAGGACGAACGTCACCGGATCGTGGCCTCGGGCATCGTCGCCCTGCCGTTCGACTTCCGCCTTTCAGGCATCCTGACCCTTGGATCGGGCCTGCCCTTCCACCAGTTCGTCTGCCCGACGGCGTCCAATCCGGACATCTGCTGGAACGGCGGCCGGCCAGAGGGACAGGACTTCCTCTTCACGGACGCCTTCTCCTTCCGTCAGATCGACCTGCGGCTGACGAAGGAGTTTCAGGTGTTCAACGGCCAGTCGGTCGAGGTGATCCTGGACGCGATCAATGTGTTCAACTTCGAGAACTACAACGGCTTCGAACAGTGCCTCTGCTCGGCGAACTACGGGGTTCCCAACAACCAATACCTGCCCACCCGCAGCTTCCAACTCGGCCTGCGTTACCGCTGGTAGGTCTTCCACGTGCCTGACGGCCGCCTCCCGGATCCTGACCGGGGGGCGGCCGACTTTTTTGACGGACTTGCGTTAGAGTATGAGGATGGAGCCCATGGATCGTCGCCGGTTTCTGATGGGTTCCACGGTCGCCGGCGCGGCGGCCCTGGGGCTGTCCGGCTGCGCGGTGCAACAGGTGCTCGACCTTATGAGCCCGACGCCGCCGACGATTGATCCCGAGATCGACGAACTGCAGGAACGCACCTTCCGCTGGTTCACCCATGTCACCAACCGGGCCAACGGCCTGACGCCCGACCGCTGGCCGACCGAATCCTTCTCGTCGGTGGCCGCCGTCGGCTTCGCCCTGACCTGCTGGCCGATCGGGGTCGAGCGCGGCTGGATCAGCCGGGCCGAGGCGCGCGAGCGCACCCTGACCACCGTCCGCTTCTTCCACGACCTGCCCCAGGGCCCCGAGGCCACGGGCGTCGGCGGGTACAAGGGCTTCTTCTACCATTTCCTCGACATGCAGACCGGCCACCGCTTCGGCCGCACGGAGCTGTCGACGGTCGACACCACCCTGCTGGTGGCCGGCATGCTGTTCTCCGCCCGCTGGTTCGACGGAGACCACGCTGACGAGGCTGAGATCCGGCGTCTGGCCCAGGCCGTCTACGACCGGATCGAATGGGACTGGGTCATGGTGCGGCCTAACCGCATCTCGATGGGCTGGCATCCGGAGACCGGCTTCATCGAGGCCGACTGGCACGTCTACAACGAGGGCATGCTGGTCTTGCTGCTGGCCATCGGCAGCGCGACCCATCCGGTTCCTGCCACGGTCTGGGACGAGTGGTGCAGCGTCTATGATCGCAGCTGGACCGGCCGCTGGGGTCCCCCACACCTGGCCTTCGCCCCGCTGTTCGGCCACCAGTACAGCCATATGTATGTCGACTTCCGTGGCATTCGCGACCCGTGGATGCGGGCGAAATCGGCCGAAATCGGCGCCTTCGACTATTTCGAGAACAGCGTGCGCGCCGTTGCGGCGCAGCGGAAATACGCCGCTGACAATCCCATGGGCTGGGCCGGCTATTCGGCCGAGGTCTGGGGCCTTACGGCCTGCGACGGGCCCGGCGATTTCAAACAGGTCATCAGCGGGCGCGAGCGGGAGTTTTTCAGCTATTCGGCACGGGGACCGGGCGACCGCGACGACGGCACCATCGCGCCCACGGCGGCGATGGCCTCAATGCCGTTCGCCCCGGCCGAGGTCACCGCCTGCCTGAAAGCGATGAAGGCCCGCTACGGCGCCGGCATCTATACCGAGTTCGGCTTCCTCGACTCCTTCAACCCGACGCTGACCGAGCGGCAGGGGCGGCTGCAGCACGGACGGATCGTGCCGGGCGTGGGCTGGGTCGACGGCGACTATCTGGGCATCGACCAGGGGCCGATCGTGATCATGACCGAGAACGCCCGCTCCGACGCTGTGTGGCGGCCTATGCGCGGCGAGCCCAATCTGACGCGCGGCCTGAAGCGGGCCGGGTTCGCAGGCGGCTGGCTGGACGCCGTATGACGGTTCTCCGCCCGGATCGACGCGCAACGCTCGGCCTTCTGGCCGGGGGCGCCGTGTCCGGTCTGGCGGGGTGCGGCCGACGCGACGACGGAACGACGCGGCTGGCGTTCTGGGCCATGGGCAATGAGGCGACCAACGTCCCGCAGATCCTGCCCGAGTTCGAACGGCTGAACCCCGGAATCACCGTCAACGTCCAGGCGCTGCCGTGGACCGCCGCCCATTCGAAACTGTTGACCGCCTATGCCGGGAACTCGCTGCCGGACCTCAGCCAGGTGGGCAACACCTGGGTGTCCGAGATGGCCGCCATCGGCGCCATCAGCCCGACGCCGGCCTTCGCCGCCGACCTGCTGACCGACCAGTTTCCCGCGGTGCTGGAGACCAACCGGATCGGCGGGCAGGTGATGGGCACGCCCTGGTATGTGGACACCCGGCTGATCTACTACCGCTCCGATATGCTGGAACGGGCCGGGTTCGACGCCGTGCCCCAGACCTGGGACGGCTGGAAGACCGCCATGCATGCGGTCAAGCGCGTGGCCGGGCCGGGAACCTACGCCGTCCTGCTGCCGGTCAATGAGTTCGAACAGCTGCTGACCTTCGGCCTGCAGGGCGCCGAGCCGCTGCTGCGCGACCGCGACACACGCGGGAATTTCTCCAGCGCCTCTTTCATCGCCGCCCTGGAGTTCTACAAGAGCCTGTTCGACGAGGGCCTCGCCCCGGTCGCGTCCTCGACCCAGATTTCCAACGTCTGGACCGAGTTCGAACGCGGCTGGTTCAGCTTCTACTTCTCTGGCCCGTGGACCATCGGCGAGTTCAAGGACCGGCTGAAGCCGACCACGCGCTGGATGACCTCGGGCGTGCCGGGACCGACCGGGCCGGGGGCGTCCGCGCCGGGCGGGTCGTCGCTGGTGGTCTATCGCCATTCGCCCCACCAGGAGGCGGCGTGGAAACTGGTCCGCTACCTGTCCGATCCGGCGGTGCAGGCGCGCTTCAACGGCATCACCGGAAACCTGCCCGCACGCGAGAGCGCCTGGGCGACGCCCGCCGTGGCCAACGATCCCTATATCGCCGCCTTCAAGGGTCAGCTGTCGCGGGCCAAGGCCGTGCCCAAGGTGCCGGAGTGGGAGCGGATCGTCACCGAGATGCAGATCGTCGCTGAGCGGATGGTGCGCGGCGAGTACGCGCCCCGCGCCGCCGCCGCCGAGATCGACCGCCGCGCCGACCGGCTACTTGAGAAGCGCCGCTGGATGATCGAACAGGGGAGGGCGACGTGACCGCCGCCACGATCATCGGCAAACCGGTCCGCAAGGCCGGCACGTCGCGCTCCCGCGAGCGGGCGGCCTGGGGTTTCGTCGCCCCGGCCCTGATCGCCATCGCCGTCTTCTTCGCCGTGCCGGTGTTTTCGGCCCTGCTGCTCAGCCTGACCGATTTCGACATCTACGCCCTGGCCGACATCGGCAATGTCCGCTTCGTCGGTCTGCAGAACTATGAGCGGCTGCTGGGCAATCCGCTGTTCTGGACGGCGATGAAGAACACCGGCCTGTTCGCCGTGATCGGCGTGCCGCTGTCGATCATCACCTCGCTGGGCGCGGCGGTGATCCTCAACGCGCGGGTGGTGAAGTGGCGGCCGCTGTGGCGGGTCATGTTCTTCGCCCCCTATGTCACAACCCTCGTGGCCACGGCGGTGTTGTGGAACTATCTACTGCACACGCGCTACGGCATCATCAACTGGGCGATCTCCAGCCTCGGCCTGCCCGCCGTCGACTGGCTGGGCCAGCCTTCGACCTCGATCCCGGCCATCCTGATGTTCGTGGTGTGGAAGATTTTCGGCTACAATATGCTGATCTTCCTGGCCGTTCTTCAGACCGTGCCGGACGACCTGTACGAGGCCGCGCGCATTGACGGGGCCGGCTCGTGGAAGCAGTTCAAACACGTCACCCTGCCGGCCATCGCTCCGACCCTGCTGCTGGTCTCGATCATCTCCGTCGCCGGCTTCTTCCAGCTGTTCGCCGAGCCCTATGTGATGACGCAGGGGGGACCGGCCCAGTCCACCGTGACGGTGCTCTACTTCATGTACGAAGAAGGCTTCAAATGGTGGAACCTCGGCTCCGCCAGCGCCGTCGCCTTCGTGCTGTTCCTCTGCATCCTGGCCGTGACCCTGGTGCAGCTGGCGGTCGCCAAGCGGATGGGGGCCTACGAATGAAGGCCCGGACCGTCAAAACCATCCTGCTGAACCTCGCGGTGGCCTTCATCGCCTTGCTGGTTCTGTTTCCGCTGGCCTGGATGGTGTCGGTCAGCTTCATGGCGACCGGCGAGGCCGCGGTCTTCCCGCCGCCGCTACTGCCGAAGACATGGACGCTGGACCACTATCGCGACCTGTTCCTGACGCAGGGGATGGGGCGCTATCTCTGGAACAGCTTCGCCCTTGCCTCGATGGCCACCGGGCTGGCGCTGGCCTTCACCGTGCCGGCCGGTTACGCCTTCGCCAAACTGGCCTTCAAGGGCCGGGACAAGGTGTTCCAGCTGCTGGTCGCGGCGCTGGTGGTGCCCGCCCAGATCGGCACCCTGCCGCTGTTCCTGATGCTCAAACAGATGGGGCTGGTGAACACCTATGCGGGCGCCCTTGTGCCGTGGCTGGCCTCGATCTTCGGCCTGTTCCTGGTGCGCCAGTACGCCCTGAGCATCCCCGACGAGATGCTGGAAGCCGCGCGCATCGACGGAGCCTCCGAGGGCCAGATTTTCCGCCGCGTGGTCCTGCCGACACTGCAGCCGATCGTCGTGACGCTGGCGCTGTTCGTCTTCCTCGGCAGCTGGAACGACTTCCTGTGGCCGCTGATCATCCTGACGGACCAGTCCAACTACACCCTGCCAGTGGCTCTGGCGGCGCTATCGCGCGAGCACGTGCAGGACATCGAGATGATGATGGCCGGCGCCGTCATAACAGTGGCCCCGGTCCTGATCCTCTTCCTCGCCCTGCAACGCTACTACATCCGCGGCATGCTGGCGGGGAGCGTGAAGGGATGAGGGGGCTCGCCGTTCTCGCAGGTGCGCTCGCGCTGCTGGCTTCCGCCGCCCATGCCCAGTCCCCGCGCGTTCTCGACCCGTTCGAGACCCTGACGCCGTGGACCGCCGACGCCTCGACCGACGTCTCCTCGGCCATCTCCGCCGTGCCGGGCCACGACGGCCGGGCCATGCGGCTGAGCTATGATTTTAACGGCCGGTCCGGCTACGCCTTCGCGGCGCGCGCCATCGATCTGGACGTTCCTGACAACTATGAGATCAGCTTCTGGCTGCGCGGCGAGATGGCGCCCAATACGCTGGAGATCAAATTCGCCGACGCCTCGGGCGACAATGTTCACTGGCGCCAGATCCGCGGCTTCCAGGCGACGCCGGACTGGAACCGCTACACCATCAAGAAGCGCCAGATCACCCGCGCCTGGGGCCCGAACCCGGACCATACCTTCCGCGGCGCCGAGCGGCTGGAGTTCGTGGTCACGGCCGGCGAGGGCGGGGCGGGCTGGATCGAGGTCGACCAGCTGGAGCTGCGCGAACTGCCGCCTGAACCCTCGGTCCCGCCGAGGCCAGTCGCCAGCGCGACCAGCGAGGACGGGCTGAATGTCGCCCCGCGGGCGGTGGACGACGATCCGGCGACGACCTGGCGTTCGGCCGGGTCGGGTGAGCAAAGCCTGACGCTGGACCTTGGCTATGAGCGCGAGTTCGGCGGGGTCACCCTGCGCTGGGCGGAGCGAGCGGCGGCCTCGGCCTACCGACTGCGGGCATCCTCCGACGGCGAGACCTGGCGCGATCTGGCGGTGGTGGACGACGGCGACGGCGGCGTTGACTGGCTGCGGACGCCGGAGGCATCCGCACGATGGCTCAGGTTGGACCTGCGGACGCCGCAGGCCGCTGTGGGCGCCGACCGGCCGGCTGGCGCCTATGCGCTGAACACTCTCGAGATCGAGCCCCTGTCGTTCGGTGAGACGCCTACGACCTTCATGCGCGCCGTGGCCGATGAGAGCCGGCGCGGTCTCTATCCGCGCGGGTTCGTCGGGGAACAGCCTTACTGGACCCTGGTCGGCGTCGACGGCGGCGGCGAGAGCGGTCTGATCGGCGAGGACGGCGCCATCGAACTGCGCCGTGGCGGGCCGTCGATCGAGCCGTTCGTGCTGGACAACGGGCGGCTGACGACCTGGGCGGATGTCGAGATCAGCCAGAGCCTTCAGGACGGCGACCTGCCGATCCCAACGGTGACCTGGAGCTTCGACGACTGGACCCTGGCCGTCACCGCCTTCGCCGAGGGGACGCCGGAGCAGGCGCAGTTGTATGGCCAGTACGTCCTGACCAACACCTCGAACCGGCCCCGGACCCTGACCCTGGCGCTGATGGCGCGGCCGTTCCAGGTCAATGGACCATCGCAGTTCCTCGCTATTCCGGGCGGCGTCGGACCGATCGAACAGATCGACTGGAACGGCGCGACCCTGGTGCTGAACGACGCCATCCGCATCAGCGGCCTGGCGGCTCCCGACGCCGTGGCCCTGGCGACGTTCGCGGGCGGCGCGGACCCGCAGAGTCTGCTGGCCGCCGCCGTCCGCCGCCGCGATCCGGCCGGGCGCCATGTGGACTCCGACCGCAGCACGCTGATGGCCGGCGCCCTGCTGTATGACGTCGCGCTGCAGCCGGGAGAGGCGCGGACGGTCGGCCTTGTCGCCCGCCTCGCCGGGCCGACCCCCGATCTTGCGCCGGTCGCCGACGTGGCGGGGACGCTCGACGCCGCTCGAGGTCGCGTCGCCGCCGCGTGGCGCGAGAAACTCGACCGTTTCGACCTGACCCTGCCGCCGGCGCAGCAGCGGATCGAGGACGTCATGCGCGCCTCGCTGGCCCATATGCTGATGTCGCGGCAGGGGCCAATCCTGCAGCCGGGCACGCGTTCCTATAACCGCAGCTGGATCCGCGACGGCGCCATGATGGCCGAGGGGCTGAACCGGCTGGGCCACGCCGATCTGTCGGCAGACTATCTGCGCTGGTACGCCCCGTTCGTGTTCGACAATGGCAAGGTCCCGTGCTGCGTCGACTTCCGCGGCGCCGATCCGGTGCCCGAGAACGACAGCCACGGCGAGTTCGTCTTTCTCGCCGCCGAGACGTATCGCTACACCGGCGACGAGGCCCTGCTGCGCGAGGTCTGGCCGCAGGTGCAGGCGGCCATCGGCTATATGGACGCGCTGCGCACCTCGACCCGGACGGCCGCGTTCGAAGCGGCCGATCAGCGCCACCTGTACGGCCTGCTGCCGCCCACGATCAGCCACGAGGGCTACTCGGACCGGATCGCCTACAGCTACTGGGACGACTTCTGGGGCCTGCTCGGCTACCGCGACGCCGCCTTCATCGCCGATACGCTGGGCGACACGGCGGCCGCCGCCCGCATCCGCGCCGCCGAGGCGGAGTTTGGCGCCGACATCATGGCCTCGATCGAGGCGACCGCTTGGGTGCACGGCATCGACTGGATCGCCGGGGCCGCCGACCGCGGTGATTTCGACGCCACTTCGACGACCATCGCCCTGTCGCCCGCCGGGCTGATCGACGACCTGCCGCAGGATTTGCTGAGGCGGACCTTTGATAAATGGTGGGAGAATTTCACGGCCCGGCAGGCGAACCGGCAGGCGTGGCGGGACTACACCCCCTATGAGCTGCGCAATGTCGGGGCTTTGGTTCGTCTTGGGCGCCGTGGGGACGCCCTGCGCGCCCTCGATTTCTATTTTGCCGACATGCGTCCGCGGGCCTGGAACGGTTGGGCCGAGGTGGTCGGCCGCGACGAACGCGAGCCGCGCTTCATCGGCGACATGCCCCACGCCTGGATCAGCTCGGACTATATCCGCTCGACCCTGGACCTGCTGGTCTATGAGCGCGACCGCGATCATGCGCTGGTGCTCGCGGCGGGCGTCCCGACGGCGTGGCTGGAAGGCGAGGGCGTAGGGGTGGCGGGCGTGCGCACCGCCTATGGCCCGCTGACCTACAACTTGCGTGAGGACGGCGCGGGCTATCTGCTGACGCTGGACGGACAGGTCACGCCGCCGGGCGGCTTCGTCATCCAGTGGCCCGCGGGCGAGACGCCGCCGGCGCGGGTGCGGATCGACGGGCAAATGGCGGAATGGTCCGGGTCTGAGCTGGCGATCCCGGCGGGCGCGCGACGGGTCGAGATGCGGTAGGCGTCAGTCTCCGTAGTTCTCGTACCTCTGGCCCTGGGCCAGGTTGCCGAACTTGGTCGTATTGGCGTCGAAACTGAGCTTGATGATGCCGATCGGACCGTGGCGCTGTTTGCCGATGACGACCTCGGCCTGGTGCTCCAGCCGGTCCATGTCCTCCTGCCATTGCAGGTGTTCGGGCGAGCCCTCGCGCGGCTCGGCGCGGCCGAGGTAGTAGCTCTCGCGATAGACAAACATGACGCAGTCGGCGTCCTGCTCGATCGAGCCGGATTCGCGCAGGTCGGACAGCTGGGGCCGCTTGTCCTCGCGTTGCTCGACCTGACGCGACAGCTGCGACAGGGCCAGGATCGGCACGCTCAGTTCCTTCGCCAAAGCCTTGAGGGCGCCGGTGATTTCCGACACCTCCTGCACCCGATTCTTCTGGTTGTTGCTCTCGCCGGTCGTGATCAGTTGCAGATAGTCGACGATGATCAGGTCGAGGCCGTGCTCCTGCCGTTTCAGGCGGCGGGCGCGGGCGGCGAGCTTGGAGATCGACAGGCCGCCGGTGGCGTCGATGAACAGCGGGCTCTCGCCGATCTCGACCGCGGCCTCGCGGATACGGCCGAAGTCGGCGGCGTCGATCTCGCCCTTGCGCAGCTTGTCCGACGACACGCCCGAGGCGTCGGCCAGAATCCGCATGGCCAGCTGTTCGGCGCTCATTTCCAGCGAGTAGAAGGCGACCACCCCGCCGGTGACCGTCTTGCGGCCCTCGGGCGTCGGCTCCCAGCGGTAGTTGCGGGCGATATTGAACGCGATGTTCGTGGCCAGCGCGGTCTTGCCCATCGACGGGCGGCCGGCCAGCACCAGCAGGTCGGATGGATGCAGGCCGCCCAGTTTGGAGTCCAGATCGGTCAGATGGGTGGCCAGTCCGGCCAGTTTGCCGTCGCGCTGATACGCCTCGGCCGCCATCTGCACCGCGCCGCTGAGGGCGCTGGAGAAGCTGACGAAGCCGGACGACGGCTTGCCGGTCTCGGCCAGGGTGTAGAGCTGCTGCTCCGCCTGTTCGATCTGGTCGATGGCGGCGGTTTCGGGCTGGGGCGCCTCGCGCACGATCTCGCCACCGATGCGGATCAGGTCGCGGCGCAGGGCCAGATCATAGACCACGCGCGCATAGTCGGGGGCGTTGGCGGCCGGCGGGGCGCGGTCGACCAGATCGGCGAGATAGCGCAGGCCGCCGAACTCCTGGAAGGCGGGGTCCAGTTTGAACCGTTCCATCAGAATGGTCGGCTCGGCCAGCATGCCCTGGCGGATATGGTCCTCGATCGCCTCGTACAGACGCTGGTGGAAGGGCTCGTAGAAATGCGAGCCGCGCAGCCGGTCGGACAGCCGCTCGAACACGGCGTTGTCGAACATCAACGAGCCCAGAAGCGCCTGTTCGGCCTCCAGGTTGTGCGGCATCGACGGGATGGAGCCGGAGTCCATCGGCGACGGGAATTGGACGGGGGCGAAGGCGTTCATCGGGGTCATGTCTTACCCATGCATCGCCCCTACGTCAGTCGCGGACGCAGGCTTGGTCGGGGACAGATTCGGGCCGCTGTGGACGTTCCGGAATTCCGTAGGCGGAACAGTTAACGGCTCAGCTTCCGCAAGGGTACCGCGAACGCATCCAGTTCCGGATGCCGTCGGTGACGGTCATCCGCTCACGCCGGGCCTCGGGAATGCCGTTGAGGAACGTCAGAAGCTGGCGCGCGTCCAGATTGATGCGTTCCGGCGGGCAGGCGGGCGGGGAGCGCCCCGCGGTTCGGGCGTCCTGAATCTCGCGCCCAACGGTCCGGAAGGCGCGCTCCGCCTCTCCCTTCAGCCGGTGGGCGTCCGGGCGCAGCATGGCGGTCGGGTTCAGCGGGATGCGATTGGCGCGGGTGACGAAGTCCTCCAGCGTCATGTTGGACTGGGCCGAGGCGGGCCCGACAACCAGACAGGCGGCCAGGCCGACAACGAGCGCGAACTTCTTCATGGTCTATCCTCCCCGGGCGGCCAAGCTTGGCCGCGACTTTGCGGCTGTATAGCGGCCAAGAGAAAGGGCGCGCCCAACTGGACGCGCCCGATCACTCACTTGTTATCAGAAAGACGTCGATTCAGGCTTCCGAACCGAGGCCGTCCTGCTGGCCGGCGCCAAGGACGCGCCTTTTTCTCGGACAGGCGCCGTGCTTACCAGCGATACCCGACACGAGCGTACAGGAAGCGCCCGTTGAAGCCGAACGGCGAGAACTGCGGGTAGCCTACCGATCCCGTCGCCGCGTTCAGCGCCGCCGGGGTGAAGGTAGGGTATTCGTCGAACAGGTTGTTCACCCCGACAGCCAGATTGACGCCCTGATCGAACTCGTAGCGACCTTCCAGATCGAACAGGGTGTGATCGCCCGTCTCGTAGTCGATGGTGGCGTTGTTGTTGGCCACCAGCACGCTGTCGAAAGAGGTGGCGCGCGCGGTGACGCTCCATGCGTCGAGCTCCCAGTCCACCGAGCCCACGACCTTGGTCTCGGGCGTGCCCTGCTCGAAAGCGAGAATATTGGCGCGATCGAACAGGAAGTTCGGCGACACGGGAATGGAGACCAGGGGGATGCCGGGCACCTTGGTCACTTCGGTTTCGTTGAAGTTGGCGGCCAGGGTGAAGTCAAACCGCCCCGCGGCGTCGGTCTGCATGCGATAGCGCCCTACGACGTCAATGCCCTTGGTCGTGGTCTCGAGCCCGTTGGTGAAGAAGCGGGCCGACGAGACGCCGAGCGGCTGGATGATCGCCAGAACCGCATTGGTCGTCGCCGCCGACTGGCTGGGGCGGGTCGGGCCAAGGTTTTCCGACAGGATGATGCGATCAGTGACATCGATCTGGTAGGCGTCGACCGTCAGTTCGAACCCGCCGGAGCGGAAGATGCCGCCGAACGAATAGTTGACCGAGGTCTCGGGTTTCAGCGGCGTGGCGCCCAGGGCGATGGACACCGCATCGCCGGGCCGGAAGGTCCCGGACTGGATGAGGTTGGTCACCGGCACGCCGGCGACGACTGTGGTGACCAGGTTGGTGGCAATATAGCTGAAGTGCTGTTGCTGCAACGCCGGAGCCCGGAAGCCGGTCGAAACCGCGCCCCGAATGGCGAAGCTGGGCGAGAAGTCGTAGCGGGCCGAGACCTTGCCCGTCAGGGTGTCGCCGAAATCGGAATAGTCTTCGTAGCGAGCCGCCAGGCCGAAGGTGAAGGCGTCGCTGAGTTGGCCTTCCAGATCGACATAGGCGCCCCAGTTGCTGCGATCGACATCAACCGCATTGGCGGGGCTGAACCCTGGGAAGCCCTGTGCGCCCCCGCCCTGGGTGCTGCCCGGGTTCTTGTCATACGACTGGCGCTCACCCGCCGTCTGGACGAATCCTTCCCTGCGGGCTTCAAGGCCGAAGGCGACGTTCAGCGGCTCGTAGAGACCGATCTCCGCCTGGCGGACGCCATCAATGCTGAAGGTCCATTGCTCGTACTCCAGCCCCCCGGCGTCGAACTCGAGCGGAGAGGCCGCCCCGTACGAAGCGTTGATGGTGTTCAGCACGCGATAGTCGAGGGCGTTTCGGCCATAGCTCGCCGAGATGTCCCAATTGATCCCGCCGGCTTCGCCGTTGGCGCCGCCGTAGAGGTTGAAGTCATCGATCTGGGTGGCGATGATCGGCAGGAAGCCATTTGGATAGACCGACAGGACGTTGTTGGCGTTGTTGAAGGCGCGCGCCGTGGCCGCGGACTCGGTGTCCTTGTTCTGGTAGCCGCCGAACCCATAAATCGACCAGTTGGCGTTGATCGGCGCACCCGCGTTGAACCAGATCGATCTGGCCTCGACCGCGGGATCGCCGAAGCGGCCCAGCACGGTGGTCGTGGATCCCGTCGGGGTGGCGGTCGGTGCGGCAAAGTCGGATCGGTTTGTTGGATTGCGATCCTGGACCTCGGCTGACAGCGTCAGGAATCCTTCATCGCCGAGCGGCAGACCGACCCAGCCGCTGATCGACGTCTGTGCGCCGTCTGACTCGTCGCGCGTGCCCCGGGCCGTCTGGACTTCGGTGTCGTAGACGCCGTAGTTCAGCGTCACGCCGCCGCCGCCGCGCGCCTCGCGCAGGCGCAGGTTCATGACGCCGGCGATAGCGTCCGAGCCATACTGCGCCGAAGCGCCGTCGCGGAGCACTTCAACCGTGCCGAGCGAGACGGTCGGGATGGTGTTCAGGTCGAAGGCCGCCGATCCGCGGCCCAGACTGCCATTGACGTTGACGAGAGCGCTGATGTGGCCGCGCTGGCCGTTGATCAGGACCAGAGTCTGGTCGGGGGCCAGGCCTCGCAGGGTGGCCGGGCGCACATGGTCAGAACCGTCGGAGATGGCGGGACGGGGAAAATTGATCGAGGGGGCGGTCGCGGCCAGAGCGGAGGCGGTCTCGGTGCCCGCGCCCTGCCGGCTCAGCGTCTCGCCGGAAATGACGTCCACCGGGGCGATGGTATCCAGTCGAGAGCGGCCCACTGTGCGGGTGCCGGTCACGACCACCTCATCGATCTCGCTGGTTTGGGGATCACCGGGCGACGTCGCCTGCTGGGCGGATACAGCGAGCGGAAACGCCAGCACGGCGCTTGCGGAAACACACATCAGCAAGGCTGAGCGAGTGGAAAAAATTTTCATGACCGACCCCAGACGCAGAATGAAGTTCTATGCTGGGAGCCAATATGGCCAAGGTCAAGCACGGTTAATTCGCCGGCTTCGGAGAAGGTCGCAATATGGACATGAAAAGGGGCGCGCCCATCGGGCGCGCCCCTCGATCAGATGACGGCGGTCAGCCGTCGGTTCAGGCTTCCGAACCGAGGCCGTCCTGCTGGCCGGCGCCGCCGGCGACCATGTCCTTGGCCTGTTCCAGGGCCGCTTCGCGGTCCTCATCATAGGCGGCCTTGATCACGTCCTCGCCCTTCGCCTGACGTTCGGCTTCGTCGGCCGAACGGGCGATGTTGATCTTGACGGAGGCGGAGACCTCGGCGTGCAGGCGAACCAGCACTTCGTGGACGCCCAGCGTCTTGATCGGGGTGTTGAGCACGATCTGGCTGCGCTCGATCTTGCCGCCTTCGGCCGTGACGGCCTCGACGATGTCGCGCGCGGCGACCGAACCGTACAGCTGACCCGTCTCACCGGCTTGCCGGATCATGACATAGGTCTGGCCGTCGATCTTGGAGCCGATCGTGCCGGCGTCGGACTTGTTCTTCTCGTTGCGGGCCTCAATGGCGGCGCGGTCGAGTTCGAACGCCTTCAGGTTCGCGGACGTGGCCCGACGGGCCTTGTCGCGCGGCAGAAGGAAGTTGCGGGCGAAGCCGTCCTTGACGGACACGACGTCGCCGATGGCGCCGAGATTATCGACGCGCTCAAGCAGAACGACCTTCATCTTATTTCACCACGTAGGGCAGGAGGGCCAGATAGCGGGCGCGTTTGATGGCCTTGGCCAGTTCGCGTTGCTTGATCTGGGAAACAGCGGTGATGCGCGACGGGACGATCTTGCCGCGCTCGCTGATGTAGCGTTGCAGCAGTTTGACGTCCTTGTAATCGATCTTCGGCGCGCCTTCGCCCGTGAACGGGCAGACCTTGCGGCGACGATAGAAGGGACGGCGTCCGGCGGCGCCGGAGCCGGCCGGCGCGCCCGGCGACGGAGCGGTGGTGTCGGTCATGATCCGGGTTCCTTAAAAGGTGGCTTCGGCGGCGGCGTCGTCGCGGGGCGTGCGCTCACGCTCACGTTCGCGCTCGCGTTCGCGGCGGGCCAGCAGGGGCGACAGTTCCAGGTCGAGTTCCTCGACGCGGACGGTCAGCCAGCGAAGGACGTCCTCGTTGATCGACAGTTGACGCTCGACCTCGGCCATGGCGGCGGGCGGGCAATCGACGGCGAGCAGCGAATAGTGCGCCTTGCGGTTCTTTTTGACCCGATAGGTCAGGTTGCGCAGACCCCAGTATTCGATCTTGGCGACGGTGCCGCCGCCGGCTTCGATCAAACCCTTGATGGTGTCGTTCAGCGCTTCGGCCTGTTGCGCGCTGATATCCTGGCGCGACATGACCGTGTGCTCGTAAAGAGCCATTCGGTAGTCTCCCTTGTAGGGCGTCGGCGCGAGGGGACCGGGTAAGTCCTCTCCCACGATGGATCCTGAAGCGGCGGCCGGGATGACTTCCCGAACCCTTTGGAACTCCGCATCAGGACCGAAGCCCTGGAAAGGCGGCGCGTATAGGGGAAAAGGGCCGGGGGGGCAACCGGTCTTCGGATCTAGAAGGCCCGTCGCACAGAGATCGACGCCTGAATCTGGCCCGGCGAGGTGCTTCGCTCCTCATAAAGGATCGCGCCGGCGGGCCGGGGGGCGTCGAACAGGGTAAAATCACTGTCGAACCCGTCGCTGATGAACAGACTGCCGGAGATGCTGAGCCGGGCGTCGGGGCGGTAGGTCACCCCGGCATGAAAGCTGGGGCCTGTGCTGAAACCGGACAGGGTGCGCGGGGCGAAAGACGCCACCTCGATACCGCTGGAGACGTTGACGTTCCAACTGATGCGCTGAACGACCAGATTCTGGCTCAGGCCGAGGCTCCAGCTGAACGGCTGCTCGCCGGACAGGCGACGGTCGACGAAAGTGACGGGGTCTTCGGTCTGTGAGCGGCGCCACTGGAGGCTTGCGGAAAGAATGCCGCCGGTCATGCCGAACCGGTCCAGCGGCTGGCGGTTGCTCAGTTTCAGGGTGTCACGCGTGGCGTCGCCGACATTGCGGGTGATGTTGAAGGCGATGGGACCGGGCGCGCCGGGGGGCGTTTCCGTTACAATGACCTGCCCCAGGACGTCGTTGATCAGCTCATGGGTCAGTTCGGCCACGAACGACCCCTGCCGGTCGTAGACCCGTTCGTACCGGGCCTGGGCCAGCCAGACCTGAGCCGGGCGCAGGTCGGGATTGCCGCGACCGAAGATGCCGGTGTTGAACGAGGCCGAGGCGGTGAAGGCGCCGAACGACAGCTGGTCGGCGTTGCGCTCGATCTTGAAATTGACCTGATGGCCGGGGGCGGGGGTCCAGGCCAGGTTCAGCCGGGGCTTAAGGAAGCTGAGCTGTGTCTCCGCCTCGCCGCCGCTGCCGGTGGCGGTGATGCGCGAGGCCTCGTAGCGGAGGGTGGTCTCGACGCTGAGGCCGGCCCGCGGCGCCCAGACGCCGGTGGCGAAGGTCTCGCTGCGCAGTTCCTCAACTCGCGTATCGTCGCCCGGCAACAGCACGGGAGAAGCGTTGAAGCCGAAGGCCGAACGGCTTTCGACCCAGTTCAGGGCGATCTCGGATCCGGTTTCGAAGTTCCATCTGCCCATGGGGGCGAATTTGAGCGCGGCGCTGGCGATGCTTTCCCCCGATTTCGACTCCGACAGGGTGTCGGAGGTGAAGACCGGCGTGTTGTAGGTAAAGTCGCCGTTCGAGCGCACCAGTTGCTGGAAGCCGACGAGTTCGAGAGTCATGCCGCGTGGCAGGCTGCGCGTCCAACGCAGGCCAGCCTCACCCTTGAGGTTGTCGTTGTCGCCGGTTGATCGTTCCTCGCCCGTGGGAACGAACAAGGTGTCGAACCCCTCGAAGGAACCGGTATTCCAGGAGATAAGGGCGTTCGCCCGGATACGCCCGCCGGCCAAGGGGCCTTCATAGACGGTGGTGGCCTGGGCCGACTGGTGTTCGTTCTCATTCCGGCTTTGGGCCTGAAGAAGCACCTGACCGTCGGGTGCGGTGCGGACGCGGCTGCCGCCGTTCTCGCTCTCGCCCATGTTCAGCTGGAACGCGCCGTCCAGTGAGCGACCGTCGCGCTGGCGTTGGGTCTGGATCGAGAAGCCAGGCGAAACGCGGCCGCTGTCCGACAGTGAGGCGTTGGCCGAGACGGCCCCGGTGACGCCCCCGTCAGGTCTGCGAATGACATTGGCGACCACCGCCTTGCCCTGCATGTCGATGCCGCCGGCCCCGGCACGCACGATGTCGATGCGCAGCACCTGTGAGGCCGGGATGCGCGACAGCACGGTGGACAGGGCGTCGCTGCGCGTCGGCGGACGTTCGCCGTCGATCAGCACGTTACCGGCGGTGCCGGCGAAGCCCCGCGCGGATGTGCCGCCGTCAAACTGGAAGCCGGGAATGCGGCCGATCATGTCCAGCGCGGTGACCGGACGATATTCGATGAAATACGCGGGAGCGTAGGGGGTGATGTTCGGGTCGGCCGCCGCCGGCGTCTGAGCCGCCGCCGCGTCCGCGACCAGAGCCGACGATGCGAGGATCGAAGCGCCGAGCAGTCGCCAGCGTCCGCGTGTTCCGGCCATGTGTTTTGATTCCCCACCCGTGTGGGCGATGAACCTTGACGCGCATTGTGTCCCGGACGCGACCATAACCTGTCGAAATTGTAATCAGCCGAGGCTGCGCGATAGCCGGTGGCGCCGCCTATTCCTGGGGCCGGACGACCATACAGGTGACACGGCGCTCCGCGAGGGCGGTGCAGGCGCCTTGAGCGCCCTGTTCGGTCATGCCGGTGAAGCGGGACCGATACCAGCCTTCGGCGTTCTGGACCGTGCGTTCGGCCGAGGCGAACTGACTGCGGAAGCGGCGGTTGATCTCGGTCAGCCAGTCGCGGGCGACGGTCTCATCGCGGAAGGCGCCGACCTGAACCGACCAGCGGCCGGCGGGCTCGCGCGCGGGTTCACGCACCGGCGTTCGGGCCGGGGGTCGCGGACGGGGCGGGGTTGCGACGGAGGACCCGCCGTTCAGGATGGCGGTCACATCCGCGGGGCGCTCGACGGCAGCGCGCTCGGAGGGCGGCGGCGTCACGCGCGCGGGCGGGACCGGACTGGCGGGCAGGGCGGCGTAGGTCACATAGCCGGACGGCAGGACGCTGGACCCGGCGCCGGTTTCCTCATCCTCGTCATCGGCGACGGCGGCGTATTCGATCGGGCCGTTGCTGTCGGGGCCGATGCCGAAGCCGCGGGCCTCGAAGAAGGTCTGGGCCACCTGTATCGTCTCGCCGCGGGCGCGGGCCCGTTCGACTTCGAACCCCGTATCCATCAGGGCGGCGACGTGGGCGTTGCGGCTGGCCGTCGAACGTCCGCCCAGGACGATGGTGATGATGCGGCGACCGTCGCGCACCGCCGAGGCCGCCAGATTGTAGCCCGAGGCGTTGGTGTAGCCGGTCTTCATGCCGTCATAGCCGGAGCCGCCGCGCAGCAGGCCGTTTGTGTTGCGATATTCGCGGCCGTTGTAGGCCCAGTCGTGCTGGCCGAAATAGCGGTAGTACTGCGGATAGTCCCGCATGACGGCCCGGGCCAGGATGGCCAGATCGCGCGCGGAGGTCAGCTGGCGGGCGTCAGGGAGGCCGTTCGGATTGACGTAGCGGGTCTGGGTCATGCCCAGCTCGCGGGCCTTCAGGGTGGCCTGGGCCGCGAACCGCTCCTGGGAGCCGGCGATATGTTCGGCCAGCGCCATGGCCATGTCGTTGGCGCTGCGCACGGCTGTGGCGCGCATGGCGTCGTCCACGGTGATGGTCTGACCCGCGGCGAGCCCGAGCTTCGACGGCGGCTGGCTGGCGGCGCGGGGCGAGACGGTGATGACATCGTCCAGCTTGATCTTGCCCTCCGCGAGCGCCTCGAAGGCCAGGTACAGGGTCATCACCTTGGTGATGGACGCCGGATAGCGGCGGCTGTCTGCGTGACGGGCGAACAGCACCTCGCCCGACTCGGCGTCCACGACGATGGCGGCGTAGCGCGCATTGTCAGCCGACTGGGCGTGCGGCGCGCGCGTCGGCGTCAGCGTGACCGCGACGGCCAGCAGCAGCGACAGGAATCCGCGACGGATCAGGGCGGAGAGCGACAAAGATCAGGCCTCACAAGACATTAGCGCGACGGCGGCCCCACCACGCGACGCTGACGAAAGGCTAACATGCGTCATTCCGGTTTCGTGAGGGTAAACAACCCGTCAACGATTTTGTGAACTTTTGTGCGCCGCACCATTTTCACTTGACGTCTCTTCGCACTTGCACCATATAGCCGTCTGTCGCGATGGACTGGCTCCTCGCGGAACACATCACTGGCGGTCCCCCGCCGCGAAACGACACTGGAGATCATCATGGCTGACACCACCGCTGATACGGTCAAGAAGACCGTCGAAACCGCCACGGACACCGTGAAGAAGACCGTTGAAACCGCTACGGCCACCGTCAAGGCTTCGGCCGAGAAGGCCCAGGCCACGTTCCAGGCCAACGCTGAACAGGCCCAGGCCGCCGGCGCCAAGGCGCTGCGCGAAGTCGCCGACAAGTCGGCCGCCGGCCTGACCGAGCTGAACGTCCAGTCCAAGCAGAACCTCGAAGCCCTCGTCGCCTCGGCCGCCGCCGCCCAGAAGGGCGCCGAGACCCTGTCGGCCCAATCGGTCGCCTTCACCAAGAAGTCGTGGGAAGACGGCGTCGCCGCCGCCCAGTCGATGTCGCAGGCCCGTTCGATCCAGGAGCTGCTCGAGCTGCAGACGACCTGGGCCAAGTCGGCGACCGAAGCCTATCTGGCTGAAGTGACCAAGGCGACGGACGTCCTGACCGCCTCGGTCAAGAACAGCTTCAAGCCGATCAACGAGCGCGTCACCGCCTCGGTCGAAAAGTTCCAGGCCGCCCGCTAAGGCGACTGCAGCTTCAGTAAGCGTAGTTTGTAAGTTTACGAGGGGGCCCCGGCGGAAACGCCGGGGCTTCTTTCGTTTGGCCCTCCCCCGAAGTGGGGAGGGACGATCGCGCAGCGATCCGGGTGGGGAATTGCGGCGGCGAGCCAGGTCCGCGGATGTTTCGCACTTCCCCGCCCGGGCTCGTCTTCGCCTCGCCGTCCCTCCCCACTTCGGGGGAGGGAGAATTGACGCGGCCCACTCAAGAGTGACTGGACGCCTCTACAAATCAGGCCATCATTCCCTATCTGATCCATCGACTCTCCCCACACGGAATACGAATGCCGCCGTCCCGCAGGCCAGGTGAACAGGAAGGTGGAGGTCTCGGCGCCGCCACGGTCACCGAGACCAAGCCGAAGCTTCAGAAGCCCTCGCTCTATCGGGTGCTGATCCTGAACGACGACTACACGCCGATGGAGTTCGTCATCTATGTGCTGGAGCGGTTCTTCCAGAAGGACCGCGAGGCCGCGACTCGCATCATGCTGCATGTGCACCAGCATGGTGTCGGGGTCTGTGGCGTCTTCACCTATGAGGTGGCCGAAACCAAGGTCGCCCAGGTGATTGAGACCGCAAGGCGCCACCAGCACCCGCTGCAATGCACGATGGAAAAGGACTGAGAGGAACTTCCCCATGCCCTCATTTTCGCGTCCTCTCGAAGAGACCCTGCACCGCGCCGTCCACTATGCGAACGAGCGCCGGCATGAGTACGCCACCCTCGAACACCTGCTGCTGGCCCTGGTCGACGACCCCGACGCCGGCAATGTGATGACGGCCTGCAACGTCGACCTGGTCGCGCTGAAGACCGCGCTGACCCTCTATGTCGACACCGATCTGGCGGCGCTCGCCACCAGCGATGGCGAAGACGCCAAGCCCACGGCCGGCTTCCAGCGCGTGATCCAGCGGGCGGTGATCCACGTCCAGAGCTCGGGCCGCGAGGAGGTCACCGGCGCGAATGTGCTGGTCGCCATCTTCAGCGAGCGCGAAAGCCACGCCGCCTACTTCCTGCAGGAGCAGGACATGACCCGCTATGACGCGGTCAACTACATCGCCCACGGCATCGCCAAGAAGGCGGGCGGCTCGGGCGAGACGCGTCCGGCCAAGACCGGCGCCAGTCCCGAGGACGCCGAGGACGCTGCCGCCGCCAAGACGGGCGGAGAGGCCCTGGAGGCCTATTGCGTCGACCTCAACGAGAAGTCGCGCAAGGGCAAGATCGACCCCCTGATCGGCCGTCACGCCGAGGTCGAGCGGGCGATCCAGATCCTGTGCCGCCGGACCAAGAACAATCCGCTGCTGGTCGGCGATCCCGGCGTCGGCAAGACCGCCATCGCTGAAGGCCTGGCCCGCAAGATCGTCAACCATGAGGTCCCGGAGGTGCTGGAAGGGGCCACCATCTACAGCCTCGACATGGGGGCGCTGCTGGCCGGCACCCGCTATCGCGGCGACTTCGAGGAGCGGCTGAAACAGGTCGTCAAGGAACTGGAGACGCACGACAACGCCATCCTGTTCATCGACGAGATCCACACGGTGATCGGCGCGGGCGCGACCTCGGGCGGGGCCATGGACGCCTCCAACCTGCTGAAGCCGGCGCTGGCCTCGGGCAGCCTGCGCTGCATGGGCTCCACCACCTACAAGGAGTACCGCCAGCATTTCGAGAAGGACCGGGCGCTCGCCCGCCGCTTCCAGAAGATCGACGTCAACGAGCCGACGGTCGAGGACACGGTCAAGATCCTGAAGGGGCTGAAGACCTCCTACGAAGGCCATCACAAGGTCCGCTACACCGACGCGGCCCTGCGTACGGCAGTCGAGCTGTCGGCGCGCTACATGACCGACCGCAAACTGCCGGACAAGGCGATCGACGTGATCGACGAGGCCGGCGCCAGCCAGATGCTGCTGCCCGAGTCGAAGCGCAAGAAGGTCATCGGCCAGAAGGAGGTCGAGGTCGTCATCGCCCGCATGGCCCGCATTCCGGCCAAGTCAGTGTCCAAGTCGGACACCGAGGGCCTGCGCCAGCTCGAGACCGACCTGAACCGCGTGGTCTTCGGCCAGTCGTCGTCCATCGAACAGGTGTCCGCGGCCATGAAGCTCGCCCGTGCCGGCCTGCGTGATCCGCAAAAGCCCATCGGCGCCTTCCTGTTCAGCGGCCCCACGGGCGTGGGCAAGACCGAGGTGGCCAAGCAGCTGGCCTCGACGCTGGGCATCGAGATGCTGCGCTTCGACATGTCGGAATATATGGAGCGGCACACCGTCAGCCGGCTGATCGGCGCGCCTCCGGGCTATGTCGGCCACGACCAGGGCGGGCTGCTGACCGACGCCGTCGACCAGCATCCGCACGCCGTGGTCCTGCTGGACGAGATCGAGAAGGCCCACCCCGACGTCTACAACATCCTGCTGCAGGTGATGGACAACGGCATGCTGACCGACGCCGTCGGCAAGAAGGTCGACTTCAGGAACACCATCCTGATCATGACCACCAACGCCGGGGCCGCCGACAACGCCCGCGCCTCCATCGGCTTCGGCCGCGGCAAGGTCGAGGGCGAGGACGACAAGGCCATCCAGCGCCTGTTCGCGCCGGAGTTCCGCAACCGCCTCGACGCCATTGTCGCCTTTAAGGCGCTGGACGCCGAGACGATCAAGTCGGTCGTGACCAAGTTCATCATCCAGCTGGAAGCCCAGCTGGCGGACCGGAACATCACCATCGAACTGACCGACGAGGCGGCCGACTGGCTGGCCAAGAACGGCTTCGACGAACTGTATGGCGCGCGGCCTTTGGCCCGGACCATTCAGGAGCATATCAAGAAGCCGCTGGCCGACGACATCCTGTTCGGACGCCTGACGCGCGGCGGCCATGTGAAGGTGACGCTGAAGGACGGCAAGATCGCCTTCGACGTCGCGGGGCCCAACGCGGCCCAGACCAAGGCGGTCGAGGCCCAGGCGGCGGACTGATCGGCTCGACAGCCGGAAGCGGCTAAGGCTCAGGCGGCCTGTTGCTCGGCCGACTCCGCGGCCTCGATCCGTTCGGCCGGGAGGTGGACGGTGAAGATCGATCCCACCCCCGGCGTGCTCATCGCGCGGACCTTGCCGCCCATGGCCTCGACCAGGCCGCGGGCGAGGGTCAGGCCGACGCCCGCCCCGTCCTTGGCGCGAGTGTGCGAATCGTCAGCCTGAACGAATTTCGCGAACAGTTCGGGCAGGCGGGACGGTGCGATCCCGACCCCTGTGTCCGCCACCTGGAACTCGAGCTCCGACCTGATCACCCGCGCCGTCAGCCGCACGGTTCCCCTGTGCGTGTGCCGCAAGGCGTTTTCCAGCAGATGATCGAGGACCTGACGCAGGTAGTCGCCGTCCAGCCTCCAGAGACCCTGAATGGAGTTGTCGGCCTCCGCGATCAGGGACAGGCCGGCGCGCCCGGCCGCGGCCTGGTGCGCGTTCGCGACGGCTTGGATCAGCGTGACGGCGTCGACGCCCGTGGGGGCGGGGACCATCTCGCCTTTTTCCAGCCTGGCCACGGTCAGGATGCGTTCGATCAGGGTCAGCAGGCTCTCGCCGGACTGTTTCAGCACGGCCAGCTGGCTTCGCTGCCTGGCTTCGAGTTGGCCCATGGCGAGGACCTCGGCCATGCCCAGCACGCCGTTCAGGGGCGTGCGCAGCTCGTGGCTCATCACGCCGAGGAAGCGGGTCTTGGCCATATTGGCGCCCTCGGCCCGGTCGCGGGCCTCGGTCAGATCCAGTTGGTTTTCTTCCAGCCGCCGCACGATGCCGCGGACCCGCACGAACAGGGCCACGGCGGCGGCGGCCAGCAAGAGGATCAGCCCGACGACCGCGGGCGCGGCTCCCTTGAGGACCGAGAGGCCGGGCCGGTCGGGCGTCCAGCGAACCTGGCCCAGCACCAAATCGTTCGGGCCCTTCAGCACGAGGTAGCCTTGATCGTCCTGCGGGGGCCCGGCCCCGGTGAGCGTGGGGCTCCGGATCGCCAGATCCTTTTCGAGGGCGGTAAGAAGTTCGGAAACGGGCTTGGCGGAGACAATGACCGGGTCGTTGTTCAGCCGTGGCATCGACAGATCCTCACGCACCACTGTGCCGAAGCCGACCAGATAGATTTCGGCCCCCGCGCGCACCATCGCCGTGCGGTTGATGATGGCGTCGAAGCTCACGCGGGGCTTGTCATGCTTGGCCGCAGCCTGGCGCCGGACCTCGGCCACCAGCGGTGCGACGGCGTCTATGAAGGCCCGTTCGCTGGCCGGGTCCACCGGCTCGCTGTCGCGGGAAGTCAGGATCAGGTCACCGTGCCGGTCGTAGACCAGGGTCACCGCGTGACCCATGAAGTCAGCATAGTAGTCGCCGAAATTGATCTGGAGCCATTCCATGTCCGGCCTGCCCGCCAGGGCGGTGACGGAGTCATTCCAGATGGCTGACGTGTTGATGTTCTCGATCAGGCCCTCCAACGTCCGGTCGAGGCGGACCTCGGCCAGTTCGCGTTCGGTTTCGACCTGGACGCGGTCGATGCCGGCGGCGGCGTAGGCCATCAGGCCGACCGCGCCGGCGATGACGAGCGTGAGAGCGGCCAGAGTGATCACGATGATCCGCTTCAGGTCCTCGCGCTCTATGCTTCTACGTCCCGACATGCGCCTTGACGTCGCACGACGGGCGATAAGGTTCGGTGATGGAACGCGGTTACCGCTGATTAATCGTATCCGTACACGGAAGATTGCGCGCTGCTGTGCGATCCCTCGCCCGGTGTTGAACGGGGTGTGGACCATGAAGTATCGAGTCATCGCGGCGAGTCTGGCGGCGCTGTTTGCGTCCAGCGTTCCAGCCTTCGCGCAGGAGGCGGGGCCGTGGTCGGTCGAGGGGCGTGTCGGCGTCGTCTCGGACTATCGCGACCGGGGCTACACCCTGTCGGCCGGGGAGCCCGTCCTGCAGGGCGAGGCGACCCTTTCGCACGCTTCGGGCCTGTACGGCGGCGTCTGGGGATCGGGCATCGAGGAATACGGCGTCGGACCGGACGGCGACGGCGCGACCGTCGAGGTCACCCTGTACGCCGGCTGGGCCGGGTCGGCGGGGGGCTTCGATATCGACCTGGGCGTCTGGTCCAACGTCTACCCCGACGGCGACGACGTGAACTACGTCGAGTTTCCGCTTCACATCGGCCGCACCTTCGGCGACGCGACCTTTAGCACCGGCGTGGTCTGGGCCCCTTCCCAGACTGGCACGGGCGACGAAGCCAACACTTGGGTCTGGACCCGCGCCGAGTATGCGCCGGAGGCCTGGCCGGTCAGTCTGCATGCCATGATCGGCCACGAGGACGGCGGCTTCGCCCCGGACGGCAAGACCGACTGGCGCGTCGGGGTCGAGGCCCCGCTGGGCGCCTTCACGCTGGGCATCGACTGGGTGGACAGCGACACCGAGGACAACGCCGTCGTCGCCTCGGTGTTCTGGGGCTTCTGAGACCTAGCGGCGGCGGCCCAGGCCGCTGAGCAGCACAGCCAGACCGGCGACGATGCCGGTGGTCAGCAGCGGCTTGCGGCGGGCGAAGTCGAGGCCCTGACGCGCCTTGTCCTGATACTGGGCCGGGGCCTTCCCGACCAGGCCGTCGAGGCCGTCGATGACGCGGCCATAGGCGTCGAGCGCCTTGCCCTTCACCTCGTTGAGGCGGCCGTCGAGCTGCAGCCCGGCGTCGCCGGTCAGGCGGCCGAGCCCGTTCTGGACATTGCCTTCGAGCTCGGTTGCGGCGCCGTCGATGCGTTGGTCGGTCATGGGAAATCCTTGGTTGTGTACAGGGCGGGGAGGCCTGCAGCAAAAGTGCATGTCGGCGCCGGCGGTTCCTGCGGAAAGAGGTCCGGGGCGGCGACTATTTATTTTACCCGGGCAATATTGACGCTCAAATTTTACCCGGGTAAATCTGGAAAACACCGTCCGCTCCGTCCACTCCGTCCACTCCGGCGCATTTCGCCATCTCCGCCTCCCGCCTCGCCGACGGGGGATCATGGAGGGGGCCTACGTCAAAAGCGGTCGTATGGCCGTCATCCGGGAGTTCGTCATGTCCGTTCCGTCCGACCTGCCCGTAGTCGCCTTCGTCGGCGCCGAGCGGATCGCCCGTGCGCCCCTCCATCGGGCCCTGCCGGCCATCCACGCCGCCGCGGCGGCGGGGGAGGGGCTGCTGGTGTTTGATCTGGTCGACGGGCGGGTGGTCGACCTCGATCTGCGGGGCGACCTGGCGGGGGCGCGGGCGCGGCTGGGCCCGGCGCTCGTCCCGATGGCGGAAAAGCGCGGGCCGGGGCGGCCGAAGCTGGGGGTGGTCGCGCGCGAGGTGACCCTGCTGCCGCGCCACTGGGACTGGCTGGCGCGCCAGCCGGGCGGGGCATCGGTGGCGCTCCGCAAACTGGTCGAGGGCGCGCTGAAGGCGGCCGAGGGGCCGGACCGGGCGCGGCGAGCGAAGGAGGCGACGTATCGCTTCATGACCGCGATGGCGGGGGATTTGCCTGGCTATGAAGAGGCGACGCGGATGCTGTTCGCGGGCGACTGGACGGCGTTCGACGCGGCGGTGGAGGGCTGGCCGGAGGGGGTGCGGGAGACGGCGCGGGAGATGGCCAGGGGGGCCTGGCGGAATGGGGCGGGGCGAGTGGGTCCTTCTCCTGCAAGGGGAGAAGGGACGCCCTAACCCACCTTCACCCTTGTCGCCGCTTCCGGCAGGTCCTCCCCGAACGCCCGCTGGTAGAACTCCGCGATCGTCGGACGCTCCAGCTCGTCGCACTTGTTCAGGAACGTCAGCCGGAAGCTCAACCCCACATCCCCCGCGAAGATGATCGCGTTCTGGGCCCAGGTGATGACCGTCCGCGGGCTCATGACGGTGGAGATGTCGCCGTTCATGAAGGCGTTTCTCGTCATGTCGGCTACGCGGACCATGGCGGCGATGCGGCGGCGGCCGTCGGCGTCGGACCATTCGGGGACCTTGGCGGCCACGATCTCGGCCTCGACGTCATGATCGAGGTAGTTGAGCGTGGTGACGATGTTCCAGCGGTCCATCTGACCCTGATTGATCTGCTGGGTGCCGTGGTACAGGCCCGAGGTGTCGCCCAGGCCGATGGTGTTGGTGGTCGAAAACAGGCGGAACCACTTGTTCGGGCGGATGACGCGGTTCTGGTCCAGCAGGGTCAGGCGGCCCTGCGCCTCCAGCACGCGCTGGATCACGAACATCACATCGGGGCGGCCGGCGTCGTATTCGTCGAAACACAGGGCGATCGGGCGCTGGATGGCCCAGGGCAGCATGCCCTCGCGGAATTCAGTGATCTGTTTGCCGTCCTTGAGGACGATGGCGTCCTTGCCGACCAGATCGATACGGCTGACGTGGCTGTCGAGGTTGACCCGCACCATGGGCCAGTTCAGGCGGGCGGCGACCTGCTCGATATGGGTCGACTTGCCGGTGCCGTGATAGCCCTGGACCATGACCCGGCGGTCGAAGGCGAAGCCGGCGCAGATGGCCACCGTGGTCTGGGGGTCGAAGCGATAGGCGTCGTCGATCTCGGGCACATGGCTGTCGCGCTCGGTGAAGACCGGCACGGTCATGTCGGAGTCGACGCCGAAGATCTCGCGCACGGTCGCCTTGCGGTGCGGTTCCAGGGTCAACAGCGGGTCGGGGGAGGCTTCGAGCAGGGAGGTCATGCGCTTCCATAGAAAAGCCCGGGGGCGGGGTCCAGCACCGGGTGGAGGCCGGGAGCAAGAACCGCGCTTTACAGTCGCGGTTCAAGCGAGTAAATAACTGACCAGTCAGTTAGCAGGAGTGTTCATGCTGCCGCCCGGAGAGCCAAAATTCCGCCGCCGGCCAGCGGACCGCCCGGCCGAAATCCTGGCGGCGGCGCTGGAAGTGTTCGCCGAGCGCGGCTTCCAGGCGGCGCGGCTGGAAGAGGTGGCGAAGCGGGCGGGCGTGTCGAAGGGCGCGCTGTACCTGTATTTCGAGACCAAGGCCGACCTGTTCCGGGCGGTGGTCACGGAGGCCATCTCGCCGAATATCCAGCGGGTGACGGCGATGGCCACCGCGGACATCCCTTTCGAGACGGCGGCGCGCATGGGCTTCGGCATGCTGGCCCGGACCGTGGCCGTCGATCGCCGCATCACCGGCGTGGTCAAGCTGGTCATTGCCGAGAGCCGCAATCATCCCGAACTGGCGACCATCTGGCACCAGACGGTGGTCGAGCCGGGCGTCCGGCTGATCAGCGGCCTGATCGCGGCGGCCCAGGCGCGCGGCGAGGTGCGCCCCGGCGACCCGCGCCTGTTCGCCTTCGGCCTGATGGGGCCGATGGTCCTGTCCATGGTCTGGCGCGAGACGTTCGAGCCGGTCGGGGCGGCGCCGGTGGATGTGGCGGCGCTGGCCGACCAGCATCTGGATACGGTCCTGAAGGGGATGAGGCCATGAAACGTCTGCGGCCGGTGCTGATCATCGCGGCGATCGCGGTTCTGGGCCTGCTGGTCTGGCTGCTGTTCCTGCGGGACAGCGAGGCGCCGACCCTCACCGGCTATGTCGAGGGGGAGCGGATCTACCTCGCGGCCCCGGTGTCGGGGGCGGTGGCCGCGCTGTATGTGCGCGAGGGCGAGCGGGTGGAGGCGGGCGGCCGCACCTTCCTGATCGATCCGCGGGTGCAGCGGGCCCAGGCGGCCGGCGCGGCAGCGGCGGTGGGCGCCGCCGAGGCGCGGGCCGAAGACCTGCGCAAGGGCCAGCGGGCGCAGGAGCTGGAAGTGTTCGACGCCGAGCTGCAGGCGGCCCTGGCCGGCGAACGGGCGGCCGACGCCGACTATGGTCGCATCGCGCCGCTGGTGCGGCAGGGCATCTACGCCCCGGCGCGGCTGGATCAGGTGCGGGCGGCGCGCGACGCGGCCCGGGCCCGGACCGCGGCGGTGCGGCGGCGGCGCGAGGTGGCGACCCTCGGCGCCCGCGACGACGCGCTTCGCCAGGCCGAACAGCAGACGGCCCAGGCTGAGGGCGGGCTGAGCGAGGCCGAGGCCCGACTGGGTCAGCTGTCGCCCGCGGCCCCGTCGGCGGCGCGGGTGGAGGAGATCTTCTATCGCCCCGGCGAATGGGCCGCGGCCAATGCGCCAATCCTGGCCCTGCTGCCGGACAATGAGGTCAAGCTGGTCTTCTTCGTGCCCGAGGCCGAGATGGCGCGCTATCGCCCCGGCCGAACCGTGAGCTTCAGCTGCGACGGCTGCGTGGCGACGGGCAGCGCCCGGATCACCTGGGTCAGCCCGCGACCCGAGTTCACGCCGCCGATCCTTTACAGCAAGGGCAGCCGCGACCGGCTGGTCTATCGCGTCGAGGCCCTGCCGGCGAACGCCGCGACCCTGAACCCCGGCCTGCCGGTGGATGTCTTTCCGATCGGGACAAACCCATGAGCGGGAGCCGCAAATCGACTCCCCTTCCCCTCGAGGGGGAAGGGGTTGGGGGTAGGGGTGGCGGCAGTCCGTCAAAGGAGATGGTGCGGGAGGCGTCGTCGAAGGACGGCCGGAGCCTATCCGGGCGCTCTGACGAACATCCTGCCTCCACCCCCTCCCAACCCTCCCCCCTCGAGGGGGAGGGCTCGGAGAAAGTCATCGACGTGCGGGGACTGAACAAGTCGTTCGGGTCGCTGCATGCGGTGAAGGATTTCGGTATCACCGTGAACCGGGGCCGTATCTGCGGCTTCCTCGGACCCAACGGGGCGGGCAAGACCACGACCCTGCGGATGCTGTGCGGCTTGCTGACGCCGGACAGCGGCGAGGGCACGGTGCTGGGCCATGAAGTAATGACCCAGTCGCGGCTGATCAAACAGCGGGTCGGCTATATGACTCAGAAATTCTCGCTCTATGAGGATCTGTCGATCGAGCAGAACCTGACCTTCATGGCCCGGGTGCACGCACTGGACCGGCGGCGCGAGCGGGTGCAGGCGGCGCTGGACGGGCTGGGGCTGACGCCGCGGCGGGCGCAGCTGGCGGGCCATCTGTCCGGCGGGTGGAAGCAGCGGCTGGCGCTGGCGGCGGCGACCCTGCACGGGCCCGACCTGTTGCTGCTGGACGAGCCGACGGCGGGGGTCGATCCGGAGGCGCGGCGCACCTTCTGGGACGAGATCCATGCGCTGGCGGCGGACGGCATGACCGTACTGGTCTCGACCCACTACATGGACGAGGCCGAGCGCTGTCACGAGATCGCCTATATCGCCGGCGGGCGGACCCTGGCGCGCGGCACGGCGGACGAGGTCATCGAGGCCTCGGGCCTGATCACCTTCCACGGGGAGGGGCCGGGGGCAGATCGGTTGGGGGCCGAGCTGCGCGGCCGGCCCGGTGTGGAGATGGCCGCGCCGTTCGGGACCACCCTGCACGTCTCCGGCCGCGACCGCGCGGCGCTGGAAGCGGCGATCCAGCCGTACCGGAAGCCGCCGCTGGACTGGTCCGAGACCCGGCCGACGCTGGAGGATGTGTTCATCCAGCTGATCCACGATCTCGAGGCCGGCCGGGATGAGGCGGCCTGAGATGCTGTCCCTGACACGCACCTGGGCCATCATGGCCAAGGAGTTCGTGCAGCTGACGCGCGACCGGCTGACCTACGCCATGATCCTGCTGCTGCCGATCCTGCAGCTGCTGCTGTTCGGCTACGCCATCAACGACGATCCAAAGAACCTGCCCACGGCGGTGCTGGTCCAGGATCACGGGGCCTTCTCGCGCTCGATCCTGACGGCGCTGGAGAACAGCGGATATTTCGACGTCGTGACGGAGGCGCGCAGCCAGGGCGAGCTGGACCGGGCGCTGGAGCGGGGCGAGGTCCAGTTCGCCGTCATCATCCCGGCCGACTTCACCCGGCGGGTGGTGCGCGGCGACCGGGCCCAACTGCTGGTCGAGGCCGACGCTTCGGACCCGTCAGCGACCAGCGGGGCGGTCGCGGCCCTCGCCAACCTGCCGGCCCAGGCCCTGGTTCGTGACCTGACGGGGCCGCTGGCCGGCCGCGCGCCCGGCGCACCGCCGTTCGAAGTGATTGTGCACCGGCGCTACAATCCCGAGGCCATCACCGCCTACAACATAGTGCCGGGGCTGCTCGGCGTGATCCTGTCGATGACCCTGGTGATGATGACCTCGCTGGGCATGGCCCGCGAGCGCGAGCGGGGCACGATGGAGAGTCTGCTGGCCACGCCGGTGCAGCCGCTCGAGGTCATGGTCGGCAAGCTGACGCCCTATGTGCTGGTCGGTCTTGTCCAGGCAGTGGTGATCCTGGTCCTGGCGCGGCTGCTGTTCCAGGTGCCGATGAGCGGCGGCTGGATTGCTCTCGGGGCGGGGCTGATGCTGTTCATCATCGGCTCCCTGTCGCTGGGATTCCTGATCTCGACGGTCTCGAAGACGCAGTTGCAGGCGATGCAGATGAGCGTCTTCTACATGCTGCCGTCGATCCTGCTGTCGGGCTTCATGTTCCCGTTCCGGGGCATGCCGGACTGGGCCCAGGCGATCGGCCTGGCCATCCCCGTTACCCATTTCCTGCGCGTCGTACGGGGATCGCTGCTCAAGGGCGTCGGGCTGGAGAACGCCGGGCCCAGCCTGTTGGCCCTCGCCCTCTTCGTGCTGGTGGTCGGCGCGCTGGCGATGTTGCGGTACCGGACGACGCTGGATTAGGCGAAGGTCAGGGACGCCCGAAAACCCGGTGAACCGTCAGGCCAGCCCCGCCTTCTTCAGCGTCTTGTAGGCCTTGATGACGCTTTGCAGCTTGGCCTCGGCGCCCCGATCGCCCTGGTTCAGGTCCGGATGGAAGCGCTTCAGCATCTCGTGATAGCGCGCCTTGACCCCGGTCTTGTTGGTCCGGGCGTCAAGATCGAGCACCGACAGGGCGGCGCGCTCCAGCTTGCCGAGGCGAAGCGTGTCCTCGCCGGCGGGTCCGGCCTGTTCCTTGGTGCGCCGGCCGAACAGGCCGAAACTGTCCTGCCAGCTGCCGGCGCCCTTGGTGTTGGCCGTGCCCATCTTCGAGGCGAAGGCGGCGGCCTCGCGGCTGAATTTGCCCGCCTTCATCTCCCAGGTCGGGCGACCGCCGGTCATGGCCTCGTTTTCCTTGGCGGCGCGAACCTCGCCATCGCTCATGCCGGCGTAGAAATTCCAACCCTTGTTGTACTCGCCCGCATGGCCCTGACAGAAGTCATAGAAGTCGTTCAGCCGCTCGCGCGACTTGGGCGCGCGCGCCGTCGCCGGCTTGCTGCAGTCGGGCCACTGGCAGCGGATTTCTCCGGGCTTGAGGTGCAGGACGTCAGCCTCCGCCGCCTCCTCTTCGGGGCGGGGCGGCTTGATCCGCATATCCTTGAAGCGTGGCTTGTATTCAAACGCAGATGACATCGATCGAAGTGTAAGGTCGAATTGGTCACCAACAAGGACACACCCATGCCGGAAGGCCCGATTGCGACGATTATCCGGAAAAAACTGACGGCGGGCCTGTCGCCCGACCGGCTCGAGATCGAGGACGACAGCGCGCGGCACGCGGGTCACCACCATGAAGGCGGCATGGACGGGCGCCCCGGCGGCGAGAGCCATTTCAACCTCACAGTGGTCTCGGCGGCGTTTGAGGGGCAGGGCAGGGTGCAGCGCCAGCGGGCCATCAACGCCCTGTTACGGGAGGAACTGGCCGGCCCGGTCCATGCCGTGTCGATCCGGGCCTTGACCCCTGCGGAGGCCGAAACCCCGGTCGGCTGAAGTTCGCCGAACATCGGTCATGACAGAAGCGTCACGTTCACCTCGTCTTAGAAGGTTCATCCTAGCGTCCCGGTCGGGGTAAATGAGGGGTTGGTGGCAATGGTTGAATCCGACGGCATCGGCAAGTCGACCACGGGCGAACCCGGCGCCGGCGAGGCCGCGCAGGCCTTGCGCGCGATTCTCCAGACCCAATACCTCCGCTACATAATCATCGGCACCTGGGCGCTGGGCCTGCTGGCGACGGTCGGCTTCACCAGCGCGGCGGTGTGGTTTGTCGGCACCGTCTCCGCCGGCGCCATCCGCGGCGCAGTGGAAAAGCGCATCAGCGACCGGGTCGGCACGGGCTGGGGGCTCGTATTTCCAGCCGTCGCGACCGCGACCACCGCCGCCTGGGCGACCGCGCCCCTGATCGCCTGGTATTCCGGCCACCCGTTCGGACCCGCGCTCGCCGCGACCTTGCTGGTATGCGGCTATGTGCTGGTGTTCTCGCAACTGCGCGCCTCGCCGCGACAGGCCCTGGTCATCTCCTCGCCCTATGGCCTCGCGGCTTCGGTCATCCTCATCAGCATGTGGGGCGGCCCGCTGTTCTGGCCCTTCCTTTCGATCATCCCGCTGGCCGGTTCAGGTCTGGTGGTTCTGGTGATGATGACCATGCTGCGGGAAGAACGCATCCGCGCCTTTCAGGAGCATCAGTCCCATCTGATCGAGGAACTGGAGGCCGCGCGCGACAAGGCCAACGCCGCCAGCGACGCCAAGTCCAATTTTCTCGGAGTCATTTCGCACGAGCTGCGCACGCCGATGAACGGCGTCCTGGGCGCCGCCCAGCTGCTTGGGGCGACCCGGCTGGAGCCGACCCAGCGCGAATATCTGTCGATCATCCGCAACTCGGGCGACAATCTGCTGAGCCTGCTCAATGACATCCTCGACATGACCAAGATCGAGGCCGGCAAGATGACCTTCGAGACGGTCGATGTGTCGGTCGAGGACCTGCACAAGCGGGTGACGGGACCGTTCCAGGCCCAGGCCGAGGCCAAGGGTCTGACCTTCACCGCCCGCTTCGAGGGCGACATCCCGGCCGTGGTGCGCGGCGACCCGCTGCGCGTCTGTCAGGTCATTCACAACCTGCTCTCCAATGCGGTGAAATTCACCGACAAGGGCGGGGTGTCCTATCTGGTCCGCGGCGAGCGGCAGGAAAACGGCCGCGTCCGCTTCGATTTCGCCGTCACCGATTCCGGAGCCGGCATCGCGCCGGATGATCTGGCGCGGCTGTTCCAGCCCTTCACCCAGGTCGACGCCTCCTCGACCCGCCGGTTCGGCGGCACGGGCCTGGGCCTGACGATCTCGCGGCGCATGGCCAATATCATGGGAGGCGACATCAGCGTGGTGTCGACCCTGGGCGAGGGCTCCACCTTCACCTTCACGGTCGAGGCCGATGTGGTCGAATGGACCCGTCAGGCGGCGGCCGAGCCGATCCACGCCGAGGTCAAGGACGGCCGGGCGCTGAGCGTCCTTGTGGTCGAGGACCATCCGGTCAACCGCATGATCCTGGAAGCCTGGATGGGCTCCGCCGGCCACGCCTCGGCCACCGCCGAGAACGGTCAGATCGCTGTTGAGGCCGCGGACGAGCAACGCTTCGATCTGATTATCATGGACGTGAACATGCCCGTGATGGACGGCCTCACCGCCACGCGGGCTATCCGCGCCGGCGACGGCCCGAACCATGACACGCCTATCGTCGTCCTGTCGGCCTCGGCCCGCAGAGAGGACCATGCGGCGGGCCTGGACGCCGGAGCCGACGCCTATCTGAACAAGCCCATCGATTTCGCCGCCCTGGCCAAGGTCATGAACCGGGTCGGCGGCGGGCGGTCGGCTATCCGGGCGCTGGTCGACACCGGCGAGACGGCAGCCGCCGCCTGAGTCGGCGGCCTGTTCAACCAGGACACGCCGACATCCTGAAGAGCGCCCCCGCAGGGAAACCTGCTGGGTGTTTTCGCGTCAGCTGCCCGCGCCTCGCCATGCCGGGTCGCGTTCGCCGGTCAGCCCGCACAGTTGCAGAAAGCCGATCACCGCCGCTGTCCGGGCTGGTGTGGGTCGGGCCAGGAACAGCTGTGCGGACGCCTCGGCGCGGGCCATCAGCGGCAGGACGATCCAGCGGTCGGGGAAGCGCCGGACGTCGATGTGCGGATCGGCCTTGAGGTGCGGGCAGTAGCGGAGCGAGCGGTCGACACAGGCCCGATGCAGGGGAGCGATGGCGCCCGCGTCCACCAGGATGCTGTCGTCCGACAGTTCAGCCGGCAGCCAGCCGCCCCGTCGGTCCGCCCGCAGGCGGCCAGCGGCCACCGGATGCGCCACCTGTGTCCACCGGTCGTTCGCCAGGGTTGGATGGCCACACATCGGGCACCGCATGTCGCGGACCGACAGCCGCTGCCGTACGGCATGGTTCTGGGAATACAGTGGCTTGCCCTGACCAGGATTGTCGGACTGAAGGATGGCCAGTGCGCCGCCGACGGAAGGGCAGGGGCCTACCCCGAGGGACGGCTCTCCGGTCCAGCTGGTCACCCAGGGCACGTCCACGCCGACCTTCAGTGACGACAGCTTCACGGAACCCCCTCAGGCCGATCATGTGTGGCCAACTCGCTCCCGTCGAACAGCGTTTGCAATACCCATGGGGTTCCAAAACGGGGCGGAGACGTTAGACCCGGGACATGTCTTCCCTGCTCTCTCCTCTTAATCAGGCCTTCGCCGCCGGCGAAAAGGCCGCGTCGGTCGATGCGGCGATGATCGTCAAGCTGACTGACATCGCCGGAGACTTCGCGGTCAACCTGATCATCGCCGTGGTGATCCTGATCGCGACGGTGATCTCCGCGCGCTGGGTCTCGGGCGTCACGCGGCGGACCCTGTCGCGGGTCCGCGGCTTCCGTCACGACCAGACGGTGCTCAGCTTCGCCGTGCAGGTGGTTCGGGTCATCGTCTACATCATCGGCCTGATCGCCGTACTGCAGCGACTGGGCGTCCAGACCACCTCAATTATCGCAGTCCTCGGCGCCGCCTCCCTTGCGGTCGGCCTCGCCCTTCAGGGGACGCTGTCCAATGTGGCGGCGGGCGTGCTGCTGCTGGTCCTGCGGCCCTACAAGGTCGGCGACGTGATCGACATCGGTGGAGTGTCCGGGTCTGTCCAGCGGCTGGACATGTTCACCACCCAGATGTCCAACGCCAACAACCACAAGATCATCGTCCCAAACGCCAAGGTGCTGGGCGACGTGATCCTGAACCTGTCCGGCCAGAAGACCCGACGGGTCGAGATCAATTTCACCGTGGGCTACAGCGAGGACCTGCGCGCTGCGAGGGCGGTTCTGGCGGGTGTGGCCGACGGCCACGAGAAGGTGTTGGACGATCCCCCGCCATGGACTGGCGTAACCGGCCTGCTGGACAGCGCGGTTCAGATCACTCTGCAGGCCTGGGTCAAATCAGAGGATTGGTGGCAGACCCAGGCCGACCTCATGCAGGCGGGCAAGGAAGCGATAGACGCGGCGGGCATCGAGATTCCGTTCCCGCACCAGGTCGCTGTTCCGTATGGGGACGAAGACGCCATGCCGGTCGTCACAGTCCGCACGGTGGAGCAGAAGGGCGTGAGCCGGTCGGCCGGCGCGGATGACTCATCTGACACTGAGGAAGGCTGACCGATGCGTTATGACTTCGGCTCCGACAACACCGCCGGCATGGCCCCGGCCGCGCTTGGGGCCCTGGTCGCCGCCAACGACGGCTTTGCCCGGGCCTATGGCGCCGACGACATCACCGCCCGCGCCGCTGACCTGATCCGCGCGAGGCTGGACGCCGACGCCGAAATCCGGTTCGTCTTCTCCGGCACCGCCGGCAACGCGATCGCCCTTTCGATGCTGGCCTGGCCGCACGAGGCGGTGCTGGCGCATCATGCGGCCCATGTCTGCACCGACGAGACGGGGGCCCCCGGCTTCTTCGGCTCGGGCGTCGGCCTGATCGGCCTGCCGGGCCTGTCGGGCAAGATCGAGCCGAAGGCGCTTCAGGCGATCCTGGACGAGCCCGAGGTCGGCCACCGCCAACCCCCGGCGGCGCTCAGCCTGACCCAGTCCACCGAATACGGCACGGTCTATACCGAAGAGGAACTGCGTCACCTGATTGAGCCGGCGAAGCTGAAGGGGCACGGCGTGCATATGGACGGCGCGCGGCTGGCCAACGCCGCCGCCGCCGGTTTCGACCTGACGCAGATCGCCCGACTGGGCGTCGATGTTCTGGTGTTCGGCGGCGCCAAGGCCGGCGCCAACTGCGCCGAGGCCATCGTCATGTTCGACAGGTCGCTGGCCCGCCGGATCGACAACCGGCTGAAACAGGCCGGGCAAACGGCGTCCAAGACCCGCTTCCTCGCCGCCCCCATCCTGGGTTTGCTGGAGAGCGGCGACTGGGAAGCCGGGGCCGCCCATGCCAATCTGATGGCGCAGCGGCTGGCGGCGGGGATCGCTACCCGCTCGGCCTTCGCCCTGGCCCATCCGGTCGAGGCCAATGCGGTGTTCGTGCGCATGCCGCCCCAGGCGCACCAACGGCTGAACGACACTGGTTGGGCCTGCTATCGTTTCGACGACGGCTCGGTGCGGTTTGTCTGCTCGTGGGCGACCCGTGAAGAGGCCGTGGACGAACTCTTGCAGGCTATCGCAACGCTTTGAGCGCGACGTCATTGAACAGTCGCCATGTCCCATCTAAATAGAACAAAACGAGACCATTCTCGCTTGACGGCGATCGGTCCGGGGCCGGAAGGACTGACATGAACGCACCGTCGCGCATCGCCGATCGCACCGCCGACGACCTCATGGCCTTCCGGGTCGTTCGCGCCGCCATGCCGATTCTGGCCGAGGGTCTGAGCCCGGAGGACCTGGCGGCGCAGTCGATGCCCGACTGCAGCCCCGGCAAATGGCATCTGGCCCACACCAGCTGGTTCTTCGAGGCCCTGATCCTGGGCGAGGAGCCCGGCTACCGCCCGGTCGATCCACGCTTCCAGACCCTGTTCAACAGCTATTACGAGGCGCTCGGGCCGCGGGTCGATCGCCCCGCGCGAGGACTGATGACCCGGCCTTCGCTGGACGAGGTGCTGGCCTATCGCCGCGAGATCGACCGGCGCATGACCGCCTGGCTGCGAGAGGGTCCGACCGATCCGCGCCGGCTGTATCTGTTCACCCTCGGCCTGAACCACGACCAGCAGCATCAGGAGCTGTTCCTGATGGACCTGCTGAACCTGATGGCCCGCTCGCCGCTGGATCCGGGGGCCTATCAGGCTGAGCCGCGCGCGCGCCCGGCGCAGCGGGCGCTGGGGGGAACCAGCCGGTTCGACGGCGGATTGGTCGAAATCGGCCACGACGGCGCGGGCTTTGCTTTCGACAATGAAGGGCCGGCGCACCGCGTCTGGCTGGAGCCCTACGCGCTGGCCAACGACCTCGTGTCCAACGCCGACTGGTTCGCCTTTATCGCGGACGGCGGCTACGCCCGCCCCGAGCTGTGGCTCTCTGACGGCTGGGCGACGGTTCAGGCCGAGAGCTGGGACGCCCCCCTGTACTGGCGCCGCGATGGCGACGGCTGGACGACCATGGGTCTGGCGGGCCGTTCGCCGGTCGATCCGGCGGCGCCGGTCCGCCACCTCAGCTTCTATGAGGCCGACGCCTACGCCCGCTGGGCCGGCAAGCGGCTGCCGACCGAGGCGGAGTGGGAGCATGCGGTGCGCTGCCGCCCCGAGGCCTTCTCCAATGCGTTCGGCGAGGTCTGGCAGTGGACCGCCAGCGCCTATGCCCCCTATCCGGGTTTCCAGCCGACCGAGGGCGCGGCGTCGGAGTACAACGGGAAATTCATGGCCAACCAGATGGCGCTGCGCGGCTCCAGCTTCGCCACGCCCGAGGGCCATGCGCGGGTCAGCTACCGCAATTTCTTCTATCCGCATCAGCGCTGGGCCTTCACGGGATTGCGGCTGGCCGGGGACGCTCCGGCGCCGTTGGTCCGCGCGACGGATCAGGGCGAGACCGTCCGTTTCCGCCGTGATCTGATCGCCGGTCTGTCGCGCTCTCCCAAGGTCGCCTCGCCGAAATGGTTCTATGACGCCGAGGGCTCGCGCCTGTTCGAGGCCATCACCCGGCTACCGGAATACTATCCGACGCGGCAGGAAGCGGCCCTGCTGCGGCGCGTCGCCCCGGACTGGGCGGCGCGCTTCGGACCCGAGGCGGCCCTGGTCGAGTTCGGATCGGGGGCCAGCGAGAAGACCCGCATCGTCCTCGACGCCGCCACCGACCTCGGCGCCTATGTTCCGATCGATATCAGCGCCGACGCCCTCGACGCCGCCGCCCGCCGGATCGCCGAGGCCTATCCGGCGCTGACGGTCACTCCGCTGGTCGGCGACTTCCTGCATCTGGGGGCCTTGCCGGCCGGGATCGGGCAGGGGCGGCGCATCGGCTTCTTCCCGGGTTCGACGATCGGCAATCTGGAGCGGGACGAGGCCATCGCCTTCCTGACGGCGGCGCGCGGCCTTCTGGGCCCGGACGCCCTGTTCATTCTGGGCGTCGATCTGGTCAAGGCGCCCGAGACGCTGATCGCCGCCTACGACGATTCCGCAGGCGTGACCGCCGCCTTCAATCGCAATCTGCTGGTGCGCGCCAACCGCGAATTGGGGGCCGGGTTCGACGTGGATTCCTTCGCCCATCGCGCCGTCTGGAACGCCACGGCGTCGCGGATGGAGATGCATCTCGAGGCGACTCGCGACATGACCGTCCTGCTCGACGGCCGCCGCATCGCCTTCAGGCGCGGCGAGACCATCCATACGGAAAGCTCGCGGAAATACACCGGGGACTCCGTGCGCGAACTGGCCGGGGCGGCCGGCTGGACCGTGGCCGGGTTCGAGACCAGCCCGGAGCCCGCGGTCGCCCTGGCGCTGTTCGAGGCCTGAACAAAAAAGGCGGCGACCGGAGCGGTCGCCGCCTTGTTCGGATCGGCGCGCCGCGCAGCCTATTCGGCGACGATGGGCGGCGTCGTGCGGGGGCGGGCGCCGTGAGAGGCCTCGCCACCCTTGCGGCCGGCCTGGGCCGCCAGACTGCGGTCCTGGGAGAAGCTGCGCTTCTCGCTGGGGACGCTGGCGCCGCCCTTGCGCGCGATCTCACGCTGACGTTCCGGATCCATCGAGGCGAAGCCCCGTTTGGAGACGCCAGAGGCTCGGGTGGGCTGACCTTGAGCCATTGGAGGCTCCTTTCGTGGCGACGATGGCGGTTCGGGGGAAGAACCCCCTGCGCCGCTTCCGGTTCCGGATGGGCGGTCACACAATTGCGAGCGAATCACAGGGTTTGGCCGAGCGGCGCTCACTCGCCACCGTACGGTCGGGAGTCGCCTTCGCCGCCGCCGCCCGGGTCCTGTTGCGGTATTTCGTCGGGTGCGCCGGACGGATCGATGTCCGGTCCCGGCGTCTCGGGCGGCATGATCTCCGGCTGGCCGCCGGGGCTGTCGGGTTCGATAAAGGTCATGGCTTTTCTCCTTCCTGAAAGGAGAACGCGGCGGCAGTGGGCGCCGTTCAATCACGATTGGAGGTGATCCCGGAACCGGGCTGATCAGAGAGGATTGAAGCAGGCGAATCTCCCGACGGAAAGACCACGCCATGACCGAGCCCCACACGGGACAGACCTTCGCCGACGACATCGAGGCGGACGCAGACTCCACCTCGGCCCGCCTCGATCGGGAGGCGGACGCCATCCTGCTGGAAGACGAACGCCACGCTCGTCCGCTGCGGCGCGCGGTGCGGGAGGACGCGGGGCTGGTGCGCGACTGGGGGCAGGAGCGGGTCGCCCGGCTGCGGGGGACGGTCGAGGCCGAGCCGCTCAAGGCGACGCTCTATGCGCTCGCCCTCGGGGTGGTGATCGGCATGCTGGCTGCGCGCTAGGCCGACTCTCAGGACGGCCCGGTCGCCGGACGGGCGATCGGCGTGCCGCGCATGGCGGCGTCCGATACGAACGGATTGCTGCGCCGCTCGGCCCCGAAGGTCGAGGTCGGCCCATGCCCCGGCACGAACGTGACGTCGTCGCCCAGCGGCCAGAGCTTGGTGGTGATGGCGTGCAGCAGGCTGGCGTGGTCGCTGCGCGGGAAGTCGGTGCGGCCGATCGATCCCTGGAACAGCACGTCCCCGACCTGCGCAAAGCGCGCCTCACGGTTGAAGAAGATCACATGGCCCGGCGTGTGACCCGGGCAGTGCCAGACCTCCCACACCGTCTCGCCGAGGGTCAGCACATCGCCGTCGCCCAGCCAGCGGGTCGGGGTGAAGCTGCGCGCCTCGGGCAGGCCATACATCTGACCCTGGGCCGGGATGCCGTCGATCCAGAACTGGTCGTCCGGATGGGGGCCGATGATGTCGAGGCCGGTCTTCTCCTGCATCTCGGCCGCGCCGCCGGCGTGGTCGAGATGGCCGTGGGTGATCCAGATGGCCTCCAGCGTCAGTTCCTGTTTCGCCACCGCGCCCAGCAGGGCGTCGACCGAGGCTCCCGGATCGATGATCGCGGCCTTCATGGTCTTGCGGCACCAGACGAGGGTGCAGTTCTGTTGCAGGGGCGTGACCGGAAAGACGGCGACGCCGATGGGGGCGGGGGAGGAACTCATGCCGTCCAGATAGCGCGCCGGCGTCCTTCCCGAAACCGTCCCGTTTCCCGCGTCTCACGTTGACCTTTCGGACCGTCCTCGACATAAGGGCGGGCTTCAAAGGCGCCGCCTCCAAAGGGCGGCCCTTGTTGCTTTACCCACACCGCGCAGCGCCTGCCTCAATGGCGCCGCCACAGAGCGTCAGAATCCGGCCATGCAAGTTGTCGAAAAATCCAACGAAGGTCTCAGCCGCGTGATCGCGGTGACCATTCCTGTCGCCGAGCTGAACCAGAAGCTGGACGCCAAGCTGAAGGAAGTCGCGCCGCAGATGAAGCTGAAGGGCTTCCGTCCCGGCAAGGTCCCGATGTCGCACGTCAAGAAGACCTTCGGCCGCGACCTGATGGGCGAGATCGTCAACGACGCGCTGAACACCTCGAGCCAGAAGGCCCTGGACGACGCCAAGGTGCGACCGGCCGCGCCCGCCGAAATGAAGCTGACCTCGGACATGGACAGGGTCATCGCCGGTCAGGAAGACCTGGCCTATGAAATGGCGCTGGAGGTCATGCCCGACTTCACTCCGACCGACGTCAAGAAGCTGAAGCTGGCCCGCCCGACCTACGAGGCGACCGACGCCGATCTGGACGAGGCCCTCGCCGAACTGGCCGGTCAGGCCAAGTCCTATGCGGACAAGAAGGGCAAGACCGTCAAGGCCGCCGACGGCGACGAGGTCACCATCGACTTCCTCGGCAAGCTGGACGGAGAACCCTTCGAGGGCGGCGCCGCCGAGGCTGCCCAGTTGGTGATCGGCTCCAACCGTTTTATCCCGGGCTTCGAGGAGCAGCTCAAGGGCGCCAAGGTCGGCGACGAGACGGTCCTGAACGTGACCTTCCCGGCGGACTATCAGGCCGCCCATCTGGCCGGCAAGGCCGTGACCTTCGACGTCACCGTCAAGGCCATCAAGGCCGAGGCCCCTGCCGTGGTCGACGAGGAGTTCGCCAAGCGCATCGGCATCGAGTCGCTGGACAAGCTCAAGGAGCTGCTGCGCACCAACCTGAACCAGCAGTACACCGGCGCCGCCCGCTTCAAGCTGAAGCGCGCCCTGCTGGACGCCCTGGACAAGGCCCACGACTTCCCGCTGCCGCCCAAGATGGTGGAGGCCGAGTTCGACGGCATCTGGCAGCAGGTCCAGGCCGACAAGGAAGCCGGCCGCCTGCCGGAAGAGGACACCAAGAAGTCCGAGAAGAAGCTCAAGGACGAGTACCACAAGATCGCCGAGCGCCGTGTGCGCCTGGGTCTGGTGCTGGCCGAGATCGGCCGCGCCAATAACGTCCAGATCACCGACCAGGAGCTGAACAACGCCATCATGAACGAGGCCCGCAACTATCCGGGCCAGGAGCGTCAGGTGCTGGACTTCTATCGCCAGAACCCCAACGCCGCCGCCCAGATGCGCGCCCCGATCTATGAGGAGAAGGTCTGCGACCTGATCTTCGACACCGCCAAGGTGACGGACACGCCGATCACCAAGGAAGAGCTGCTCAAGGAAGACGACGACATCTAGGGTTCGGCGTCCGGCCTGACGACATCACCCCCGCCCCGGTCCCGCCGGGGCGGGGTTTTCATGCCCGGGATCGGTCCGAAGGGCTTGTTCCCGACCGGTCGAAACACTGTTACGCTCCGTGTCCATTCAGCTTGGGACACGGCTATGTTGTACGCCCTGATGGCCGCCGCCTTGCTTGCGTCGCCCCAATCCGCCCCGATCACCCAGACGCCGCCGGCTTCCCAGGACCCCGTCCGGCTGGAAGACGTGGTGGTCGACGCCCGGCGGCTCGAAGACACCACGGAGGCTTATGTCGACGAAGTCGCGGCGCCCGCGCGTCGCCGGGGTCTGGCCCGCTGGAAGGACGGCATGTGCGTCGGCGTCGTGAATCTGGAGTCCGGGACGGCCCAGTTTCTCGCCGACCGTGTTTCCGACGTGGCCCGCAGCCTGGGCCTCCGCGCCCACGAGCCCGAGTGCCATCCCAGCGTCCTGATCGTCGCCACCAGCGACGGACCCGGGTTCACCGAGGCCTTCGTGGCCATGCGACCCCGGCTGTTCCGGGTCGGCGGCGCGGGCATGGATCGCGGTTCAGCCGAGCTGCGCGACTTCATCAACGAGGAACGGCCCGTCCGCTGGTGGCACGTCAGCCTGCCGGTGGACAGCGAGACCGGAGACCCGGTGGTGCGTCTGCCCGGCTATGTCGGGGGCTCAGCGGCCCCAAATGCGCTCGGGTCTTCGGCCCAGGAATATGCGCCGAACACCAGGATCCACGCTCCTTCCCGTCTCAACGACCAGACCGAGGATATCCTCACACGGGTCTTCATCATCGTCGATGTCGATCAACTGAACGGCGCCAGCCTGGAGCAGCTCGGGGACTATGTGGCCATGATCGCCATGGCCCAGGTCGATCCTGACGCGGATACAGGACGTTTCGACACCATCCTGAACCTGTTCGACGATCCGGCGACGGCGCCGACGGGTCTGACGGGCTGGGACCGGGCCTATCTGGAAGGGCTGTATAGTGTCGATTCGGAAACCCACCGGATCAACCAGAGGGCCCAGGTCCAGGCCGTCGCCTCCGCCATCGCCAGCGCCTACCGCGGCGGCGCCGCCGAACCCGAAGACCTCGAACAGCCCTGACCCCTGCCGGACGTAGATCGCGTCTGGGTGGTATTGACCGGCATTGACCCGTCAGTGTGGCGAGGTCAGGGTGGGGAACGTAATGTCAGTGGGGGTTGTCATGTCGTCCTTGTCCGCCGTTCTGGCTCTGACCTTCGCGCTGGCGGCCGGCACAGCCTCGGCGCAGGAGCCTGTCACGCAGACGCCGCCCGCCCGGCCCCCGGCCCAGCTGGATGACGTGGTCGTGGAGGGGCGTCAGCTCGAGGCGCTGGTCCGAAACTTCGTCACGGAGGTGTCCAATCCGGCCAATAACCGCGGTCTGGCGCGGTGGAACCGGCCCATCTGCGTCGGCGCGGTCAACCTGCGCAACGACGTTGGCCAGTATGTCGTCGACCGCATCTCTGACGTCGCCCGTGAACTGGAAGTCGAGGCGGGTGAACCCGGCTGCCGGCCCAACATCCTCATCGTGGCCGCCGACGACGGCGCCGCCCTGGCCTCCGCCATCGTCGAGGACCGTCCGCGCAATTTCGATCTGCGCCACAACGGCACCGACGCCGGGACGCGGGCGTTCCGGAATTTCCGGACCGGTGATCAACCGGTGCGCTGGTGGCAGATCAGCATGCCGATCGATTCCGAGACCGGCGGCCGGGCCGTGAGACTGCCCGGCGACATCGATCCCGCGAGTGGCCAACCAGCCGTCCCCGCCATCCACGTCTTCGCGGCTTCGCGCCTCCGGACCCAGATCCGCGACGACATGGTGCGATCGGTCATCATCGTCGATGTCGAGCGGCTGGCCGGGGCCAATCTGGTGCAGCTGGGCGACTATCTGGCGCTGGTGGCCCTCGCCCAGGTCGACGCCGAAGCCGACACCTCGGCCTTTCCAACCATCCTGAACCTGTTCGCAGACCCGGCCTCGGCTCCGGCGGGCCTGACGGACTGGGATCGTTCCTACCTGATCGCTCTCTACGAACACGACCAGCTGCGCATCAACCGCAATAGCCAGGTCCGCGCCGTGGCCGAGGCTGTGATCCAGGACCGGCGTGAGGCGGCGGAGACCGCGCCGGAGTGATCGGGCGTTGCTGAAGCCTTCGCGCCTTGCGTCAACGGTTCGGCAACGCGATATCCTGTCCAACAGGGGGAGCGACCGGTGAGTCGCACCCGAATGCATCCCGAGAAGGCCCAAATGCGCGATCCCATCGAACTGATGAACATGAACCTCGTCCCCATGGTGGTCGAGCAGTCCAGCCGGGGCGAGCGCGCCTTCGACATCTTCTCGCGCCTGCTGCGCGAGCGGATCATCTTCCTGACCGGGCCGTTCGACGACAGCATGGCCTCGTTGATCTGCGCCCAGCTGCTGTTCCTGGAATCGGAGAACCCGAAGAAGGAAATCAGCATGTATATCAACAGTCCCGGCGGACAGGTGTCGTCGGCGCTCGCGATCTACGACACCATGCAATACATCCGCTCGCCGGTTTCGACCGTCTGCATGGGCATGGCCGCCTCGGCCGGCTCGCTGATCCTCGCCGCCGGCGCCGCTGGTCAGCGCGTGGCCCTGCCGAACGCCCGCATCATGGTGCACCAGCCCTCGGGCGGCTTCCGCGGCCAGGCCTCGGACATCGAATTGCACGCCGCCGACATCCGCTACACCAAGCGTCGCCTCAACGAGATCTATGTCCACCACACTGGCCGGACCTATGAAGAGGTCGAGAAGACGCTCGACCGCGACCATTTCATGAGCGCCGAGGAAGCCAAGGCCTGGGGCGTCGTCGACCACGTCTACGACCGTCGCGAACAGGCCGAGGGCGACGGCGTCAAGACGGTTTGATCCGCTCCGCCGACAAGTGAAAGAAGGGCGCGCCGTCACCGGCGCGCCCTTTGTCTTTTGTGTTATCAGGCCGCCATGGAACATACGCGTGAGACGAGCGGGACCGTTGAGGTCGACGGCGAGACCTATGAGTGGGAAATCCGTCGCCAGCCCCGGCCGCTGGCCGGCGGCAAGTGGGACGGCATGGGGCTGAGCCTCCGTCTGAAAGACTTCAAGCGAGAGGCGATCGTCCTGTTTCCCATGCCGATGCGGCCGAATGGCCGGCCCGATATGGAAAAGCAGCGGGTCAATGTCGAAAGCGTGCGTAACGCGGTCGCCGCCGCGATCGAGGCGGGCTGGAACCCCACCTCACGCGGCAAGTCCATGGTGTTCGATGTGGACGCCGACGGCCGCTGACGCCCCGTCAGCCCTTGAACCGCCGGAACCCGGCCTCATCCGCGATGGCCAGCATCTCCGTGTCGCCCGTGGTGTCGCCATAGGCCGCCGCCAGCTGCATATCCTCTCCGAACGCCATCCTCAGCCGTCGCACCTTTTCCTCGCCCCGGCAGTTGGGGCTGGCGAAAGCGCCCGTCACCCGATCATCGCTGTCGAAGACCAGCGGCGTGCCCAGCAAGGCCTCCGCGCCGAGACGCCGCGCGAACGGAGCCACGGTGGTCTCGGGACTGGCGGTGACGATCACCCGGTAGGCGCCCTTCTTTCCCCAATCCTTCCAGCAGGCGAGGGCGTCATGGCGGATGAAGCCGGGCCAGACCTGGCCGGCGAAGGCTTCGGCGTCGGCTTCCAGCTGGATACGGGGCACGCTCTTCAGGAACTCCCGCACCGAGGCGGCCTTGAGCCGCCCCCGGTCCCGATGGCCGATATAGGCCGTCAGGTCCGGCGCCATCCTGGTCAGTCCCCCGAACCAGCCGCCCGCGCCCGCCCGCCAGCGCAGGAACTGCGTGAAACTGTCGCTGACCGTCAGCGTACCGTCGAAATCAAAGGCCACGATGGCCTGATCCTTGCGACGCGGCTGGTGAATCAGGGCAGGGCTTCCCATGTCAGACATTCGCCGCGATCTCCGTCGACATACGACCGTCCGCTTCCGTATCCGGCCACGCTTGGCCGGGGTTGTGGCGGGCCTCGGTATGGGTGATTGTCAATTTTTGAAGACCTTTGCGCCCATTGTCCGGGAATCAAACGCGAAGGATGCGCGTTAGCCTCATATCGGGGTGAACCGCGGGAGTGAGAAGACTCGATGACCAAAGCCGCCGGCACAGACGCCAAAAGCACGCTCTACTGCTCGTTCTGCGGCAAGAGCCAGCATGAGGTGCGCAAGCTCATCGCCGGACCGACCGTGTTCATCTGCGATGAATGTGTCGAACTCTGCATGGATATCATCCGTGAAGAGCACAAAATCTCGTTCTCCAAGGCCAAGGACGGCGTTCCTTCGCCCAAGGAGATCCGCGAGGTTCTGGACGACTATGTGATCGGTCAGAGCCACGCCAAGAAGGTGCTCTCGGTCGCGGTGCACAATCACTACAAGCGGCTGAACCACGCGACGAAGAACAACGACGTCGAGCTGGCCAAGTCCAACATCATGCTGATCGGGCCGACCGGCTCGGGCAAGACGCTGCTGGCCCAGACGCTGGCGCGCATCATTGACGTGCCCTTCACCATGGCCGACGCCACGACCCTGACCGAAGCCGGTTATGTCGGTGAGGACGTCGAAAACATCATTCTCAAGCTGCTCCAGGCCTCGGACTACAACGTCGAGCGGGCCCAGCGCGGCATCGTCTACATCGACGAGATCGACAAGATTTCGCGCAAGTCGGACAACCCCTCGATCACCCGCGACGTCTCGGGCGAGGGCGTGCAGCAGGCCCTGCTGAAGATCATGGAAGGCACCGTCGCTTCCGTGCCCCCGCAGGGCGGCCGCAAACATCCGCAGCAGGAGTTCCTGCAGGTCGACACCGCCAACATCCTGTTCATCGTGGGCGGCGCCTTCTCGGGCCTTGAGAAGGTCATCGCGGCACGCGGCGACGGCGCCTCGATCGGCTTCGGCGCCAAGGTCAAGGAAATCGACGAGCGCCGCACCGGTGACATCCTCAAGGGCGTTGAGCCCGACGATCTGATGCGCTTCGGCCTGATCCCCGAATTCATCGGCCGTCTACCTGTGCTGGCGACGCTGGAAGACCTCGACGAGGAGGCGCTGGTCACCATTCTGACCGAGCCCAAGAACGCCCTGGTCAAACAGTACAAGCGCCTGTTCGAGATGGAGAACGTCGATCTGACGTTCACCGACGACGCCCTGATCGCGGTGGCCAAGAAGGCTATCACCCGCAAGACCGGCGCACGCGGCCTGCGTTCGATCCTCGAAGGCATCCTGCTGGAGACGATGTTCGAACTGCCGACCTTCGAAGGCGTCGAGGAAGTGGTGGTCAACGCCGAGGTCATCGAGGGCAAGGCCCAGCCTCTGCTGATCTATTCCGAGACCAAGTCCAAGAAGGCCGCTCCCGACAGCGCCGCCTGATCGCGGACGGACCAAACGACGCAGGAAGGGGCGGGTCCGGCGACGGGCCCGCCCTTTTCCTTGAGCTTCGGATACCTGCGAGCACACGGATGATGCGCGATGGCCACAGGCCCCGGCGGCCACGGGACAGCGGCTTCAGCGGGTTTTCCGCAAGATCCATGCGGCCTGGCCGCTTGACCGCTTCGGATCATGCAGCCTTGCCGTCTGTGGATGGAAGGAGTCGTTCGGCGCCCGTCACGCTTGAACCGCGCCGTTCGTAAACCACATACTCATCCGAAGGCCGCTGAATGGCGGGCCGAGTCGAAACGGCGGGGCACAGACGCTCCGCACGCCGCCGCGGCGGGTCCGAGATCAACGAGGACCCTGTGAGAGTTGCATCATGCCAGAGACCCAAAGTCCGACCAAAACCCTGCCCGTCCTGCCGCTGAGAGACATCGTCGTCTTTCCGCACATGGTCGTGCCGCTGTTCGTGGGCCGCGAGAAGTCGGTCAAGGCGCTCGACGAGATCATGAAGGGCGAAAAGCAGATCCTGCTGGCCACCCAGAAGAACAGCGTCGATGACGACCCCTCCGCCGACGCCATCTATCCGATCGGCGTGCTGGCGACCGTACTCCAGCTGCTCAAACTGCCCGACGGCACCGTCAAGGTGCTGGTCGAAGGCAAGAGCCGCGCGCACCTGACCAAATTCACCGACCGCACCGAGTATTTTGAGGCCGAGGCTGTCGAGATCGCCGACGATCCGGGCGAGCCGGCCCAGTCCGAAGCCCTGCTGCGCGCCGTGATCGAGCAGTTCGAAAACTATGTGAAGCTGAACAAGAAGGTGCCGCCCGAGGCCCTCAGCTCCATCCCCCAGATCACTGACCCGTCCAAGCTGGCTGACAGCGTGGCGGCCCATCTGTCGGTCAAGATCGCCGACAAGCAGGGTCTGCTGGAAACCATCGCCGTCCCGGCCCGGCTGGAGAAGGTCTACGGTCTGATGGAGGGCGAGATTTCCGTCCTCCAGGTCGAGAAGAAGATCCGCTCGCGCGTGAAGCGCCAGATGGAGAAGACCCAGCGCGAATATTATCTGAACGAGCAGATGAAGGCGATCCAGCGCGAGCTCGGCGAGACCGACGACAGCCGTGACGAGATCATGGAGCTGGAGAAGCGCATCCGTAAGACGCGCCTGTCCAAGGAAGCCCGGACCAAGGCCGAGGCCGAGGTCAAGAAGCTCCGCAATATGAGCCCGATGTCGGCGGAATCGACGGTGGTCCGCAACTACCTTGACTGGCTGCTGTCGATCCCCTGGGGCAAGGCCAAGACCAAGCCCATCGACCTCAACAAGGCCGAGGAGATCCTCGAGGAGGACCACTACGGCCTCGAGAAGGTCAAGGAACGGATCATCGAATATCTGGCGGTCCAGGCGCGCACCAACGCCCTCAAGGGGCCGATCCTGTGCCTCGTCGGTCCTCCAGGCGTCGGCAAGACCTCGCTGGCCAAATCGATCGCCAAGGCCACGGGCCGTGAGTACATCCGCATGTCGCTGGGCGGCGTGCGCGACGAGGCCGAAATCCGCGGCCATCGCCGGACCTATATCGGCTCCATGCCGGGCAAGATCATCCAGTCGATGAAGAAGGTGAAGACCACCAACGCCTTCATCCTGCTGGACGAGATCGACAAACTGGGCGCCGACTGGCGCGGCGATCCGACCTCGGCCCTGCTCGAGGTGCTGGACCCGGCCCAGAACAACGCCTTCGGCGACCACTATCTCGAGGTCGACTACGACCTGTCCAACGTCATGTTCGTGACCACGGCCAATACGCTGAACATGCCCCAGCCCCTGCTGGACCGGATGGAGATCATCCGGGTGTCGGGCTACACCGAGGACGAGAAGGTCCAGATCGCCCTGCGCCACGTTCTGCCCAAGGTGACCGCAGAGAACGGCCTCAAACCAGCGGAATTCGTTGTGCCGGAAGCCGCGATCCGCGACCTGATCCGCTACTACACCCGCGAGGCGGGCGTGCGCTCGCTGGAGCGCGCTCTCGGCGGCCTGGCCCGCAAGTCGGTGCGCGAGATGGCCCGCGAGAAGACGCTGTCGATCACCATCGACGACGAGAAACTGGCCAAATACGCGGGCGTGCGGAAATACCGCTACGGTGAGACGGACGAGGAGGATCAGGTCGGCATTGTCACCGGCCTGGCCTGGACCGAGTTCGGCGGCGAGATCCTGACCATCGAGGCGATCAAGATGCCGGGCCGCGGCCGCATGACCGTGACCGGCAACCTCAAGGAGGTGATGAAGGAGTCCATCTCCGCCGCCGCCTCCTATGTCCGGGCCCGTTCGCTCAGCATCGGCGTCAAGCCGCCGGCGTTCGAGAAGACCGACATCCACGTGCACGTGCCGGACGGCGCCACGCCCAAGGATGGTCCCTCGGCCGGCGTGGCCATGACGGTCGCCATGGTCTCGGTCCTGACCGGCATACCGATCCGCAAGGACATCGCCATGACCGGCGAAATCACCCTGCGCGGCCGGGTCACCGCCATCGGCGGGCTGAAGGAGAAGCTGCTGGCGGCCCTGCGCTCGGGCATCAAGACGGTGCTGATCCCCGAGGAGAACGAGAAGGACCTCGCCGAGGTGCCTGACAATGTGAAGTCGGCGCTGGAGATCATCCCGATCAAGACCGCCGACGAGGCCCTGAAATGGGCCCTGACCGGCACGCTGACGCCGGTCGAATGGGACGAGGCTACGGATCCGCTGCCGACCGCCCCGCCGGTGCAGGACCCGGGCGCGGTGGTCGCAACGCACTGACGAAAAGAAGCCCTCTCCCGTTGGGAGAGGGCTTGAGCGCACGAGCGCGAAGCGGTCGTCCTTGCGCGAAAGGGTGAGGGTCGACTGTCCGGGGGCGGCTTCGCCGCTCGAACCATCCGACCCTCATCCGGCGCTGCGCGCCACCTTCTCCCAATGGGAGAAGGACCGGCTACAGCGAGTCCACCATCACCAGCTCCGCATCGTCCTTCGCCGTGATCGTGATCTCGGCCTCGTCCTTGATCGCCGCGCCGTCGCGGGCGTTCAGGGGCGTGCCATTCACCTCGACCGCACCGAGCGCCGGCACCAGATAGGCGCGTCGGCCCTCGGCGAGGCTATAGGTCAGGCTCTCACCGGCCTTCAGGGTCGCGCCCAGCACCCGGGCGTCGGCGTTGATGGTCAGGGCGTCGTCGGCCGGATCGCCCGAGGCCAGGACCTGGAACCTGCCGGTCCGGTCCGACTTCGGGAACGGCTTCATGCCCCAGCCGGGCTTCGCCCCCGGCTTGTCGGTCTCGATCCAGATCTGGAACAGGGTCGTCATCTCGTTTTCGAGGTTGAACTCGGCGTGACGTACGCCCGTCCCCGCGCTCATCACCTGCACGTCGCCCGCGCCGGTGCGGCCGCGGTTGCCCATCGAGTCCTCATGGGTGATGGCCCCGGTGCGGACATAGGTGATGATCTCCATGTCGGCGTGGGGGTGAGGCGGAAAGCCGGACTGGGCCGCGATCTCGTCGTCGTTCCAGACCCGCAGCCGGCCCCAGCTCATGCGGTTGGGATCGTGGTAGTTGGCGAAGGAGAAATGGTGTTTGGCGTTCAGCCAGCCGTGGTTGGCGCCGCCGAGGGTGTTGAAGGGTCGAACGTCGATCATGGGGATGCTCCCGGGACTCCGAGGGTTATGAACCTCGCTGGCGCCTATATAGGCAACAGTTGCGGTGGCTAAAAGGGGTCACCCCACCTGCGCCCGGTGCCGCAGCATCGCATCCGCCAACACGCAGGCCGCCATCGCCTCGACCACCGGCACGCCGCGGAGAGCGACGCAGGGGTCGTGACGACCCCTGGTGCGGACGTCGGTCTCGGTCCCGTCGCGGGTGATGGTCTGGCCCGGCGTGAGGATGGAAGAGGTCGGCTTGAACGCCACCCGCGCCGTCAACGGCTGGCCTGTCGATATGCCGCCCAGCACCCCGCCCGCATGGTTGGACAGGAAGACTGGTGCGCCGTTCTCGCCCAGCCGCATGGCGTCGGCGTTCTCTTCGCCCGTCAATTCAGCCGCGCCGAAGCCCGCGCCGATCTCGACGCCCTTGACCGCATTGATCGACATCATCGCCGCCGCCAGTTCGGCGTCCAGCTTGCCATAGATCGGCGCGCCCCAGCCCGCGGGCAGGCCCGTGACCTCAAGGGCCACCACGGCCCCGATCGACGACCCCGCCTTGCGCACGCCGTCCAGATACGCCTCCCACGCCGGCACGACCTCGGCCGAGGCCGCGAACAGTGCGTTGTCATGGACTGCGTCGAAATCCACCGCCCCGGGCGCGATCCGGTGCGGCCCCAGCTGGATTACCCCGGCGCGGATCCGCACGCCGTCGCCCAGAACCTTGCGCGCCACCGCCCCAGCCGCCACCCGCATCGCCGTTTCGCGCGCCGAGGACCGGCCGCCGCCGCGGTGATCGCGGACCCCGTATTTGGCCTGATACGCATAGTCGGCGTGGCCGGGACGATAGGCGCGGGCGATCTCGCCATAGTCCCTGGAGCGGGCGTCCTCGTTGTCGATCTGGATGGCGATGGGCGCTCCGGTGGTCACCGGGCCGTTACCGTCGTCGAACACGCCCGACAGGATGCGCGCCGTGTCGCTTTCCTGACGCTGGGTCACGAAACGGCTGCCGCCGGGCTTGCGCCGGTCCAGCCATGGCTGCAGGTCGGCCTCGGTCAACGGGATCAGCGGCGGACAGCCGTCGATGACGCAGCCGATCGCCGGCCCGTGGCTCTCGCCCCATGTCGTCACGCGAAACAGATGGCCGAATGTGTTGTGGGACATGGTCAGCGGAGCCCGTGGGCTGTGACACCGAGGCGCTGCGCCACGGCGAACATGCGTTTGTCGCGTGTCCACAATGCCGTTGCCTCGAACAGTCGCGCAGAGGCGATCAGGTGGGCGTCCACCCAGCCAATGCCGCTCCCGTTCAACCGGTTGGCTTCGATCATCTGCAACACTTCCTTGTCGTCCGCGACGGTCGCCCCAGGCATATCAGAAAGATCGGCGAGAAAGCTCGCCCGCCGGGGGAGATTTCCCAGTGCGAGCTCGCCGAGGATGAAGGGGTGCATCAAGACTTCGCGCACGATCAGACGCGTGCTCAGCTCCGGCGAAGGCGAACGAAGATGATCCGTCCAGATCGAGGTGTCGGCCAGGATCACGGATTTCAGTCCTCCTGAACCGACCACGGCCGTCCGCGCGGCCCCGGTTCGAAGTCGGGCGCGCTCCCTCCCATCCGGGCGAGCCTGCGCGAGGCCTCGAGCTCGATCAGGGTTCTCAATGCGTGGTGGACAATGGCCGAGGTCTCGGTGAGCCCCGAATATTTGGCCGCCTTGGCCATGAGTTCATCGTCGAGGGTCAGGGTAGTTCGCATCCCGGATGTCCGCATCAAAAATTGTATCAATGATGCACTATTTGATGCGCTCCCGCAATCTCACGCCGCCAGCCGGTCCGGCGTCCAGACGCGCGTGAACCGCACCAGCAGGTCTTCCGCTGCCGAAGGCGCGTCCTCGGACGGCTCCAGCGTCACGAACAGGTGCCCCTGCGGCCGGGCGCCCCGGGCCGGCAGGCCCAGCCCCTTGAGCCGCAGCCGTAGCGGCTGATGCCCCGCGACCAGCCAGGCCGAGCGCCGTCCCGCATGGGTCTCGACTTCCAACCGTCCGCCGTCCGCCAGCAGGCGAGGGGATACCGGACAGGTCATATAGAGGTCGTCGCCGACCGCGCTCAGCCCGTGCGCGCCGCGCACCAGCACCGGCAGATAAAGGTCCGCTCCGTCATCGCCCGCCGCCTTCAGCCTCAGATGCTCGCCGGTGCGCAGGCCGGCTGGCGCACGGACGCGCAGCAGGCGCCCGCCGATCCGGACCTCGACCGCCCCGCCGTTCAGGGCGTCGAGCGGACTGATCGCCAGAATCGGGGCGACGGGTGGCGGCGCCGCGGGGGCGGCCAGCGCCAGGGGCGCGATCTGCCGCTGGATCAGCCGCCAGGCAGCGATCGTCTTGCGAAACCGCGCCTCGCTGCCGCCTGCGGCGTCGGGTCGCGCGGCCTTGATGGCGATCCGGAAGGCCGCAGTCAGCGCCTCGCCCTCAGCCGGGCCGGTCAGGCCAAGCAGGGCGTAGGCCTCGCGGGTCGAGGCGACTTCGGAGTGCGATCGGGCGCGCATCGGCGCACTAAGGCCCTGCACATGGTCAAGGCCCGGTTAACTGTGAAGCCTCTCCCCAGCCGGGCCGCGAGGGTCTATCTGCAATCCATGACCACACCCCTGATACCCCCCAGCCCGACCCGCGAGGAGTATGCGGAGCACTATGCCGCCGCCCTGGCCGCCAATGGCGACGAAACCATCTTCGACCGCGCCGAGCCGATCGGCCTGTTCGTTGAGTGGCTGGGCGACGCCACCCGGACCGAGCCGAACGACCCCAACGCCATGACCCTGTCGACGGTGGATGCGTCGGGCGCGCCGGACGCCCGGATCGTGCTTCTCAAGGACGTCGATGCGCGCGGCTTCACCTTCTATTCCAATCGCGAGAGCGCCAAGGGTCTCGACCTCGCCGCCCATCCCCGCGCGGCCCTGCTGTTCCACTGGAAGTCGCTGCGCCGTCAGGTCCGGGTGCGCGGCTCCGTTGAGCCCGTCACTATCGCCGAGGCCGACGCCTATTTCGCCAGCCGGGCGCGCGAAAGCCGGATCGGGGCCTGGGTCTCGGACCAGTCGCGGCCGCTTGACAGTCGCGCGGCGCTGGAAGCCGCCGTGGCGCGCGAGACGGCGCGGTTCGAGGATAAGGACGTGGCGCGCCCGGAGCGCTGGACCGGCTGGCGCATCATTCCCGACAGCATCGAATTCTGGCGCGACCGGCCGTTCCGCCTGCACGACCGGCTACGCTTCGACCGCACCGGAGTGAACTGGGCGAGGACCCGTCTCTGGCCCTGAGCCGTCAGGCCCCGTAACGGGTCAGGAAGGTGTCGACGGCGTCCTCGACGATCTCGGCGTTGGTGCGCCGGACCTTGATCTCGTCGCCGGTGACCAGCGGAACGAAGAAGACCGGATGCTCCAGCATGCCCATCAGATGCCCCGCCGCCCACGACGGTCGAGCAATCGGCCGCAGGGCGCCGGTCTTTGACTGGGCCTTCAGTATTCCGATCAGCGTGGCGCCGAAGGTCGCCTGGCCCTGGTCAAAGAACCGCCGCGCTACGGCCTGGAAGCGCGGCCTTTCCGCCATCACCAGACGGAAGACGGCCCGGACGAAGGGAGCGCTCATGAAGTCGGCGTAGGCCTCGGCAAAGCTGATCAGTTGCTGGCGGGCGTCGCCCCCGGTCGTGCGGACCCCGGCCATTTGTCGCGCGAAATCCCTGGCGGCGTCCTCAATGACGGCCGAGAACAGCTGGGCCTTGCCGCCGAACAGGGCATAGAGGGTCGCGGTAGAAACTCCCGCTTCCCGCGCAATCGGCTCGATCCTGGTCGCGGCGTATCCGTCGCTGACGAAGGCCTTGCGGGCGTACCCGAGGATCGCCTGTCGTTTGGAATCGAGGGGAATGGAAGAACCGACGCCGGGGCCGTGCATGGCATTCATCACTCGCTTAGGTTCACAGGGTGACGCGTGAGCACACGGCGGGTCAAGGGGTGATCGAACGATGTTCTCGGGATTGCCCGTTGATTATCGGCGCGAGCAGCGGATGGGTCAGCACGGGCGCGGCCAGCCGGACCACGGCCTGGGGGTCTTCGAGCCGCACCGCGGCGGTCGCGTCCGCCAAGATGAAGTCCGCATTCAACCGCGAGGGCTCGGTCAGCCGCTCATGGCCGGGGCGCACGGTCGCCAGGTACTGGGCGATCACCGAATCCGGGGTGCGCCCACGCTCGGTCTGGTCGCGCAGCAGGCGGCGGATGAAACGGATGTCGGCCGGGGTGTCGACGAACACGCGGATATCGAACAGGGCTGTCAGTCCGGGTGTGCACAGCACATGGGTGCCCTCGACGATGACGACGTCGGCGGCCCGCACCGGCTCGCCTCCCGGCTCCCGTCCATGGTGGATGAAGGAATAGAGGGGAGCCACGATGTCCCGCCCGGCCTTCAGCTCGGCGAGGTCGCGGATCATCAGCTCGTGGTCGCGCGCCGCCACATCGTCGAAGTCGAACGTGGCGGGATCGAAATCGGGCAGGCTGGCCGCGTCGCGATAGTAGGAGTCCTCGCGCAGCAGCACCGCCGCCCTGTCGGGCAGGGTCGAGACCAGGGCCTCGGCGAGCGTGCTTTTGCCGGAGCCGGAGCCGCCGGTGATGGCGATGAGAATGGGCATGAACCGGTTCTAGGGCCGCTGGAGGCGGTTCGCCAAGCGGACGGCGGGCAAGGATGACCTGACGTCACGTTGCTTATCGCCTGTGGCGCCGATAGCGTGGCCGCCAAGCGCCTCGAAAAGCAGGCGCAGCCTTGAGGGATAGTGATGCTCGGACTGATGCAGGACTGGCCGCTGACGGTCGACAAGATCCTCGACCACGCGAAGAACTGGCACGGCCATCGCGAGGTGGTGACCCGGTCGGTGGAAGGTCCGATCGTTCGCACCACCTATGCCGAGATCCATGCCCGCTCCAAGCGGGTCTCCAGCGTGCTGAAGGGCTGGGACGTGAAGGTCGGCGACCGGATCGCCACCCTGGCCTGGAACACCAGCCGCCACATGGAGGTCTGGTACGGCATCATGGGCATGGGCGCTGTCTGCCACACCCTGAACCCGCGACTGTTCCCGGAACAGCTGATCTACATCATCAACCACGCCGAAGACCGCATCATCTTCGTCGACCTGACCTTCATCCCGCTGCTGGAAGCCATCCTGCCGCACTGCCCGACCGTCGAGCGGGTCATCGTCATGACCGACGAACTGACCATGCCGGCGACCAAACTGCCGGGCGCCGAATGCTACGAAGCGCTGCTTGGGTCCGCGTCGGAAGACGTCGCCTGGGGCGGGTTCGACGAGCTGACGGCCTGCGGCCTCTGCTACACCTCAGGCACGACCGGCAATCCGAAGGGGGTGCTGTATTCGCACCGCTCGAACTTCATCCATACCCTGCTCGGAATGCAGTCCACGGTCCTGGGGCCGTCGCCGAAGGAGGTGATCCTGCCGGTGGTGCCGATGTTCCACGCCAACGCCTGGGGCATCGCCTTCGCCGGCCCGGCCTCAGGCGCCAAGCTGGTCATGCCGGGCGCCCGGATGGACGGCGCGGGCATATACGAGCTGATCGTGTCCGAGGGCGTGACCTTCTCCGCCGCCGTGCCGACGGTCTGGCAGATGCTCCTGACGCATCTGCGCGAGAACAACCTGACGATCCCGACGGTCAAACGCGTGATGATCGGCGGCTCGGCCGTGCCCGAAAGCCTGATCCGGGCCTTCCACGACGAGTTCGGCATCGAGGTGGTCCAGGGCTGGGGCATGACCGAAACCTCGCCGATCGGCACGATTTCGATCCTGACTCCGGAGCTTGAGGCCCTGCCCTATGACGAGGGCATGAAATGGCGGGTCAAACAGGGCATGCCGCCGCTCGGGGTCGAGCTCAAACTCAAGAACTACGCCGGTCAGGAGATGCCGCACGACGGGCACACCTATGGCCGGCTGATGATCAAGGGCCCGACTATTTCGGGGGCCTATTTCAAGGGCGAGGGCGGCGACATCCTCGACCATGAGGGCTTCTTCGACACCGGCGACGTCTCGACGATCGACGAGCAGGGCTTCATGCAGATCACGGACCGCGCCAAGGACGTGATCAAGTCGGGTGGCGAGTGGATCAGCTCGATCGAGATCGAGAACATCGCCGTCGGCCATCCCAAGGTCGAGCTGGCCGCCGTCATCGGCGCGGCTCATCCGAAATGGGACGAAAGGCCGGTGCTGATCGTCAAACTGAAGCCGGACGAGGTCCAGAACAAGCAGGAGCACCTCGACTTCCTGCAAGGCAAGATCGCCAAATGGTGGATGCCCGACGATGTGGTGTTCGTGGATGACATCCCGCTGGGCGCCACCGGCAAGATCGACAAGAAACTGGTCCGCGAACGGCTGAAGGACTATCGCCTGCCGACAGCGGGGGCCTGAGGCTATGGCGCGCCGCACGACCGGCGCCGGTCGGGTCCAGGTGCTGGCTCTCCTCGCCGTCGCCGCGCCGGTTCTGGTGCTGGTCGCGGCCCTGGGGACGCGGGTCGGGGCCTGGCCGGTCGGGACAGGCTATGACCTGCTGACCATGCAGGCCGGCTGGTTCCTCGCCTTCTTCGGCGCCGCGGCGGCCTTCGGCGCCCTCGCCCTGTCGTTCGGCAATTTCCGCAGATCAGGTCTGCTGGCGATCGCCGCCGTGCTGGTCGCCGGAACGACACTCGGCGGCTTCATCTGGCAAAAGGCCCGCCTTTCGGCCGGTCCCGTCGAGAACGTCAGCACCGACCTGACCGAGGTTCCGGGCTTCGGCGACCTTGGCGACGCGCGGAGCGGGCAGGGACCCGGTCCGGCCGTGGGGGCGGAGGCCTGCCCGGGCGCCCTGCCGGTCATGCGCCAGATCGCGCCCACCGCGGCCATTTACGCCCTCGAACAGGCCGGCTTCACCCTGCGCGGCGCGGGCGTGGCCCGGGCGGACGGCAGTCAGGAAGGCTTCTGGTTCGGCTTCGACCACGACGCCGTGATCCGCATCCGTCCGGGTCGCACGGACATTCGCGTCGCCGCCCGCGATCACCGGCCCCACGGCGGCGAGTCCTGCCGCATGGCGACCGCGATCAGCGAAACCCTGCGCGCCGCCGGCTGAAATCAGGCCAGCGACCAGTCCGCATCGATCGTCGGCCCGGGCGTCGCCTGCACGATCTCCGCCCGTTCCAGCGCGATCAGATGGGCCCAGACCGACAGGCTGGCCGCCGGCCACAGCCGCGAATCCACGGCGGCGTAGAGAACCGGAACCATGTCGGCGATCCGCCGGTCTCCGGCCGCCAGCCGGGTCAGAACCTGCGTCTCGCGGGCCAGCCGGTGCGCCTTGTAGGCTTTCAGAAAAGGCCCCGGCTCGGTGATCGGCGCGCCGTGGGTCGGCCAGATCGTTGAGAAGTCGCGCGCCATCACCGCGTCCAGACTGGCCATATAGACGGCCATGTCGCCGTCCGGTGGGGCCACGATGGTCGTGGACCAGCCCATGACGTGATCCCCGCTGAACAGGGCGTTCTCCTCCACGTGCACGAAGGCCATGTGGTTGGAGGCGTGGCCCGGCGTGGCCATCGCCTCGATCGTCCAGCCGTCGCCCCGCAGCCGCTCGCCGCCCGTCAGGACGATATCGGGCGAGAAGGTCTCGTCGTCTTCCTCGTCCAGCGACGCAGAGGCGTGGACCGTCCGCGCGGGGGGGCGGGCGGCCAGAACCGGCGCGCCGACGGCCTCCGCAAACGGACGGGCGAGAGGGGCGTGGTCGCGGTGGGTATGGGTGACCAGCACATGGCTGACCGTCTGGCCTTCGACCGCCGCCAGCAGGGCCGCCAGATGGGTCTCGTCCAGCGGACCCGGATCGATCACCGCCACGCCCGCCCCGACCTCGCCGCGGCCGACGATATAGGTCCCGGTCCCGGTGAAGGTGAAAGGCCCCGGATTGTTCGCGATCACGCGCCGGATCAGCGGCGAGACCGCATCAGTCCGCCCGTATTCGAACCCCGGCATTGGAACGAAAGGGATCATCAGGCGCGGCCCGCCCCTTGCGTCAGGACTTCGTAAACCTTCTGCGGAGTGCCCCAAGTGGCCGTTTCCATCGCCCTGGCTGTCTCAAATCGGCTCCAGCCTATAGCGGCGGCCTTCCTGTGTCTCATGGCGATGCAACTCGCCGTGGCGTCCTGCACGCCGGAACCGGCGCCCTACGCCACCCGTGTGGCCATCCTGCGCTAGACCATTTTTGTTTCAGGTCGAATCGACCTGAATCCAAAAAATGGTCCAGCATTATACTGGAGCGAAATCTGAGCCTTGGCGGACTGCGTCCACCAAGACCGATTTCGCTCCAGGCCCTTACAGCGGAACCCGGCCGAGGTCGTAGCCCGCCGCCGCGGCGGCCTCGCGCAGGTCTTGTGCATCCGCCCCCTTAAGCCGTTCCGCCATGGCCCAGGCCGCGGCCGAACGCATGCCGGATCGGCAGAACATCACCGTCGGTACGCCATCGGCCAGCAACTCCGCCATCGCCGCGACCTGATCCGGCCCCGGCAGGCCGGACACCGGGATCCAGGCGAAGGTCAGGCCCGCGTCCCGCGCGGCCGCTTCCATTGCGGCGGCCGGGGGCTGGTCGGGTTCCTCGCCGTCCGGACGATTGTTGATGACCCGGCCGACGCCGGAAGCCGCCAGGGCCGGCATGACGTCCGGGGAAAGCTGCGCCGAGACCGAGACGGTCGGCGACAGAGGACGTAGCGTCACCGTTACTGCCTTCGCACCCGGACCGCCCGGCTGCCGTCCACGGTCAGCAGGAAGCTGCCCAGGGCGGCCTTGCGGACCCGGACAGGCTGGCCGGGGCGATTCTGGAAGCGGACGCGTTCGGAATCGATCTGGCGCCACACGCTTCCGTCGGCCAGGCGGAAAACCCAGCGACCTTCGCCGACCAGCGAAGCGCTCTGCAGCGTCGAATCGATCGAATCGAGCTCGACCGCGCCCTCCGGACCGAACAGGCGGGGCAGCGACGGCATTTCAAAGCCGAACAGCTGGCGGCGGGTCTCGGCGACCCCGGCGCGGTCGATAACCACGACGTCGCCCTGCCGTTCAGCTGTGTCCAGGGCCCCGGCCGCGGTGTCGAAACAGACCAGCCGCGCCGCGCTATCGGCGATACCGCGGCAGGCCATCAGCCGCGCCAGCGCCTCGGGGCGTTCCTGCGCGGGCTCCGCCTGGGTCGAGAGGGTTGAAGCCGCCGCCAGCGCCGCCAGGCCGGAAATCAAAGACATCTGTTCAACCTCGATAAAGCCCGCTTCGGGACGCCCGACTTCAGTCGGACAAGAACCCCCCAGGGTCAACTCCCGACCCCCCAAAGCGCCTGTGGCGGGATCGTGGCCTAAATACGACAGTCACGCTTCGACATAGTTACAGTCGTGTAATTTGGCTGGCGAATGGGGCGGCGCAGCGCATAACCTTAGCCAACTGCGGTCGGGATTCCGTCGCGGGGGAAGGGAATATTCCATTTCTAAGGCCGCGACGTTCCGGAAGCCGGGCCGCGTCGAACATCAGGAGACGACCTTGAGAACCCAGAAAATCCGTAATCGGCTGCTGTCGACGACGATGATCGGCGGATTCGCCGCTCTCGCCTTCGCCGCGCCGGCCATGGCCCAGGACGCCCCGGCGTCGCAGGACCTCGACGATGTCATCGTCACCGGTTCGCGCATTCCGCAAACCAACCTGGTCACCACCAGCCCCGTGACGCAGGTCACCGGCGAGGACATCGACATCGCGGGCGTGACCCGGGTCGAGGACCTGATCTCGCAACTGCCGCAAGCCTTCGCCGCCCAGAACTCGACCGTCTCGAACGGCGCTACGGGTACGGCCACGGTTTCGCTGCGCAACCTCGGCTCGTCGCGCACCCTGGTGCTGATCGACGGTCGCCGCATGGGCTACGGTTCGCCGAACGACGACGCAGCCGACCTGAACCAAATTCCGGAACAAATGGTCGAGCGTGTTGAAGTCCTGACCGGCGGCGCCTCCGCCGTTTACGGTTCGGACGCTGTCGCCGGTGTCGTCAACTTCATCATGAAGAAGGACTTCGAAGGCCTGCAGATCGACGCCCAGTACGGCTTCTATCAGCACACCAACGACTATGACGGCGTGGGCAACCTGCGTGCGGTCGTCGCCGCCCGCGGCGCGACCAACCCGGCCCAGTTCGCCCTGCCGGAAGACGATGTCTCGGATGGCGAGAGCCGCTCGCTCAATATTCTGATGGGCGTTGCGGCCCCGGACGGCCGCGGCAGTGTGATGGCCTATGCCGGCTATCGCAACAACAACCCGATCCTGCAGCGCGACCGCGACTATTCGGCCTGTTCGATCGCCACTCCGGCCAGCGCCACGCCGCAATCCTTCACCTGCGGTGGTTCGGGCACGTCCTTCCCCGGTCGTTTCACCGACTTTGCGACGTTCAACCAGACCCTGGGCGCCGGACGCACCTTCGTGCCGTTCAGCAACGCCCTGCACCAGTACAACTATGGTCCGATCAACTACTATCAGCGTCCGGACGAGCGCTACACCCTGGGGGCCTTCGGCCGCTATGAGGTCAATGACAATGCCGAGGTGTTCGCCCAGCTGATGTTCTCCGACTATCGCTCGGTCGGCCAGATCGCGCCGTCGGGCAACTTCTTCAGCACGTCCGACATCAACTGCGGAAACCCGCTGCTCGGCGCCCAACAGCGTACGACCATCGGCTGTACGCCGGCCGACGTCGCTGCCGACAACCGCCGCACGCTCTACATCGGTCGCCGCAACGTGGAAGGCGGTGGTCGTCAGGACGACCTGAACTACACCTCCTATCGTGGTGTGGTCGGTGTTCGCGGGGAGCTCACCCCCGGCTGGAACTATGACATCGCCGCGCAATATTCGCGCGTCGCCCTGGCCCGGACCTATCTCAACGACTTCTCGGTCACGCGCCTCGGTCGCGCGCTCGACGTCGTCAACGTCGCCGGCACCCCGACCTGCCGCTCGGTGGTCAATGGCACCGACCCGAACTGCGTCCCCTACGATATCTTCATCGTCGGTGGCGTCACCCAGGCGGCCCTCGACTATGTGCAGATCCCGCTGATCCAGCGCGGTGAAACCACCCAGCAGATCGTCACCGCGGCCATCACGGGCGACACCGGCTGGTCGATGCCGACCGCCGCCCGCAACGTTCAGGTCGCCTTCGGCGCCGAGTATCGCCGGGACGGCCTGTCCTCCACTCCGGACTCCGCCTTCGTCTCGGGCGACGGCGCCGGTCAGGGTGGACCGACGATCGGTCTGTCGGGCGCCGCGGACGTCGCCGAAGTCTTCGGTGAAATCCAGATCCCGCTGGCCGACGATCAGCCCTGGGCCTATTCGGCCTCGGTCGACGCCGCCTACCGTCGTTCGGAGTACGACGCCTTCGGAGCCGACACCTACAAGTTCGGCGCCGACTACGCCCCGATCGAGGACATCCGCTTCCGCGCCAGCTATTCGCGCGCTGTGCGGGCGCCCAACGTGATCGAACTGTTCGCCTCCCAGGGGGCTGGCCTGTTCGACCTGGATCGTGACCCCTGCGACGCCACTACCGGCGCCGTGGCGGCGAACTGCATCGGCGGGGCTCCGCACCAGGTCACCGCCGGCCAATCGGGCAGCGGCGCCCTGAACAGCCCGGCGGGTCAGTATAACCTGCTCGCCGGCGGCAACCCGAACCTGAACGCGGAAGTGGCGGACACCTACACCTATGGTGTGGTCTGGACGCCCAGCTTCGTCCCGGGCTTCAACTTGACGATCGACTATTTCGATATCGCGGTCGAAGACCTCGTGTCGTCGATCGGGGCCCTGAACACCATCGCCCAGTGCTACGGCGCGTCGCCGGATGCCGCAGCTTGCGGTCGTATCCGTCGTAACGTCGGTGGTCAGCTCTGGATCGGCTCCGGCCAGGTTGAAGACCTGAACAACAACATTGGTGGCCTCGCCACCACGGGTTGGGACTTCAACGCCAACTATGCCTTCGACCTCGAAGACGTGGGCATGTCCAACATGGGTTCGATGCAGTTCGCCTTCGTGGGCACCCTGCTGGAATCGCTGGTCACCGACACCGGACTGGGCGCGGCCAACTCGGTCTATGACTGCGCCGGCTTCTACGCCAACCAGTGCGGCGTCCCGAACCCGGAATACCGCCACCGCGCCCGGGTCACCTGGCTCACCCCGTGGGACCTGGACCTCACGGCCACATGGCGTCACTACGGCGAAGCTGAAGTCGCCGTTCTCGCGGCGAACGGCTCGCTGAATAACGGCGGCGCCCGTATCGATCGCTACTTCGATGCCGAGAACTACCTCGACCTGGCTGCCGTCTGGCAGGTGATGGATACCGTCACCCTCCGCGCCGGCGTCAACAACGTCCTGGATGACGATCCGCAGCTGACGCTGAGCACCGGTACGACCGGCAACGGCAACACCTTCCCGCAGCTGTATGACTCGCTGGGCCGTTACTTCTTCGTCGGTGTCACCGCCAACTTCTAGGGCCTGACTTCGAGAACATCTGGGGCGGCGGATCTTCGGGTCCGCCGCCCTTTTTATTGCCCGGGCCGCCGCCGCAGAAAAACCATCTGCCCTGTTCAAGCGTTGCGGTCTGACCTTCCCGTTGCACGATCCCGGATGTCTTCATGTTTCTCAGCCTCGTCTCCGCCCTCGTCATCGCCACGCAGACTCCGCCTCCAGCCCAGGACGTCGGAGTCATATCCACCGCGCCGGGCGTCGATGTGGTCGAGGCGGAACGCTTTCGCGAGGCCGTGGCCTACGCCAATCCGATGCCGCGGGGCGCGCCGGAGAGCGACTATCCCCTCGTCGCCTGGTGCGAGGCGCTGGTGAACGGCCATGTTGCGCTTGGCGAGACCCTGACCAACGGCGATCCACTGGATCTGGACATCATCCGTCTGGGCAAGCTGGAGGCGTCTGATTTCCGCGCCGCCCTGATCGCCGCCGAGCCGCGCCAGACCGCCGCCAGTCGCGCCGCCGCCGCCGCCGCCGCCGCTGAAGCGTCCGCCAGATGGACCTCTCTCGTCGGTCAGGAAGAGGCCGTGCGCAGCCAGGCCTTCGGCCTGTTCTTCGGCCTGCCGGGCCGCTGCGAACACGCCGCGCGCCGCATCCGTGAGCACATCACCACCCCGCCGGCCACACCCGCGGACGTCGGTTTGGAATAAGGGTCCGCCGAGGGGAACGCGCTATGACTTCAGGAACGCCGCCCGCCAGCCGATCCGTTGACCTCCGGCGTCCGTCAGTTCGGCGCGTTCCGTCAGCGCCAGCCCCGCCTGGGCTGCTCGCTGGATAAAGGCATCCCGACCCGGTCCGTCCAGCGCGGCCCGGGTTTGGCTTTGCTGGCGATGCCGCCACGCTGCATTCCCGGCCTCGAAAACCTCGAGGCGGGCGAGGGCGCTTTTCGGCTCATACGAGGCGACGCCGCGCGCCAGGTCATCGAGATAACCCACCATGTAGCGCACTGGCTCGAACGCCACCGTCGGCTCGAGCCGGACGGCGGCCTGCTGAACCGCGGACCTCAGCGCGTCTTCCGCTGCGGCGGCGGGCAAGCCCTTGAGGTGGGCGGTAAAGGCGCGGCGGGCGTGGCGGATCGCGCCGGATTTGCCCAGCACCGCGTCATAGGCCGCGATCTGCTCCGCCGTCTGCCGAGTGATGACGCTGTCGGAATGGTGGATCAGCATCAATGCCCGGCCATCCGGCTTCAGCACCCGACCGAGCTCCTGGAGCGCGGGCCGGGTGTCCGCATATTCGATCCCGAACTGCGATGAGGCGCCGTCAAAGGACGCCGCAGGGAAGGGCAGCTTTTCCAGGGCGACGCCGCCCAAAAGCCGACAATCAGGGGGCATGCGCGCGCCTGCGGCCTCGACATCGGCATAGTCGACGCCCGTGATCGCGAAGGCCTTGCCGCACGCCGCAGACGCGCCGCTCGCATAGCCCGCCACCTGACCGTTTCCGGTAGCGAGATCCAGCAGGTGCGCGCCGGCAGCAAAGGACTGGAACCAAGTCCCCCAGATCGGTTCGGTGTCAAATGCGACCGGTCCGGCCGCCGTCTGCACCGTCATGACGTCAGTGCGACCGCTTCGCCAATAGTCGCTCCAGTGCCAGCCGCGCCGCTTCTCGGAAGGCGAAGGGCTCATGCCGGCTCCAGTCAGACCGTGAATCGGGACCGCGCCGAGCCTCGCCCGCCGCCCTGCCTTGTTAGATCAACCCGCCGGTCCGGCCAAGCGGCCGGCTTCCTGCGTCACGCTGCGTCGCTTCGCGCGGGCGCGCCGGGGTCATAGTTGAGGATCGGCGACAGCCAGCGCTCGGCCGTCGCCACGTCCCAGCCCTTGCGCCGGGCGTAGTCGGCGACCTGGTCCGGATCGATCTTGCCGACGCCGAAATAGTGGCTCCCGGCATGGCCGAAATACAGGCCCGACACCGACGCCGGGGGCGTCATGGCGAAGCTTTCCGTCAGCGCCATGCCGGCGTTGTCTTCGGCCTGCAGCAGCCGGAACAGCGTCGCCTTCTCCGTATGGTCGGGCTGGGCCGGATAGCCGGGGGCTGGGCGAATGCCTTGATATTGCTCGGCGATCAGGTCCTCGACCGTCGTCGCCTCGTCCGGCGCATGCCCCCACAGCTCTGTCCGCACCTTCTTGTGCAGCGCCTCGGCGAAGGCCTCGGCCAGGCGGTCGGCCAGGGTCGTCGCCATGATGGCCGAATAGTCGTCGCCGGCCTCCTTGAACCGTTTGGCGATCTCCAGCTCGCCGTGGCCGGCGGTCACGGCGAAGGCGCCGATGTAGTCAGAGCCGGTCTCGGCCACGAAGTCCGACAGGGCCAGATTGGGCTTGCCGTTCGACTTCCTGATCTGCTGGCGCAGGGTGTGGAAGCGGGCCACCTCCTCGGTTCTGGTCTCGTCGGCGTAGACGGCGATGTCGTCGCCGACCGCATTGGCGGGCCAGAAGCCGACCACGCCCCGGGCGGTGAACCATTTCTCGTCGACGATCCGCTTCAGCATCGCCTGTGCATCAGCGAACAGATCGCGGGCCGCCGATCCTACGATCTCGTCCTCGAGGATCAGCGGATAGCGGCCGATCAGCTCCCAGCCGGCGAAGAAGGGGGTCCAGTCGATGTGGTCGGCCAGATCGCCGAGGTCCCAGCTGTCGAAGGCGCGCACGCCGAGGAAGGACGGCGCGCAGGGCAGGGGGACCGCCGGATCGGCCCGGAAGCGGTTCTGGCGCGCGGCGGGCAGGGCCGCCCGCGCCTTGACCTCCTGACCGCGCGCATATTGCTCGCGGATGCGGACGTATTCGTCGCGCGTGATGGCCTCGTTCTTCGCCCGTTCGGTCTTCGACAGCAGGCCCGAGACCACGCCGACAGCGCGGCTGGCGTCGATGACATAGGTGGTCGAACCGGCGCGATAGCCGGGTTCGATCTTCACCGCCGTATGCGTACGACTGGTCGTCGCCCCGCCGATCAGCAGCGGAATGTCGAAGCCGCGGCGCTCCATCTCGCGGGCCACGAACACCATCTCGTCCAGCGACGGCGTGATCAGGCCCGACAGGCCGACGATGTCGACCTTGTGCTCGACAGCGGCGTCGAGGATGCGGTCGGCCGGGACCATGACGCCCAGGTCGATGACCTCGTAGTTGTTACACTGCAGCACGACGCCGACGATGTTCTTGCCGATGTCGTGGACATCGCCCTTGACCGTGGCCATCAGGATGCGGCCGGCCTGCTCGCGCGGCTTGCCGGCCTTTTCGGCCTCCATATAGGGCTCCAGCCAGGCGACAGCCTGTTTCATCACCCGCGCCGACTTGACCACCTGCGGCAGGAACATCTTGCCCGAGCCGAACAGGTCGCCGACCACATTCATCCCGTCCATCAGCGGACCTTCGATGACGTGCAGCGGCCGGTCGAACGACAGCCGCGCCTCCTCGGTGTCGGCGTCGATGTATTCGGTGATGCCATTGACCAGGGCGTGTTCAATCCGCTTGCCGACAGGCTGGTCGCGCCATTTCAGATCGACGACCCGGGCCACGCCCTTGTCGCCCTTGTAGTTCGGGGCGATGTCGACGAGGCGTTCGGTGTTGGAGACGTTGGTCCGCTGACGGCGATTGAGGATCACGTCCTCGACGGCCTCGCGCAGCGTCGCCTCGATGTCGGTATAGACGGGCAGGTCGCCGGCGTTGACGATGCCCATGTCCATGCCCGCCTGGATGGCGTGGTACAGGAAGACGCTGTGGATCGCCCGGCGCACCGGCTCGTTGCCGCGGAAGCTGAACGAGACGTTCGACACCCCGCCGGACACCCTCACGTACGGCAGGGTCGCCTTGATGACCTTGGTCGCCTCGATGAAGTCGACAGCGTAGTTGTCGTGCTCCTCGATCCCCGTCGCCACGGCGAAGATGTTGGGGTCGAAGATGATGTCCTCGGGCGGGAAGCCGACCTCGTCCACCAGGATGCGATAGGCGCGGGTGCAGATCTCGATCTTGCGCGCGGCGGTATCGGCCTGGCCGACCTCGTCGAAGGCCATGACCACCACGGCGGCGCCGTAGCGCAGGCATTTGACCGCCTGTTCGCGGAACTCGGCCTCGCCCGCCTTCATCGAGATCGAATTGACGATCGGCTTGCCCTGGACGCATTTCAGCCCGGCCTCGATGACCTCCCATTTTGAGCTGTCGATCATCACCGGCACGCGGGCGATGTCGGGCTCGGCCGCGATCAGGTTGAGGAAGGTGACCATGGCCTGCTTCGAATCCAGCAGGCCCTCGTCCATGTTGATGTCGATGACCGAGGCCCCGGCCTCGACCTGCTGACGCGCCACCGACAGGGCGGCGGGATAGTCGCCGTCGATGATCAGCTTCTTGAATTTGGCCGAGCCGGTGACATTGGTCCGCTCGCCGACGTTGATGAAGGTGGGACGCATTACAAACTTCCGCTCATCCCGGCGAAAGCCGGGACCCAGTGCTTTCGCAAGGCAGGGTGCATGGGATTGCGGGCGGCGTGATCCGGATGCGTGTCATCACCCAGAGCACTGGGTCCCGGCTTTCGCCGGGATGAGCGGAGAAGGGTAAGCATCATGCCACCAGCTCGAACGGTTCGAGGCCGGACAGCCGCATGGCCACCGGCCGCTCCGGAATCGCCCGCGGCGTCATCCCTGCCACCGCCTCGGCCGTGTGCCGGATATGCTCCGGTGTGGTGCCGCAGCAGCCGCCGACGATGTTGACCAGACCCGAGGCCGCCCATTCCTCGAGGAAGTGGGCGGTCTGGTGCGGTTCCTCGTCGTACTGGCCCATGGCGTTGGGCAGGCCGGCGTTGGGATAGGCGGCGACCAGGGTGTCGGCCACCCGGCTCAGCTCGGCGATGAACGGCCGCATCAGATCGGCGCCCAGGGCGCAGTTGAAGCCGATGGCGAACGGCCTGGCGTGGCGCACGCTGTTCCAGAAGGCTTCGGCCGTTTGGCCTGACAGGGTCCGGCCGGAACGGTCGGTGATCGTGCCCGAAATCCAGATCGGCAGGGCCTCCATACCCTCGTCCTCGAGGTCCTTGATGGCCTTGATCGCGGCCTTGCAGTTCAGCGTGTCGGTGATGGTCTCGATCAGATAGAGGTCGACCCCGCCCTCGTTCAGCGCCTTCACCTGATGGCGATAGGCGTCATAGACCTGATCGAAGGCCACCAACCGGGCGCCGGGGTCGTTCACGTCCGACGACATCGACAGCATCTTGTTCAGCGGCCCGATCGAACCGGCGGCGAAGCGCGGCTTGTGCGGCTCCTTTTCCGTCCAGCGGTCGGCGGCGGCGCGGGCCAGTTTGGCGCCCTCCAGATTGATGTCCCGGACCGACTGTTCGTCGAGTTTGTAATCGTCCTGGGCGATGACCGTGGCCGAGAAGGTGTTGGTCTCGGAGATGTCGGCGCCGGCGGCGAAATACTGGTCGTGCAGGCCGGCGATGATGTCCGGCCGGGTCAGGCACAGGATGTCGTTATTGCCCTTCATCTGACCGTCGTGATCCTTGAAGCGGTCGCCGCGGAAATCCTCTTCCGACAGGTCGCTGCGCTGGATCATCACGCCCCAGGCGCCGTCGAGGACGAGGATGCGTTCCTTTGCGACCCGGTGAAGGGCGGCGATGCGTTCGCTGCGGGTCATGAACAACTCCAAAGCCCTGCCCCTTGAGGGGGGAGGGTTGGGTGGGGGTGGAGGCAGGCTGATAAAGGACGGGTGCGAAAGGCGCGGTCGACCGATAGGCGACGCCTCAGGCGCCTTGTCCGGAGGGGAACTGCCTCCACCCCATCCCCCGACCCCTTCCCCCTCGAGGGGAAGGGGAGGGCATGCGCGACTGTCGAGAGATCACGCATCGGCCCGCGTCTCACGCACACCCAGCACCCGGCAGATGGCATAGACCAGGTCGGCGCGGTTCAGGGTGTAGAAGTGGAAGTCGGCGAAGCCTTCCTCCTGCAGCCGGGCGCAGGTCTCGGCGGCCACCGAGGCGGCGATCAGCTTGCGCGTCTCCGGGTCGTTGTCCAATCCGTCGAAATGCGCCGCCAGCCAGTCGGGCACGGCCGCGCCGCACGCCGCTGACATCCGCTTCAGCCCGTTGAAATTGGTCACCGGCATGATCCCCGGCGACAGCGGAATGGTGATCCCCGCCGCCCGCACGCGATCACGGAAACGCAGGAAGGCGTCGATGTCGAAGAAGAACTGGCTGATCGCCCGCGTCGCGCCGGCGTCGACCTTGGCTTTCAGAACGTCAAGATCATGGTCGGCGGAAGGGCTCTCCGGGTGACCCTCGGGATAGCAGCCGACGATGACGTCAAACCCGCCTTTTGCGGTGATCGCGGCGGTCAGTTCGGTCGCATTGGCGTAACCATCCGTACGCGGAACATAAGCCCCGCCGATGCCGTTCCCGCCCGGCGGATCGCCGCGCAGGGCCACGATGTGGCGCACTCCGGCGTCGCGATAACCTTCGATGACGGAGTCGACCTCCTCGCGGCTGGCCTCTACGCAGGTCAGGTGCGCCGCCGGCGTCAGCGGGGTCTCGGCGAGGATGCGCTCCACCGTCCGGTGGGTCCGCTCGCGGGTCGAGCCGCCCGCGCCGTAGGTGACTGAGACGAACTCGGGCGCCAGCGGGGCCAGACGGGTGACCGCCTTCCACAGATTGACCTCGGCCTCGTCGGACTTGGGCGGGAAGAATTCGAACGACACGCTCGGACGCGACAGGTCTTGCCCCGCCCGGGCCACGGGCCCCAGCGGCGACAGCAACAGGGCGCGGGCCTCGGCCAGGCTGCGGGGGGCGATGCTCATGCGACCTTCTCCGCGGCGACGGCCGGGCGTTCGGCGGTCCAGATCGAGACGGTCAGACCATCTGTGTCGGGGGGCAGGGCGATCGGTGCGCTGGGGGTCAGACCGGCGGCGGACAACCAGCGCCGCATCTCGACATCGGAGAAGCCGAGCCGGCGGTGCTGATGCTCTTCGCGCAGATATTCGAGCTGATGCGGAGCGAAGTCGACGATCAGCAACCGACCCCCCGGCATGACCAGCCGCGCCGCCTCGGCCACCGCCGCCGCCGGATCGGCGAGGTAGTGCAGAACCTGATGCACCATCACCAGATCGGCGCTCTGTTCGGGCAGGCGGGTGGCGAAGATGTCGCCGTGGCGCAGCTCGACCTTGTCCAGCCCCGCCCTGGTCACATTGGCGCGGGCGATGTTCAGCATGTTCTGGCTGAGATCCAGCCCGACCGACATCCTGGCCTTCCTGCCCAGCAGGGTCAGCATCCGGCCCGAGCCGGTGCCCAGGTCGACGACCCGCTCGAACGGTCCGTCCCCCGCGGCGCGGGTGATGGCGGCCTCGACCGCGCCTTCGCTGACGTACAACGAGCGGATCCGGTCCCACTGCGGCGCGATCCGCTCGAAATAGGCTCCGGCCGCCAGTTCGCGGTCGCGCCGGACGGCTTCCAGCCGCCGGTCGTCGGCCTCGCCCGCCGAGACGTCCAGCAGGTCCAGCACTGTATCGATCAGCCGCCGCGCCGGCAGGTCCGACGACAGGCGGTAGAAGACGCGCGCACCGTCCGGAAACCGCTCGATCAGGCCGGCGTCGGCCATCAGCTTGAGATGGCGGGACACTCGCGGCTGGCTCTGGTCCAGAATGCGCGACAGCTCCATCACGGACAGTTCCTCGCCGGCCAGCAGCGACAGCACCCTCAGGCGGGTCGGCTCGCCTACGGCGCGCAGGGCTTCGACGGTCTGGTCTGCAGTCAACGACATCCCTTTATATAAAGATATCCTTATATGATTTGGCAAGGAAAATCGCTGGTCAGACCCCGGATCCGGGATCAGTCTGCGTGCAACGGCTAACCGTTGTCGTGAGGCCATCCATGACCCTTCGCCCGATCAACCTCATCGCCCCCTTCGTCCTTCTCGCCGCGCTCGCCGGATCGGCGGCCGCCCAGACCCCACCGCCCCCGGGGGGCGGCATGGGGGGTGGAATGGGCGGCGGCATGAGCCTGCCACGCACATCGGAGGAGGTCGCGCCCTGGTCCGCCCGCATCTTCACCCGGCTGGACGTCAATCAGGACGCCAGCATCACCGGCGATGAGCTGGCCATTTTCGCCAACCCGACGGTTGCGGCCATGGGCGGCTCCCGCATGCGCGCCATGATCGTCCAGTCCGACGCCAATCGGGACTCCCGCATCAGCGCCGAGGAATTGTCCGCCGGGGCGCAACGGATGTTCACCCGCATGGACCGCGACGGCGACGGCCAGCTGGCTGACGACGAACTGCCCCAGCGACCGGCGCCGCCTCCGCCCGTGGCCATGCCGCCCCCGGCCTCGACCATGCCGACCTTCCCGGACAATCCGCCCGACGGGGGTTGATCCCGACCGGGGGGGCTACGGAACCGGCGTCTTCAGCGGCTCGCCCGCAAAGGCCGCCCGCAGGTTCTCTATCAGCAGCGTCAGCATGCCCTGCACCGCCTCCGTGGTCGCCCCGCCGGTGTGCGGCGTCAGTACGGTGTTGGGTACGTCGGCCCAGCGCGCCGCGTCGGTCGGCTCCTCCTCGAACACGTCCAGCGCCGCCTGACCCAGCCGGCCGTCCTTCAGCGCCGCGATCAGGGACGTCTCGTCGACCAGCTGACCGCGCGCGACATTGACCAGCAGCCCTTGCGGCCCCAGCGCCTCGATCACCGCCCGCGAGATCAGGCCGCGATTGCTTTCGTCGGCCTTGCAGGCGACCACCAGTATGTCGCTGTCCCGCGCCAGCTCCAGCAGCGTGTCCGCGCGCGGCCACGGGCTTTCCTTCTCGCGCGGCCCCCACCAGCTCACCGCCATCCGCATCGCGTCGCCGCGTCGCGCCACCGCCTCGCCGATCGATCCCAGGCCGACGACACCCAGCCGCTGGTCCTTCAGCGACGGGGTGATCATCTTGGCGTCCACCGTCCAGCCGCCGGCTCGCAGGGCCCGGTCCCCGGCCGCGATCTGCCGCCGCGCGGCCAGGATCAGGCCCAGCGCATGGTCGGCCACATCCTCGTGATTGACCCCCGGCGCATGGCTGACCGGCAGCCCCCGCGCCCGGCACCAGTCGACATCAATCCCGTCATAGCCCGAGGTGAAACAGGCGATCAGCTGCAGCGCCGGCAGGCTTTCGATCAGCGCCTTGTCCAGCGGAAACTCCCCCGCCACCACCAGCGCCCTGATCTGCCCCTGCGCCTCTGCCGGCGGCCCCTCCCAGAAGCGCCAGACCGTCCATTCGCTCTCGAGAAAGGCCGTCAATGGCGCGAGGTGGCGCTGCATGATGAGGAGGGCAGGGCGGTGGGGCATGTGGCGATTAGATCAGGCGACTGGGTCATGGCCAAGCCTGCATCGGCGAGCGCACCGGCGGCGGAGGTTCGGGACGCCCCGACAGGCGGCGTCCCGTTACCCTTATTGCCAGTGGTCGTGTCCCTGCGGCGAATACCACGCGTCGTCGACCATGGGCCGCCAAGCCGGATCGCCGTCGTCGAAAAGGTTCAGCATCCGGTTGTCCTTGGCGGGGACCAAAGTCGACAGGTCGCTGCCTTCGAAAGCGAAGTCGCCAAACCCTGCGCCGGGTAGCACCAGCGGCCCAACGTCCAGTTTGCCCAGAACAAACTCGTCGTCAGCGAGCGCCGGTTGCACAAAGGCGGTCGTCGCCTTGCCGGAGGCGATCGACGGGATCGCCACCATGTCGGACAACCTCGCCGTCGAACCGTCGCCGAAGCGCAGCCACTCGACCTGGGCGAGGGAGTCGATCCCGTCCCGCAAGGCCATGGTGTCCTCGACCGGATAGGCGCCGGCGGTTGCGCCCGCGGTGATGACATAGTCCGACCGCACGCCGGCCAGAACGACCACGTCCACGCCCCCGCCGCCATTGATCGTGTCATCGCCGGATCCGCCCGTCAGCGTATCGTCGCCTCCCAAACCGTTCAGCGTGTCGTGGCCTGCACCGCCGTCCAGACGGTTGGCGCCGTCCTCGCCCGTCAGGAAGTCGTTGAACGCCGAACCGATCAGATCCTCGATGCTGAACAGGGTATCAGACGCGCCGTCGCCGTCATTCGACGCCTTCGACGCCTTCAGCTTGACCGTGACGCCCGCGGCGGCGTCGGAATAGTCGGCCGTATCGCGTCCAAAGCCGCCGTCCAGTATATCGGCGCCTCTGCCTCCAGCGAGCACGTCATCGCCAAACCCGCCGCTCAGCCGGTTGGCAACGTGGTTGCCGGTCAGGACGTCGTCGCCCGACCCGCCGGTGGCGTTTTCGATCGTCACGCCGTTGGCGATGGTGAATCCGGTCCAGGCGCCGAGGGCGTGCGACACGCGCCCGCCGCCGCCTTCCTCATACTTCAGGGTCGCCGCGCGCAGATCGATAGTGGCGTCGCGTGCGCCGACATAGCGGATTTCGTCGGTCCCGCCGCCGTCCCAGATCGTTGAATAGAAGGCGCCGGCCTGGTTGACATCGCCGATGGTGTAGACGTCGTTGCCTCTCGCGGTTTCCTCGTTGACGCCGTACTTGTCCTGTAGCACCGCGATGTCGAGCGGGCTCAGCGTGCCGACCCAGCCGAAATGATCGACCTGCGTGCCGGTAATGCCACCCGACCGCGGCCGCCCGTGGCCGTCGGGAGCGCCGCCCGACTCCAGGCCCTCGTTCCAGCCGTCATTGTACGACATGACGGTGAACACCTGCTGGCTCAGGCCGAAGTCGCCGTACTGGCCGCCGATGGCGCCTTCCACCGGGTCATCGCTCGGTCCGGCGCCGCGCATCACGCTGGAGCGGCCCCCGTTGTCGTGCGGATGGGCCATGCCGTGGCCGTGACCGAGTTCGTGCAGCAAGGTGGGGAAGTAGAAGCCGCCCTGCGAGACGCCTTCCTCGGTCCAGCGCGCGTCGCCGGAGTTGACCTCCATCTGGCCGGCGTTCTGCTCGCCGGGAGGGCTCATGCGGCCCAGCAGGCTGGCCCCGACGCCGGGCGTGCCTTCGTAGGTGATGATCTTGATGTCGGCTTCATTGCGGTTGAACACCCGCACATACTGGATGTCGGCGACGCTCTCATAGATGTCGAAGGCCTTTTCGAAGGCGGCTTTCTCCCAGTCCTTCATGCCTTGGGCGACGATGTTCTCGGTCAGCCCCGGGCTGGTCGGGTTTTCGCTCACAAAGATGTCGCCGGTCTGGGCGTAGTAGTAGGTGATGACGTTCTTGCCGACGATCCCATAGTCGCTGTTGACGATTGGGGAGCCGCCGTTGGCGACGCCGTTGTCCGTGCGTGTGCCGTTATCGCCATCCGGATTGCGCGAAGTGCGCGAAAACTGGGTTCCCCAGTCAAGGGAATGCAGCGGGCTGTCGGGTGAATAGAAAGGCACGTAGGCGCCCGGAGCGCTGGTGTCCACGGTCGCGGCGAATATCTCGTAGTCGCCGACGAAATCCCCGCTCGTCCCGTTGGCGCTTGCGTTGTCAAAGGCCCGGGCGTTGACGTAGAAGGTCCCGCTGCTCTGCGCCGTATACGTCAGGATGGCGTCCAGGCCGGAAGGCGTGTTCGGCCCCCCGCCGTCGGCCGTCACCACCAAGTTGCCGAGCGAGTCATACAACTCGATGTAGGCGTCAGCCAGAGGGACGCCGCTCGGGCCGCCGGTGACCAGGAACATGCTGATGTCGTAGGTCCGGCCCTCGACCAGCTGGATCGAATAGTAGTCCTCGTCGCCGATCGTATCGATCGTGGAAACCACATGGGCGCCATCGATCGCCAGGGTCGCCGTGGTTGAGGTATCGCCGGGGATCAGGTCGGTGGTGATCAGGGCCAGGGGCAGGCTGGTGGGGCGCGGTCCGTCGCCGACGCCGTCCTGAAACTCGGTGTAGCGCTTGCTGCACCCGCAGCCGCAGCCGAGGTTCCAGCCGGCCCGGGCATCGTCAGGATCATTGGCCGCCAGCACCAGCGGGGCTGGCGACACGTGGCCGACCGCGGTTAGCGACAGGTCCGAAAAGCTCAAGGGCGCATTCCATCGCCCAAACGACGAGGGGAGCCAGTCCCCGTCCAAAATCTCGTTCCGCACCTTGCTGGAAAACGCCGCCATTCGATCCTCCCTGGTTGACTGCCATCCGGCTGCCGCTCGCGGCGGACAATCGGCCTCGCAATGCCAACGAACGGAGATCGGTGTTTCATCCCCGCCGTTCGTGCTGATGAACAGACGAACCGCAAAGGATGCTTGATCGACGGGCGCCGGACCCTTGCAGGGACGGCCCGGACCGGCGTTCAACGATTGGCGCTACCAGTTGGGATCTGCCCCGTTCCCACGGCCGCGTTTCAAAGGCGGACGAAACCGGTTACGGACGGAAATCGACGATCCGGGACAGTTTGTGGGCTGGCGACGAACTCGCTGTGCCAATAAAACTGAAGGCGCGCCCCGCGTTACCGCCCGAATTTCTGGAACTTGATCCTGTGCGGGATCAGGCTCTCCACCCCCAGCCGCCGCTTCTTGTCTTCCTCGTACGCTTCGAAGTTGCCCTCGAACCATTCGACGTGACTGTCGCCTTCAAACGCCAGGATGTGCGTCGCCAGACGGTCGAGGAACCAGCGGTCGTGGGAGATGACCACGGCGCAGCCGGCGAAGCCTTCCAGCGCCTCCTCGAGGTTCTGCAGCGTCTCGATGTCGAGGTCGTTGGTCGGTTCGTCGAGCAGCAGCAGGTTGCCGCCGGTCGCCAGGGTCTTGGCCAGGTGCACGCGGTTGCGCTCGCCGCCTGACAGCTGGCCGACCTTCTTCTGCTGGTCGCCGCCCTTGAAGTTGAAGCTGCCGACATAGGCGCGGGTGTTGATCTCGCGCTTGCCGACCATCATCACGTCGGTGCCGCCCGAGATGACTTCCCAGATGGTCTTGTTGGGCTCCAGATCGTCGCGGCTCTGGTCGACATAGGCCAGTTTGACCGTCTCACCGACCTTGATCACGCCCCCGTCGGGTTTCTCTTGTCCGGTGATCAGGCGGAACAGGGTCGACTTGCCGGCGCCGTTTGGCCCGATGACGCCGACGATGCCGTTGGGCGGCAGTTTGAACGACAGGCCCTTGAACAGGATCTTGTCGCCATATTCCTTCTCGAGGTTCTCGACCTCCAGCACGACATTGCCGAGGCGGGGGCCGGGCGGGATCTGGATCACCGCGTGGGTCTGGGCGCCGCGCATGCTTTCCTGCTCGTCGACCATCCGCTCATAGGCGGCCAGACGGGCCTTGGACTTGGCCTGACGGGCCTTGGCGCCCGAGCGGACCCATTCCAGTTCGCGGGTCAGGGCGCGCTGGCGGGCTTCGGATTCCGAGTTCTCCTGCACCACGCGCTTGGTCTTGGCCTCAAGCCAGCTGGAGTAGTTGCCCTCGTGCGGATGGCCCTTGCCGCGGTCCAGCTCCAGCGTCCACTTGGTCACCAGATCGAGGAAGTAGCGGTCGTGGGTCACCAGGATGACGCAGCCGGGGAAGGCCTCGAGGTGATGCTGCAGCCAGGCCACGGACTCGGCGTCCAGGTGGTTGGTCGGTTCGTCGAGCAGCAGCATGTCGGGCTTGCTCAGCAGCAGCCGCGCCAGCGCCACGCGGCGCTTTTCACCGCCAGACAGGTTGGTCGTGGCCGACTCGTCGGGCGGACAGCGCAGGGCGTCCATGGCCATTTCGATGCGGGCGTCGATGTCCCAGACGTCGCCGGCGTCGATCTTTTCCTGCAGGGCCGTCATCTCGGCCATCAGCTCGTCAGTGTATTCCTCGGCCATTTCCATGGCGATGGCGTTGAAGCGGTTGACCCACTGCTTCTCCTCGCACCAGGCCTCGACGTTCTCTCGGACGGTCAGGCTGTCGTTGAGCTGGGGCTCCTGTTCGAGGTAGCCGCGCTTGATCCCGTCGGCGGCCCGGGCCTCGCCGTTGAACTCGCTGTCCAGCCCGGCCATGATTTTCAGCAGGGTGGATTTACCCGAGCCGTTGACCCCGACCACGCCGATCTTGGCGTCGTTGTAGAAGCTCAGCCAGATGTTCTCGAAGATCTTCTTGCCGCCGGGAAAGGTCTTGGTCAGACCCTGCATCTGGAAAATATATTGCTGCGCCATGAGGTGCGGTGCGCCCTGTCGTCTGGAGGTGTCGGGAGGTTGGCGCGGGGTGTAGCCGCCGCGCCGCCGTTCGGCAAATCCCTAGGTGCGGGGGAGGGCGGTTTGATGGCCGATCAGGCGTAGTTGAAACTCACCGAGATCCGCTCGCTTTTCGCCGCGTTCGGCGGCACCTCGTGGCGCAGCCAGCTTTCCCACATCAGCACCGTCCCGGCGGCCGGCGCCAGATAGACGAAAGGCCGCTCCGCCTCGGGCGCGTCGGCGTGGACGCCGGGGCGGGCCATCATCATCGGCAGGCGCGGGTCCTCCAGCTTCAGCGCGGAGGCGCCGTCGGGGACCTCGACATAGACGGTGCCGCTGAGGAAGGCGTGTGGATGGATATGGCCCGTGTGGCCGCCGCCGGGCTTGAGGATGTTGACCCACAGGCTGTCCAGCCGCGGCTTGTGCGCCAGATCGAAATTCAGCGCCTTCGCATAGGCGAGCGCGTGCCGGTCCAGATGGCGCTTCAGGTCCGCGAACTCGGGCATGCGGTGAGGCAGGTCGGCCAGGGAGCCGTAGGAGGTGTAGCCGCGATAGCCGTGCTCCCGGCACCAGGCCCGCCCGGCCTGATCCTCGAGGGCCAGCATGCGGCAGGCGTCGGCCAGACCGGCGTTGAAGGCGGCGAAGCCCGGCGAGGCGGCCAGCGAGGCCTCGTAGACCTGGGTGACGAAGAGGGGACGCAGGGACATGGGGGCTCTCTAGCGCAAGGGGCCGGCGATCAGAAGGGCAGGGCGGCCTCGCCCCGCAACACCGCCTCCGCCTCCGCCGTATGCTTCGCCCCCGACCTGTCGTGCAGCACAAGCGGCGGCAACAGCCGCAACGGCGCCCTGCCGGTCTTGATGGCCTGCACCAGCACCCGTTTTGCCGGTTCGTCCGCATACGGATGAATGCCGCGCACGGCGAACGAACCCGCCGTCTCCCCCAGCAACCCCAGCAGGTCGGCCAGCCGGTCGGCCCGGTGGATGATCACGATCCGCCCGCCCTCGCGCACGGACTTCAACAGAAATGTCGTCCAGGCCTTCAGCCCGTCGTCGGCCATCCAGGCCCCGCGCTTGCTGTCCGCCGGCGCCCGCAGGGCGCCCGGGTCGTCGAAGAAGGGCGGATTGCTGATGGCCCAGTCGAACGGCGGCAGGTCGAGCGTCCGGAACCCCGCCGCGACGTCGCCCTCGACGATCCGGGCGTCCGCCCCGTTCAGCGCCGCATTCTCCCGCGCCAGCGCCGCCATGGCCGGGTCGCGCTCCAGCCCGGTCAGGGCCGCGTCGGGACGCCGCGCGGCGATCTGCATCATCACCGCGCCCGCGCCGCAGCCCGCCTCGATCACCCGCTGCCTCGGCCCGGCCTCCACGGCCGCCGCCAGCAGGGCGGCGTCCATGCCCGCGCGGTAGCCCTTGGCCGGCTGACGCAGCCGGACGCGCCCGCCCAGCAGGGCGTTCTCGACGGCGGCGCCTTCGAATTGAGGGAACGGTGCGACGGTCACGCGGCTTGACCCTTCATGGAGCGATCACCATTGTGCGCCGCATCGTCGCCGGGCAAGGCGGCGGCTGGATATTCGGGCGTGATTCTCCCCCGCGCCGCCGTTTCGATGAGTTTCCCGTTGGACGCTTTCACCGTCGCCGAGCCCCGCTCGAAGGGGAATGTCGAGCCGCTCGTGCGGCTGGCGGCGCGCGACATGGCGACCGTCGACGCCCTGATCCTCGACCGGATGCAGTCCCGGGTGCCGGTCATCCCCCTGCTGGCCGAGCATCTGATCTCCGCCGGCGGCAAGCGGCTGCGGCCTCTCCTGACCCTGGCAGCCGCGCGCGCCTCCGGCGCGGCGGGCGATATCACCGCTTCGGTCAAACTGGCGGCGGCGGTTGAGTTCATCCACACCGCCACCCTGCTGCACGATGACGTGGTCGACAGCTCGAACCTGCGACGCGGCAAGGTCGCGGCCCATCTGATCTGGGGCGCGCCGTCCAGCGTCCTGGTCGGTGACTTCCTGTTCGCCCGCGCCTTTGAACTGATGGTCGAGACCGGCCAGATGCGATCCCTGGGCATCCTCGCCCGCGCCTCCAGCGTCATTTCCGAGGGCGAGGTGCTGCAGCTGACGCGCGCCCACGACCTGAATCTGGATCAGGAAACCTATCTGCGCATCATCTCGGCCAAGACCGCCGAACTGTTCGCCGCCGCCGCCGAGGCGGGCGCGGTGGGCGCGGGGGCTGACGAAACATCCGTCGAGGCCCTGCGCGTCTATGGCCTGAACCTCGGCCTGGCCTTCCAGCTGGCCGACGACGCCCTTGACTACGGCGGCACGTCCGAGGTTCTGGGCAAGAACGCCGGCGACGACTTCCGCGAGGGCAAGGTGACCATGCCCCTGCTGCTGGCCGCCGCCCGTACGCGCGGCCGCGAGGACGCCTTCTGGGACCGCACCATCAATCAGGGCCAGCGCACCGACGACGATTTCCGCCGGGCCCGCGAACTGGTGTTCGGCACCGGCGCCGTCAGCGCCACCCTCGACACCGCCGGTGAGTACGCCGACGTCGCCAAGGCCGCCCTGCGGGCATTGCCGGCGAGCGATTGGCGCGAAGCGCTGGAACAGCTGGCGGATTTCGCGGTCAGCCGGGCGGCCTGAGCGTTCAGCACGCGATCGCGGAAGCGTGCCCTGCGGCCGCGAAATCCAGCAACGGCCGGTCACGGGTCATGAGCCTGTAGTGGAAGGCGCGCGCGGTCGCGGCGATGACCCGGTCGGCCGGGTCACGGAGCCCGGGTGCGTTGAGCTCGGTCGCAGCGACGAGGACCGCGGGCGACAGCTCGGCGCGATCAATACCAGCCTCCACCAAAGCTTCGAACCAGGTCAGCACCGGCATGGCGAGGGCGATCCGCCGCTTGGAAACCAGCATGCCGACCTCCCACGCGGTGATCGGAGACACGAGGACGGACGTCCCGGCGGAGAGGGTCGATCGGACTTCGTCCAATGCGGGGCTCTTCATCTCCCCCGCCGCGAGCCAAAGCGCCGCGCAGGTATCGAGCAGAATTGGACGGTCAGTCACGCTCCGCGTCCCAGATTTCTCCCGTGGGCTCAGTGAGATCGACCCCGGGCATGATCGTGACTGTTCCGCCCAGCCTTTCCCGAATGCGGTCCAGGATAAGCCGACCCCGGTCGGCTTCGGCTGGCGGCTTGGCATGGCGAAACGGAGCGGTCTTCTCCTCCACTGCGGTGGCGCTGGGACCATTTGAAAGCCAGCCCGGAGCGACGCCAAGAATGGCGGCGAGCATCGTCAACTTTCCCGGGCGAGGAAACACCTCCCCGGACAACCATTTCCGGACGCCTTCAACTGTTACTTGCTCATTGAACCGACGCTGCATTTCGTCGCGGATCCAGCGTAGACGGCCCCGATGGCGCGGCGGCACTCCTGCCGCATCGCAAGCCTGCAAAAGCCGCGCGGCGAAAGCGGCTTTGAGAGCCGCCGAATCCACTGGCTGGGTCATTGAAAAGTCTCCGCTCCGAAATCCGTGTTATGGTAGTCGGAGTTGAAACAATATTCAAAAGTGAATCTAGCGCAGACCCGCGCAAAACCGCTGGATCCGCCGGCAGCCTTCCTCCAGCACGCTCTCGGACGTCGCATAGCTGATGCGGAAATAGGGGCTCAGGCCGAAGGCCGAGCCCTGCACCACCGCCACCCCTTCGGCGTCCAGCAGTTCGGTCGCGAACGTGTCGTCGCTGTCGATCACCACGCCGCCGCCGGTCGTCTTGCCGATCAGCCCCTCGATCGACGGATAGACGTAGAAGGCGCCCTCGGGCGTGGCGCAGCGGATGCCGGTGGCCTGGTTCAACATCGACACGACCAGATCGCGCCGCGCCTCGAAATGTTTCGCCCGCTCGGCGATGAAATCCTGCGGCCCGCTCAACGCCTCGACCGCCGCCCACTGGCTGATCGAGGACGGGTTGGACGTGGTCTGTCCCGCCACCTTGCGCATCAGGTCGATCAGCGGTTTGGGCCCGCCGCCGTAGCCGATGCGCCAGCCGGTCATGGCGTAGGCCTTGGACACGCCGTTCACCGTCAGCGTCCGGTCGTAGAGGTCCGGCGCCACCTGGGCGATCGTGCGGTAGTCGAAGTCGCCGTAGATCAGGTGCTCATACATGTCGTCGGTCAGGATCCAGACCTGCGGGTGACGGCGCAGCACGGCGGCCAGCGCCTCCAGCTCGGCCCCCGTATAGGCCGCGCCGGTCGGGTTCGACGGCGAGTTCAGGATCAGCCATTTCGTGCGGGGCGTGATCGCCGCTTCCAGCGCGGCGGGCTTCAGCTTGAAGCCGTCGGCCTCATGCCCGACCACCCGCACCGGCTCCCCGCCCGCCAGCAGCACCATGTCGGGGTAGCTCACCCAATAGGGCGCCGGCACGATCACCTCATCGCCGGGCGACAGGGTGGCCAGCAGGGCGTTGTAGATCACCGTCTTGCCGCCGGGGGCGACATGGATCTGGTTCACCCCATAGGTCAGGCCGTTCTCGCGCGAGAATTTGGCTGCCACCGCCGCCTTCAGCTCGGGAATGCCGTCGACGTCGGTGTATTTGGTCTCGCCGCGCCGGATCGCCGCGATGGCGGCCTCCTTGATGTTCTCCGGCGTGTCGAAATCCGGCTCGCCGGCGCCCAAGCCGATCACATCCCGCCCCTCGCGCTTCAGCTCACGCGCCCGGGCGGTCACCGCCAGGGTGGCCGACGGCTTGACGCGGGCGAGGGCGGAGGACTGCAGGCTGGACATGGCGACTCCGGAGACGGCGACCATTCCTTACGCAGTTGCGAAAGAGCGATCAAATGCCGCCCGTCGCCGCCCGGTGTTGATCCCAACCGGGCGTAGTGCGTTGAGCCCCTGTCAGACCCCGGGGACGGCATGCGCGGCGAGCTCAAGACCTATCAGACGAAACGCCGCTTCGGCGAGACGCCCGAACCAAAGGGCGCAAAGACCCGGCGCAAGGCCGCCGCGCCCCTGCGCTATCTGATCCAGCGCCACGCGGCGACGCGTCTGCACTACGATTTCCGCATTGAGTTTGACGGCGTGCTCAAGTCCTGGGCGGTGACCAAGGCCCCGTCGCGCGACCCTTCCGTCAAACGGCTGGCGGTCGAGGTCGAGGACCACCCTCTGGACTACGGGTCGTTCGAGGGGACTATTCCCGCCGGCAACTACGGCGCGGGCACGGTCCAGCTGTGGGACACGGGCTTCTGGACGCCGCAGCATCCGGACACGCTGGAGGCCGACTTCGCCAGGGGCTCGGTCAAGATGACGCTGGACGGCGAGCGGCTGAAGGGCGGCTGGGCGCTCGTGCGGCTCAAATCCGATCGCGGCAAGCCGTCGAAGCGCAAAAACTGGCTGTTGATCAAGGAAAAGGACGATCACGCCGTGCCGGGCGAGGGCGACGCCCTGGCCGAGATCGACGCCTCGGTGACGACCGGCCGGACGCTGGCGGAAATCGCCGGGGGCAAGGCGCAATGGACGTCGTCGAAACCGACCGGTCGCAAGGCTCCCGCCAAGCCCAGACCCTCCAGGGCTGCCGCGAGCAAGGCGACGAAGCCACCCGCCTTCGTCCCCATCCAGCTGTGCAAGGTCGCAGATCATCCGCCGGGCGCCGCCGGCTGGGCGCACGAGATCAAGTTCGACGGCTACCGCATCCAGATCGGCGTCGGCGGCGGCCGGGCCGTGCTGCGCATCCGCAAGGGGCTGGACTGGAGCGACCGGTTCCCGGCCCTCGCCGCCGACGCCGCGGGCTGGCCGGACGCTGTGATCGACGGCGAACTGTGCGCCCTCGACGCCGATCACATGCCTGACTTCTCGGCCCTGCAGTCGGCGATCTCGGACGGTCGCACCGACGACCTGATCCACTTCGCCTTCGACCTGCTGTTCGAGGGCGACGAGGACCTGCGCAAACTGCCGCTCTCGCACCGCAAGGCGCGGCTGCAGGCCTATGTCGACCGGATCGGCAAGGCGGGCGCGAAACGCCTTCGCTACGTCGACCATTTTGGCTCGTCCGGACAGGCCGTGCTGGAGAGCGCCTGCCGCATGGATCTGGAGGGCGTCATCTCCAAGAAACTGGATGCCCCCTACCGCGCCGGCCGCTCGACCAGCTGGGTCAAATCCAAATGCCGGGGCCGGGATGAGGTGGTCATCGGCGGCTGGTCGTCCGAAGGCGGAACGCGTTTCCGCTCGTTGCTGGTCGGGGTCCGCGACAAGGGCGGCCTCCGCTATCTGGGCCGGGTCGGCACCGGCTATGGCGAGGCGGTGACCAAGGCCCTGACCCCGGCGCTCAAGGCCGCCGCCGCTGACAAGAGCCCCTTCGCCGGCGCGGGCGCGCCCAAGGGGGCGAAGGACATACACTGGGTCAAGCCGGTCCTCGTCGCTGAGGTCGAGCACGGCGGCTACACCGAGGCCGGATCACTGCGTCAGGCGGCGTTCAAGGGTCTGCGCGAGGACAAGACCGCCGCCGAGGTGACTGAGGCCCCGCAGGCGCCCACGGAGATGAAGCCGACCACCACGGTCAAGGCCGCCTCGAAGCCGGGCAAGGTCGTGGTCTCGGGCGTGACGATCTCCAGCCCCGACAAGATCCTGTGGCCCGCCCGCGACGGTCGTCCGGCGATCACAAAAGCCGACCTCGCCCGCTACTATGAGGCGGCGTCGGAGCGCATCCTCGTTCACGTCGCCGACCGGCCCACCTCGATCATCCGCGCGCCGGACGGCATCACCGGCGAGACCTTCTTCCAGCGCCATGCCATGGCCGGCTCCAACCCGCGGCTCAAGCTGATCGATATCAAGGCCCGCACCCCCTACGTCACCGCCGTCGATGTCGGCGGCCTCGTCGCCATCGGCCAGTCGGGCGGACTCGAGCTGCACCCGTGGGGCTGCAAGCCCGGCGATCCTGAAACCCCCGAACAGATCACCTTCGACCTCGACCCTGACGAGGGGCTGGATTTCAGCGACGTCATCGCGTCTGCGAAGGTGGTGAAGGCGAAGCTGGAGGAATTGGGCCTGACGTCCTTCGTCAAGACGACCGGCGGCAAGGGCCTGCATGTCGTGGTCCCGATCAAGACCGACGCCCGCAGCCGCGTCACCTGGGATCAGGCCAAGGCCTTCGCCAGGGCAGTCTCGGAACTGATCCGCATGGACGCCCCCGACCGCTTCACCACCACCCTGGCCAAGAAGGCGCGCGGCGGGAAGATCTTCATCGACTATCTGCGTAACGGCCGGATGGCCACGGCGGTGGCCCCATGGTCGGCGCGCGCCCGGCCCGGCGCCGGCATCGCCTTTCCGCTCGCCTGGGGCCAGGTGAAGGCCGGTCTCGACCCGTCGGCCTTCAATCTCTGGAACTATCCCGAGATGCTGAAGAAACCCGATCCGTGGAAGGATTTCCGCAAGGCCGAGACCAGCCTCAAGCCGGTGCTGAAGAAGGTCGGCGTGGTCTGATCAGGCCGCCGCCTTCTTTCGGGGAGCAGCCTTCTTCGCCGGCGCCTTCGCGGCCGAGGCCTTCTTCGCAGCCGGCTTCTTCTCCGACCCCGCCGAACCCTTAAGACTGCTCCTCAGGGCGGCCATCAAGTCGATGACATTGGTGTCGTCCGGCTCGGTCACATCGACCGTCCCCTTGCCGCCCTTCGCCTTGGCCTTGATCATCTCACGCAGGGCGTCGTCATAACGGTCCTTGAAGTCGGCGGGATCGAAGTCAGCCTCCTTCTGACCGATGATCCGGGCGGCGATCTCGACCATGTCGGCGTCCGCCTTCACGCTCTGGATGTCATCGAAATAGTCCCCGGCGTCCCGCACCTCGTCCCTCGCCCGCAGGGTGTAGGCCACCAGCCCCTTGCCCCGCACCTCCAGGGCCAGCTGCCGCTCCTTGCCGCGCAGGACCAGACAGCCCAACGCCACCTTGCCCTGCTTCTTCATGGCGTCGCGGATGACGGCGAAGGCTTCGACGCCGGCGCCCTTCTCGGGCACGACAAAGAAGGGATCGGCCCAGTACAGCCGGTCGATCTCGCTCTCATCGACGAATTTGTCGATCGAGATGGTCCTGGTGCTCTCCAGCTTGACCTTGTCGAAATCGGCGTCGTCGAACAGGACATATTCGTCCTTGGACACCTCATAGCCGCGCACCAGATCGCTGCGCTCAACCGGCCCTGTGTCCGGATCGGTCGGCACCATCCGGATGCGGTTGTTGGTCTCCGGATTGACCAGGTGGAAGCGCACGTCATTGGTGCTGGTCGTCGCGGTGTAGAGCGCCACCGGGCAGGTGACGAGCGACAGCTTCAGATGTCCTTGCCAGGTCGGGCGAGCAGCCATGTTCAGTCTCCTTGCCGGGGAGAATGCGCCAGCAGGGGATATGTTCGGGCAGGGGGGCCGAAATCGGCCGGTTGCGATCACCCCGGGGCTGTGGGCCCATGGTGACGCGAGCATGTCCGCCCGGCGACCACGAGCACGCTAGGCGTCCAGCAGTCGCCGCACTTTTTCGGCCAGTTCCCGGTAGGTGAAAGGTTTGCCCAACAGGTTCACTCCGGCATCCAGCCGCCCGTTGTGAACGATGGCGTTGCGGGTGTAGCCGGTCGTGTACAAGACCTTGAGCTCGGGACGCCGACGCAGCGCCTCTTCGGCCAGTTGGCGGCCGTCCAGACCATCCGGCATCACGACATCGGTGAAGAGAAGCGCGACGTCGTTGTGTGATTGAAGGACGTCGAGCGCGACGCGTCCATTGGGTGCTTCAAGAACCTGATATCCGAGCTCCCGCAGTACTCCGGCGCTATAGGCCCGCAAGTCCTCATGGTCTTCGACAAGCAGGATCGTCTCGGTGCCTCCATCAGAGGTCAATGCGTCGATCACGCGTTCGGTGGGGAGTGACCCGCCAACCAGTCGCGGCAGATAGAGCTTGATGGCCGTTCCGAGCCCCTGCTCGCTGTAGATGCGGATGTGGCCCCCCGACTGCCGCACGAAACCATAGACCTGACTCAAGCCCAACCCCGTTCCCTTGCCGACCTCCTTGGTTGTGAAAAACGGCTCGAACACCTGATCGAGCGTGGCCTGGTCCATTCCCATGCCCGTATCGGACACCGCGACGAGCACATACTGACCCGCTGCAACCGGCTCGGGGACGGTGCTCACATAGTCATCGTCGAGAAAAGCATTGCTGGTTTCTATCGTCAGACGGCCGCCCGCGGGCATGGCGTCCCGTGCATTCACGGCAAGGTTCACCAGTGCGTTCTCGAGCTCTCCGGCATCGACGTTGGAAAGCCAGAGTCCCGCGCCCGAAACGGTTTCGAACTCGATTGTCTCTCCCAGCGTGCGCTGCAGCAGGTCGGCGAGGCCGGTCACCAGCCGGGCCGGATCGACGGGGCGGGGATCGAGAGGTTGACGTCTGGCGAAGGCAAGCAACCGCGCCGTCAACGTCGCGGCCCGCTCCGCCCCGTGGGTGGCCATGGCCACCGCCCGCTTGATTCGACCGGTGGCCTCCGGCGTGGAGGGGGCGGCCAGCTGTCGGCTGACTGTTTCCAAGCCGCCGATTATCACGGTGAGAAGATTGTTGAAGTCGTGAGCCACCCCGCCAGTAAGCTGGCCCACCGCCTCCATCTTCTGCGCCTGCCGAAGGGCGGCCTCGGCCTTCAGGCGGTCGCCTACCTCCTCAGCGACCCGCGCTTCAAGGGTAAGGTTGAGCTGCTGAAGTTCGGAAGAGGCGGCTTCGGCAAGGCGGCGGGCCTCCAGCAGCTCCCGTTCGTAGCGCCGCCGGTCGGTCGCGTTGAAGACGCTGATGACGATCCGCCGCGCCCCGTCGTCTGAACTGCGTTCCACCGCATTGACGAGCACGGGCAGGGGATCACCAGCTTTGCGCGTCAGATCAAGCGCGACTTCATGAAAGTAGCCCTGCATCCGCAGGAGCGGAGCAAAGTGCGTCTCGTAGTAGATCTTGCCCGCAACATTGAGGAGATCAGAAAATCGCCGGCCCCTGATGGCCCCGGGCTCCTGGTCCAGCCAGCGCGCGAGCGTTCGGTTTACCCGGGCAATGCGGCCTGCGCCGTCGGCGATGACGTAGCCGCACGGGGCATCCTCGAACAGATCACGGAGATCGTCCCCCGTCAGACCATCTTCACTGATGTCGCTATCGGACAAAGGCTTGGACCGCCGCGACGGTTTCCTCCGGCGCGCTCAGGTTCGGACAGTGTCCTGTCGCGCTCATGAGCACCAACTCGCTGTTGGGCAGCGCGCGATGCACATATTCGCCGACGCACTGAGGCGCGATGACATCATCCGCACATTGAAGAATCAGTGTCCGGACATCGAAGCCGTCCAGATCATCCCTGTTGTCCGAAAGGAATGTCGTCCGCGCGAAGCGTTTGGCGATTTCCGGGTCGGTTCGGCAAAAGCTGTTCGTCAGTTCGTCCGCCAGCTCGGGTCGTTCAGGATTGCCCATGATCGTGGGGGCCATGGCTTGAGACCACCCCATGTGATTGCTGTCCAGAAAGTCCAGGAGCTCATGAATCTGGCCCTCCGAGAACCCTCCCGTATAGCCGGCGGCCGCGTCGTCGATGTAGCGGGGCGAGGGGCCTATCATCACCAGATCAGAGAAGAGGTGAGGGGCCTTCCGCGCGGCCAGAAGTCCGATCATCGCACTCACCGAATGGCCGACGAAAACACCGTCCCGAACATTCAGTTCTTCCGCGACCAGGACCAGGTCATCGGCAAAGCCTTCCAAGCTGGCGTAACGGGCGGGATCATAGCCGCTCAGATCGGACCCCCCGGCGCCCATGAGATCAAACAGGATGACCTTGAACGCATCCTCGAAGGCCGGAGCCACGAAGCGCCACATGTGCTGGTCACAGCCGAAGCCATGGGCGAAAACCATCGGGCGCGGGCCCGAGCCGCTGATTTTTACATTGTGACGCGCACGGGCGGACATCCCGTTCTCCTTGGACAGTGACCCAGTCCTGAAACTCAAGCGCTTTCGCCGCCGCCGATATCGTTGCTGACAAGGCCGATGACGAACAGGATCAAGCCGTATCCCTGTAAGTCTGGAGATGCGCAAGCGGAGGCATAATCTCTGTTCGGCCTCGAGTTTTTTAGGCGCAGACTTCGGTCAGGGCCTGCCCACGCTCGCCCCCGTCCCCACCGCCTGCTAATCGGGCCCCATGCGCCGCATCCTCGACTTCATCCTCAACATGGAAGCCCGCCGCTGGCGGGCCGCGTTGGCGACGGCGCTGTTGCTCGGCGCCACGATCAGCCTGCTCGCCATCGGCAAGAGCCAGTTGGGGCTGGCGGCGGAGGAAAACCTCGAGGCCTGGCTGCAAGGCTATCGCGGCAGCCCATGGGCCTTCGCCGCCACCATCGGCCTGTTCATCGCCGCCGCCTTCATCGGCGTGCCGCAGTTCATCCTGATCGCGGCCTGCGTCGTCGCCTTCGGCCCGTCGCTGGGCTTCTTCTACAGCTGGGCGGCGACGGTGGTCTCTGCCGGTGTTACGTACTGGCTGGGGCGGGGGCCGACGGCGCGGCTGGTCGACCGGTTCGGCGGCCGCACCATGGGTCGGCTCAAGGGCTTTGTCGGCAAGAACGCCTTCCACGCCAGCTTCATGATCCGCAACGTGCCCTCGGCGCCCTTCATCGTCGTCAACATGGCCTTCGGCGCGACGCGTGCGTCCTTCCCCGCCTTCCTCGCCGGCTGCGCCCTCGGCGTCCTGCCCAAGACCGCCCTGGTGGCCTTCTTCGGTGGGGCGGTGGTGGCGGCGGTCAGCGGCGACGGCGTCTGGACCTCGCTGATTCTCGCGGGGGTGGCCCTGGTCTGGCTGGGCCTGATGCTGGGCGTCCGCGAGCTGGTGAAACGGCGCGAGACCGCGTCGGGCGTCGAGGAATAGAAGGCCGCCGGTACCCTACCTTAAGCCAACCTTAACGCTACGAGCGCGATGATGCCTTTTGTAGTTGTGGGGTCGCGCATTGGACGTCCGGGCATTGAGGAGCCAGCACCGGTCGATCATCGACAAGGCCGCGGTGCTCGGCGGCTTCCGCCGGCTCATCAGGACCCGTGACGACGCCCTCGAGGCTCGCCGCCTGATTGCGGAAATCGACCTGGAGCTGGTCGCCCATCTGACTATCGAGGACACCGAACTCTATCCGCTGTTGATGAACGCGCGGGACGAGGGTCTTCGCATCCTGGGCGCCGAGGCCTTCGCCGGCATCGGCGGACTGCTCGAAACATGGGTCCGGTTCCGCGATCACTGGACCGAGACGGCCATGCTCGCCGATCCCCGGCGCTTCGCCGTCGCGAGGGGCAGGCTGATGCGCGCACTGTCCCTGCGGGCCGAGATGGAGGAGGACAGCCTGTATCCTGCCGCTGAAGCGGCGGCTCGCCTTGGCGGGCGGGTCGGCACGGCTGCCTGAGCCGGGGTCACGGCTTCGACAGCGGCGTGTGCAAGGGCTTGTATTCGCCTTCGCACACGGGCAAACGAGCCGTAAGGTCGGTGAGGCGATAACGATCAGGAGGCGGCGCGTGGGGATGCGTGGCGCCGGGGCGTCGCCGAAGCGGATCGAGACTGACGCAAGCCCCTCCAAGGCCCGAACGAACGGTATCCCGGACCCATGTTCTCAAGCATTTTTGGCGCGATCTCCAACGACATCGCCATCGACCTCGGCACTGCCAACACCCTCATCTATATGAAGGGCAAGGGCATCGTGCTGAACGAACCGTCCGTGGTCGCCCTGCGTAACGTCGGCGGCCGCAAGATCGTTCACGCCGTGGGCATCGAGGCCAAACAGATGCTGGGCCGCACGCCCGGCCACATGGAAGCCATTCGTCCCATGCGCGACGGGGTCATCGCCGACTTCGAAGTCGCGGAAGAGATGATCAAGCACTTCATTCGCAAGGTTCATAATCGCAAGGGCTTCGTGAACCCCAAGGTCATCGTCTGCGTGCCGTCGGGCGCCACCGCCGTCGAGCGCCGCGCCATCAACGATTCCTGCCTCAACGCCTCGGCTCGCCGCGTGGGCCTGATCGACGAACCGATGGCCGCCGCGATCGGCGCCGGCCTGCCGATCCACGAGCCGACCGGCTCCATGGTCGTCGACATCGGCGGCGGCACCACCGAGGTGGCCGTGCTGTCCCTGTCGGGCATCGTCTATTCGCGCTCGGTCCGCGTCGGCGGCGACAAGATGGACGAGGCGATCATCAGCTACATGCGCCGCAACCATAACCTTCTGATCGGCGAGACCACGGCCGAGCGCATCAAGAAGGACATCGGCACCGCCCGCATCCCGGCCGACGGCGAAGGCCTGTCGATCGACGTCAAGGGCCGCGACCTGATGCAGGGCGTGCCCCGCGAGGTCCGCATCTCCGAGCGCCAGGCCGCCGAAGCCCTGGCCGAGCCCGTCTCGCAGATCGTCGAGGCCGTGAAGGTGGCGCTGGAAGCCACCCCGCCCGAACTGGCCGCTGACATCGCCGACAAGGGCATCATGCTCACCGGCGGCGGCGCCCTGCTGCGCGGCCTGGACGCGGAAATCCGCGACCACACGGGCCTGCCCGTCTCGGTCGCAGACGATCCGCTGTCGTGCGTGGCCATCGGTTGCGGCCGGGTGCTTGAGCATCCGCGCTGGATGAAGGGCGTGCTCGACTCGGCCCTTTGAGGTTCAGGTCGAAACAGCGCCGCAAATCCCCGTCATCGTGGGCTGTCGCCGGTATGCAACCGGCACGGATTTTGCGATAGGCTCGACAAATCGGCCGGGGGCGTCCCGCTGATTCCCTTTTCTGAGGAAGGCGCGCCGTGGCGTTTCGCGACGGACCGTTCGAGAACATCAAGGTGCCGCTGGTCTGGACCGCGGCCGTGACCGTCGTTGTCGCGGCCATCGGCTGCGTCCTGCTGCTGATCAGCGACGCCCGCGCCCAGACCTCGCCCTATCAACCGGTGCGCTCTGGCGTGGAAGCGGTCGCCGGCCCCGTCGGCGGCGTCTTCGCGGCCCCGGTGCGCTGGTTCGGCCACGCGTCTGACTATGTCGGCGGCTATTTCTTCGCCGTCTCCGAGAACCGCCGGCTCAGGCGCGAACTGGCCGACCTGCAGCCGTGGCGCGACCAGGCCATCGCGCTCAAGAACGTCAACGCCCGCTATGAGGCCATGCTGGGCATCCGGCCCGAGCCGCCGGTCGCCATGCAGACGGCGCGGTCGATCCTCGACGCGCGGGGACCCTTCTCCAAGGCCCGGCTGATCGACGCCGGCTCGGCGAATGGCGTCAAGGTCGGCAATCCCGTCATCAATGAGCACGGGCTGGTCGGCCGCGTCGTCGGCACGTCTCCGGGCATCAGCCGTATGCTGCTGGTCACGGACGTGGCCAGCCAGATTCCGGTGCTGGTCGACCGCACCGACGCCCGCGCCATCCTCAAGGGGGATGGTTCGTCGAATCCCCGGCTCGAATTCATGCGCGGCGTGGGCTCTGTCCAGGTCGGCGACCGCATCCTGTCGTCTGGCGACGGCGGCGGCCTTCCCCGCGGGGTCCCCATCGGCATTGCCGCCAAGGGCATCGACGGCAGTTGGCGCGTCAAACTGTTCAGCGACCGCGGGGCCATCGACTTTGTCCGCGTCATGCTGTTCGAGGATTTTGGCCAGCTGATCGGCGCCGAGGATCTCAACGCCCCGCCGCTGGCCGCGCTCGGCACCCTGTCCGAGGCGACCGCCGAACAGGCCTCCGCCATCAGGGACTCCGCCGCCCGCCGTGATGCCGCCCGCGCGCAGGCCGAGCAGAGGCGGTCCGACACCGCCGCCGCCACGGCCGCCGAGGCCGCCCGGCCGCGGCCCGCGACCCCTGCGCCCGCGGGTGCATCGCCGCAGCCCCAACCCGCCGCCGCTCCGCCCGGAGGGACCGAATGAGACGCCCGGTCGCGGTTCGCGTCGTCGGACCGGTGCAGTGGATTGTCATTCCGGCCCTGGTCACGGTCGCCGTCACCATCCTCCTGGCCACGCCGGTCGAGTTGTTCGGCCTGAACCTGCCCGAGCCGGTCATTCCCATGGTGCTGGCCTTCTCCTGGCCGCTCATCCGCCCTTCGGTCACAGCCCCGCTGGTGCTGACCCTGCTGGGGTTGATCCTCGACGTCCTGACCTACGGCCCGCTCGGCCTGTGGGCCCTGGCCCTGCTGGCCATTTATGCAGTGGTGCTGGTCTCACGCAGCTTCCTGATCGGTCAGGATACGGTCGTCCTTTTCGCCTGGTACGCCGCCTGCTGCACCCTGGCCTTCCTGATGGCCTATCTGGTGGTCACCCTGATCGCCCGTAACCCGCCCAGCATCCTGGCCCTGATCGGCCAGATCGTGCCGACCCTGCTCCTGTTCCCGTTCGCCGACCGGATGATCGAGCGGTTCGAGGACGGCGACGTGAGGTTCCGATGAGCTCGGAACCCTCCATCTTCTTTTCGGACGTCAATGAGCGTCAGGGCTCCTTCCTGCGCCGCACCTTCGTGCTCGGCGGCCTGACCACGCTCGGCGGCCTGGCCCTGACCGGCCGCCTGGCCCAGCTTCAGGTCATTCAGGCCGGCCAGTACGCCACCATGGCGTCGAACAACCAGTTCAACTTCCGTCTGGTGCCTCCCCCACGTGGCCGCATCCTCGACCGCGACGGCGTGGTCATCGCCGGCAACCGGCCCAGTTTCCGGGTTCTCGTCGTGCGCGACGAGACCAAGGATCTGGACCAGACCCTGGACCTGCTGGGCCGGCTGCTGCCCGACACCATGGACCGGCGCCGGTCCATCATTCGCGAGGTCAACGCCGCCCCGCGCTTTTCGCCGGTGCCGGTCAAGAGCGATCTGACCTGGGAGGAGTTCGCCCGCGTCAACCTGTACGCCAACGAGCTGCCGGGCGTCATGGCCGACATGAATGAGGCCCGCTACTACCCGTTCGGCGGCGCCTTCGCCCACGTCATCGGCTATGTCGCCAAACCCAATGACCGCGATATCAAGGCCATTGAGGACCGGGGCGAGAAGGTCCCGGACATTCTCTACAACCCGGGTTTCCGCATCGGCCGCCAAGGGGTCGAGAAGTCGTTCGACGCCGATCTGCGCGGCGAGGCCGGCGGCACTCGGGTCGAGGTCGACGCGCGGGGCAGGGTGGTGGCCGAGGACATCGGCGGTTCGAAGCCGGCCGTCGCGGGCAAGGACGTCGTCCTGACCCTTGACGCCGACGTCCAGAACCGCGCGCTGGAGGTCTATGGCGAGGAGTCCGGCGGCTGCGTCGTCATGGATGTGCGCAACGGCGAGATCCTGTGCATGGTTTCGGCCCCGTCGTTTGACCCCAATATGTTCGTCGGCGGCGTGCCGTCGCGGGTCTATGGCGCGCTGCGCGACTATGAGCGCAAGCCTCTGCTGGACAAGGCCATCTACGGCAGCTTCCCGCCGGGCTCGACCTTCAAGATGACCACCGCGCTCGCCCTGCTGGACGCGGGCGTCAGTCCGGCCGAGCGTGTGACCTGCACCGGCGGGTATCGCTACGGCAACCGCACCTTCCGCTGCTGGAAGCGTGGCGGTCATGGCGCGATGGACATGCACAACGCCATCAAGAACTCGTGCGACACCTACTTCTACCATATGTGCAACCGGGCCGGCGTCGACCGGATCGCCCGGGTGGCCGAGGACCTGGGCTTCCACCAGACCTATGAGATCGGCATCGCCGGGCAGAGTCGCGGCACCATGCCCAGCCGGGCCTGGAAAGCCGAATACGCCCGGCGCACCCGCAATCCGCACCCGGACGCAGGCACCTGGTATCCGGGTGAGACCCTGTCTGTCGCCATCGGGCAGGGGGCGATCGAGACGACGGCGCTGCAACTGGCCGTCATGACCGCCCGCCTCGCCAACGGCCGCAAGGCGATCACGCCGCGCCTGGTCAAGTCAGTGGGCGGCGTCGAGCGTCCGGCGGCCGGGGCGAGCCGCGACCTGCCCTTCAGTCAGGAACACCTCAACATCGTGCGCGGCGGCATGATCGCCGTGGCCAACGATGTGACCGGCACGGCCTACCGGGCGTCGCAACTCGGCCTCGGCGACATCCAGATGGCCGGCAAGACCGGGACGGCCCAGTCGCGCGATTATCGTGACGGCGAGTCCCGCGGACCGCGCAATGCCGACTGGACCCGCCGCGACCACGCCATCTTTGTCGCCTTCGCCCCGCATGACGCGCCGCGCTACGCCATCGCCCTGATCATCCAGCACGCCCCCGCCGGCGGCGCCGCCGACGCCGCGCCCAAGGCCCGCGAGATCATGAAGACGGTCCTGCTCAAGGATCCGGATATGCGCGCGCGAATCGAGCGGCCGCTGCCGCCGGAGGCCGTCGCCCCCGCCGGGGCCGACGAGGGCGAACTGGGCGCCGCACCTGGCGGCGAGGTCACCGGGCCCGCGGCCGCCGAGGTAGCTCCCGCCACGCCGGCGCCTCGCCGCACCCCGTCTGCGACCAGCGGCCCGCGCCCCTATCTGTCGGAGCCGCCGCGATGACCGCCTCCGCCTTGACCCGTCCCGGAGAGCGCGACCGCCTCTCGACCAAGATCACCGAACTGGACTGGCGTCTCGTCGGCCTGCTGTGCGTGATCGCCTTCGTCGGCACCGCCATGCTCTATTCGATAGCGGGCGGAGAGTGGCGGCCGTGGGCGCTCAATCACGCGATCCGCTTCGGCGCCCTGCTCGTCGTGATGCTCGTGCTGGCCATGGTGCATCCGAAATGGTGGTTCCGCGGGGCCTATCCGCTCTACGGCTTCCTGCTGGTGCTGGTTCTGATGATCGAGTTCACTCCGCTCGGCTACGTCGCGGGCGGCGCCAGAAACTGGCTGAACCTGGGCTTCATCCGCATCCAGCCCGCCGAGTTCATGAAGCTCGGCCTCGTTCTGGCTCTGGCGCGCTGGTACCACAGCCATACGGCCCAGGAGGCCCGCTGGTCCTGGAAGCTGCTGTTCCCGGCCGCCATGATCGGCCTGCCGTTCATTCTGGTCGCCAAACAGCCGGACCTCGGATCGGCCATGGTCATCGGTCTGACCGGGGGCGCGATCATGGTCGTGGCCGGCCTGAGTTGGCGGGTCATCGCCGCCGGCGCTGTCGCCGCCGCCGCGATCATCCCGCCCTTCGTCATGTTCGGCATGAAGGAATACCAGCGGAACCGTGTGCTGACCTTCCTCAGCCCCGAGTCCGACCCGTCCGGCACGGGCTACAACATCATCCAGTCCAAGATCGCGCTTGGATCGGGCGGCGTCCTGGGCAAGGGCTACGGGCTTGGCAGCCAGAGTCAGCTGGAGTTCCTTCCGGAGCGCCATACGGATTTCATCTTCTCGACGGTGGCGGAAGAGTTCGGCTTCGTCGGTTCGTTCGCCGTGCTGGCCTGCTACATCGCCATCATCCTGATCGCCCTGCGCATCGCCTCGTTGGCCCACAGCCATTTCGGTCGTATCGCCGCCGCCGGGATGACAGCCTTCTTCGCCCTGTTCGTCCTCATCAACGGCGCAATGGTGATGGGTCTGGCGCCGGTCGTCGGGGTGCCGATGCCCCTGCTGTCCCATGGCGGATCGTCCATGATGACGGTGATGTTCGGCTTCGGCCTGATCCTGTCCACCCGCGTCCATCGCTATGCGGAACTGCCCAAGGGGCATGGGTTGTTTTAGGACGCTTTCCCTCCCCACAACGGGGAGAGGGCGTTACGATGTGGGTATGACCGACAAGCCCAAACCGGCCACGCCCGCTGCCCCGCCAGCCTTCGTTCCTGACTGGGGCGACAAGCCCTGTCCGAAGCCGGTCCTGCCTGCGACGACGCCGGAACGCGCCGCCGCCCTCATGGACGGCGTGCAGATGCGCGAGAACCCGGCCGAATGGGCCTTCGTCCGCCTGTCCAAACTGATCGAGGATTTCGAGAGGGGGCTCGACAAGGACGACGAGATCGGCGCCCGCATCGTCGGACTGCCCGGCGACGGAACCATGTCGATCGAGGACCTCGGCTTCTGGGGGCCGGACTTCATCATGTTCCTGGGCAAGAATTCCGATGGCAAGCCGGTGCGCCTGATCCAGCACTACGGCCAGATCAACGTCCTGCTCGACGCCCGCAAGAAGCCCGAGGAGCGTGAGGCCCGCCGCATCGGCTTCCAGCTTTCCGAACTGGTGCAGAAGACCAATCCGAAATAGGCGAACCCTCTCCCAATGGAGAGGGCTTGAGCCTCCGGGAGCGAAGCGATCGGCAAGGCGAAAGGGTGAGGTTCGCCTGTCCGGGGGCGGCTTCGCCGCCTCAACCACCCGCCCCTCATCCGGCCCTCCGGGCCACCTTCTCCCATCGGGAGAAGGAATCCGCACTGCTGACCATTTTCCGATTGTCAGCATATCCCGCGCCGCCAACCCTCTGACTTCGCTCGTCTTCCAAAAAATACAGCGTCCCCAGCCCGCCATAGTCAGGCCCGCCGGCATACTCCTCCCATCCCGTCGCGGGGGAGGGCGTCTGGCGCCAGGGCCATCAACGTGCGGCGGGGTGTGATCGAGCGGGAAACGTCGTCCCGGAATCGTCGCCCGGACCCTTGCGCGGTGAACAACTGTGACTTGCGGACTATCGGGGGCGTGGGGGCGGCGGACTGCCCGGGGGCTGAGAAACCCCGGGGCCCGGAGGGCCTGGAAGCCTTCCGCCCGTCGCGGGCTTACGACGGAAAGGGCTGAATGCGGCACAGAGGTCGGGGTGGGAAATACCACAAGCCCCGCGGGTCGCCACCAGAAGCCCGCCCCCGTCGGCTTGCGTGAACCGGTCGCGCGGAGCGAAGGCGGCGACGCCGAAAACTCATTCCGGTCCCCGTAACGCGAAAGCAGGGGGCCACATCACGGTTCCGGGCTGACCGCCCGCGCTCCGCGGCCTCCCCGTCACTTTCCGGCAGCAATGCCGGAGAGAGCTTCAGCCTGCGCGTTCTCCCTCCCCACGGAGGGAGGGGAGACACTCGAACTCCCCCGGTCTTTGAAAACTAAAGCCCCGCCGCCCAGTCTGAGGCCCGTACCAGGCTGTCGACGATGCCTGGTTCGCTGGAGGCGTGGCCGGCGTCCTTGATGATGTCCAGCTTCGCCTCGGGCCAGGCCCGGTGCAGCGACCAGGCGCTGGTGATCGGCGTCACGACGTCGAACCGGCCCTGGGCGATCCAGCAGGGAATGTGTTTGATCCGGCTGATGTTCTTCAGCAGCCAGCCTTCCTCGGGGAAGAAGCCGCCGTTCATGAAGTACCAGCACTCGATGCGGGCGAAGGCGACCGCGAACTCGGGCTCGGCGAACTTGTCCGGCCGGGCGTCGGGGCCCTCCACGCTGACGGTCTCGCCCTCCCAGCTCGACCAGGCGACGGCGCAACGCTCGCGTTCGGCCTTGTCGTCGCCGGTCAGCCGCTTGTAGTAGGCGCCCATCAGGTCGTGCCGCTCATCCTCCGGGATCGGGGCGACGAACCGCTCCCAGGCGTCCGGGAAGATGTTCGAGGCCCCGTCCTGGTAGAACCAGTGCAGCTCCGGCTTGGTCAGCAGGAATATGCCGCGCAGCAGCAGCGCCGTGGCCCGCTCAGGATGGGTGATGGCGTAGGCCATCGACAGGGTGGAGCCCCAGCTGCCGCCGAACACAACCCATTTGTCGACGCCCAGCTGTTCGCGAAGACGTTCGATGTCCTCGATCAGCGTCCAGGTGGTGTTGTCCTCCAGCGAGGCGTTGGGACGGCTCTGGCCGCAGCCGCGCTGGTCGAACAGCACGATCCGGTATTTCGCGGGATCGAAATAGCGTCGCATGCCCGCATTGACCGCGCCGCCGGGCCCGCCGTGCAACACGACCACCGGAAGGCCCTGCGGATTGCCGCATTCTTCGTAATAGACCTCGTGCACGCCGTCGGTCGGCATGAAGCCGGTCGCATAGGGCTCGATTTCGGGGAAAAGCTCGCGGCGAGGGGTTTCGGGCGCAGGGAAGGCCATACGGGTAATCGGTCTCATTTGCGCCGTCAGGCGGGTGTGGATTGTGACCGCAATGCGGCAATCAGCAGCAAAAGCCAAGCTGCGATCATCAGCACGCCGCCGATTGGTGCGATTGCACCCATTTCCGTCAGACTTAGCAGGGCGATGGCTGACAAGGCGAGACAGAAGACAAGGCCGCCCCCAGCCGCCAGCCACCCGGCCAGCACGACCAGCCTGTTCCGGCCGGGCCAGACGGCGCAGAGGAGGGCCAGCAGGGCATGGACCATCAGGTAGTGACTGCCGGTGGTCAGCAGGGTCTTGAGCTGCGGCCCCGCGCCATGCGCCGCGAACGCCCCGATCAGGACAGCGAGCGCTCCGTTCAACGCCGCGAAGGCCGCCAGATTGCGAGTCGCGTTCATGGCCCAGACGCTAGCCGACAGAATCCCGCGCGTCTGCTATTCCGCCGACCATGAACGCCGCCCAGCGCATGGCCCTGCAGTATGTGTTGCTCTTCGGCGCCACTGGCGTGAGCCTTCCGTTTGCAGGCCTGTGGTTGAGCGCGCAGGGGTTGAGCGGAGCCCAGATCGGGACAGTGCTGGCGGCGCCGATGCTGGCGCGAATCGTCACCGGTCCCCTGCTGGCCGTCTGGGCCGACGGCTTCCGGCTGAGGCGCACGCCGATCGCCCTGCTCGGCGTGATCATGGCGCTCGGCTACGGCCTTGCTGGCCTTGCCGACGGTTTCGCCCTGCGCGCTGCCGGCTGGTTCATCGGCGCTACGGCCATGGGGGTGCTGGTGCCCCTCACCGACGTGATGACCCTGCGCCTCGCATCGCGCCTCGGATTCACCTTCGCCCTGCCCCGCGGGGTGGGCTCCGCCGCCTTCGTTGTCGCCAATATCGGCATGGGCGTGCTCCTGCTGGCTGCGCCGGTCGACGGGATCATCGTCTGGATCGTGGTTGCGTCCCTGGGCTTCGCCGCCGCCGCCGTCCTGGCCTTGCCGCCGGAGCCCGTCGCCGACGGCGCGCCGATCCTGGGTCGGGAGCGGTTCCGGGGACTGGGCCGGCTGCTTGGCGATCCGGTCTTCCTGACGACGATCTTCGCCGTCGGCGCGGTCCAGGCCGCCCACGCCTTCCAGTACGGCTTCTCCGCCATCCTGTGGAAGGCGCAGGGGATCAGCGAGGCCGTGACCGGACAGCTCTGGGCCTTCGGCGTCGTGGTCGAGATCGCGCTGATGTGGGTGTTCGAGCCATGGCGTCGCCGCGTCGGCATAGGCCCCTGGAGCCTGCTGATGGTCGGCTCAGCCGCCGCCATCCTGCGCTGGGGCGTCATGGCGCTGGCTCCTCCGCTCTGGCTGCTATGGCCTCTGCAGGCCCTGCACGCCCTGACCTTCGCCGCCACCTTCCTGGCGGGGGTCCAGTTGGTTGAACGCCTCTCGCCGCCAGACACCCACACGGCGGCGCAGATGCTCAGCTCGGTCCTGTCCGCCGGAGTGTTAATCGGTCTGGCGACGGCCGTGTCAGGCCCCCTGTACGATCGCTTCGGCGCCGGTGGCTACTGGGCGATGGCGGCGCTGGCGGCCGCAGGTCTTCTGGCCGCCATCCCCTTGCGTGGTCAGTTGGCGCGGGAGCGGGGCAGGGGCGGCAGATGATGCGCCATGGCCTGGGCGGCCGCCTTGACCGCCCGCTGAACCATTGCGTCAGTCTCATGCTCGGGCGCACGCAACAGGCCGATCGCCGGCGTGTCCGGCCCGTCGGGCAGACCGGACAGGACACGGTACAGCAGATAGCTGCCGGCGTCCTCCTCGGAGTCGGAACTGGCGTCGGCGGCCAGTCCGGCCTCGTTCAGCGCCCGGACGATGTCCGCGACCGGCGCGGTAGCCCGGGCCATTCCCGGTCCGACGACGTCCAGCCGACCGCCGTCCAGCGACCGGTTTTCGGCCCGTATCTGTAGCCGGAAGGCGTCACTGCGCCGCGTGCGGCCCACCAGTAGCAGGCCCCGGCAACTACGGTCGTCGAGATGGGCGGACAGGATTGTCGCCAGCGCCTCGGGCTCGCCCGCGGCCACGGCCAGGGTCCGGGCGCCGATCGGGTGCCAGGATTCGCCGGACAGATCCTCAACCGGGTCCCAGCCCGCTTCGTCGACGTCCCATGCGCAGATGACGAGCGCCGGTCGGAAGTCCGGGGCGGCCTCGTCCTTGGGCTCAAGCATGACCGGCCTGTGTATGACAGAAGTGTGACACTGCCCGGCACGGTGTCGTCACCCGGACCCCGGCGTCAAGGCGCAATCGCCATTGGGGGCGTCAGCGCTGGTGAAATTCACGCGTCAGGCGAGATCGCCGACGGCTGCGTCCAGCAGCATGAACGCCCGTCCGCCGTCCGAGGTCAGGCGCCCCAGAATGCCGGGTCCGTCGTTGGCTCCGGCGCGGGTCGCCAGATCGCGCGAGAAGCCGCGAACATAGGCCTCGGCGTCTGCCCGCAAATCGGGGTCTGTCAGCACACGGCGCGAGACGCTGCGGACCGCCGCCGGCGCCACCCGTCGCACGATCTGGCGGGCCCGGTCCGGATCGCGTTCGGCCATGGCCTGCGCCGCTTCCTCGACCCGGGAGCGGGGCAGGAGGGCGTTCGGATCCACGCCCATACGCCGGATGGCGGCGGTGATCCGCGTCTCCAGCGCCTCGGCGGCTTCGGCCGGCATCACGGGCGTATCGAGATCCAGAGGGGCCTCACCGGGGCTGTCATCGACCAGATCGTTCCAGTCCAGCCGGTCGCCGGCGGGCGCGCCCGATCCGGGCATGGGCTCCAGCTTCAGCCGCCCACGTAGCCCAAAGGCACGTGGCTCTTCCTTCCTGGCCGGCCCTGAACGACCGCTGTCGGCCTCAACGGCGCCCGGCGCAGACGCCGGGACCGGCTCGCGGCGGCGCAGTGCGGGTGTGTCGCCCGACACCACCCCCATCAGCCGCACGGCCTCGGTCAGCATGTCGTAGTTGCGTCGCACCCGCTCCTGGAAGCCGGCGTCCAGCGCCTCTGTGTCAGCGGCGGCCTTCTGCGAGGCGGCGGCCAGGGCGGCAAGGCCTTCCTCCACGGAGGCCCGGACGGCCTCAACGCGCTTCTGGGCCTCCTCGGGCAGCCGGGACGCGCGTTCATCGAGGTCGCCGATGGTCTCGTCGATCTGGGCGAGGGCGGCGTTCATCCGTTCGACCGTCGATTCAAGGCGTTCAAGCGCCCGATCCCCGGCCTCATCGACCAGTTCGCTGGTTTCGATGACGATCTTGCGGGCCGTGTCGACGCGGGCGTCTGCCGCCTGATCGGCCTTCTGCGCCGCGTCGAACAACGCTTCGCCCAGCCGGTCGGCGCGAACCTGGGCCTGTTCAGCCGCATGGCTCGCGGCCTCACGGGATTCATCGGCCGTGGCCTGCAGCGCGGACAGCGCGGACCGAGTTTCCTCGACCAGGGCGTCGCGGGCCTCGGCCGCCAGGACTTCGAACCGGTCGAGCGCCAGTTTCGTCGCCGCGTCGAAACCGTCAGCCTCGCGCTGGGACATTTCAACCAGGGCCCGGAATTGGTCGGTAGCGGCCTCGACCAGATCCTTGATAGTCTCGGTCGTCCGGGTCGAGGTGTCTCCGAGTTCTCCGGCGGCGGTGCGGGTAGCGGACAACTGTTCGCTCAACTGGGCGCGCTGGCTCTCGACCTGGGCGGAGAAGTCTTCCTGATCGGTACGCAGAGCGTAGGCGGCGGTCACAAGGGCGGCGCGCTGCTGGCCCAGGCCTTCCTCGACCGACTGGATCTGCTCGGCGACGCCCGATCCGGCGTTCTCGAGCCGCAAGGTCTGACGCGCGAGGTCGTCAGCGGCGACCCGGGCGGCGTCCTGGGCCTCGCTGGCGGCGGCGGCGAGGTCGGCGGCGCGGGCGGCCAGGGCGGCTTCGGCTTCGCGAAGCTGGGTCTGGGCAAGGTCGGAGGCGTCGACCACCATCCGGGACTGCCGCTCGACGGCGTCGATCACGCCGGACGCCTGACTGTCCATCTGTGTGGCCAGAACCTGCATCTTCTCCCGCTCGTCGCCCAGTTGTTCGGCGAGGCGACGCGCGGTGCGGCCGGCCGTCTCGGCGGCCTCGTTCAGTCGGGTCGTCTCCTGTGACAGGGCCTCCCGCAGCAGGGCCATGTCATTGCGGGCGCGTTCGGCCGCCAGCGATGCCTGGTCGATGTCGTTACGCAGTGAGTGCAGAACCTCTCCGGTCTGCTGGGCCGCCAGCGCGGTGGGGGCGATGAGGGCCTCGGAGAGTTCGCGGGCGCGGCGGGTTTCAACGGCCAGCCCCGCGCCCTGGCGGACGGCGTGGGCCAGCACGATGGCCATGCCGGCCGGCGCCAGTGCGATCAGCGCATAGACGGCCAGCCGAAGCGGCTCCAGTTCGACGGCCCCCGAGCCCACCTCGAAGGCCAGCCATGCGGCCACGCCTCCGACCCAGAGCGCCGAGGCGACGCCAGCGACCAGATAGGCGTGACGGCCGGACGGAGCAGGGCTCTCGCGACCCGGGATTCGAACCGGAGTCGGGGGCGGCTGATACGCGACCGGGGTCGCATCCGCCGATACCCCGATCTCGGGCGTGGCGGTCTGCGTCGGCGCGGCTTCAGCCAGCGCCCGCTCCTTGGCGCGGCGTTGATCGTCGGCGAGCCGGCGCCGTCGGCGTTCGGACATCGGCCGTTCGACGGCGCCCGGATCGCTGACTGGCGGCGACAGATCTTCGGTTTCCGGGAACGGTTCGGCGACCAGCGCCGCCGGGTCCGGTTCGGTCAGGTTCATCGCGGGCCGTTGACGGGGTGATTTCATGGAGCGGCGATCTCGTCACGGTGCGCGTCGACAGCTGATGCGCGATAGGACGGTTCGACCCTAACGAGTCAATCGCGGCGCGCAAAGTCGAGGGTGTATGATTCCGGGGACAGTCGATCGCTGGGGGATCAGCAGTCCTGCTTGCGCTCGGTCGATGCCGCGAGAACCGCGGCGGACGGGCTGTCGCCGCAATCACGGACGCGATGGATTTCACGCTGGGGCGTCTGACGCGAGTCAAGGTCCACGCCGAACTGCGACAAGGCTGCAGCGGCCAGCATGGCGACAAACCCGGCGATGAACTCGATCAGCGCTTGCATCGCCGATCTCCCCTGTCCGACTGACGGCGGTTCTTATGCCCTCAAAACCGCGTTCGGACAATCCTGCTCCACATGAACAAAGCGTCACCATTGACCCGATGCGCCCGGCCATGGAACGGAAGTCGTCGGCGTGCGTCCTGTAGAGCTTGGGGCGCACATCGCCATCACGCGAATCGGCCAGACCTGCGCCATGAACGAACCGGGGCACGACCAGAGCCACAGCCTGCTGACGCCGGGCCGCAACTGTTGGCGGGTCGAGACGGCGGACCGGTTCGCCGTCCTGATGGAAAATGCAGCCTATTTCGACGCCCTGCGGTCGGCCCTGGGCAAGGCGCGCCGCTCAATCGTCATCCTGGGCTGGCAGTTCGATCCCCGCACGCGGCTGGATCCGCAGAGCTCGCATGATGATTATCAGGCCCAGATCGGGCACCGGCTGCGCATGCTGGTGAAAGCCCATCCGGAGCTGGACGTGCGGCTGCTGATCTGGAAGTCGCCCCTCCTGATCGCCGCGTCTCAGGGCTTCTATCCGCATAGGGCCCAGGGTTGGTTCCGCAAGCGGATGGTGGAGTTTCGGCTGGATCCGCCGCCGACGTTCGGCGCCTGCCACCACCAGAAGGTCATCATCATCGACGACGCCGTCGCGTTCTGCGGCGGCGGCGACATCTCAACGGACCGGTGGGACTCCGAAGAACATCTGGATGGCGATCCGCGTCGCTGCCAGCCGTCCGGCCTTATCCCGCCGCCCCGCCACGAGGTGATGGCGGTCATGGACGGGGCCGCGGCGAAGGCGCTCGGTGACCTGGCGCGGGAGCGCTGGTTTCGGTCCACGGGCGAGCGGACCATTGCCGACGAGGCCGACAACGACCCCTGGCCTGACGGTCTTGAGCCCGATCTGCATGGGACGCCGGTGGCCATCGCCCGCACTGAGCCGGCCGCGGCCGGGCGAGCCGAGGTCCGCGAGAACGAGACTCTCCACCTCGACGCCATCCGACGTGCGAAGCACTTGATCTATATGGAGAACCAGTATTTCACCTCGCCAGCCATTGCTGAGGCGTTGGCCGCACGACTGGGCGATATTGACGGTCCTGAAATCGTGCTGGTTTCGACGGGAACCAGTCCCAGCTGGTTTGACCGCATCACCATGGACACGGCCCGGTCCGAGGTTCTGTTCCGGCTGGAACAGGCCGACCGGCACAATCGCTTCTTCGCCTTCGCTCCCCATACGCGCGAAGGCGAGCGGATCATCGTCCACGCCAAGGTCTCAATCTATGACGATGTGGTGCTGCGCATCGGCTCGACCAATCTGAACAACCGGTCGTTCGGCTTCGACACGGAGTGCGACGTCGCCGCCGAGCCGGCGGATGCTGAGGGTCGAGAGGCCATCCGGCGGTTCCGCCAGCGCACCATCGGCCATTGGATCGGCGTCAGCGGCGAGGCCTTCGGCGCGGTCGAGGCCGTAACCGGAACGGTGGGTGAGGCCATCCACCGGTTCGACACTGGCCGAATGAAGGTGCTCGGGGCGGTGCCGCCCTCGCGGGTCGAGCGCATCATCGCCGAGTTCCAGCTCGGCGACCCGACCTCCACCATGGACGCCTTCCGCCCCTGGAAGCGGCGCAGCCGGTCGCATCGGACCCTGCCCGCGCCTATGGACCCCTGATCTCGAACTCGATGATCAGTGGAAGATGGTCCGACGCCATCCGGGCCAGCGGAGAGAAGGGCGCCTTCACCGCCGTCACCAGCAGCTCCGGACTGGTGAAACAGTGGTCGATCCGGATAGCCGGAAAACTGGACGGAAATGTCTTGACCGAGGGTTTCAAACCGAGACTGCGCTGACAGTCGGCCAGTCGCCGGGCCAGCGTCTGATACGGTCGGGTGACCGAGGTCGCGTTGAAGTCGCCGGTGAGCAGGGTCGGCCCGACGCAGTCCGGATGGCCCAGCCAGTCCGGTCCCACCAGCGCCGCCGCCTGCAGCCTCTGCTCGCGGGGCACGAGGCCCAGGTGGGTGTTGATCACATTCAGTTCGACGCCGTCGAAGTCGATCACCGCCCAGATGGCGCCACGCGGCTCGAGACCCGGCACGCCGCGAATCGTCGGCAACGGCCCGGATTTCACCAGTCGCTCGGGCCGCAGGGTCAGGACGGCGTCGCCGTACTGTTCGGCCTCAACCCGCATGGCGGCGTGGAAATGGAAGGTCATGGCCAGGCCGTCGGCGATCGACTGGGCCTGATCCACATAGCCAGTGCGAGCGCGGCCGACGTCCAACTCCTGCAGGCAGACGATGTCCGGCTCATGCTCGGCGATCACGCCGACGATGCGGGCCACGTCGAGCTTGCGATCGACGCCGACGCAACGGTGGACATTGTAGGTCAGCAGACGGGGCATGACGTCCTGGGAACAGGCCGGGCGGCGGTCAGGCCACTACCACGGGGAATACGACACCAAAGCGGCGATGGCGATCTTGGTTCAGATCAGGATCAGCCGATCCTCGAGCTCATTGGGGTTCACCGCTCGCCGGGGAAAATGCTCGGCCAGAACGCCGCCGCACAGGCCAATCGCAACCTCGAAGCCGCCGGCCGGATCGCCGTTCTTCATGCCCGTGGCCAGCGCCTCGACGGCGTCGGCCCAAGCGGCCTGGTCGACCTTGCTGTAGATGCCCTCATCGGCGACGATCTCGACTTGGTGGTCCGACAGGGCGGCGAAAATCAGCACCCCGGTCCGCTCCTGGGTGACGTGCAGGCCGTGGGCCAGAAACTGTTCCATAGCCGCCCGGCGCACCCGGGCCCGGCGTACGCTGCGCGGCGTGACGATACGGCGAACGCCCGGTATGGAGGTCAGCAGGAAGACGGTCACGAAAACCGCCGACTGGATCAGGGCGTAGGCGGCCAGCGACTGACCTACGACGACGTCGGTGGAAGACAGATGGGCGGCCTGCCAGCCGTCTCCCAGTCCCGGAATCCAGGCGGGATCGAAGCCGAACGGGATCAGGCCGAGCGGGAGCAGCAAAGCTGCGGCCGCCGCCCAACCCAGCGAGATGTCGCGATAGGACGAGACCTGTCGCGCCAGAACGCAGAAAATTTCACCCGAGGTCTTCGACTCGGCCGCCGAGATAGCGTCGCCGATACGGCTCTGAACCTGGGGGGTCAGCCTGATCACCATCCGCCGGATGCTCCCCCGCCGCCGAAACTCCCGCCGCCGCCGCCGAAACCGCCGCCGCCGCCAAATCCGCCTCCCCCGCGGCCACTGCTTCTCAGCGCTTCAGCCGCGGCCCAGAGCAGTATGGGACCGACCCCGCTGGGACGTCTGCGCCCCCGCCCGCCGCCGCCGCCGATCATGGCCAGGATCATCAGGATGAAGATCACGGCGATCACCACCCCGACGCCGATAGGCGCCTCGGATCTGGGTCGTTCCGCCGCCGCGGCGCGGGCCTGGGCCTCGGCCGGGTCCAGTCTCAGCTGGCGGCCGATGGCGTCGACGCCCTGTTCAATGCCGCGCTCAAAATGCCCTTCGCGGAAGGCGGGCAGGATATCGTTCTGGATGATCAAGGCGGAAAGGGCGTCGGTCAGGACGGGTTCGAGACCGTAACCAACCTCGATCCGGACCTTGCGTTCGCGGGGCGCGACGATGAGCAGCACGCCGTTGTTCTTCTCCGCCTGGCCGATGCCCCAGGCGCGGCCCAGCTGATAGCCGTATTCCTCGATCTCATAGCCCTGAAGGTCGGGCACGGTGACGACCACGACCTGATCCGTTGTGTCGCGCTCCAACGCCTCCAGCTTGGCGGCCAGCGCCAGCTCCTTGGCGTCGGAAACGAGATCGCCATGATCAATGACCCGCCCGTTCAGAGGCGGAAAGGTCGGACCGGCAGCCAGCGCCGGAGCGACCGCAGCCAGCCAGACGACGGCCAGCAGGGCCGCCATCAGGCCTGCGGCCCTGACTACAAGAGAACCCGGAAGGGTGCGGATCACTGCGCCGCCGGGGCCGCGGGCGGGGCCGCGCCGGGTGCGGCGGCAGGCGCCGCGCCACCGGGTTGGGCCGGGTTCAGGGCGTCGAAATTCACACCCGGCGCCGACTGCGCTGACTCGGTGGCGCTGAACAGCTGCATCGGCTCGGACCCGCCGTGGATGGTGTTGGCCCAGATCACCGTCGGGAAGGTGCGCAGCGAGGTGTTGTAGTCGCGTACAGCCTCATTGTAGTCGCGCCGCGCGATGGCGATGCGGTTTTCGGTGCCTTCCAGCTGGGATTGCAGGGCGATGAAATTCTGGTTCGACTTGATGTCAGGGTAGCGTTCCACGACCAGCAACAGCCGCGACAGCGCCTGGGACAGCTGACCTTGCGCCGCCTGATAGCGTTGGAAGGCCGCCGGGTCGTTTAGCGTCTCAGGTGTGACGGTCACGCCGGTCGCCTGGGCCCGGGCCTCTATCACCTGGGTCAGGGTGGTGCGCTCGGCGATGGCCGCGCCTTGCACCGTGGCGACCAGATTGGGCACCAGGTCGGCGCGGCGCTGATACTGCGACTGGACGTCGGCCCAGCGCGCCTTGGCCGCTTCTTCCTTGGTCGGAATGGCGTTGATCCCGCAGCCCGCCATGGCGGGGGTCAGGATCACGACGGCCGCGAGGGCCGAAACACGGGGCGAGAAGCGGATCATCGACGTCTCCTGACAGGCCAGAGTCCGACTATCGGGGTTCAACGCAGGCGGTTCAAGCGTCCAGAGCGTCGGGCGTGACGCCGACGGACCGGCAGGCGGCGGTATAGGTGTTGGCCAGCAGGCAGGCGATGGTCATCGGCCCGACGCCTCCGGGCACCGGGGTGATCCGCCCGGCGATCTCCGAGGCCTCGGCGAAGGCGACGTCGCCCACCAATCGGGTCTTGCCCTCAGCCGCCTTGACCGGGTCGCGCGACGGCACGCGATTGATGCCGACGTCGATCACGGTCGCGCCCGGTCTGATCCAGTCGCCGCGCACCATCTCGGGACGGCCGACGGCGGCCACCAGAATGTCCGCTGTGCGGCACAGGGCCGGGAGGTCGCGGGTCCGGGAATGGGCCACGGTCACCGTGCAGCTCTCGGCCAGCAGCAGCTGCGCCATTGGCTTGCCGACGATGTTGGAGCGCCCGACGATGACGGCGTTCAGCCCGGACAGGTCGCCCAGCTCGGCCTTCAGCAGCATCAGACAGCCCAGCGGCGTGCATGGGACCAGTCCCGCAAGGCCAACGGCCAGCCGCCCGGCGTTGACGACATGAAATCCGTCCACGTCCTTGTCCGGATCAATAGCGTCCAGCACGGCGGAGGCGTCGATGTGCCCGGGCAGGGGAAGCTGGACCAGAATGCCGTGGATACCGGCGTCGGCGTTCAGATCGGTGATCAGGGCCAGCAGGTCCGCTTGCGAGGTCGTAACCGCAAGGCGGTGGGTGTCGGACCGCATGCCGGCGCGCTGGGTCGTTTCGCCCTTGTTGCGGACATAGACCTGGCTGGCCGGGTCTTCGCCGACGATGACCACGGCGAGGCCTGGCTTGACGCCATGCGCCGCTTCCAGCCGGGCCGAGGCGGCGGCGACGCGCTCTACAAGGCCGGCGGCGAAGGCCTTGCCGTCGATCAGGATCGCGCGGGTGGGATCGGCCGTCATGGATTTCGGCTCCGGTCGTCAGGAATCGTGCGGTTGCTGCGATTTACAGAGGGCGCGGTTCGGCGTCTATGATCGGAGTCGCATTCAGGGGGATATCCATGCGCCGTACGACCATTCTTGCCGCCGTCAGCCTGCTGGCGTTGTCGGTCGCGGCGCCGGCCCTGGCCCAGCGCGCGGAGACCATCTCGCCCGGGCGTACCGTCGAGGGTCAGATCGCGGATGGCGACGGCACGGCGGCGGAAGACGCCTATCGCTACGACGACTATCTGATCCGGGCCCGCGCCGGCCAAAGGCTGGAAGCGGTGATGCGCGCCGACGACTTCGACGCCTACCTCGAGGTCTTTCACCAGGGCGACAGCGACGCCATGGCCAGCGACGACGACGGCCTGGGCGAGGGCACCCATTCGCGACTCCGTTTCACGGCGGACCGGGCCGGAACCTATGTGCTTCGGGCCCGCACCCTGTCCGGCATTGAAGGCGGGGCCTATAGCCTTGGCCTGAGCCAACGCCCGCCGGCGGGTCGGCCCCCAAGGCCGTCAGGAATCCGCGTCGGTCAGTCGATCCGGGGCGCGTTGACGGCCAGCGATCCCGAGAACCAAGGCGGTCAGGCCTATGACGCCTACACCTTCCGCGCCCGCGCCGGGGACCGGTTCGCGATCGACCTGAGCTCGGACGCCTTCGATCCGGTGGTCCGGGTCGGCCAAATGCGGGCCGGGGAGTTCAACGAACTGGCCATGAACGACGACACGCTGGAGACGGGCCTGAATTCGCGGTTGCTCTTCACGGCGGAGTCGGCCGGCGACTACATCATCCGGGCGACGCCGCTCACCCCGGGCGACGAGGGCGCCTATACCCTGGCGCTGGCGCGCGGGCCGGAACTGGCTGCCGCGCAGGATATCGAGATCGGCGGCTCGGTCGATGGTTCGCTGGCCGAGGGTGACGGCAAGGGAGCCGGGGGAGCCACCGCCGACGCTTACCGGTTCTCCGGACAGGAGGGCCAACGCATCCGCATCGACATGAGCTCTGAGGAGTTCGACACCTATGTCGAGCTGTTCGACGCCAACCACGTCAGTCTGGCCGAGGATGACGACGGCGCGGCCGAAGGCACCAACTCGCGGCTGACCTTCACCCTGCCGCGCACCGGCGTCTATTTCATCGAGGCGCGCGCCTTCACCGAGGCGACGGGCGCCTATTCATTGTCGGTTTCCGAGGTCGAACCTGAAAAGGCTCCGGAGGCGCTGGCCTTCGGCTCGCCGATCCAGGGCGAGATCAGCGAGACCGATCCGACCGACAGCGAGGACCGCGGCTTTGACGCTTTCGCCTTCAGCGGCGTCGCGGGCCAGCGGGTGCAGGCCATCATGCGGTCGGGCGATTTCGATACCTTTCTGCAGGTCGGCCGGGCGGGGACAGAATTCGAGGCCCTGGCCTCTGACGACGACGGCCTGGGCGAGGGCACGGATTCACGGCTCAGCTACACCCTGCCGGAAGACGGCGACTATGTGCTGCGGGTCTCGCCACTGGGATCCGATGGCGAAGGCCTCTACGCTCTGGAGCTGAACGACCGCGGACCGCAGCCGCTGCCGGGCAGCGTTCTGGTCGGCGCCACGGCGCGGGGCGTCCTGACCGAGGCCGACGCGACCGCCGAGGACAACAGCTACTACGACGCCTATCGGGTGACGCTGAAGGAAGACGAGAAGCTGCTGATCACCATGGTCTCCAACGAGGTCGACAGCTTCCTCGTCGTCGGGCGCGAGCAGGATGGCGGCGCCTTCGAGGTGCTGGGCTCGGACGACGACAGCCTGTCGGACACACATGCCAAGCTGGAATGGACCGCGCCTGCGGACGGGGTCTATGAGGTCCGCGCCGGGACGTTCCAGCAGGGCCAGACCGGGGCCTATGCGTTGAACGTCGAGAAGCAGCCGTAGGTAGACGCCCCGGTTCCTCGGGCCGCGTGGAGAGAGGCCGTGTCCGAGATCGTGAACCGCAAGGACCAGCACCTCGACGTCATCCTCGCGGGGATGGCGGCCCATGGGCTGGACAATGGCTTCGACGAGGTTCGCTTTATCCATGAGGCCCTGCCGGATCTGGATCATGGCAAGATCGACCTGGGGACGGATTTCCTCGGCCGGCGGCTGAAGGCGCCCCTGTTGATCAGTTCGATGACCGGCGGGCCGGCCCGGGCCGAGGCCATCAACGCGCGGCTGGCCGAGGCGGCGCAGCATCTGGGCATCGCCCTCGCGGTCGGGTCGCAACGGGCGGCGCTTGATGCGGAAGGCGCGACGCCGGGGCTGGATATGGCCCTGCGGCTCAAGGCGCCTGACACGCCGATCCTGGCCAATATCGGCGCGGCCCAACTGACCCGCGGCTTCGGCGTTGAAGAGGCGCGGCGGGTGCTGGACATGATCGCCGCCGACGCCCTGATCGTGCACCTGAACCCGCTGCAGGAGGCCTGCCAGCCCGAGGGAGATCGGGACTGGTGGGGCGTGGGCGCGGCGCTTGAGGCGCTGGTCAAGTCGATCGATGCGCCGGTGGTGGTCAAGGAGACGGGGGCCGGGATCTCGGCGGCCACGGCCAGGCGACTGTTCGCCATGGGCGTGGCGGCCGTCGACGTGGCCGGAGCCGGCGGCTCGAACTGGGCCACGGTCGAGGGCGAGCGGGCCGGGGGCGAGGGCGACAAGGCCCATGCCGCCGCCTTCGCCGACTGGGGCATCCCCACGGCGCGGGCCATCGCCGAGGTCCGGGCGGCCTGTCCCAAGGGCGTGATTATCGGGTCGGGCGGGATTCGCGACGGGGTCGAGGCGGCGAAGGCCATCCGGCTGGGCGCCGACATGGTCGGTCAGGCGGCGGGCGTTCTGACCTCCGCGACGATCTCGACCGAGGCGGTGGTCGAGCATTTCCAGACCGTGATCCGCCAGATGCGCACCGTCTGCTTCTGCACCGGCGCGGCCAATCTGACGGCCCTGCGCAAGGCGCCGCTGCAGGGGTGAAGGGGCGAGAGTCTCGTAGTCCCGCCAAAAAATTACGTGCAAATTTTCGGACGCGGTCGGGCCGTGGGTCTCCCTGCGAAACCGGGCCTCAAAGGCGGCGCGGCGTGGGGTGGATAATGTCAAAGACCCCGCCCGGTGGGCGTTGAAGCACTACAACATGGGGATGCGTCAGAAGCGGTCGTAAGGATCCCGGGACGCTCGAAATCCGCTTTTCGAAGGGGCGGAAGTAGCGGGTTTCGGGGGCGAGAGTAGCGGGTTGGGAGGGGCGAGAGTCTCCATTCAATCTGGCCGACCGCGCAAGGCGCTGCACCAGACTCAGGGGGGGCGCGCTTCCGCTTTCGTCATCCTCCGGCGAGCGGAGCGAGACCGGGGGACCCAGCGGCGCGCGAGAGCGCGACACTGTCACGGACACCTTGCCTGAACAGATCGCCTTCGGCGCTGCTGGGTCCCCGGTCTGCGCCGCGAAGGCGCGGCTTGCCGGAGGATGACGAAAGGCGAGGCGACTACGCCGACGGCAGCAGATCCCCCGCGAACACGCGGTAGCGGCCGGCACGGACGCCGTCGGTGGCGCGGGCGATGTCGGGGGCGAAATAGTGGTCCGAGCCATAGGCCGCGGCGGCCTCGCGGACGATGGCGTAGACCTTTTCAAGGTCAGGCGAGGACGTCAGCGGGCGGTGGAATTCGATGCCCTGGGCTGCGGCCAGAAGCTCGATCCCGACCACGGCGGCGGTATTCTCGGCCATGTCCAGCAGGCGGCGGGCGCCGTGGGTGGCCATGGAGACGTGGTCCTCCTGATTGGCCGAGGTCGGGACGGTGTCGATGCTGCACGGATGGGCGACCATCCGGTTCTCGGCGACGAGGGCGGCGGCGGTGACCTGGGCGATCATGAAGCCGGAGTTCAGGCCGGATTCCTTGACCAGGAAGGCGGGCAGTTCGCTCATCTTCGGATCGACGAGGATGGCGGTGCGGCGTTCGGAGATATTGCCGATCTCGCACAGCGCCATGGCGATAGTATCGGCGGCGAAGGCGACCGGTTCGGCATGGAAGTTCCCGCCGGAGATGACGTCGCCGTCCTCGATGAAGACCAGCGGGTTGTCGGTGACGGCGTTGGCCTCGCATTCCAGCGTGGCAGCGGCGTTGCGCAGGACGTCCAGCACGGCGCCCATGACCTGGGGCTGGCAGCGCAGGGAGTAGGGATCCTGCACCTTGTGGCAGTGCTCGCGGTGACTGTCGCGGATGGCCGAGCCGGCCATCAGCTCGCGCAGACGAGCGGCGACGGCGATCTGGCCGGGCTGGCCGCGCAGGGCGTGGATGCGGGCGTCGAACGGGGCGTCGGAGCCCTTGAGCGCATCGACCGACAGGGCCCCGGCGGCCAAGCCGGCGGCGAAGGCGGCCTCGGCGGCGAACAGGCCGGCGAGGGCGAGGGCGGTCGAGCACTGGGTGCCGTTGAGGAGGGCGAGGCCTTCCTTGGGACCCAGGACCAGTGGCTTGAGGCCGACGCGGGCGAGAGCGTCCTCGGCGGACAGGAATTCGCCATTGTGACGGGCTTCACCGACGCCGATCAGGACGCAGGACATGTGGGCCAGAGGGGCGAGGTCGCCCGAGGCGCCGACCGAACCCTTGGACGGGATGCAGGGCAGGACGTCGGCGTTGACGAGGGCGATCAGGGCCTCGAGCGTTTCGCGGCGGATGCCCGAGGCGCCTTTCGACAGGCTGGCGATCTTCAGCACCATCAGCAGGCGGGTGACGCGGTCGTCCAGCAGGGCGCCGACGCCGCAGGCGTGGCTGAGGACGAGGTTCTTCTGCAGCGTCTCCAGATCGGCCGTGGCGATGGAGGTGTTGGCCAGCAGGCCGAAACCGGTGTTGACGCCATAGACGGTGCGGCCCTCGGCTACGATGGCGGCGACCACCGCTGCACCCCGGTCGACGGCGGTCCAGGCGGAGGGTGCGAGCTCGACGGTGCAGGGGACGTCGAGGACCGCGCGAAGCTGGGCGAGGGTGAGGGGGGATTGGCCGATGGTGAGGGTCATTCGAAACCTTCTCCCTTCCCCTCGAGGGGGAAGGGCAGGGGATGGGGTGGAGGCAGGATGTCGGTCGCTATGGCACGGGAGGCGACGGCGCCTATCGCGCTTGATCGGGAGAAGCTGGCGGCTCCACCCCCTCCCAACCTTCCCCCCTCGAGGGGGAGGGCTCTCATGTGAGGCTCGGCAGGTTGAGACCGTGTTCGCGCGCCGCGTCCCTGGCGATTTCATACCCCGCGTCGGCGTGGCGCATGACGCCGGTGGCGGGGTCGTTCCAAAGGACGCGCTCGAGGCGTTTGGCGGCCCCGGGCGTGCCGTCAGCGACGATGACCACGCCCGAATGCTGGCTGTAGCCCATGCCGACGCCGCCGCCATGGTGCAGCGACACCCAGCTGGCGCCCGAGGCCGTGTTCAGCAGGGCGTTCAGCAGGGGCCAGTCGGAGACGGCGTCCGAGCCGTCCATCATGGCCTCGGTCTCGCGATTGGGGCTGGCGACCGAGCCGGAGTCGAGGTGGTCGCGGCCGATGACGATGGGGCCGCTGAGTTCTCCCGAGGCGACCATGTCGTTGAACATCAGGCCGGCGCGATGGCGGTCGCCGAGGCCGATCCAGCAGATGCGGGCGGGCAGGCCCTGGAAGGCGATCCGCTCGGCCGCCATGTCGAGCCAGCGGTGCAGGCCGGCGTTGTCGGGGAACAGGGTCTTCATCGCCGCGTCGGTCTTGCGGATATCGTCCGGATCGCCGGTCAGGGCGGCCCAGCGGAAAGGGCCGATCCCCCGGCAGAACAGCGGACGGATATAGGCGGGGACGAAGCCGGGGAAGGCGAAGGCGTTCTTCACGCCCGCGTCGAAGGCGACCTGGCGGATGTTGTTGCCATAGTCGGTGACGGGAATGCCCATGGCCTGGAAATCCAACATGGCCTGAACATGATCAACGATTGATTTGCGGGCGGCCGCGGTCACGGCGGCGGGGTCGGAGACGCGCTTGTCCTCCCATTCCGCCACGGTCCAGCCCTGCGGCAGATAGCCGTTGATCAGGTCGTGGGCGCTGGTCTGGTCGGTGACGAGATCGGGGCGCACGCCGCGCCTGACGAGTTCAGGCAAAACATCCGCCGCATTTCCCAACAGACCGATGGATAAGGCTTTTCCATCAGCCTTCGCCTGATCGATCAGGGCCAGGGCCTCGTCGAGGGTTTCGGCCATGACGTCGAGGTAGCGGGTGCGCAGCCGCATCTCGATGCGGCTGCGCTGGCATTCGACCGCGAGGCAGGAGGCGCCGGCCATGGTCGCGGCCAGGGGCTGGGCCCCGCCCATGCCGCCGAGGCCGGCGGTCAGGATCCATTTGCCGGACCAGTCGCCGCCATAGTGCTGGCGTCCGGCCTCCATGAAGGTTTCGTAGGTGCCCTGAACGATGCCCTGGGTGCCGATGTAGATCCACGACCCGGCCGTCATCTGGCCGTACATCATGAGACCCTTGCGATCGAGGTCGTTGAAATGCTCCCAGGTCGCCCATTTGGGCACCAGGTTGGAATTGGCGATCAGAACCCTCGGGGCGTCGGCATGGGTGCGGAAGACGCCCACGGGCTTGCCGGACTGGACCAGCAGGGTCTGGTCGGCCTCGAGATTGCGCAGCTCCGTGACGATGCGATCGAACGACGGCCAGTCGCGCGCGGCCTTGCCGATCCCGCCATAGACCACCAGGTCCTCGGGGCGCTCGGCCACCTCGGGATCGAGGTTGTTCATCAGCATGCGCAGGGCGGCCTCGGCGGCCCAGGTCTTCGCGGTCATGTCGAGGCCGCGTGGGCTGCGAATGACGCGGGTGTTCGTCTGTTGAGTCGTCATCAGGCCTTCTAGCGCTTTCTCCCCTCGGGGGAGAAGCGCCGGTCCCTTGTCATCCCGGAATCGCCAAAGGCGATGTCCGGGACGTTTGCTGACGCTTCTGAGCTCTCCCGGAAGCCGCGCAGCGGTTGTCCGGGAGACAGGCCGGGTGGCGTCCGGCTGTCTCCCGGATCAGCCCTGACGGGCTGTCCGGGAGGTGGGGTGATGGGCGTCAGTCCCGTCCCGGCTCTCCGCTTCGCTGCGGCCGGGATGACAAGGCGGGCCACATCGGCCGTCGGAGAGGGCCGGCGCCTCGGCCTTCTCCCCTGAGCGGAGAAGGAGTTATGTGGTCGGATGACAGACTCAGAAGCCCTTCGCTGGACGAGCATCGCCGACCTCGTCGGCTGCCACCCGGACGCCCCTGTCGCCCTGATCGGCGCGGGGCTGAACGAGCGGTCGCTGACGCCGGGGCGGTGCGACCTCGGACCGAAGGCGTTCCGGGCGGTGCTGCCGCGGTTCTCGACCTATGACGTGGAGACCGGCGCCGAGCTGTCTACACGGGTGCATGACGCGGGCGACGTGGCGCTGAAGGGCATGTCGCCGGCGGACGCCTTCGCCCCGGTGCGGGATGCGGCGGCGGCGCAGGGAACGCGCGAGCTGACGGTGCTGATCGGCGGCAACAACGCCATCACCCGGCCGGGCGTGCATGCGCTGGGGCTGGACAGGGTCGGGGTGCTGACGCTGGACGCCCATTTCGACCTGCGCGACACCGATCAGGGCCTGACCAACGGCAATCCGGTGCAGGCGCTGCTCGAGGACGGGCTTTCGGGCCACCGGGTCAGCCAGATCGGCCTCGCGCCCTTCGCCAATACGAAACGGGCCCACGACAAGGCCAAGGCGGCGGGGATATCGGTGCGGACGGCGCGGGCCTGCCGTGAACTGGGCATGGCGGTGGTGGTCGCGCAGGAACTGGAACGGCTGTCGGGCCTCTGCGACGTCATCTACGTCGATTTCGACATCGATGTGATCGACCGGAGCCAGTGGCCGGCCTCGCCGGGCGCACGGCCGGGTGGGGTTTCGGTCCAGGACTTCTTCGATGCGACGCGAGTGATCGGGGCGCATGCGAAGGTCAGGGCGGTGGACCTGACGGAATACGATCCGTCGCTGGAGATCGGCGATCTCGGCTCGCTGACGGCGGGGCGGTGGTTTTGCGAACTGCTGGCGGGCTTTGCGGGAAGATGAAGGATCGTACTCAGAACCCCTCTCCCGAGGGGAGAGGGACATGAGATTGGTCACCGACTGCCGTCTGGCCATGATGACGTCGGGCGGCGAGCCGTACGGCGCCGTCGAGGACGGGGCGCTGTTGATCGGCGACGGGCGGATTGTCTGGGCGGGCGCCCGCGCCGATCTGCCGGCGCACACGGCGGTGACGACCGACCGGCTGGACGGACGCTGGGTCACGCCGGGGCTGGTCGACTGTCATACCCATCTGGTGTTCGGCGGCGACCGCTCGGGCGAGTTCGAACAGCGGCTCGGCGGGGCCACCTATGAGGAGATCGCGCGCGCGGGGGGCGGCATCGTCTCATCCGTGGCCGCGACGCGGGCGGCGTCGGAGGATGAGCTGTATGCGAGCGCGCTGGGGCGGCTGTCGGGGCTGAAGGCGACGGGGGTGACCACGGTCGAGATCAAGTCGGGCTATGGGCTCGATCGGGACAGCGAGCTGAAGATGCTGCGCGTCGCGCGGCGGATCGGGCGCGAGGCGGGCGTGCGGGTGCGCACCAGCTATCTGGGCCTGCACGCGGTGCCGCCCGAGTGGAAGGCGGACCGGGGCCGCTATGTCGATCTGGCTGTGGACGAGATCCTGCCCGCAGCCCATGCCGAGGGCCTGGTCGATGCGGTTGACGCCTACTGCGAGCCGATCGCCTTCTCGACCAAGGAGGTGGGACGGCTGTTCGACAAGGCGCGGGCGCTGGGGCTGCCTGTCAAGCTGCACGCCGACCAGTTGTCCGACGGCGGCGGGGCGGCGCTGGCGGCGCGGTTCGGGGCGCTGTCGGCGGACCATGTCGAACATACGGGCGAGACGGGCGTGCGGGCCATGGCCGAGGCCGGGGTCGTCGCCGTGCTGCTGCCCGGGGCCTATCTGATGCTGCGCGAGACCACGCCGCCGCCCGTGGAGCTGTTGCGCCGGCATGGGGTGGCGATTGCGGTGGCGACGGACTGCAATCCTGGAACGTCGCCGCTGGCCTCGATGACGGCGGCGATCAATCTGGCCTGCGTGCAGTTCCGGCTGACGCCCGAGGAGGCGCTGGCCGGGGCGACGCGGATCGCGGCGCGGGCGCTGGGTCTGGAAGGCGAGATCGGCACGCTGGAGGCCGGCAAGGCCGCCGATCTGGCGGTGTGGGATATCGAGCGGCCGGCGGAGCTGGCCTATTGGCTGGGCAAGCCGCTGCTGGCGCGGCGGATGGTCGGCGGCGTCTGGGACGCCTGAAATCGCCGAATCGCGAGATGATGCAGGCGGAGATTCGCCATGCTCAACCGGCCCGACCGCACCGAAAACCTGCTCACCGCCCTGCTGGTGGTGGTCACCGCCTTGATGGCGGCGGCGACGCTGGCGAGCCTCGGCCTGTTCAGACTCTGAGGGTCAGTCGCGCCAGGTCGTGAGGGCCGCGACGTCCGGGCGGGGCCGCTCCAGCGGCGGCTCGGCCAGGGTCCCGATGTGGATGAAGCCGGCCACACGCTCGCCCGCGCCGACGCCGTAGAGGGCCAGGGCGTCCGGATCGTAGCTGTACCAGTCGGTGATCCAGCTGGCGGCGAAGCCCAGCGCATTGGCGGCGTGTTTGAGGTTCATGCAGACGGCGCCGGCGGAGAGCTGCTGCTCCCACTCCGGCACCTTGTGGCCGGGGACGGGCACAGAGAGCACCAGAATGGTCAGGGGCGGGGCGGTCAGTTTGGACAACACCTTGGCGGCCTTGCCGGGGTCGGGCTGGCGAACAGCGAGGGGCGTGAGGGCGACGGCGAGGTCGGCGCGGCTCTGCGGGCCCATGACCACGAACCGCCAGGGGAAGAGCTTGCCGTGGTCGGGGGTGCGGGCGCCGAGCAGCAGAATGCGCTCGACCTCGACCCGCGAAGGGCCGGGTGTGGTCAGGGCCTGGGCCGGGGCCGAGCGTCGGTGCGTGAGGCGGTCCTGCATCTCGGCGGACGGGACGGGCAGGGGGAGGGCGGCTCCCAGATCGGCGTCGGTCATGGGCCTGACCTAGGCGCGCGAGGCCCGGTGCGCCATACCCGGACCCATGAGCGACTCCCACAAGACTTTCGACGACGACCGCCCGCTGCCCGGCTGGGACGATGGAAGCGACCGGCCGCCGCCGTGGCGCGACGCCGGTTCGGCCGTGACGTTCGAGAACCCCTGGCTGCGGCTGACCCGCCATGACGCGACCGCGCCGACGGGGCTGAAGGCCGACTATGTGGTGATGCGGCCGCGCAATCTGTCGGTCGGGGTGCTGCCGGTGCATGAGGACGGCACGGTGACCCTGGTCGGTCAGCAGCGCTTCGCCCTGATGAACTGGTCATGGGAGATGCCCGAGGGCGGGGCGCCGTGCGACGAGGATCCGATCGAGGGCGCGCGGCGGGAATTGGCCGAGGAGGCCGGGCTTGAGGCGGCGCATTGGCTTCCGGCCTACAAGGCCGAGATGAGCAATTCCGTGACCGACGAGCGGGCCATGGCATGGATCGCCTGGAGGCTGACGCCGGCGCCCGTCGCCCCTGATCCGACCGAGATCATCCGCGTCGTGCGCGTGCCGTTCGCCGATCTGCTGGCCGAGATCAGGACAGGAGCGATCCGGGACATGTTCACGCTGGCGACCGCGCTCCGGGCCTACCATATGGCGCGGGAAGGCGATCTGCCGCCCGAACTGGCGAAGGCCATGCTGGCGGGCGTATGATGAAGCCGAAGGAGTCCGCGATGCCCAAGCTCGAAATTGTCGCGCAGCGGTCTGACTGCTGGTCGGACCTGCGCGCCTCCGCCGAGGCGGCGACCCGGGACGAGCCGCATCTGGCGTCGCAGATGAGCGCCGTCATCCTGTCGCACGACGACTTGGCCAGCGCCCTGAGCTTCCAGATCGGGCGCAAGCTGGGCGACAGCGAACTGGGGCCGATGTCGGTCCGCGAAGTGTGCCGCGACGCCTTCGCCGCCGATCCGTCCATCGTCGCCGCCGCCGAGGCCGACCTTCAGGCCGTGGCCGAGCGGGACCCGGCGATCAAGACGCTGTTGCAGCCCTTCCTCTACTTCAAGGGATTCCAGGCCCTGCAGGCGTGGCGCGTGTCACACTGGCTGTGGACCGAGGGCCGCGAGACCCTGGCCTTCCATTTTCAGAGCCGGATTTCCGAACTGTTCCAGGTCGACATCCATCCGGCCGCGCGGCTGGGTTCCGGCCTGTTTCTCGACCACGGCACCGGCATTGTCATCGGCGAGACGGCGGTGGTCGGCGATGAGGTGTCGATGCTGCACAACGTCACCCTGGGCGGCACGGGCGCCGGGCGCGGCGACCGGCATCCGAAGATCGGCAAGGGGGTGCTGCTGGGCGCCGGGGCCAAGGTGCTGGGCAACATCACTGTCGGCGACTACGCCAAGGTGGCCTCGGGTTCGGTGGTGCTTAAGGCCGTGCCGGCGGGCTGCACCGTGGCGGGCGTGCCCGCGCGGCTGGTCAACTGCCCGACAGAGGCGACGCCGGCGCGGACGATGGACCATACGCTGGCCGACATCGTCTACGACTTCGTCATCTGACCTTCCCCTCGCGCGGGGCTTTCTCTAGGGTCCGCGCCTTCACGACAGACCTGAGGCCGAGCATGAACACCGCTGACATGAAGCGCGTCGAGACGCACCTGAAGCGTACCTTCAACACCGGCGGCATCATCCTGAAGCCGCGCGGCAAGCCCAATGACTCCTGCGAGGTCTATGTCGGCGATGAGTTCATCGGCGTCGTTTTCGAGGACGAGGACGAGGCCGGCAGCTTCATGTTCGAGATGGCCATCCTGGCGGAAGATCTGCCGGCAGACTGAGTTCTTGCCCGCTCATCCCGGCGAATGCCGGGACCCAGAAAACACCAGCGAAAGCCTGGACAGCACGCTCGAACATTCCCGACATCGACCAGGCTTCCATCCTGGCCCCGGCATTCGCCGGGGTGAGCGGATGGAAGGAACACGAAAAAGCGCCGGTGGAGCGATCCACCGGCGCTTCGTCATTTCAGGCGTTGATGGTCAGCTTTTGCCGAAGATGATCCGGCTGAGCGATGCGAAGAAGCCCTTCTTCTCTGCGGGCCTGGCCGCGGTGCGAGCCGGAGCCGCCGGCTTCGGAGCGGGCGCGAGTGCGGGCGCTGCAGCAGCGGGCCGGGGCGCGGCGGCCGGCTTGGCGACCGGCTTCGCAGCGGCTCTCGGCGCAGCCTTGGCTGCGGGCTTCTTCGCAGCGGGCTTCTTGACGGCAGGTTTCTTCACCGCCGGTTTCGCGGCGGCCTTGGGAGCCGCCTTGACTGCGGGTTTGGCGGCGGCCTTGGCGGCAGGCTTCTTCGCGACGGCCTTCGGAGCGGCGGGCCTGGCGGCAGGTTTTGCAGCGGCCTTCGGCGCGGCGCTCGACTTTGCCGCCGGTTTCGGCTTGGAAGCGGCGGGCGCCGGCTTCGGTTTGGCGGCCGCCTTAGGCTTGGATGGTGCTTTAGCCATGAATTCCCCGACCCCTCGGTTCAGTTGGTTGATGCTGGCGCAGGAGAGCACGCCAGCGCGCGTCTCGATTCGCAATGATAGCGGTGTTTGAGAAATGTCCGAGTCCGCAGTTCAAATAATCGCCCGGGGCCCGCGCGCGATCGCCGAGGCCGCCGCTGTTTCGCTGGATTCCGATCCGTTTTTGGAGGGCGCCACCTATTCGATTCTCGAGGAAGACGAGGACAAGGGCATCTGGCGAATAGACGCCTTTCCCAACGACGCCGACGACGCCCGCGGCATCGAGGCGCGGCTGAAGGCGCATGACGGCCTGACCGTAAAGGTCGAGAAACTGGCCGACGCCGACTGGCTGGCCATGTCGCTGTCGGGCCTGCCGCCCGTGCGCGCGGGCCGGTTCTTCGTTTATGGCGCGCACGACGAGGGCAGCGTGCCGGGGAATACCGTCAATCTGAAGATCGACGCGGGCGCCGCCTTCGGCACCGGGCACCACGGCACCACGGTCGGCTGTCTGATCGCCTTTGACGAACTCCTGAAGCGCGAACGGTTCGAGCGCGTTCTCGATGTCGGCTGCGGTACGGGCGTGTTGGCCATCGCGGCGGCCAGGACCGGATCGAAGGTCGCCGTCGGCACCGACATCGACAGGCCCTCGGTGCGTATCGCCAACGAGAATGCGAAGCTGAACATGGCGGACGCCCGCTTCGTGCACGCCTTCGGGCTGAATGACCGCAAGGTCCGCCAGCACGGTCCCTATGATCTGGTGTTCGCCAACATCCTGGCCCCGCCGCTGGTCTCCCTGTCGCAGGACATCAAGAACGCGCTGAGCCTCGGCGGCGTCGCCATCCTGTCGGGCCTGCTGCGGACGCAGGAGCGGCGGGTGTCGGCGGCCTATCTTTCGCGCGGCTTCGTCCTCGAGCGGCGCATCCATCGGGACGCCTGGAGCGCGCTGGTTTTGAGGCGGGTGGGTTAACAGCGGAACGGGCGTCGTCCGCAACCGTTGCGGCAGTTCAGTGGAGGAACTGCCTGTGACGCATTACGACCCCAACAACGATCCCGACCGCCGCGAGACGGTCATCACCGAGACCATCGTATCGCCAGCCCATGTGACCGAGACGGTCGAAACCGTCGTCGTGCGCGAGTCCAACACCGGCTGGTGGATCGCCGGAATCCTGGGCGCCGCGGTCCTTATCGCGGTGTTCTGGATCCTCGCGCGCGGACCCGACACGCAGTCGGACGAGGCGCTGCTCGAAGCCCAGCTCGACACCGCCGCCGCCCAGGCCCAGGCGGATTCGGCCCTGATCCAGGGCCAGGTCGCCGGAGCCCAGGCCAGCGTCGACATCGCCCGCGCCGACGCCGCCCGTTCGCAGGCCGACGCCATCCGCGCCGCCAGCGAGGCTCGCGCCGCCGAAGCCCGTGCTTCAACGCCGATGGTCATCGAGCGGGAGGTGCAGGTCCCGGCTCCCGCGATCGTCACGCCGACCGCGCCGCAGAACTGACGGCTTGCGACATGGCGGCGGGACGTTAGTTTCGCCGCCATGCGCCAGTGCTTCGACGAAACCACCGATCCGTCCTTCGGGGCGAAACATCTGCCGCGCGTGCGCGCGAAGATGGCCGAGCAGGGGCTCGACGGCCTGCTGGTCCCGCACGAGGACGAGCACCAGAACGAATACCTGCCCGCCGCCAACGACCGGCTGGCCTGGCTGACCGGCTTCACCGGTTCGGCCGGCGCGGGCGCCGTGCTGATGGACCGGGCCGCCGTGTTCGCGGACGGCCGCTATACGGTTCAGGTCAGGGCCCAGGTGGACCCGGCGCAGTTCGAGATTCTCGACCTCGTCGAGGGCGGCGTTCCGGCCTGGCTGGAGCGGGCGCCGAAGGGTTCGGTGATCGGCTATGATCCACGGCTGCACAGTCCCGACGCCCTTGCGACGCTGAAGCGTGCGGCGAAGAAGGCCGGGGCCGAGCTGAAGCCGGTCGAACCCAATCCGCTCGATCTCGCCTGGGCCGAGGAACGTCCGGAGCAGCCGACCGCGCCGGTGGTCCCGCACGAAGACCGCTACAGCGGCGAGAGCAGCGCCTTGAAACGCGCCCGCATCGGCGAGGCGGTGGCGAAGGCGGGCGCAGATGCCGCCGTGCTGACGGCGCCGGCGTCGCTGGCCTGGCTGTTCAACATCCGCGGGGGCGACGTGATCCGCACGCCCCTGCCACTCGGGCAGGCGGTGGTGAAGGCGGACGGGACGGCGCAGCTGTTCCTCGATCCGCGCAAGGTGACCAATGAACTGCCCGACTGGCTGGGCGATGCGGTGACGCTGGAAGCGCCCGCCGCGCTGGACGCCGTGCTCGACGGCCTTTCGGGCCAGAAGGTGCTGGTCGATCCGGGCCAGTCGCCGGCCTGGTATTTCGATCGGCTCGAGGCGACGGGCGCGACCGTGGTGCGCGGCATGGACCCCTGCACCCTGCCGCGAGCCTGCAAGAATCCGGTCGAGATCGAGGGCAGCCGTCAGGCGCACATCCGCGACGGCGCGGCCCTGACCCGCTTCCTGCACTGGGTCGACACCGTGGGGCAGGAGACCCTGCCGGACGAGCGCCAGATCGCCGAAGCGCTGGAGGAATTCCGCGAGGCCACCGGCGCGCTGAGGGACCTGTCGTTCGACACCATCGCCGGGGCCGGGCCCAACGGCGCCCTGCCGCACTACAAGCCCGTGACCCGCACCATCCGGCGGATGGAGAAGGGCAGTCTGTTGCTGGTGGACGGCGGCGGCCAGTATCTGGACGGCACCACCGATGTGACCCGGACGATGGCGGTGGGCGAGCCGACGGCCGCCCAGCGCCGCATGTTCACCCTCGTGCTCAAGGGCCATATCGCCATGGCTGTGGTGCGCTTCCCGGTCGGAACGACGGGCCACCAGCTGGACGCCCTGGCGCGGCTGCCGCTGTGGATGGCGGGCCATGACTACGACCACGGCACCGGCCACGGCGTGGGCTCTTATCTGGGTGTGCATGAGGGGCCGCAAAGGATCGCCAAGGCGGTCAACAGCCAGCCGCTGCTGACCGGCATGATCCTGTCGAACGAGCCCGGCTACTACCGCGAGGGCCACTGGGGCATCCGGATCGAGACGTTGCAAGTGGTGACCCCGCCGACGGCGATTCCGGGCGGCGAGCGGCCGATGCACGGATTCGAACAGCTGACCCTCGCGCCGCTGGACCGCAAGCTGATCGATGTGGATCTCCTGACGCCGGACGAGCGGGCCTATGTCGACGCCTATCACGCCGAGGTTCTGGCCAAGGTCGGACCGTTGCTGGAGGGCGAGGCGCTGGACTGGCTGCGGGGGCAGGCAGCGCCCTTGAATTAAGGCCGAACGGCGCCCATCTCCTGTGGGTCGGCGGATGCGTCGCCGGCCCCCCACAATTCACGGAGAGCGGTCATGAAGACGCGCAAACTCGGCCGCGGCGGCCCTCAGGTTTCGGCCATTGGCCTCGGCTGTATGGGTATGGCGGCCTTCTATGGCCAGGCCTCGGATGAGGCGCAGGCGACGGCGGTAATCCACCGCGCGCTCGACCTCGGCGTCACCTTCCTCGACACGGCAGAGATGTACGGTCCGCACACGAACGAGATTCAGGTCGGCAAGGCGCTGGCTGACCGGCGCGACCGGGCGTTCGTGGCGACCAAATTCGGCATCGGCTACAATGCCGAACGCACCGCCCTGGCCGTCGACGGCTCGCCGGCCAATGTGCGCCGCGCCATCGAGGGCAGCCTGAAGCGTCTGGGGATGGACCACGTCGATCTCTATTATCTGCACCGCGTCGACCCGAACACGCCGATCGAGGAGACGGTCGGGGCGATGGGCGAGCTGGTGACCGAGGGCAAGGTGCGCTTCCTCGGCCTGTCGGAGGCCTCGCCGGAGACGCTGCGCCGGGGCCATGCCGAGCACCCGATCACCGCCCTGCAGACGGAGTATTCGCTGTGGAGCCGCGAGCCGGAGGACGAACTGTTCGCGACCTGCGACGAGCTGGGCATCGGCTTCGTGCCCTACAGTCCGCTGGGTCGGGGCTTTCTCTCGGGCGAGATCAAGTCGGTCGAGGATCTGGCCGCCGACGACTTCCGACGCTCGAACCCGCGCTTCCAGGGCGAGAATTTCCAGAAGAACATCGACCTGGTCCACGCCGTCGCGGCCATTGCTGCGGACAGGGGCGTGACGGCGGCGCAGCTGGCCCTGGCCTGGGTGCTGGCCCAGGGCGAGACGCTGGTCCCGATCCCGGGAACGCGGCGCATCCGGACGTTGGAGGAGAATGCGGCGGCGGTCGATCTGACGCTGACTGCAGACGATCAGGCGCGGATCGAGGCGGTGTTTCCCAAGGGAGCGGCCTCGGGCCACCGCTATGCCGAGGCGGCGCGGGCGGCGTTGAACCGGTAGGGCGTTTCCTCCCTGTCGCGAAGCGATGGGGAGGGGGACCATGCGAAGCATGGTGGAGGGGCGCCGGCGCGCGTCGTCCACCCCTCCGTCACGGCGCGAAGCCGCGCCGCGCCACCTCCCCATTCGCTGCGCGAACAGGGAGGAGACGGGGTCAGCCGATCAGGGCCAGCCATTCGTCCTCGGTCAGGACCGTGACGCCGTGCTTGAGCGCGTCGGCCATCTTGGAGCCGGCGCCGGGGCCGGCGACGAGGTAGTCGGTCTTCTTCGACACCGAGCCGGAAACCTTGGCGCCGAGGGCCTCGGCGCGGGCCTTGGCCTCGTCGCGGGTGAATCGTTCGAGCGCGCCGGTGAAGACCACGGTCTTGCCGGCGACAGCGGTGTCGGACCTGGGTTTCTCCGCGTCCTCGATCCGATCCATTTCGCGGACCAGGGCGTCGACCATGGCCCGGTTGTGGGTCTCGCGGAAGAACAGGGCCAGCGCACGGGCGGCGACCGGTCCGACGCCGGAGACGCCGGCGATCTGGCCGAGGCCCTCGGAGGGGCCTTCGTCGCGGGCGATCGCGGCCAGGCGCACCAGTCCGGCCCAGTCGTCGGCGAGGATGGCGAGGCCGCGGCGGGCGGGGGCGGCGAGGCCGGGAAAGGCGAGGGCGATCTTCTGGTCGATGGCGGCTTCGGGCCACGGATCGGCGGCGGGCGGCGAGGCCTCGGCGAGGGCGGCGACCACGCGGGGCGAGACGGCGTGGGCCTCGTTCAGCCGGACCCAGTCCTCGCTGGGAATGCCCCCGGCGGCGGCGAGACAGGCGGTCTCGAAGGCGGACCAGGTCTCGAAGGCGCGGGCCAGGACGATAGACGTTTGTTCGCCGATGTCGCGCACGCCGAGGCCGTAGATGAAGCGGTCCAGCGCGATGGTGCGCCGGGCGTCGATGCCCGCGACGAGGTTGCGGACGCTGGTCTCGCCATAGCCGTCCTCGGCGCGCAGGGTGTCGAGCTTCCCGACGTCGCGGGCGAGGCGGAAGATGTCGGCGGGCTGGCTGATCCAGCCGCGTTCGTGGAAGGCGATCAGCTGTTTCTCGCCGAGGCCCTCAATGTCGAAAGCGCGTCGGCTGCAGAAATGCTTGAGGTGTTCGATGCGCTGGAATGGGCAGGCCAGTTCGCCGGTGCAGCGGCGCACGACGGACTCCACCCCCGAGGCGTTGGTTTCCTTCACCAGCGCGGTCTTCAGGGGGCAGATGCAGATGTGCGGGAACTCCCACGGTTCGCCGCGGCCCGGCCGGTCGGGATCGACGACACCCAATATCTGGGGGATGACGTCGCCCGCGCGCTGCAGGGTGACGGTGTCGCCGAGGCGGACGTCCAGCCGCGCGATCTCATCGGCGTTGTGCAGGGTGGCGTTGCGGACGACGACGCCGCCGACCGTGACCGGGTGCAGCCGGGCGACGGGCGTGTGCGAGCCGGTGCGACCAACCTGGATGTCGATGTCTTCCAGCACCGTCGTCGCTTGCTGGGCCGGGAATTTGTGGGCGATGGCCCAGCGCGGGGTGCGCGCGACGAAGCCGAGGCGGGACTGCCAGTCCAGCCGGTCGACCTTGTAGACCACACCGTCGATGTCATAGCCGAGGGTCGCGCGGTCGGTCTGGAGGCCGTCGTAGAGGGCCAGCAGGCCAGTCTCGTCCTCGACCCGGCGCGACCGGTCGTTGACCGGGAAGCCCCAGCTCTCCAGGGCCTCGAGCGCGCCGGCCTGGGTTTTCGCGAAGGCGGCCGAGGTCTCCCCCCAGGCGTAGGCGAAGAAGCGCAGCGGTCGCGCGGCTGTGACCGTCGGGTCCTTCTGGCGCAGCGAGCCGGCGGCGAAATTGCGCGGGTTGGCGTAGGTGCGTTGACCCTCGGCCTCGGCGGCGGCGTTGAAGGCGTCGAAGGCGTCATTGGGGGCATAGACCTCGCCCCGCACCTCGACCACGGCGGGCCAGCCCGAACCCTTCAGACGGTCGGGAATGTCCTTCAGGGTGCGCAGGTTGGCGGTGACATCCTCGCCGGCCTTGCCATCGCCGCGCGTGGCGCCGGTGACCAGCACGCCCTTTTCGTAGCGCAGGCTGGCGGACAGGCCGTCGATCTTGGGCTCGGCGACGAAGGCGATGTGTTCGTCGCCGGGCAGTTTGAGGAAGCGGCGGATGCGCGCGACGAAGTCGGTCACCTCTTCCGGAGAGAAAGCGTTGTCGAGCGACAGCATGGGCACGCCGTGGCGCACCGGGGCGAACTGGCTGGAGGCCGCCGCGCCGACCACCTGCGACGGCGAGGCGGGACTGGTCAGATCGGGAAACAGGTCCTCGATCTCGAGCGCGCGGCGCTTGAGGGCGTCATAGTCGGCGTCGGAAATCTCGGGGGCGTCTTCGGCGTGATAGAGGGCGTCGTGCCGGGCCAGCTCGGCGGCCAGCCGGTCGAGCTCCTCGCGCGCGGCGGACTCGGACAGCTGATCGACGGGGATGTCGGACATGGGGGGCTCGCCGGAAGGACTCACCGGGTCGTTCTAGCATCGGCCGACGGGGTTGCGAGGCCCGGAAGCCGGATGACAGGGAGTTAAACTGACACCGCCGCCGCGCTCGGCTAGCGTCGCGGCGATTCCCAGGAGCCCCCATGCGTCACGTTCGTCTTTTCGCCCTGTCGACCGCCCTCGGCGGCGCCCTTCTGCTGTCGGCCTGCGCCGGTCTGTTCGGACCCGAGGCGACGCCGCCCGCAGCGGCCGCGCCGGCGCCGTCGGCGATGCACGCCCAGCTGCTGGAAGATGTGCGCATCCTGTCGGCCGACGACATGCAGGGCCGCGACACCGGCGGGGCGGGCGGAGAGAGGGCGCGCACCTACATCGTCGGCCGGCTGGAGGCGCTGGGCGTCGTAGCGGCGCCGATGGGCCGGCTGCAGCCGTGGGAGATGCAGGGCCGGACCCGCGCGGGACCGAAGACGTACAACGGCGTCAATGTGATCGGGGTGATCCCCGGCACGCGCGTCACCGACCGCTATATCGTCGTCACGGCCCACTACGACCACGTCGGCGTCAACGCCGAGGGCCTGGTGTTCAACGGCGCGGACGACAACGCCTCCGGCGTGGCAACCATGCTGGCCCTGGCCGCCGATCTGAAGCGTCAGGCGCCCGAGCACAGCGTACTGATCGTGGCCCTCGACGGCGAAGAGCACGGCCTGCTGGGCGCGAAGCATTTCGTCGAGGTGCCGCCGATGCCGCTCGAATCCATCGCCATGAACCTGAATTTCGACATGACGGCGCGGGCCGAGACCGACGGCAAGCTGTGGGTCACGGGCACCTATCAGAATCCGACGTTCCGCCCCCTGCTCGAGCCGATTCCGGCCAATGGCGCGGTGGCGCTGGCCTTCGGCAAGGACACGCCGCAGGACACCGGCCAGGACAACTGGGTCGAGTCGTCGGACCACGCCGCCTTCCACCGGGCCCAGGTGCCGTTCCTGTACCTGGGGGTGAACTACCATCCGGACTATCACCGCCCGTCGGACGATTTCGAGAAGATCACGCCCTCGGTCTTCATCAGCGTAACCGAGCTCTCGATCGCCTCATTCCGGGCGCTGGACCGCGGCCTCGACCGCTAGTCGCGAGCGCAGGGTGCCCGTAAAGATACGGGCTTGAAATGGTCACGCTCGGGTCGTTTGGGTTTGATAATCGGAGGCGACCCCATGATCACGGCACATCGACCGGCATTGGACCTCGGCGCGGTTCAGAAGATTCGCAAGGCGGCCGTACTCGCGGCTCTTGTGGGGCTGGTTGGACTCGCCCTGGTCACCCAGTCGCTCGGCGGCGTCGACGGCGAATGGCACGAGCGGGTCGAGTCCATCGGGTTCGTCGCCATGATCCTGTCGATCGTCGGCCGGGCCTGGTGCTCGCTGTACATCGGCGGGCGAAAGAAGGCCGAGATCGTTGATCGCGGTCCCTATTCGATCAGCCGCAACCCACTCTATGTCTTCAGCTACATCGGCGCCTTCGGGATCGGGGCGCAGAGCGGCAGCGTCACGATCGGTCTGGGCTTTGTGCTGGCGGCCATGGCCGTCTTCTACATGACGGTCCGGCGCGAGGAGGCGTTTCTGGAACGGGAGTTCGGGGCCGTCTACATCGCCTACAAGGCCCGCACGCCGCGCTTCTGGCCGTGCTTTTCGCTGTGGCGGGATGAGGATCAGTTGACCATCCGTCCGAGCCTGTTCGTGACGACGATCCGCGACGGGCTGGTCTTCCTGCTCGCAATTCCGGTGTTTGAACTGATCGACGCCGGCCAGGCGACCGGCTGGCTGCATATCGCCGCCCACCTGCCCTGACGGTGGACAGGCGGACCGCTCCGTGGTCCGGTTGGCGCCGGACGTTCAGGGAGCCCTCGTCATGCGAAATTTGATCGGACTGGCGGTTGGCCTGGCGCTTCTGGCGTCATGCGACCGGCCGGATGCTCCGGCCGAAGCCCCGGACTCCTCCGCCCCGGCGTTCAGCCACAGCCTGAGTTCGTACCTGTCCGGCTACTACATGCCCGCGCGCGAGGTGCGGATCGGGAAATGGTCGTTCGATCATGTCTTCGTCGGTCAGGCGCAGGAGTTCCAGGCCTGGGAAGGCCGAAGCCGGAGCGGGACGTTCGGCCCGGTCATGCTGCAGTTCGACGACGTGACCAGCCCTATGGTCCAAACCGAGATCGGCGAGGCGCGCAGCATCACCGCTCGCGTCCTGCCGACGGTCTATTCCGTGACGGACACCCGCATCCGCTTCGAAGGTCAGTCGGCCGAACTGGGCGCGGTCCGTTTTGAGGGGGCGCTCGATCCCGGGGCCCTGGCGACCTCGCGGCGCAACCTCGGCGATGAGGGGGTCGTGGTCACGGGAACGCTGACGGTCGGCGAAGCGCCACCGCGGAACGTCGAGCTGCGCTGGTGGGGCGGGGACTGACGCCGGGTCAGTCGCCCGAGCGGATATCCAGCTTCAAGCTCATGGCCTCGGCCAGGGCCTTGCCGCGGCGGCGGGTCTGTTCGCCCAGCAGGACGTCGGCATAGCCGTCGGAGGCTGTCAGGACGAGGGCGCCGTCCTTCACCCCGGCGCGGGCGTTGACCAGCAGCTGGGGCGATCGGCCGGACAGGTCGCAGGCCAGCCGGATCGCCAGGCCGAGGGCGCGGGCGCCCTGCCGCTGTTCCTCGTTCAGAAGGCGGGCCACCGTCTTCGGCTCGGGCGTCGAGCCGCCCCCGCCATACCGGGCGTTCACGGCCACGGCGAGATAGGCCCGTTCAGCATGGTTCTGGCCCGGCACCGGCGCGCGCAGCACCTGATCAAAGGCCAGTTCGACGCGGTGGTCGGGATGCAGACGGGCGCCGAGATCGGCCAGTCGGCAGGCCGCGTCAGCCAGCACGGCGTCGCGGTCCCGATCGAACACCGGGGGCAGGGCGGCCATCAAGGGCGCGATCCAGCCATTCAGGGCGCCGGGCAGCGCGGGTGAAATGCCCTGACGGGCGCCCAGGGCCGAGCAGCCCGCCAGCAGTGGGTCGGCGGACGCGACCTCGGGCTCAAGCGCCTCATACAACAGACCTTCGCGGACACCCCAGGCCGACAGAACGATCCGCTTCAGCCCCAGCCGTTCGATCAGGCCTTCCAGCACGAGCGCGGCCAGGGGCAGGGTGTCGGCGCGCTTGCGCGACAGTCCGGGCCATTTCTCCAGCGAGGCCTTCGACGACCGGGCGATCAGCCGGGCCGTGCCCATCAGGTCGACGGCGTCCATCTCGTACTGGTGCACGATGCGCAGCGGATAGCCGGTGATTTCCATATGCACCTGGGCGAGGGTCCGCCACGCGCCGCCGACCGCATAGAGGGTGTCGGACCGGTAGTCGCCGACGGGCTTCAGCCGCCCCGCGATAGTCCCGCGCAGGCGGTCTGCGTCGAAGCCGCGCGCGTCGGCCAGGGCGAAGGGGCCGAGGGGCAGGGTCGTCCCGCGTCCCGCCATGCCGTCGGCGAGACGGACCAGTTCGAGGCTGGAGCCTCCGAGGTCGCCGACCACCCCGTCGGCGTGCGGAATGCCCGCGAGGACCCCGAGGGCGGCGTAACGCGCCTCCTCCTCGCCGGACAGGACGCGGATCTTCAGCCCTGTGGCGGCGGCGACGCGGTCGCAGAACTCCTGGCCATCCTCGGCCTCGCGCACGGCGGCGGTGGCGGCGACGAAGGTGTGGGCGGGCTGAACGCCGTCGATGACGGCGGCGAACCGCTTGAGGGCGGTCAGGGCCTGGGCCGCGCCCTCGACTGACAGGCGGCCGGTTTCCCCCAGGTCGCGCCCGAGACCCGCCAGCACCTTCTCGTTGAATACCGTCCAGATGGCGCGGCCTTCCAGCCGGTACAGCACCAGACGCACCGAGTTGGAGCCGATGTCGATGGCGGCGACGTCGCGCGGCGCGCCGATCACGGATTGCAGCGCGTCGGGCATCAACGCTTCTTCCGCGACGGCTCGTAGCTGAGATGGCCCGGCAGGGTCTTCACCTTGCGGCCACGCCCCGACAGGCTGGGGTTGGTCATGAAGTATTTGTGCGCCGAGAACGGTCGTTCGGGGTCGGCGGGCGTGACCCGATGATAGGCGCCGTCGGCGGCCAGCACCCAGCTCTGGGCGTCGTCCTTGAGGTTGGCGACCATGATCTGGTCCAGCACCTGGTCATGCACCGTGGCGTTCAGCACCGGGGTCATCAGCTCGACCCGGCGGTCGAGGTTCCGGTTCATCCAGTCGGCCGAAGAGATATACAGCTTCGCCTTGTCGTGAGGCAGGTCGCGGCCGTTCGCGAAGGCGACGATGCGGCTATGTTCCAGGAACCGGCCGACGATGGACTTGACGCGGATGTTTTCCGACAGGCCCGTTACCCCGGGGCGCAGGCAGCAGATGCCGCGGATCACGAGCTCGATGCGCACGCCCCACTGGCTGGCGCGATACAGGGCGTCGATGATCTGGGGATCGACCAACGAGTTCATCTTGGCCCAGATCGCCGCCGGCTTGCCCTTGGCCGCCGCCGCCATCTCCTTGCCGATCAGGTCGATCAGGGTGGTCTTCATGTTGAGCGGCGAGACCACCAGGGCCTCCAGCTCGTCGGGCTGCGCGTAGCCGGTGATGTAGTTGAACACGCGCGAAGCGTCGCGGGCCAGCACGGGGTCGCAAGAGAACAGGCTGAGGTCGGTGTAGATCCGCGCCGTCACCGGGTGATAGTTGCCTGTGCCGAAATGGCAGTAGGTCTTCAGCCCCTCGCCCTCGCGCCTCACGACGACGCTGAGCTTGGCATGGGTCTTCCATTCGACGAAGCCGAAGACGACGTGGACGCCCGCCCGCTCCATGGCCCGGGCCCAGCGCAGATTGGCTTCCTCATCGAACCGGGCCTTGATCTCAACCAGGGCGGTGACGTTCTTGCCGTTCTCGGCCGCCTCGATCAGGGCGGCGACGATCGGGCTGTCCTTGGAGGTCCGGTACAGCGTCTGTTTGATGGCGATAACGTGGGGGTCGCGGGCCGCCTGGCGCAGGAACTGGACCACCACGTCGAAGCTCTCGAACGGATGGTGGATCAGCATGTCCTTCTCGCGCACGGCCGCGAAGATGTCGCCGCCGTTGTCCCGTACGCGCTCGGGATAGCGCGGCTCATAGCCCTTGAATTTCAGGTCGGGGTGGCCCGAGGGGATGAGCTCCGCCAGTTGGGCCAGGCCCAGCATGCCGTCGACCAGAACGATGTCCTGCGGCGCGGCGTCCAGCTGGTCGGTGATGAAGGTCCGCAGGTCGTCCGGCATGGACGCCTCGATCTTGATGCGCACGACCGAGCCGAGACGGCGCTGTTTCAACGCCTCCTCGAACTCCATGACCAGGTCTTCGGCCTCTTCCTCGATCTCGATGTCCGAGTCGCGGATCAGACGGAAGACGCCCCGCTCCAGCACGTCGCAGCCCGGGAAGAGGTGGTCGATGAAGAGCATCAGCAGGCTCTCCAGCGTCAGATAGCGGCGGCGGCCGGGGGTTGAGCGGCCGTCGGTCGCCAGCGGCCAGAACCGCTTCACCTGGGTCGGCACGGGGACCAGGGCGTAGAGCGTGCGGTTGTCCGAGCGCCGCTTCAGCTTCAGCGCCAGCGAGAAGCCGAGGTTGGGCAGGAAGGGGAAGGGGTGGGCCGGGTCGATCGCCATCGGCGTCAGCACGGCGAACAGCTGGTTCAGGAACTCGGGCTCCAGCCGCTCGCGCTCGGTCCTGGTGATCCGGCCTGCATCGACGACCTCGATGCCGACGCCCGTCAGCTCCTTGCGCAGCTTGCGCCAGCGGCGCTGCTGTTCGGCCATCAGGCTGCCGGCGGCGACATTCACCTTGTCGAGCTGCTCGGCCGCGGTCAGGCCATCGGCGGACAGCACGCGCACCCGCTCGCGCACCTGGCCCTTGAGGCCGGCGACGCGGGTCATGAAGAACTCGTCGAGATTGTTGGCCGAAATCGACAGGAAGCGCAGCCGCTCCAGCAGGGGGTGCCCCGGATTGGCGGCCTCCTCCAGCACCCGGCCGTTGAAGGCCAGCCACGAGATCTCGCGGTTGAAGAAGCGGGTCGGCGAGGCCATCAGGGCTTCGGACAGCTCCAGCTGTGGCGCACGCGAGGAGGGGACCTCCTCGCCGGTGGTCGTGTCGCTGATCGCCGGATCGCTCATGGAGCCGGTTCTGGCCCGGCGCGGCGATGGCCGCAACCTCGCTCTGACAATGGAAAACGCCGCCCGACCCCGGGGCCGGACGGCGTTTCCTCCGTGTCCTGACGGCTTACCAGCTCCAGGCGTCGAGGATGACGTCGATGATGTAACCGTCGTACTGGTCGATCAGATAGATGTGGTTGTCGACCAGCACCCAGCGCGTGCCCTCGGGCGGATAGCCGAGGCCGTAGGTGCGCCAGTCATTCAGCTGATAGCGCCAGAAGATCGACGGCAGGTAGTCGCCGACATGGTAGCGCTGGCCCCAGTAGTTCCGGGGCACCTGGTAATAGCCGTAGCCCGGCGCGAAATAGAAACCGATACGGAAGCCGCTGTAGCCCCGGAACCGACGATCGCTGCGCCACCAGTCGCCGCGGTGGTTGCGGTTCCAGGTTCGCCGCCATTGGTCGCCATTGAAGCGGTTGCGGAACTCGCGATACTCGCGGCGGTCGGATCGACGCTCGAAACGATCCTCGCGACGGTCCCGGCGGTCGTCACGCCGATCCTCGCGCCGATCCCATCGGTCATCGCGCCGGTCGTCCCGATCGCGCGGCCGGTCGGGGCGATCCGGTCTGTCAGGCTGATCAGGCCGCGGCCGGTCAGGCCTGTCAGGGCGGTCGGGTCTGTCCGGACGATCCGGGCGCGGCCGATCGGGCGTTTGCGGCCGGTCAGGGCGATCCGGTCTGTCCGGGCGGTCAGGCCGGTCCGGGCGCGGCCGATCAGGTGTTTGCGGCCGGTCAGGTCTGTCAGGGCGATCAGGTCTATCGGGCCGGTCAGGCCGGTCCGGGCGCGGTTGATCCGGAGTCTGCGGCCGGTCAGGCCGATCCGGCCGATCCGGTCGATCCGGCCTGTCGGGGCGTTGCGGTCTGTCGGGCTGATCCGGCGTATCGGGTCGGTTAGGACGGTCAGGCCGGTCTTCGCGAGCCTCGTCCCCGTTCTGGAGAGCGGCGCCGCGCCGGCCTCCGCCACGTTCTCCGTCCTGGGCCAGGACGGTCAAGGGCGCCATGGCCGGTACGGCGAAGGCCGCAAGGGCTGCGGCGACCATCAATGAGCGTTTCATTCTCGTATTCTTCCCCGCACGTCCCTGTCAGACGGCTTGTGGTCAAGGTCGCGCTTTCATCATGAACCATGACTGAACAAACTGCGTGGTCACAATGGAGCGGGATGCGAAAACGCCCCGCCGGCCGAAGCCCGCGGGGCGCGTTTCAGAGCGTATGACGGACCCTAGTAAACGCCCGACAGCACGCTCGCGATCAGGCCGTTCGCAATGGCGATCAGCACGATGTCATTGCCGGCGTGGACGTAGCGGTAGCCGCGCGGCGCCGGACGCAGGTTGTAGTCGTAGGGGTCGCGAACGTAGTAGCTGCGATAGGAGTGGGGCAGGTAATGGCCCCGCTGCCAGCGCTGGCCGTAATAGCGCGGCTCGACGCGGTAGTAGCCGTAGCTGGGGGCGTACCAGTAGCCGTTCCGGGCGCCGCGGTAGTCTCGGAAGTCGTTACGGCCGCGCCACCAGTCGCGATTGTTGCGGTCCCAACGCTGTTCGCGGCGGAAATCCTGACGGTCGTCGCGGCGTTCCTCGCGGAAATCACGCCGGTCTTCCCGACGGTCCTGACGGAAGTCGCGGCGGTTGTCATAGTCGCCCTGCCGCCAGTCGCGGCGGTCGTCGCGGCGCTCCTGACGAAACTCGCGGCGGTCGTCCCGTCGATCCTCGCGATAGTCGCGGCGGTTTTCGCGACGGTCGCCCCGGCTCTGGGCCTCGGCGGCCATGGGAGCGGCGGTGGCCAGCACCAGTCCGAGCACCGCAGCCTTGGTCAAGCGGTTCATGATCACTCTCCAACTGAGGGACGGCGACGAGACACCGGATCCGCCCGTTAATCATGTGTGAACGTCGCCCCGGGGGGATGAACTCTCCCTGAACGCGAATGTCAGGATTGGCGGGCGCGGCATTGCGCGCGCGAGGCGATCCACCCACCTGTGAGCCAGCTTTACAGGACCCTTGCATGACCGCGCCGATCGAACTCTGGTACTGGCCTACGCCCAACGGCTGGAAAATCTCGATCGCGCTCGAGGAGATGGGCCTGCCGTACGAGATGAAGCCGGTGAACATCGGCGCCGGCGAGCAGTTCGGGGCGGCCTTTCAGGCCATCAGCCCGAATGGGCGGATGCCGGCCATCGTTGATCCGGACGGTCCGGACGGGCAGCCGCTGTCGATCTTCGAGTCCGGGGCCATCCTGCAGTACCTGGGGATCAAGTCGGGCCAGTTCTATCCGCAGGACCCCCGCGGCAAGGCCGAGGTGGATCAGTGGCTGTTCTGGCAGGTCGGGGGGCTGGGGCCGATGGCGGGCCAGACGCACCATTTCCGCCAGTACGCGCCCGCGATCATCAAGGATCAGCGCCAGATCGCCTATGGCGTCCGCCGCTATACGGATGAGACGCATCGTCTGTATGGCGTGATGGACCGACGGCTGGCCGACCGCGACTATCTGGCGGGGGAGTATTCCATCGCCGACATGGCGGCCTGGCCCTGGGTGCTGCCGGAGTTGCAGGGACAGGACCTGGCGGAGTTCCCGAACCTGAAAGCCTGGATGGAGCGGGTGGGCGCCCGGCCCGCCGTGATCGCGGGTCGGGCACTGGGCGATGATATGCGCCGCAGCCTGGCGGCGTCCGGCGAGGCGGCCAAGACGGCGCGCAAGGTGCTGTTCGGACAGCGGGCGCGGTAACCGTTCGTAAGCCTCCCGGTCATGCCCTGTTAGCAGGTGTGAATCAGAGATTTCCGAGTTATTTCAGAGGTCTGAACAGGGACGCAGTATTCGCTCAATCTGTACTGAAAAGGCCGCAACTGCCCCCTGCTGTTAACTTTACCTTCAAACCGCAGGTATTTGATCGCGTCTCAGAGGGCGGGGCCAGAAAGGCTCCGGTTCGGGAGATACGGTGATGAACGCGCAAGAAACCGCGCCGCAAGTCGATCAAGAGCAGGGCCTGCCCCTGCCGACCGCCGACATGAACGGCGACGACCTGTTCCGGCTGGGCATGATGTATTCGAGCGGCCAGGGCGGTTGCCCGATGGACCGCGTCTCGGCCCATATGATCTTTAACCTGGCCGCCATGAAGGGCTCCATCGAAGCGCGCGTCTATCGTCGCGAGATGAGCCAGGAGATGGAGCAGGACGAGATCGCGGAGGCCCAGAAGGCAGCCCGCCGCTGGATTGATGCGGGCGTGGTCAGCCTCGCCGCCTGACAAACCGACGTCGGGGCCGCCCGATCTCAACGATCGCGGCGGACGACCCGGACGGCGACCTCATTCCGTCGTAAGGGCGGAAAGGTCCAGGGCGGATCATAGAACCAGGCCACAGGGTCACCGCGGCTGACCCAGGCGCCGCCCGCCAGACCCGCTTCCAGCTCAGCCTGTTTCGCGGCCACCGTCCGCGCCGCGCCGAGGCCGGCAAAGCGCAGCACGGCATAGGTCTCGGCCGGGACCACTGTCAGGACGACAGCGGGGTCTCGCGGGACCGGAAGACTGTCCATTGTATATTCCGCCGGCATAAAGAACTGGATCGTCCACCGGTCCGGACCGGCGGCGCCCTGGGCGACCGGCGCGGTCATGGCGATGCTCTGCGACCGGCGTGAGGCCCCGTCGCCGGCGCCCTGGGCCACTGGAGCGGTCATGGCGATGCTGGTGCGGGCCGCATTTCCCCCGAAGATGTAGCCAGCCAACCGCTGGAAACCGCGGTTGCGCGCCGCCTCGCTTGAGCCGGTCACGACGGTCTGGGCCGCGATCCGCTCGCCATAGGTTCGAATCTGGATGTCCCCGACGCGGCCGACCTCTGTGAAGGTCGGTTCCTCCGTCCCGGAGCGGACGCCGACGGTCGAACAGGCGGACGTCAGCAAGGCGGCTGCCACGGCGACAAGCTTCGTTTTCATGGTCGTGCGGTCCATTGGGGATGCCGGGCCGCGGGCGGGAAGGCCCCGCGGGGGATCCGCCCATCAATGCGCCAAAGACCTCTGATCGCCCCCGCCCATCTTGTCGCAGCAGCCGCTGGGCGGAGGCTCAGCCCTCGCCGGTTCCGATCCCGGCATGGGGCTCGAGCGGGGCGAATTCGGCGGGCGTCCGCGTCATCCGGGCCTGAATGGCCGCGAGGATGTCCGACGTGTTCCAGATCGAGCCCTGCATCACCGCCGCCCATTCCAGCCCCTCGGCGACCGTGTGGTCCCGCGCATAGGCGATCGCGGCCTTTGAGCCCGAAATCGCGAGCGGCGCCTTGGCGGCCACGGCCTTCGCCATCTCCAGCGCGGCGGCGAGCAGGGCCTCGGCGTCGGGCAGAACGGCGTTGACGAAGCCCAGACGCTCGGCCCGGTCCGCAGTCAGGGATGTGCCCAGATAGGCCAGTTCGCGCACCACGGCCTCCGGCAGGATGTGGGGCAGGCGCTGCAGGCTGCCGACGTCGGCCATCATGCCGATATTGATCTCCTCGATCCGGAACCAGGCACCCGCCGCGGCCAGCCGCAGGTCACAGGCGGCGACGAGGTCGAGCCCGGCCCCGACGCAGGCGCCCTGCACCGCCGCGATGACAGGAAACCGGACGCGCTCGATCCAGCTCAGCGCATCCTGCAGCTCGCGTGCGGCTTGGTGGAAGGCCTGTCGCCCGGCCGGGGTGTCGGTCTTGAGAATGGTCCCGCCGGAGAAGACGGAGATGTCCATCCCCGCGCAGAAATTCCGGCCCTCGCCCGAGATGACAAGCGCACGGACCTCGCCAGTGGCGTCCAGCGCCCTGAGCGCGGGGCCGAAGTCCCGCCAGAACGACAGGTCCAGGGCGTTGGAGGCTTCGGGCCGCGACAGGCGCAGGTGGGCGACCGCGCCGTCCCGATCAAGCTGGAATGCCGACATGAGGGTCTTTCGCTCCTGTCCGGGACTTGAACCCCGGCGACCCGCAGCCTTTTCCATTGAAACCGCCCGGACGCCAAGTCTGGCGCCGAGCTATTCACGCCGGCAGGCTGCCGGCCGCCGACCGGGTCCCGCTCAGCTAGAACTGCTGATACTGCCCGCCGATCACATAGCTGAAGCCGATGGGCAGGGCGTTGCGGATCAGGCTGACGAAATTGGCCACCTCGCCGAGGTTTGAGCGCGGGACAAAGATGATGTCGCCGCGCCTGAGGGCGATGATCTCGCCGCGGCGGGGCCGCAGGTCCACCGCCCGCATCATGCGGACGCCGCCCGGCCCGCGCCGGATCAGCGCCACCTCGCCCTGTCTGGCGGTCGGCAGGAAGTCGCCGGCCTGGATCACGGCCTGATAGGCGTCGAGATCCCCGTTCATCTCGATCATGCCCGGGGTGCGCACCTCGCCGCCGACCCAGACGCGGATCGGCCCCGCGGTCTTCAGCGTGATCTCGACCACAGGCCGGCGCAGCTGGCTGGCGAAGGCGTCCGAGGCGTCGCGCTCGACCTCTGCGATGGTGCGGTCGGCGGCCATGATCTGGCCGACCAGCGGCAGGGAGATGCGGCCGTCGGGGCCGATCCTCTGGGTCCGGGTCAGTTCGACGGCCGTGGGGGTGGCGATCTCGATCTCGTCGCCGGGATAGAGGACGTATTCCGGCTCGGACTCGGTCCAGTCGGCGAAGCCGATCTCGGGGAAGGAGGTGCGGCCGACATTCTGGACCCGCCCGCCGCCGCCGCGCGAGCTCTGCGGCAGGGGCATGCGCGAGCCGTAGTCATCGCCGCCCCGCAGGCCCGGTACGCCGCCGCAGCCGCTGACCATCGCGCCGGCGCTGACAAGTCCGAGCAGCAGCAGGCGACGGTCGATGGACATGGGGACTCACTCCGCGAAAACAGCGTCCCGTGCAGGGTCGGCGCTTATGGGTAACCAGTGGTTAACGCCGCTGGCCCAAGGCTGACGGTTCCAGTCCGGTACGATGGAATCAGTCCGCCCCCCATGCGCACGTCGGCCTACACGACAGTCCGCCCGCGCTACGGCTTCTCCGATGTCGTTGGCCTGCTGTTCCGTGAAACCCTGCTGATGGTCGTGATCTTCCTCGTCGTGTTCGCCATCGGTACGGCGGCGGTGCTGACGCTGAAGAAATCCTACACCGCCACCGCCAGCGTCTATGCCGGGGCCGGTTCTGAATATGTCTATCAACCCCGCGTCGGCCCGACCGAGCGCAGCCAGCCGCTGGAAGCCGACGCCGTGGCCCAGGCCGAGGCCGCCATTCTGGGCAGTCTCGAGGTCAAGCGCCGGGCCGTCCGCGCCGTCGGCGCCGATACGGTTCTGGGTCCCGGCGCGCGCGGCACGCCGGCGGAAAAGGAAACCGCGGCCCTGAAGGCGCTCGACTCCGGACTCGGCGTCGGCGTGACGCCCGGCAGCGCCATCATCTCGGCCTCCTACGAATCCGACGACCCGGTGCGCGCGGCTCAGGTGCTGAACGCCGTGGTGGACCAGTATCTGGTCCAGCGCCGGCAGGTGTACGGCGGCGGCGCCACCCCGGCCTATGCGGCCCAGCGCGCGGTCTTCGAGGACGACCTGACCACCGCCGACGAGGCCTATAACGCCTTCCTGGAGTCCAACGACATCGGCGACTTCGCCACCTTTAAGGCGAGTCTCGCGGCCAGCTATCAGACGACCCAGGCCGAGGCCCTGTCACTGCGCGCCCAGCTCAACCAGGCCAGCCAGCGGCTGGCGACGCTGGAAACCCAGCTGGCGCAACAGCCCGCCGAGGTCGTGCTGCAGCAGGACCTGAACATTTCGGCCCAGGACCAGATCCTGACCCTGCGCACCCAGCGCGAAGCCCTGCTGTCGCGCTATACGCCCGACGCCCAGCCCGTGCGGGACATCGACCAGCAGATCGCTGACCTGCAGGCCTATGTCGCCACCGGCACGACGGTCGGCCCCAGGGAGGTTCGCACCGGGCCCAGCACCATCTTCACCGAGATCGAGACGACCCGCATCACCGCCGCCGCCGACCGCGACGGTCTCGCCGCCCGGCTGGCGGTCGCCGAGGGCCAGTTGAACCAGCTGCGCGCGCGTCTGGCTGAAATGACCCGGCTGGAATCGACCAACGCCAACCTCGCCGGCAACCGCGAGGTCCTGACCACCCTGGTGCGCGACTTCCAGCAGCGCGAGAGCGCCGCCCGCGCCGACAGCGCCCTGGTCGCCGCCGGGGCCGACAACGTCAATGTGATCGAGCGCGCCGAGGCCCCGACCCGGGGAACCAGCCTGAAGGCCCCCCTGCTGGCGGTGGTCTTCCTGTTCGCCGCCTTCACCGCCCTGTGCGTCGGCCTGTTGCGGGTGTTTACGCGGCGGGGCTTTGTCACCCCGGCCTCGACCGGACGGACCCTTGATATGCCCGTTCTGGCCGTCGCCCCGATGAAGGCCCGATGACCCCGCCCGTGTTAGCGTAGGAGCCTGTAACCGGGCGCGTAGCGATTCGATGGTCGATCTGACATCCGAAATGGCGGCTCTCTGGGCCGCGCTGGGGCCGGCGCCGGGCCATCGCGGCCGCGTGGTCCAGATCGCCGCCGCCACCTCGGGCGAGGGCGTGTCGACGGTCGCCCGCGAATACGCCCGGCTGGCCGCCGTGCGCGCCCGCCGTCCCGTCTGGCTGATCGACGCCGACCTGGCCCAGCAGGGTCAGATGGAGGCGGTCGCGGCCGAACCCGACCGCTTCGGCATGCTCGGCAAGGCGGCTATCGCCACCCCCGACGGCTCCATCTTCTTCGCCGTCACCCCCCGCATCATGGATCGGATGGGCAAGCCCGTGCACCCGGCCCGGCTGATGACGGCGCGGCCCTGTCTCGGCGGCCGGCTGTGGGTGACCCGGTTCGCGGCGGAGCATCTGCGCTCGGGCCAGCGCGCCGAGGCGGTCAGCGACGCCCGCTACTGGGACGCCCTGCGCAAACACGCCGATACGGTGGTGATCGACTCGCCTGCCGCCGATCGCAACGACATGGCCATCACCCTCGCTCCCTATGTCGACGCCACAGTCCTGGTGGTGGCGGCCGAGAGCGGGGCGACCAACGAACCGCTGATGCTGCGCGACGAGATCGAGGCGGTGGGCGGCAAGATCGCGGGGGTCGTGGTCAACCGCTCGACCTACAATCCGCCGGCGTTTCTCAAGCGGTTGACAGGCTAGAGCGGGACTCGTTCACACGGAACCGTATCCGGAGTTGACGAGGTAGT
>NZ_JBHYDN010000007.1:0-149203 GCF_051860745.1 Brevundimonas sp.
CTCGAACCCGCGACCTCCGGCGTGACAGGCCGGCACTCTAACCAACTGAGCTACACCCGCGTACTCCCGACGCGAAGCAGTGCTCCGCGGCGAGGGGCGTCGTTTAGGCGGGGGGGGCTCGCACTGTCAAGCGACGAAGCCGCGGCCCGCGACAGTTTTTCGGTCGCGTCAGGGGCCTGCGCAGAGCCCCGTCGAAGGGGCGGCAGGGTTGCGAACCGTTCGCAAGAAAAACCTTTCGTCACATGGGTTTGAACGGGCGCGGTTCCAAGGCTAGAAAGCGCCGAATCCGCCCCTCCCTTTGACGGCGGACAAGGTCCCTTCCGGATGAACGCATTCCTGCTCGAATATCTGCCGATCGTGATCTTTCTCGGGATCGCGGCGGCGCTCGGCGTCGGTTTCATGCTGGCGGCCTGGGTGCTGGCCCCGAAGAACCCGGACAGCGAGAAGCTGTCGGCCTATGAGTGCGGCTTCAACGCCTTCGACGACGCGCGCATGAAGTTCGACGTACGCTTCTATCTGGTGTCGATCCTGTTCATTATCTTCGATCTGGAAGTGGCCTTCCTGTTCCCCTGGGCGGTGTCGATGTTCGATCTGTCGCGCTCGGGCATGGTGTTCGCCTTCTGGTCGATGATGGTCTTCCTCGGCGTGCTGGCTGTCGGTTTCATCTACGAATGGAAGAAGGGCGCGCTCGAATGGGAGTGACGACCAATACCGTGCCGCTGATCGGCGTCGGCAACCAGGGCGCTTCGCCCGTGGGGCCGGCGTCCTCGCGCCTGGCCGGGCCGATGAGCACGACCATGTTCAACACCGGCGCCCGCTCGTCTGTCGAGGGCTATGACCCGGCCATCCACGACAAATTCTTCGAGGCCGTGAACGCCGAACTGGGCGAGCGCGGCTTCATCACCACTTCGCTGGATGACGTCATCAACTGGGCCCGGACGGGTTCGCTGATGTGGATGACCTTCGGGCTCGCCTGCTGCGCCGTCGAGATGATGCAGGCGTCCATGCCGCGCTTCGACATGGAGCGGTTCGGCATGGCCCCGCGCGCCAGCCCGCGTCAGTCGGACCTGATGATCGTGGCCGGCACCCTGACCAACAAGATGGCTCCCGCGCTTCGTAAAGTATACGATCAGATGCCGGACCCGCGTTACGTACTTTCGATGGGTTCATGCGCTAACGGTGGCGGGTATTATCACTATAGTTACAGTGTTGTTCGCGGTTGCGATCGCATTGTGCCGGTGGACGTCTATGTCCCCGGCTGTCCGCCGACGGCGGAGGCGCTGCTGTACGGGCTGCTGCAGCTGCAGAAGAAGATCCGCCGCACCGGGACGATCGACCGATGAACGCGCTCGCCCGTATCCAGGAACTCGAGACCGCCCTGACGCCGCTGGGGGCGGAGATGGTCGGGGCCCTGGGCGTCGAGGCCCAGATAGCGTTCGGCGAACTGACGCTGATCACCGACCGCGACAGCATCCTCGAGGTGCTGACGGCGCTGAAGGACCGGTTCGGCTTCCAGCAGCTGCTGGACATCTGCGGGGTCGACTTCCCTGATCGCGAGGAGCGGTTCGAGGTCGTCTATCACCTGCTGTCGATGACCCGGAACGCGCGCGTGCGGGTCAAGCTGACGACCGACGAGGTCCAGCCTGTGCCCAGCGCCGTGGGCGTCTTCCCTTGCGCCGACTGGTTCGAGCGCGAGGCGTTCGACATGTACGGCATGCTGTTCGAGGGCCACCCCGACCTGCGCCGGCTGCTGACCGACTACGGCTTTCAGGGGCATCCGCTCCGCAAGGACTTCCCGATGACCGGGTATGTCGAGGTCCGGTACGACGAGGAGCAGAAGCGGGTTGTGTACGAACCCGTCAAACTGACCCAGGAATTCCGGAACTTTGATTTCCTGTCGCCATGGGAGGGCGCCGAATATCCGGCGACGATCCTGCCCGGCGACGAGAAGGCCGTGGCCGGTTCGGCCGCGCCGCCGCCAAAGGGTGGAGCATGACCATGAACCGCACCGCCATCCGATCGGCCTCTTCCTTCTTTCTGGTGACCTTTTCGACGGCCTTCCTGTTCACGCTCGGGGCGCGGCTGACCGGCTGGTTCACGCGGGCGCCCGAGGTGGAGCCGGCGCAGCTGCAGTCGCTGGGGGTGGCGATCATGGTGGCCGTGGTCTGTCTGGCGGTCGGGGCAGGGATCCGTCGGCTGTCGGCCGGCGAGCTGCAGAGCGCGCTGCTCGGCGCCTCGGCGGTGCTGCTGTCGACGCCGCTGGCGCTGGCGGTGCTGACCGGCAACTGGGAGCTTTCGACCGCCGCGGTCTCGGGCATGGGCGTGCTGACGCTGGCCCTGGGCTGGCTGGTGGCGCTGACCCGCAAGGGGCGTTTGCACGACGAGGATTCCGTTGATGGCTGACGGCCACGCCCCCCAGACGCCGATCGGCGCCACCGACATCTTCGATGACGGCCTGACCGACCACGCCCGCGCGCTGGACGACCGGAAGTTCACGATCAATTTCGGTCCGCAACACCCGGCCGCCCACGGCGTGCTGCGCCTGGTGCTGGAGCTGGACGGCGAGCTCGTCACCCGCGTCGACCCGCACATCGGCCTGCTGCATCGCGGCACCGAAAAGCTGATGGAGGCCCGGACCTACCTCCAGAACGTGCCCTATCTGGACCGCCTCGACTATGTCGCGCCGATGAACCAGGAGCACGCCTTTTGCCTGGCCATCGAGAAACTGCTGGGCGTGGACGTGCCCTACCGGGCCCAGCTGATCCGGGTGCTGTATTCCGAGATCGGCCGCATCCTCTCGCACCTGCTGAACGTGACCACCCAGGCCATGGACGTCGGCGCCCTGACGCCGCCGCTGTGGGGCTTCGAGGAACGCGAGAAGCTGATGGTGTTCTACGAGCGCGCCTCGGGCGCCCGTCTGCACGCCAACTATTTCCGGCCTGGCGGCGTCCATCAGGACCTGCCGAACGACCTGATCGATGACATCGGTCGCTGGTGCGCGGAGTTCCCGGCGGCGCTGAAGGACATTGAGTCTCTCGTCACCGAGAACCGCATCTTCAAACAGCGCAACGTCGACATCGGCGTGGTGTCGAAACAGCAGGCGCTTGAGTGGGGCTTCACCGGCGTGATGCTGCGCGGCTCGGACATTCCGTGGGACCTGCGCAAGTCGCAGCCGTACGAATGCTACGCCGACCTCGAGTTCGACATCGCCGTCGGCAAGAACGGCGACTGCTGGGACCGTTACCTCTGCCGTATCGAGGAGATGAAGCAGTCGGTTCACATCATGGAGCAGTGCATCCACAAACTGCGCAACTGCCCCGGCGAGCCGGTGATGACCGAGAACAACAAGATCGTCCCGCCGCGGCGCGGTGAGATGAAGCGGTCGATGGAAGCCCTGATCCACCACTTCAAACTCTATACCGAGGGCTTCCGTACGCCCGAGGGCGAGGTCTATGCCTCCGTCGAGGCGCCCAAGGGCGAGTTCGGCATCTATCTGGTCTCGGACGGCACCAACAAGCCGTACAGGGTCAAGATCTCGGCCCCCGGATTCCGCTCGCTGCAGGCCATGGACTGGATGAACCGCGGCCACATGCTGGCTGACGTGAGCGCCATCCTGGGGTCGCTCGACATCGTGTTCGGGGAAGTGGACCGGTGATGTTCGACTGCGATCCCGCCGCCGTCATCGACCAGCAGCTCGCCGCATGGCGCGCGCGCGACGCGGAGGCGTTCGCGTCGCACTATGCCGCCGATGCGGTGATGACGGACCATCCGGGCGTGGTGACGTTCAGCGGACGCGAAGCCATTCAGGCGCGCTATGCCCAGGCCTTCGCAGCGAGGGGACCAGCGGAAGTCGTCATCGAGACGCGCATTGTCTCGGGCGAATACGTCATCGACGACGAGGCGATCTCGAGCGCGCAGGGGTCAGCACGCGGCGTGGTGATCTACCGGGTGCAGAACTGCCTGATCGGGCGGGCCGACTATCTGCCGTTCCAGAGGACCCCAGCCGCGACGGAGGCGGCCCGGTGACCGCCTTCGCCGTCGATCCGATCTTCACCCAACTGCAGGCGATTGCGTTCGCCGGGCTGCTGACGTTCGCCGTCGCGATTCAGTTTGCCTTCTCGCCCAAGCGGCGCGCCATCATGGGCGGGCTGAAATTCGCTCTGGCCAGCGCCGTGGTCGCCGCCCCGGGCCTGGCGGGCGTGACCTTCGTGCGCGGCGCTTACCGGCTCGGCTATCTGGAAGAGGGTCGGGGGTTCTGGGAGGCCAATCTGCGTTCGCTCGTCTGGATGAGCGGCGCAATCTTCGCGGGCCAGATGGCCGTGCGTTTCCTGCCGCCGATGTCGTGGCTTTTGCGCGATCTGCGCGACGCCGGGCGCGTGGTGTGGAGCGAGCGGCTCGGCCGCTGGATGGGGAGGGCGCGATGATCCCGGCCCACCCCAACCCCGTCATCCTCGGGCTTGTCCCGAGGACCCATGGCGCCGACCAGGGCAAGATCTCAACGTGCGTCCGAGCCTTCGGCGCACAACTTTCATCCGTCCATGCGGCGGGACAATGGGTCCTCGGGACAAGCCCGAGGATGACGGAGTTTTGGACACGATGAGCGTTCGTCGTCTCGCCAAGGTACAGCCGGCCTCGTTCGCCTTCTCGAAGGCGACCAAGGCGAAGTGCGACTGGTGGATCGCCAAATACCCCGCCGACCGCCGCCAGTCGGCGGTGATCCCGATCCTGTGGCTGGTGCAGAAGCAGGAGGGCTGGTGCCCGGAGCCGGCGCTGCGCGCCATCGCCGACCTGCTGGGCATGCCCTACATCCGGGTGCTGGAGGTCGCGACCTTCTACACCATGTTCATGCTCGAGCCGGTCGGCTCGGCCGCTCTGATCCAGGTCTGCGGCACCACGCCCTGCATGCTGCGCGGCGCCGGCGAGCTGATGGACGTCTGCAAGAAGAAGATCGGGCCCAAGGACGTGCTGAGCGCCGACGGCCGCTTCACCTGGCAGGAGGTCGAGTGTCTCGGCGCCTGCGCCAATGCGCCGATGGCCCAGATCAACGACTATTATTTCGAGGACCTGACCGCCGACAGCATGGCGCAGATCATCGACGACTTCGCCGCCGGCAAGAAGCCGAAACCGGGCAGCCGCGTCGGCCGGACCAGTTCGGAACCGGAAGGCGGGGCCCTGACCCTGACCGATCCCCAACTCTATGACGGCTCGGCGGCGAAGAAGATCGAAAAGCTGCCAAACTCTGATCCGGTGACGGGATGAGCCGGCCTGATCTGACCGACGAGGCGAAGATCGCGGCCTACCGAGCCGAGCTGCGCTCGGTCGGTCGCAACCAGCGACTGGGCGGGTTCGCTCTGGTCATCCTCGGCGCCATCGCCGTCTGGGGCGCCGGCTATGCGGGCGGTGCGGCCGAGGCGGTCCAGTGGGTCGGCTACGCCGCCCTGGCCCTCGGCTGGGCCCTGATGCTGGCCGCCATCTTCCTGCGCACCCGCTATCACCGCCACCGCATGCGGGAGACGAACTGAACCATGGTCGGCATCCTCGAAGACAAGGACCGCATCTTCACCAACCTGTACGGTTTCCATGACTGGACGCTGGAGGGGGCGAAGACGCGCGGCGCGTGGAACGCCACGAAGGACATGCTCGACCTCGGGCGCGACTGGATCATCTCCAACGTCAAGAACTCGGGCCTGCGCGGACGCGGCGGCGCGGGGTTCGGCACGGGGCTGAAATGGTCCTTCATGCCGAAGGAGGTGAAGGACCGGCCGCACTATCTGGTCGTCAACGCCGACGAATCCGAACCCGGGACCTGCAAGGACCGGGAGATCATGCGCCATGATCCCCAGCTGCTGATCGAGGGCTGCCTGATCGCCTCCTTCGCGATGCAGGCCCACGCCTGTTACATCTATCTGCGCGGTGAATATGTGCTGGAACGCGAGCGCATGGAGGCGGCGGTCAAACAGGCCTATGAGGCGAAGCTGATCGGCAAGAACAACGTCCACGGCTGGGATTTCGACGTCTACATCCACCACGGCGCGGGCGCCTACATCTGCGGTGAAGAGACGGCTCTGCTGGAGTCGCTCGAGGGCAAGAAGGGCCAGCCGCGACTGAAGCCGCCGTTTCCGGCCGGCGCCGGCCTGTACGGCTGCCCGACCACGGTGAACAACGTCGAGTCGATCGCGGTCGTCGGCACCATTCTGCGCCGCGGGGCCGAATGGTTCGCGGGCTTCGGCCGGCCGAACAACACGGGCACCAAGATCATGTCGATCAGCGGCCATGTGAACCGGCCGTGCAATGTCGAAGAGGCGATGTCGATCCCGCTGCGCCAGCTGCTGGAAGACCATTGCGGCGGCGTGCGCGGCGGCTGGGACAATCTGAAGGCCATCATCCCGGGCGGATCGTCGGTGCCGCTGATCACGCGCGAGATGAGCGAAGTCGCGCTGATGGATTTCGACAGCCTGCGCGACATGAAGTCGGGCCTCGGCACGGCGGCGGTAATCGTCATGGACCAGTCGACCGATCTGGTCCGCGCCATCGCCCGCATCAGCTATTTCTACAAGCATGAGAGCTGCGGCCAGTGCACGCCGTGCCGCGAAGGCACGGGCTGGATGTGGCGGGTGCTTGAGCGGATGGCGGTCGGCGAGGCCGATCCGACCGAGATCGACCTGCTGCTGGACGTTTCGACCCAGATCGAGGGCCACACCATCTGCGCGCTCGGCGACGCCGCCGCCTGGCCGGTACAGGGGCTGATCCGGCATTTCCGTCACGAGATCGAGGAGCGCATCTCCTCCTACCGCAGCCGCCGCGCGAATTTCGCCGGTCATGCGATCGCGGCGGAGTAGGGATGAAGGATCACCCCATTTTCTCCGTCATCCTCGGGCTTGTCCCGAGGACCCATGGCGCTCCGGCACGGGCGTCAGGGCTTTCGCGCGCTCGTGCGACGGACAAATGGGTCCTCGGGACAAGCCCGAGGATGACGGGATTGGGGGCGGCGGCGCTCCTTTCGCTGGCGGCCTGCAACGCTGAATCCGAAAAGGCGGCGCCGACGCCGGAGGAGACGGTCCCGGCCGCGAGCCCGGCCCTTGACGCCGAGCCCCGCGCGCCCGTCGCCCTGACCGACGCCGATCTGCGCCGGGTCTGCCGCGCCGGTCTTGCGGCTATCCACGGGCAGGATGAAAACTCGATCACCATCGACGCGCTGAATGGCCCCATCGCCCATGTTTCGTGGCGCGCGCCGGTCGACGGGGGACGCCGCCGCGCCCAGTGCCGGGTCGATGGCGATCTCGTCATCTGGAAGCCGGCGGATCGTACCAGCCCCATTGACGACCGCTGGATGGACCAGGCCGGCGATCCGGTGACGCGGTTCGTGCTCGACGGCGAGACTGTGACGATCAACCAGACCCTGCCTGACAGCGGCGCGGTCGCAGACGATCAAGGGCGGGGCTGATGCGCGGCAAGGTTCTGAGTTACGACGACTACACCGGCTCCGGTCTGATCAGCGGCGACGACGGCGTGCGTTATACCTTCACGCGGGGCAGCCTGATGGGCGGCGCGCGGGAGGCATTTCCGGGGTCGCAGGTCGATTTCGAGATCGCCGACGGCGTGGCGACCAATATCTACGTCATCGCCGGGGCCTCGCTGAATCTGTCGGGCGACAAGAACCGGATCGTCGCGGCCCTGCTCGCCTTCTTCCTCGGCTGGCTCGGCATCCACAAATTCTACCTCGGCAAGACAACCGCCGGGGTGCTCATGCTGCTGGGCGGGACGATCGGCTGGATCACCTTCGGCATTATTCCCTTCATCGTCGGCGTCATCGCCTTCATCGAATTCATCATCTACCTGGTCAAATCCGACGGCGAATTCCACCGCGACTATGTCGCGGGGAACAAGTCCTGGTTCTGATCCGGTCCGCTTGTAAGAACGCAGAGGTCGCGGCGAATGCCCATCGCGAAAGTCAACGGCGTAGAGGTCGAGTTCGAGCCCGGGATGACCGTGCTCCAGGTCGCCGAACGCGCCGGACAGGAGATCCCGCGCTTCTGCTATCACGAGCGGCTGTCGATCGCCGGCAACTGCCGCATGTGCCTGGTCGAGGTGAAGCCGGGACCGCCGAAGCCGCAGGCTTCGTGCGCCCTGCCGGCCGCCGAGGGCCAGGAGATCTTCACCGACACGCCGATGGTCAGGAAGGCGCGCGAAGGGGTGATGGAGTTCCTTCTCATCAACCACCCCCTGGACTGTCCGATCTGCGACCAGGGCGGCGAATGCGACCTGCAGGACCAGTCGGTCGGCTATGGCCGCGACGGCTCCCGCTATGCGGAGAACAAGCGCGCGGTTGAAGAAAAGAACATGGGTCCGACCATCAAGACCTTCATGACACGGTGCATCCAGTGCACCCGCTGCGTGCGGTTCGTGACGGAAGTGGCGGGCGTGCCGGACATCGGCATGATCTCGCGCGGCGAGGACGCCGAGATCACCACCTATCTCGAGAAGGCGGTCGACAGCGAACTGTCGGGCAACGTCAACGACCTGTGCCCGGTCGGCGCCCTGACCCACCGGCCGTGGCAGTACCACTATCGTCCGTGGGAGCTGAAGAAGACCGAGACCATCGACGTCATGGACGCCCTCGGCTCCAACATCCGCGCGGATGCGAAGGGCAGTGAGGTCATGCGCATCCTGCCGCGCGTCAATGAGGGCATCAACGAGGAGTGGCTGTCGGACATCAGCCGGTACGCCGTCGATGGCCTGCAACGCCAGCGGCTGGACCGGCCCTGGGTGCGCGAGAACGGCAAGCTGCGCGCCGCGTCGTGGGAAGAGGCTTTGGGCGTTGTCGCGGCCAAGCTGAACGCCGCCCCGGCCGACCGGATCGGCGTCATCGCCGGCGACCTGCAGGACGCGGAGTCGATGAAGGCGGCGCTGGACCTGTTCCGCGCGCTGGATTCGGCCAATACCGACTGCCGTCAGGACGGCTCGGCGCTGGGCTATGGGCCGCGCGAGGGCTGGCTGTTCAACTCGGGCCTGGCGGGCGTCGAGAACGCCGACGCCGTGCTGATCGTGGGCGCCAATCCGCGCACCGAGGCGCCGCTGCTGAACACCCGCCTGCGCAAGGCGTGGCTGGGCGGCAAGACCGGGATCGGTCTGATCGGCGAGCAGGCGAACCTGACCTATGACTACAGTTGGCTGGGCGCGGGTTCGAAAACACTGGCCAAACTGCCCAAGGCGGCGATGGACTTCTTGAGCAAGGCCGAGCGGCCGGCGATCATCATTGGTTCGGGCGCCGTGTCAGGCCCGGACGGCGCAGCCGTGCTGAACGCGCTCGGCATGCTGGCGAAGAAGGTCGGCGTGGTCACCGATGGCTGGAACGGCTTCAATGTGCTGCACAGCGCGGCGTCGCGGGTGGCCGGCCTCGACATGGGCTTCGTCCCGGCCGAGGGCGGCAAGACGGCGGCGCAGATGGCGGCCAAGGGCGCGCTGGATGTGCTGTTCCTGCTCGGCGCCGATGAGATTGACCTGTCGAAGTCCAAGGCTTTCCGGGTCTATCTGGGCAGCCACGGGGACCGGGGCGCTCATGGCGCCGACGTGATCCTGCCGGGTGCGGCCTATACGGAAAAGTCGGGCCTGTACGTCAACACCGAGGGCCGGGTGCAGATGGCCGAACGGGTCGTCTTCCCGAAAGGCCAGGCCAAGGAAGACTGGGCCGTGCTGCGCGCCCTGTCGGCGCTGGTCGGTCAGACCCTGCCGTACGACACGCTCGACGCCCTGCGCGGCAAGCTGATGGCGGACCACCCGACGTTCGGCCGGATCGACTATCTGCCGGCGCCGGCGTCGTTCGATGTCGGTTCGCTGGGCCGGAAGGGCGAGCTGGGCGACAGCGCCTTCGTTTCGGCGGTGCGCGACCCCTATCTGAACAACCCGATTACGCGCGCCAGCGTGACCATGGCCGAGTTGTCCGCCCAGCGGATCGCCCCGGTCGCGATGGCGGCGGAGTAAGCGATGACCGACGTCGTGAAACACCGCTCCAACCCGCTGGCGACCATCTTCCTGACGGTGGTCGGCCTCGCTGTGGCCGCCGGCCTCGCCTTCCTGGCGGTCTGGCTGTGGGGTCAGATTCCGCCGACCTTCTGGACCAGCCCGGTCGGGTGGCTGCTGATCACCGCCGGCGGCATCCTGCTGGTCACGGTCGGCATCCTGATCTCGCTGGCCTTCCTGCTGCTGGCGGACCGGAAAATCTGGGCCGGCGTGCAGATGCGCAAAGGGCCGAACGTCGTCGGGCCGTTCGGCCTGCTGCAGTCGTTCGCCGACTTCTTCAAATTCGTTCTGAAGGAAATCATCGTCCCGGCTGGCGTCGACAAGGTGGTGTTCCTGCTGGCGCCGCTGCTGACCTTCACCCTGGCGTTCGTCGCCTGGGCGGCCATTCCGTTCGCACCCGGCTGGGTTATTTCCGATCTCAACGTCGGCATCCTCTACATCTTCGCGATCAGTTCGCTGGGCGTGTACGGCATCATCATGGGCGGCTGGGCTTCGAACTCGAAGTATCCGTTCCTGGGATCGCTGCGGTCCGCCGCGCAGATGGTGTCCTATGAGGTCTCCATCGGTCTGGTGATCATCAACGTCATCCTGCTGGCCGGGTCGATGAACCTGACCTCGATCGTGACGCAGCAGTCGGGCATGTTCTGGAACTGGTTCGCCTTCGGCGGCGGGGCCGGGACATGGCCGCTGATCGTGGTGATGTGGCCGATGGCGATCATCTTCTTCGTCTCGGCCCTGGCCGAGACCAACCGCCCGCCGTTCGACCTGCCCGAGGCCGAGTCCGAGCTCGTGGCCGGCTATCAGGTCGAATATTCCTCGACCCCCTACCTGCTGTTCATGATCGGCGAATACGCCAACATCGTCTTCATGTGCGCCATGATCACCCTGCTGTTCTTCGGCGGCTGGAACCCCGGCGTGCCGCAGGACTGGCTGGACGCCCTGCCGGGCTGGCTGGAGCAGGGGATCTATCTGGTCACCTTCCTGGGCAAGACCGTGTTCTGGTTCTGCATGATCGCCCTGGTGAAGGCCTTTGTGCCTCGTTACCGCTATGACCAGCTGATGCGTCTGGGCTGGAAGATCTTCCTGCCGACCTCGCTGGTCTGCGTCGTCGTGGTCGCCGCCTGGCGCGTGTTCGCGGTGGGTGCATGAGCCGGATCCTGACCCTTCTGCTGGCCGCCGCGACGCTGTCGGCCTGCGCTCCCTATGAGCCCGAGCCGGTCTCGCCGTATCAGTGGCAGCAGCGGCAGGAGCGTATCGAGCGGCAGGAGGCCGAGCGCCTGCGCCGCTGTGCAACCATGGACCAACAGAGCGAGCGTTACGCCCGCGAGTGCCCGCGCACCGGAGCCAGCCAGTAATGTTGAACCGTCTCGTCCAGGCCGCGAAGGGTGCGCTTCTGATCGACGCCGTCGGCGCGATCGGCCTGTCGCTGAAATACATGGCCCGGCCCAAGGCCACAGTGAACTATCCGTTCGAGCGCAATCCGCAGTCGCCGCGCTTCCGGGGCGAGCACGCCCTGCGCCGCTACGCCAACGGCGAGGAACGCTGCATCGCCTGCAAGCTCTGCGAGGCCATCTGCCCGGCCCAGGCCATCACCATCGAGGCCGAACCACGCGCCGACGGCAGCCGGCGCACGACCCGCTACGACATCGACATGGTCAAATGCATCTACTGCGGCCTGTGCGCGGAAGCCTGCCCGGTCGACGCCATCGTCGAGGGCCCGAACTCGGAGTTCACCGTCGAGACGCGGGAAGAGCTGCTCTATGACAAGGACCGGCTGCTCGCCAACGGCGACCGCTGGGAGCGACTGATCGCGAGGAATCTGGAGATCGACGCGCCGTACCGGTGACCCGTCATACCTTCTCGGCGATGATCTCCAGCACCATCGGGGTGATGATAACCGCGTCCGGATCGGCCTCGGCGGCGTCGAAGGCGGCGGTGACGCGATCGGCCCAGGCCTGATCGACCTTGCCGGCCTCGACCAGATGGCGCGGATAGTTGCGCCCCCAGGTCGCCGGCCACTGCCAGACGAGATCGCCCTTGCGCACCGTCTCGACGAGGGGCTGCATCGAGCGGATGCGGAAGCCCGCTGCGGGCAGCAGGGCGGGCAGGAAGCGGCCGATGTCAGGCTCGCCGCCCGAGGCGCGCCAGTCGTCGACGACCAACTGCTTGAAATCCTCGATGGCCGGCTGGTCGGGCAGGATCGAGAATGTCCCGTAGTCCAGATACTCATGGATCACAGCCACGCCGCCGGGGCGCAGGGCCGCGTGCAGCTTGGCCAGGACGGCGGCCGGATCGTTGACGAAGGCCAGAACCCAACGAATCCAGAAGGCGTCGGTGCCGGTGATCGGCAGGGGATCGGTGACGAGGTCCACGGTCGCGGCGTCGATGTTGCGCAGGCCACGCGACGCGGCCGAGCGGTTCAGGACCTCGACGAACCGTGCTGACCGCTCCAGCGCCTTCACCCGGCCCTCGGGCCCGACGATTTCGGCCAGATCCAGACTGGCCCAGCCGGGGCCGGCGCCGGCGTCGATGACGGTCGAGCCCACCGTGATTCCGGCCCTGCGCCAGGCGTCCAGTACGCGCGGACGCCACACCCGATGCTGCAGGCCGAGGCGTTCGACCTCGGCGTCGTGGGTGCCCAGCAGATAGTCGCGCTCTTCGCTCATGACGGTCCCTTTGGTTCGCAATCAAACTGGGCGCGCGAGCCCCGATGGACAAGGCGTCGCCGAGCGGCAATCGGTCGTCGCATTCGGTCTTTGCAAAGGCCCCGGCGGCGGTTAGAAGTCGCGCGCTTTCCGAGGCTTTCCGGGCGGGATTCGCGCGCCGGGTTTCGGGTTTTGTCTGAACCGTCCGCTGGCCGCCGCCTCGCTCGCCGGCAAAGCGTGAGGAGCCGATCGCGCGATGCTCTTGCAAGGCCTGGCCTTCTATCTTCTGTCGGCTGTGGCCGTGCTGGGCGGCCTGATGGTCGTGACGGCGAAGAACCCCGTGCACAGCGTGCTCTGGCTGATCCTCGCCTTCTTCTCGTCGGCGGGGCTGTTCGTCCTGCTCGGGGCGGAGTTCCTGGCGATGCTGCTGGTCGTCGTCTATGTCGGCGCCGTCGCGGTGCTGTTCCTGTTCGTGGTGATGATGCTGGACGTCGACTTCGTGCGCCTGCGCGAGGGCTACGCCCGCTATCTGCCGCTGGCGGCCATTGTCGCGGGCATATTGCTGGCCGAGATGATCATGATCTCGCTGGCCGTGGTCAGCGGCGGCGCCGCCGCTGATGCGACCGGGCCGGTCGCCGCCACCGCTGACGCGTCCAATGTCGAGGCCATCGGGCGGGTGCTCTACACCGACTATGTCTACATCTTCCAGGCGGCGGGGATCGTGCTGCTGATCGCCATGATCGGCGCCATCGTCCTGACCCTGCGTCACAAGCCCAACGTCAAGCGCCAGAACGTCGCCCGCCAGGTCGGCCGCGATGCGAAGACCGCCATGGAGGTCAAGTCCGTGACCACCGGCGCCGGCGTCACCCCCGAGGATCTGGTCTGATGGAAGTGACCCTGCAGCACTATCTGGCGGTGGGCGCGATCCTGTTCACCATCGGCGTCTTCGGCATCTTCGTGAACCGCAAGAACGTCATCATCATCCTGATGTCGATCGAGCTGATCCTGCTGGCCGTGAACATCAATTTCGTCGCCTTCTCGGCCTATCTGAACGACGTGCAGGGGCAGATCATGGCCATGTTCGTCCTGACCGTCGCCGCGGCCGAAGCCGCCGTCGGTCTGGCCATTCTGGTGACCTTCTTCCGCAACCGCGGCGACATCGCGGTTGACGACGCCTCCGTGATGAAGGGCTGACCGTGGATCTCGTGCTTCTCGTCACCCTCGGCGTCTTCGCCCCGCTGCTCGGCGCGATTATCGTCGGCCTGAGCGGCCGGCGGCTCGGCGACCTGGTCTCCAAATCCATCACCACCGGCCTGCTGTTCTTCTCCTGCGCCGTCGCCTGGATCGTGTTCAGCCAGTGGACCTGGGGCGGTCTCGAGGCCTTCACGGTCGAGCTGTTCCCCTTCATCAATGTCGGTGATTTCCAGTCGGTCTGGTCGATCCGCATCGACGCCCTGTCGGCGGTCATGCTGGTCGTGGTCACCAGCGTGTCCTCGCTCGTCCACCTCTATTCGTGGGGGTATATGGCCGAGGATCCCGACAAGCCGCGCTTCTTCGCTTATCTGTCGCTGTTCACCTTCGCCATGCTGGCGTTGGTCACCGCCGCCGACTTCATGCAGCTGTTCTTCGGCTGGGAAGGGGTGGGGCTGGCGTCCTATCTGCTGATCGGCTTCTGGTACAAGAAGTCGACCGCCAGCGCCGCCGCCATCAAGGCGTTCGTGGTCAACCGCGTCGGCGACTTCGGCTTCGCCCTCGGCATCCTGACCGTCTTCTGGATGTTCGGCACCATCCAGTTCGCCGAACTGTTCCCCATGATCGCCTCGAAGGCGGGCACGGGCTGGGACTTCCTCGGCCACACATGGTCGGCGCTCGACCTCGCCGGAGCCTTGCTGTTCGTCGGCGCCATGGGCAAGTCGGCCCAGTTCTTCCTGCACACCTGGCTGCCGGACGCCATGGAGGGCCCGACCCCGGTCTCGGCGCTGATCCACGCGGCGACCATGGTCACCGCCGGCGTCTACATGGTCTGCCTGCTGTCGCCGATCTATGAATACGCCCCGGTCGCTTCGGCCATCATCGCCCTTACCGGCGCGGTGACAGCCCTGTTCGCCGCCACCGTCGGTCTGGCCCAGAACGACATCAAACGGGTCATCGCCTATTCGACCTGTTCGCAGCTCGGCTACATGTTCTTCGCGGCAGGCGTCGGCGCCTATCAGGCCGCCATGTTCCACCTGTTCACCCACGCCTTCTTCAAGGCCCTGCTGTTCCTCGGCGCCGGCTCGGTGATTCACGGCATGCATCACGAGCAGGACATGCGGAAGATGGGCGGGCTGTGGAAGCTGCTGCCCGTGACCTATGCCGTCATGACCATCGGGACCATCGCCATCACCGGCCTGGGTATTCCCGGCGTCGGCGGTCTGGCGGGCTTCTATTCCAAGGACTCGATCATCGAGAGCGCCTTCGCCTCGTTCTCCAGCGGCCATTCGGCCATGGGGCTGTTCGCCTTCTTCGTCGGCATCCTCGCCGCCGGCCTGACCGCCTACTATTCCTGGCGTCTGGTGTTCATGACCTTCCACAACAAGCCGGTGTGGAAAGACGTGCATCACGATGACCACGCGCATGACGACCACGCCTCGCATGCCCAGCTGGAAACCCATTCGGAGCCCATCGCCGACGGTCACGCGGAAGATGGGCACGCCCATGACGACCACGCGCATCACGGCCCGCTGAAGCCGCACGAGAGCCCGTGGGTGATGCTGGTTCCGCTGTTGCTTCTGGCGCTCGGGGCGATCGCCGCCGGCTTCGTCTTCGCGCCCTGGTTCATCGGCGATCACGAGCATGGCTTCTGGCGTGGAGCGATCTTCGTGGCCGAGACCAACCATGTCCTGCACGACAGCCACTCCGTCCCGACCTGGGTGAAGTGGTCGCCGCTGGTCCTGACGCTGATCGGCACCTTCGCGGCCTTCTGGCTCTATGTGATGAAGGAAGGCATGGCGCGCCGGATGGCCGATCGCGGCGGTGTGGTCCACGCCTTCCTCTACAACAAATGGTATTTCGACGAGCTGTATGACGTCGTGTTCGTGAAGGGCGCCAAGGCGGTCGGCGACCTGTTCTGGAAGGTCGGCGACGTGAAGATCATCGACGGCGGCGGGCCCAACGGTATGGCGTGGCTGTCGCGGAAATTCGCGGGCGGCCTGAGCCGCTTCCAGTCCGGCTATGTCTATTTCTACGCCTTCGTGATGTTGCTCGGTCTGGCCGGCTTCCTCGCCTTCGCCATCTATGCGTGGGGAGCCTGATCTTGCCCCAGATCCCCTATATCCTCAGCGTCGCCACCTTCCTGCCGCTCGTCGGCGCCGGCCTGATCCTGCTGGCGCGCCTGTTCAACAAGGCCGGGGCCGACGGCGCTGCGCGCTGGATCGCCCTGTTGACGACCGTGGTCACCCTGGCTGTCTCGGCCGTGCTGGTCGCGACCTTCGATCCGTCGAGCGCCGCCTATCAGTTCGTCGAGCGCTATGTCTGGTTCGTGGGCGCCCAGTACCACATGGGCGTCGACGGCATCTCGATCCTGTTCGTGCTGCTGACCGCCTTCCTGATGCCGATCTGCATCCTCGCCAGCTGGACCACGATCAAGGACCGGGTGGTCGACTACATGATCGCCTTCCTCGTGCTGGAGACGCTGGTCATCGGGGTGTTCACCTCGCTGGACCTGTTTCTGTTCTACATCTTCTTCGAAGGCACCCTGGTGCCGATGTTCATCATCATCGGCGTGTGGGGCGGGGCGAACCGGATCTACGCCTCGTACAAATTCTTCCTCTACACCCTGCTGGGGTCGGTGCTGATGCTGCTGGCCATGCTGTGGATGGCGGCCGAGACGGGCACCACCAGCATTCCGGCGCTCAAGGAATACGCCTTCTCCGCCGAGGCCCAGCCGCTGCTCTGGCTGGCCTTCTTCGCCTCGTTCGCGGTCAAGATGCCGATGTGGCCGGTGCACACCTGGTTGCCCGACGCCCACGTCCAGGCGCCGACCGCGGGCTCGGTCATCCTGGCCGGCATCCTGCTGAAGCTGGGCGGCTACGGCTTCCTGCTGTTCAACCTGCCCATGTTCCCGCAGGCGTCGCAAACCTTCGCGCCGCTGGTCTTCACCCTGTCGGCCATCGCCATCGTCTACACCTCGCTGGTCGCCTTCCGGCAGACGGACATGAAGAAGCTGATCGCCTATTCGTCGGTGGCCCACATGGGCTTCGTGACCATGGGCATCTTCGCCGGCAATGATCAGGGCGTGCAGGGCGCGGTGTTCCAGATGCTGAGCCACGGCCTGATCTCGGGCGCGCTCTTCCTCTGCGTTGGCGTGGTCTATGACCGGATGCACACCCGCGAGATCGCCCTGTACGGCGGCCTGACCGCGCGGATGCCGTGGTTCGCGGCCATCTTCATGCTGTTCACCATGGCCAACGTCGGCCTGCCGGGCACCTCGGGCTTCATCGGCGAGATACTGACCATGGTCGGCATCTATGAGGTCTCGACCTGGACGGCGCTGTTCGCGGCCTCGGGGGTGATCTTCTCGGCGGTCTATGCGCTGACGCTGTACCGCAACGTCATGTTCGGCGAGATCACCAATCCGGCGATGAAGGCGATCACCGACGTCGACAAGCGGGAACTGCTGATCTTCGCGCCGCTGATCATCGGCACCCTGTGGCTGGGCGTTCAGCCCGGTCTGGTGCTGGACTACACCGCCGCCTCGGTCGAGGCCCTGACGACCACCTATCGCGCCGCGATCGGCGGGTGAGACGATGATGCCAGATCTTGATTTCGCCCTGCGCCTGTCCGCCCCCGAGAGCACGCTCGCGGTCGGCGGTCTCGTGCTGCTGATGCTCGGCGCCTTCATGGGCGAGAAGAGCGCGCGCTTCATCTCGATCCTGTCGGTCGGCCTGCTGGTCGCCGCGACCGCGGTCACCGTCACCGGCCCGCTGGGCCAGGCCTTCAACGGCGCCTATGTAGCCGATCCCCTGGCCGTCTACGGCAAGGCCCTGATCTTCCTCTCGAGCGCCGTGGCCATCGTGCTGGGCGACGGCTGGATGGCGCGGACCCGGATCGCCCGGTTTGAATATCCGATCCTGATCGTGCTGGCCTCGGCCGGCATGGGGATGATGGCGTCGTCGGGAGACCTGATCTCGCTCTATGTCGGCATCGAGCTGCATTCGCTGGCCCTCTATGTGCTGGCCGCCTTCCACCGCGACGACCTGAAGGCGTCCGAGGCGGGGCTGAAGTATTTCGTGCTGGGCGCCCTGTCGTCCGGCCTGCTGCTCTACGGCGCCAGCCTGATCTACGGCTTCACCGGCTCGATGCGATTCGACGAGATCGCCGCATACGCCGCTGCCAACCAATCGACGGGGCTGATCTTCGGTCTGGTGTTCCTGATCTGCGGCCTGGCCTTCAAGGTCTCGGCCGCGCCGTTCCACATGTGGACGCCTGACGTTTATGAGGGCGCGCCGACGCCGGTCGTGGCCCTGTTCGCCACCGCCCCCAAGGTCGCCGCCATGGTGCTGATCGCGCGGACGCTGGAGGGCGCCTTCGCAGGGTCGCACGACCAGTGGGCGCAGGTGCTGATCCTGATCTCGCTGATCAGTTTCGCGGTCGGCGCGTTCGGTGGTCTTGTGCAGAAGGACCTGCAGCGGCTGCTGGCCTATTCGTCGATCGCCAACATCGGCTACGCCCTGCTGGGCATCGCCGCCGGGACCACGGCGGGCGTTCAGGCCATGTTGGTGTTCATGACCCTGTATGTCATCGACCAGTTCGGCTTCTTCGCCATCCTGCTGTCGCTGTCGCGCGGCGGACGGCCGATCCGCAAGATCGCTGATCTGGCCGGTCTGCGGAAGGACAAGCCTCTAACAGCCATTGCGCTGACGGTGCTGTCGCTGTCGGTGCTGGGCATGCCGCCGCTGGCGGGCTTCTGGGCCAAATTCTATGTCTTCGGCGCGGCCGCTGACGCCGGCTACTGGATGGTCGGAGCCGCCGGTCTGGTCGCCTCGGTCGTGGCGGGCTTCTACTATCTGCGCATCATCAAACTGATGTGGTTCGATCCAACGCCCGAGGGCGTGGGGCCGACGGATGCGTCGCCGGTCGAGGCGAAGACCATCGCCTGGGCCTCGGCGGCCTTCTCCTTCCCGCTGGTCATCGTCGCCATCGGCTGGATCGACCATTTCGCCGCGAGGGCCGCGACCGGCTTCGGAGCCGGGTAGGGGCGGATGCCCGCCGCGCCCATCCTGCTGCTCGACCAGACCGACTCGACCAATGCGGAGGCCCGCCGGCGCGCGGACGCGGGCGAGACCGGCCCGCTGTGGATCGTCGCGCGGCGGCAGACCGAGGGCCGCGGACGGCGTGGGCGGCAATGGGAAAGCCAGGACGGAAACCTGTTTTCCACCCTGCTGCAATTGACCCGAAAATATCCCGCCGAAGCGGCGCAGGTGACGTTCGTGGCCGCCCTCGCCATCGCCGACCTGCTGGATGCGTATGCGCCGGCGTCGCTGGTGACGATCAAATGGCCGAATGACGTCATGCTGGCCGGCGAGAAAGCATCGGGCGTGCTGGTCGAGTCCGGGGCGCATGAGAGCGGCGGGCTGTGGCTGGCCATCGGGATCGGGGTTAATCTGGCACGTGCGCCCGAGGGGACCGAGCGACCGGCGACGGCGCTGGTCCACCACCTGCGCGGGGACGTGACGGCGGCGCCGACGGTCGAGGCCGCAGCGGCCCGATTGGCCGAGGCCTTCGCGGTCTGGATGGAGCGGTGGGAGGCGCTGGGGTTCCAGCCGATCCTCAACGCCTGGCAGGCCCGGACGCCGGGGCTGGACGGGCCCGCCGTGGCGCGGCTGGGGCGCGAGACGGTCGAGGGCACGGCCGAGGGCGTAGCGCCCGACGGCGCGCTGAAATTGAGGCTGGCGGACGGGAGCCTGCGGCTGATCTCCGCCGGCGACGTCTTCTTCGGGGAGGCCGCGTAATGCTGCTGGCGATCGAGCAGGGCAACACCAATACGCTGTTCGCGGTCCATGACGGGAGCGACTGGATCGCCCAGTGGCGCACCGCCACGGAGAGCAGCCGCACGGCCGACGAATACGCCGTCTGGCTGAGCCAGTTGCTGGCCATGCGCGGGCTGGCGATCGGCCAGCTGGACGGCTGCATCATCTCCAGCGTCGTGCCGCAGTCGATCTTCAACCTGCGCAACCTGTCGCGCCGCTATCTGTCGGTCGAGCCGCTGGTGATCGGCGACAATGTCGAGCTGGGCATGACGTCCCGGATCACCAAACCCAGCGAGGCCGGCGCCGACCGGCTGGTCAACGCCATCGGGGCGCATCTGATGTATCCCGGCGACCTGATCGTCATCGACAGCGGCACGGCCACGACCTTCGACGTCATCGCCGCCGACGGGGCCTTCGAGGGCGGCGCCATCGCCCCGGGGATCAATCTGAGCCTTCAGGCGCTTCACGAGGCGGCGGCCATGCTGCCGCGCATCGCCATCCAGCGACCGGACCGGGTGATCGGCAAGGACACCGTCTCAAACATGCAGTCCGGCGTCTTCTGGGGCTATGTCGCCCTGATCGAGGGCATGGTCGCACGTATCAAGGCGGAGTGGGGCAAGCCCATGACCGTTATCGGCACCGGCGGCGTCGCCAGCCTGTTTGAAGGCGCAACTGATTCAATCGACCGGTTCGATCCGGACCTGACTATCCGCGGCCTGCTCGAAATCTGGCGGCGGAACACCATCTAAAGGACGCATGAAAAAGAAAACCAGTGACGAACTCGTCTTCCTGCCGCTGGGCGGGTCGGGCGAGATCGGTATGAATTTGAATCTCTACGGCTACGGGCCGGAGGCGAACCGCGAGTGGATCGTGGTCGACGTTGGCGTGACCTTCGGCGACCTGTCGACGCCCGGCGTCGATGTGATCGTGCCCGACCCCGCCTTCCTCGACGGCGAGACCATTCGCGGCATCGTCCTGACCCACGCCCACGAGGACCATATCGGCGCCCTCGGCTGGCTGTGGTCGCGCATGAAGGCGCCGCTGTACGCCACCCCGTTCACCGCCTTCCTGATCCGCGAGAAGCTGCGCGAGGCGGGCATTCTGGATCAGGTGACGCTGATCGAGGTGCCGCTGGGCGGAACCATCGACCTGGGCCCGTTCCAGGTGACGATGGTCACCATGACCCATTCGATCGCCGAGCCGAACGGCCTGGCGATCCGGACTCCGCTCGGCACGGTGCTGCACACCGGCGACTGGAAGATCGACGACGATCCGATCATCGGCCAGGTGACCGACTCCGGCGCCATCACCCGCCTCGGGGACGAGGGCGTGCTGGCCATGGTCTGCGATTCCACCAATGTCTTCGTCGAGGGTTCGGCGGGGTCGGAAGGCGGCGTCCGCAACGCCCTGATCGAACTGATTGGCGGACTGAAGGGCCGGATCGCGGTCGGATGTTTCGCCTCGAACGTCGCGCGGATGGACAGCGTCATCCGCGCTGCCGAGGCTGCCGGACGCCGTGTATCCCTCGCCGGCCGTTCGATGCACCGCATCACCTCGGCGGCCAAACACGTGGGCATGATGCAGGACATCAAACCCTTCCTGTCGGAGCAGGAGGCCCGCGTCTGGCCGGCGGATGAAATCCTGTATCTATGCACCGGCAGTCAGGGCGAGGCCCGGGCGGCCCTGTCGCGCGTGGCCGAGGGCACCCATCCCTACATCAAGTTAAGCAAGGGCGATCACTGCCTGTTCTCGTCGCGGGTCATCCCCGGCAATGAGCTGTCGATTGGCCGTCTGCAGGACAAGCTCGCGGATCGCGGGGTGCGCCTCTACACCGAGAAGGACCATCCCGGCATCCACGTCTCGGGACACCCATGCCGCGACGAACTGCGTCAGATGTACGCCTGGGCCCGGCCACAGATCGCCGTGCCGACCCACGGTATGCGCCGGCATCTGGCCGAGCACGTCAATCTGGCCAAGGATATCGGCGTGCCTGAGACGGTGTCGCCACGCAACGGCGACATGGTGCGCCTGGCCCCCGGACCGGCGGCCATTATCGACGAGGTTCCCAGCGGTCGACTCTATGTCGATGGCGGCCGTCTGGTCACCGAACAGGGCGAGGCCCTGCATGAGCGGCGTCACGCCTCAACCAACGGCGTGCTGATCGTCAGCTTCGCCATGGACAAGCGCGGCAAGATCGTCAGCGACATCGACGTGCGCGCCATCGGCCTGCCGGGCGACGCGGAATCGCCGCTGGGCGACGCCCTCGACGACCTGGCGGAACGCGCCGAACAGGCGGTCAACAAGCTGAAGGGCGCGGCCCTCGAGGACGAGATGGTCATCGAACAGGCCGTCTCGCGCGCGCTGAAGAAGGCCAGCCAGCAGATCTGGGATCGGCGGCCTATCGTCGAGACCATCATTCTGAGGCTGTAAAACGAATTCCGCTCATCCCGGCGAATGCCGGGACCCGGATCGTATGACCCGATCCTGCCAAAGCGCCGCTTGTTTCCTGTCCGACTTCCTTTGCTTTGGCATCTGGGTCCCGGCATTCGCCGGGATGAGCGGATTTGTGGGCCTTTGAACCGGCTCGCCCTCTCCCTATAAGAAGCCGAATCCTCCGCCCAAGGTCTTCCCATGCCCGACGCCCCCCCCGAGTTTCTCTACAAACGCATCCTGCTGAAGGTCTCGGGCGAGGTGCTGATGGGTGATCAGGCCTATGGCATCGACATGAAGACCGTCGCCGGCGTGGCCCAGGCCGTGGCCGACGTGGCGCGCGAGGGCGTCGAGATCTGCCTCGTCATCGGCGGCGGCAACATCTTCCGGGGACTGAGCAAGGCCGCCGGCGACATGGAGCGGGCCACCGCCGACTATATGGGCATGCTGGCCACGGTGATGAACGCCCTGGCCATGCAGGCGGCGCTGGAGAAGATCGGCGTCCAGACCCGGGTGCAGAGCGCCCTGACGATGAACGCCGTGGCCGAGCCCTATGTGCGGCGCCGGGCCCTGCGTCATCTCGAAAAGGGCCGGGTGGTGATATTCGCCGCCGGCGTCGGCGCGCCCTTCTTCACCACCGACTCGGGCGCCGCCCTGCGGGCCGCTGAAATGGGCTGCGACGCCCTGCTGAAGGGCACCAGCGTGGACGGCGTCTACACCGCCGATCCCAAGAAGGACGCCAGCGCCACCCGCTACGAGACCCTGACCTATCACGATGTGCTGGCCAAGGACCTGAAGGTCATGGACGCCTCGGCCATCGCCCTGATGCGTGACTCGGGCATTCCGATCGTGGTCTTCTCGATCCGGGAAGACAATTCGCTGCGCCGGACGTTGACGGGGGAGGGGACCTTTACGGTCATCTCGTCCAAAAAAGCCGCCTGAGCCGACAAAGCCAAGAAAACGCGAGAGAAACGACCATGGCCAAGCCTGATCTGAAAACCTATCGCGAGCGCATGGACAAGTCCGTGTCCGCCCTGAAGGAAGAGTTCAACGGCCTGCGCACCGGCCGGGCCAACGTCGGCCTGCTGGATCCCGTGCAGGTGCAGGCCTACGGCTCCAACGCCCCGCTGAACTCGGTCGCCGCCATCAGCGTGCCCGAGCCGCGGATGATCTCGGTCAATGTCTGGGACAAGTCGATGGTCGGCCCGGTCGAAAAGGCCATCCGCGCCGCCGGCCTGGGGCTGAACCCGATCGTCGACGGCCAGACCCTTCGCATCCCCGTACCGCCACTGACCGAGGAACGCCGCAAGGACCTCGCCAAGCTGGCCGGCAAATACACCGAGCAGCAAAAGATCGCCGTCCGCAATGTCCGCCGAGACGCCAATGAGGATCTCAAGAAGGCCGAAAAAGCCGGCGAGATCAGCCAGGACGAGCAGAAAAAGATGGAAACCGAAGTCCAGAAGGACACCGACGCGGCGATCAAGCGCATCGACGAGGCCTTGAGGGCCAAGGAAGTTGAGATCATGCAGGTTTGACGGCGCGATTTGCCGTAGGATACGCCCCGCATGCCCGCCGAACCCCTTCACACTGCGCCGACTGACGGATCACGCCCCGGCGATCCCAGGCATGTCGCCCTGATCATGGACGGCAACGGACGCTGGGCCGAGGCGCGTGGCTTGCCGCGCGCCATGGGCCACCGCGAGGGCGTGCAGGCGCTGAAGCGGACGGTGGAGGCCGCGCCCCGATTCGGAATCCGCTGCCTGACGGTGTTCGGCTTTTCGACCGAGAACTGGAGCCGGCCGGCGGAGGAGGTGTCAGACCTGATGGGGCTGGTTCGATCCTATGTCGCCAGCGATCTGAGGCGGCTGGAGCGCGCGGGTGTGCGGGTCCGGGTGCTGGGCCGTCGCGCGGGGCTGCCTGACGACATCATCGCAATCATCGAACGGGCCGAGGCAAGTACGGCCCACAACGACAAATTCCTGCTTCAGGTCGCCTTCAACTATGGCGGCCGGGCCGACATCGTCGATGCGGCCCAGCGCCATGTCGACGACGTGTTGGCCGGACGAGCGACCGGCCGGCTCGACGAGGAATCGTTGGAGCGGGGCCTGTCCACCGCGGGCGCGCCGCCGGTCGATGTGATCGTGCGCACCTCGGGCGAGCAGCGGCTGTCGAACTTCCTGCTGTGGGAGGCCGCCTACGCCGAACTGGTCTATCAGAATGTGCTCTGGCCGGACTATGGCGCCGAGGGACTGGCCGACGTGATCGAACAATACCGCAACCGGGACCGCCGCTTCGGCGGCCGGGCTGCGCCAGCCGAGGCCGCTGCGCCCGCCCTTGCGGCCGGCTGATGGCGTTTCGGGCCCGCGACATAGGCCTGAGGGCCGCATCGGCCGTCGTGCTGGCGCCCGCCGCGGTTCTGGCCATCTGGGCCGGCGGCCTGTGGTTCCTGGCGCTGATGCTGCTGGCCTGCGCCCTGCTGGCTGTCGAATGGGCGATGATGAGCGCGGCCAAGGCCTGGCGGGTGATGGCGGGGGCCGTCGCTTTCGGCCTCGTCGCCGGTGTGGTGGCGGCGCACGCCGGGCAGCTTTCGCTGGCCCTCGTCATGCTGGTGTTCGGCGCGGTGGCGGCCGGTCTGTTCGCGCGCAACCGCGGGCAGGAGGCGCTGGATGCCGCCTATGGCGTGCTCTACCTCGGCTGGCCGGCGGTGCTGCTGATCTGGTTGCGGGACGTCGACACCCCGAGCGGTCTGGCCTGGACGGTGTCCGCCTTCGCCATCGCCTGGGCGTCGGACATCATGGCCTATCTGGTCGGCAGTCTGGTCGGCGGACCCAAGCTGTGGCCGCGCTTCTCGCCCAACAAGACATGGTCCGGCTTCATCGGCGGCCTGGGAGCCGGCACAATCGCAGGCGCTGCCCTGGGGACCTTTCTCGACATGGGCATCGGCGCCTACTGGGGCGCGGCCCTGGGGTTGGCCGCTGCACTGGCCACCATGGCCGGCGACCTTTGGGAGTCAGCGCTGAAGCGACGTTATGGGGTCAAGGACGCGGGCAAGCTGATCCCCGGCCACGGAGGTCTGCTCGACCGGGTGGACGGACTGATGTTCGCCGTCGTGGTGGTGGCCTGCGGCCGGCTGATCGTCGGCCTGACGGGCGGGGCCGCATGATCCGGCGGCGGGTGACGGTGCTGGGCGCGACGGGCTCGGTCGGCTGTTCGACGCTGGATTTGATGGATCAGGCCGAGACTGCCGGAACCGGCGTGTTCGAGGTCGAGGCCCTGACCGGCGGCGCCAATATCGCCCGACTGGCCGAACAGGCGCGGCGCTGGAAGCCAAAGCTGGCGGTTACGGCCGATCCGGCCCGGCTGGACGAGTTGCGGGCGGCGCTGGCCGGAACCGGGATTGAGACCGCCGCGGGCGATCAGGCGGTGATCGAGGCCGCGGCCCGGCCCGCAGACTGGATCATGGCCGCCATCGTCGGCGCGGCGGGACTGCGCTCGGCCTGGGCGGCCGCTGCGACCGGCGCGACCCTGGCCCTGGCCAACAAGGAAAGCCTGGTCTGCTGCGGCCCGGCCCTGATTGAACGGGTCCGGCGATCAGGCGGCCGGCTGCTGCCGGTCGATTCCGAACACTCGGCCATCCATCAGGTCTTTCCGCACGAGGCGCCGGAGCGGGTCGCAAGACTGGTCCTGACCGCCTCGGGCGGACCGTTCCGCAATGCGCCGCTCGAGGCGCTGAAGTCGATCACGCCCGAACAGGCCGTCGCCCATCCGAACTGGAGCATGGGGGCCAAGATATCGGTCGACAGCGCCACCATGGCCAACAAGGGGCTGGAGATGATCGAGGCGGCCTATCTGTTCGATATGCCGGCCGAGCGGATCGGCGTGGTGGTTCATCCGGAGTCCATCGTCCACAGCCTGGTGGAGTATGTCGACGGCTCGACCCTGGCCCAGATGGGCCCGCCGGACATGAAGACGCCGATCGCCTACGCCCTCGCCTGGCCCGACCGGATCGCCTGGAATGCGCCGCAGCTGGACCTCGCGGCCCTCGGTCAATTGACATTCGAAGCTCCGAACGACGAGCGGTTCCCGGCCCTGAAACTCGCGCGACAGGCGTTACAGGCGGGCGGCGCGGCGCCCATCGTGTTCAATGCCGCCAATGAGGTTGCGGCCCTGGCCTTCCTTGACCGTCGACTCGGCTTTCTCAATATTGCCGCAGTCGTCGCCGACACCTTGTCGCGCGTGACGGCCTCGGGGGTGGATTCCGGTTCCGAAAGCGCCTGCGACGCGGCCCTGGCCGTGGATGCGCAGGCGCGACGGATGGCGGAATCCATAATCCATGGCATCGCGGCGGCGGCCTGAATGACGGAGGGACCGATAACGGCATGACGGGCTTTCTCGGTCAGGCGCTGCTCTACATCGTACCCTTCCTGCTGGTGCTGACCTTTATCGTCACCATCCATGAGCTCGGCCATTTTCTCGTCGCGCGCGCCTTCGGCGTGAAGATCGACCGGTTCTCCGTCGGTTTCGGAAAGACCATCGTCGCCCGCACCGACAAGCACCGCACGGAGTGGCGGCTGGCCTGGCTGCCGCTGGGCGGCTACGTCAAATTCTCGGGCGATCTGGACGCCTCCAGCGTGCCGGACCAGGCGGGTCTGGCTGAGCTGAGGCAGCGGGTGATCGCCGAGAACGGCCCGGGCGCCGAGCGCGACTATTTCCATTTCAAGCCGATCTGGCAGCGCGCCCTGATCGTCGCGGCCGGCCCGGCGGCCAATTTCCTGCTGGCCATGGTGCTGTTCACCGTTCTGTTCAGCGTCGTCGGCGAGCAGATCGCGGCCCCGCGTGTCGCCGCCGTCGTGCCCGGGAGCCCGGCCGCAGTCGCCGGCTTCCAGCCGCGCGACCTGATCACAGCCGTCAATGGCCGGCCGGTCGAAGAGGGCCTCCAGGTCACCCGCACCGTGATCATGAGCGCGGGAGACCCGGTTCGCTTCACGGTGGACCGGGGCGGGCAGGTCGTGAATCTGGTGGCCACGCCCGAACGCCTGCTGGTGGAGGACGAACTCGCCGGCCGGGTGCGGATCGCCCGCATCGGGCTGGATATGCAGCCGTTGCCGCAGGACTTCCGTTTCCGGCGCCTGAATCCGGTCGAAGCAGCCGGCAAGGGCGTCGAGACGATCGGAACCACCGTCGGAACGACCGCGACCTATCTCGGCCGCATCTTCAGCGGCAAGGAATCCGGCGATCTGCTGAACGGGCCTCTGGGAATCGCGAAGGCCGCCGGCGGGGTCACCCGTCAGGCGGTGGCGGCGAATCCGGACCCGGGCTACATGGCCGCCAACCTCGCCCTGACGTTTCTTCAGTTCGCCGCCATAGTTTCGATCGGAATTGGCATTGTTAATCTGCTGCCGATTCCGGTTCTGGATGGGGGACATCTGCTGTTCTACGCTTATGAAGCTGTGGCCCGCAGGCCAGTCCCCGCGCGCGTTCAGGAGGTTGGCTACCGTGTCGGTCTTGCTTTGCTGGCGGGATTGATGTTGTTCGCGACTTGGAACGACCTGCAGAAGCTGAGCCTGTTCAAATTCCTCGGCGGGTTCGCATGACGAGCCGACGCCAGCCCCCGATGGTTTCCCGTATGATCCGACAAGATGCGTCCGCCCTTCGTTTCGCCAGGGCCCTGAGCCCCAGCCTGCTGGCCCTTGCGGTCGCCGCAGGGCTGGCCGGTCCGGCCATGGCCCAAAGCCAGGCTCCGGCCGCACCGGTGATCCAGCCGGCGCCGGTCGAGGCCGGTCCGCCCGCAGCGGCCCAGCCGGCGCCTCCGCAGGAACAACGGGTCACGATCAATCGCATCCTGGTGCGCGGCAACCAGCGCATCGATCAGACCACAGTCCTGTCCTATCTGCCGATCCAGCCGGGCGACCTGGTCGATGCCGCGGTGCTGGACGTCGCCGTCCGCACCCTGACCCGCACCCAGCTGTTCGCCGACGTCCAGTTGGGCGTCCAGCCGAACGGCGACCTTGTGGTCGAGATCGTCGAGAACCCGATCATCAACCAGGTGGTGTTCGAGGGTAACGGCGCGGTCAGCGAGGACAAGCTGCGCGAGGAAGTCACGCTCAAGCCGCGCGGCATCTACACCCGCGCCCGGATCCAGGAAGACGTCGGCAAGATCGTCGAACTGTACCGCCTGTCCGGCCGGATCTCGGCCACCGTCACGCCCAAGATCGTCCAGCTGGACCAGAACCGCGTCGACGTGGTGTTCGAGATCAACGAGGGTCCGGAGACCGGCGTGCGCGCCATCACCTTCCTTGGCAACAGCGCCTATTCGGACAGCGACCTGCGCGAGGTCATGGTGACGCAACAGTCGGCCTGGTACCGGCTGTTCACGACCAACGACAACTACGACCCCAACCGTCTGGACTACGACCGGGAGCAGCTGCGGAAATTCTACACCAACCGCGGCTACTACGACTTCCGGGTCCTGTCGGCGATTTCCGAACTGGCGCCGGACGACAGCGCCTTCGGCATCACCCTGACCGTGGATGAGGGCGATCGCTACAATTTCGGCGAGGTCGATGTCGTCACCGAGAACGACCGTCTGAATCCAGACTTCCTTAAGCTGCTGCTGCCGATCCGGACCGGGGATCTGTACGAGAGCGACAAGATCGAGTCGGCGGTCGACGCCCTGACCTTCGCGGCCGGCTCGGCGGGCTATGCCTTCGTTGAAATCGAGCCGACCTATCGCGCCAATCCCGAGACCGACACCGTCGACGTCACGTTCAACGTCAAGGAAGGCCAGAGGGTCTACGTCGACCGGATCAACGTTATCGGCAACACCCGTACGCTGGACAATGTCGTCCGGCGCGAGATGATGCTGACCGAAGGAGACGCCTTCAACCGCACCCTGCTGGAGCGTTCGCGCAACAATCTGCGGGCCCTGGGCTTCTTCAAGGATGTCACCGTCGAGGAGGCCCGCGGCACGGCGCCCGACCGGTCCGTGGTCAATGTCACCGTCACCGAACAGCCGACCGGCGAGCTTTCTGTCGGCGCCGGTTTCAGCTCCGTCGACTCCTTCGTGGTCAACCTGGGCATCACCGAGCGCAATTTCCGCGGCCGTGGCCAGAACGTCGTCGCCCGTGTGGAATGGGGCTCGCTGCGCCAGCAGGTCGACTTCCGCTTCACCGAGCCCAAATTCCTTGGACGCGACCTGCGCGCCGGCTTCGACGCCTTCCACTCGCGTTACGACCTCAGCGAATATTCCTCGTACGACTACCGCTCTACCGGCGGCGGCGTGCGCCTGTCCTATCCGCTGAACGGCTACACCCTGTTGAGCACCCGCTACTTCCTGAAGAGCGACGAGATCATCGTGCCGCAGGGGTATTGCAACGGCGGCGGCGGGGCCAATGCGCTTTGCGATCAGGTCGGTTCGTTCCTGAACTCCTCGGCCGGCTACACCCTGCTGGTCGACCGCCGGAACGACCCGGTGCGGCCCACGCGCGGCTGGACGGGCACCCTGCGCCAGGATTTCGCCGGCGTCGGCGGCGATGTGAACTACATCAAGTCAGAGGCGGACGTTACGGCCTATTGGGGCATCACCCCGGACTGGGTCGTCACGGCCACGGCCTCGGTGGGCTATATCGCAGGCTGGGGCGGCGATCCGATCCGGATCAACGACCGCTTCTTCAAGGGCGGCAACAGCTTCCGCGGCTTCGAGACCGCCGGTATCGGCCCGCGCGACCTGACGCCCGGCACCAACAACGACGCCCTGGGCGGTAATTTTTACGTCATCGGCACGCTGGAGATGACCGTCCCCAACGGTCTGCCGGAAGAGTATGGCATCCGCACCTCGGTGTTCACCGACGTCGGCACCCTGGGCGTTCTCGATGACCGTTATACGACGACGACCGGCGGCTTGCCGAACGCGAACATCGTCGATGAGCTTGCCCTGCGGGCCTCCGCCGGCGTCAGCGTTCACTGGCGTTCGCCGATGGGTCCGATCCGCTTCGACCTGAGCCAGATCATCGGCCAGCAAGAGTACGACAAAACAGAAACGTTCCGCTTCTCGACCTCCACCCAGTTCTAGCGCGGGCGATTTTTCCGCATCAAAGGTTCACGATGAAACTGTTCGCAATCGGCGTTTTCGCCCTCGCGTCACTAGCCGCCGGCTCCGCCGCGGCTCAAGCCGCCGCTCCGGCCAACCCCGGTCCGGTCCTTCCCGGCGTCTGTGTCTTCCACAACGACCGGCTGCTGGCCCAGTCGACGGCCGGTCAGTCCGTCCAGGCCGGCATGCAGCGGCTGGTCACCGAAGTGCAGGGCGAACTCGCCCCCTACGGCGCCACCCTCCAGACCGAGGCCGAGGCCTTGCGGCAGGGCGGCCAGGCGGCCGATCCGGACGGCACGCGTGCCCGCGCCTGGCAGGCGCGCGCCCAGGAAGCCCAGCAGTTGGAGCAACGCCGTCAGGCCGAGCTGCAATACACCCAGCAGATGCAGATCCGCGCGATCGCCCAGTCTGCCGACCCCATCCTGGTCGCCGTCTATCAGGAGCGCGGCTGCGGCCTGATGCTGGACCGTTCGGCGGTCTATATCTCAAACCCGGCCATGGACGTGACCGACATCGTCATCCAGCGCCTGAACACGGCCCTGCCGTCGGTTTCCTTCAACCGTCTCGAAGTGCCGGCCCAACTGCAGCAGTAAGGCCGCCATGCCCGATCCGCGCTTCTTCGACAGCCTGACGGCGCTGAGCGTCGCCGAGCTGGCCGAACGGATCGGCGGCGAAGTCCTGCGGGGCGGGGACCGGCAGGTCTCCGCCGTCGCGCCCCTCGGGGCCGCCGGGGCCGGGGACGTCGCCTTTCTCGGCGATCGCAAATTCGTCGCCGCCCTGGGCCAGACCCGGGCCGGATGCGTGATCCTGCCCGCCGCCGCGCTTGAGGCCGCGCCAGCAGGCGCCGCCATAATCGTTTCCGGCGAGCCGCAGGCCGCCTGGGCGCGGGCGTCCGAGTCCTTTCACCGGGCCATCCCGCTCTCCGCGGCCGACCGCGACGAGGCTGCCGAGGACGGCGCCGTCGTGTTCGAACCCGGCGTCGTCATCGGCGCCGGCGCGCGCATCGGCCGGGGCACGCGTATCGGCGCCAACAGCGTCATCGGTCCCGGCGTCCAGATCGGCCGCGACTGCGTCATCGGCTACAATGTCAGCGTCGGTTTCGCCCTTGTCGGTGATCGGGTCCGACTGATGTCCGGCGCACGGATCGGCGAGGCGGGGTTCGGCACGGCGCGCTCGAAGACCGGTCCGGTCGATGTACCCCAGCTGGGTCGTGTGATCCTGCAGGACGGCGTCACGGTCGGAGCCAACTCCTGCATCGATCGGGGCGCCTATGACGACACTGTCGTCGGCGAGAACACCAAGATCGATAATCTGGTCATGATCGCCCACAACTGCGTCATCGGCCGGAATTGCCTGTTGGCCGCCCATACCGGCATTTCGGGTTCCTGCATCGTCGGAGACAATGTCATCTTCGGCGGCCAGGCGGGCATCGGCGACCATATCCGCATCGGCGAAGGGGCCCGCGTGGCGGGCGGAGCCGGGGTTCTGGCCGATATTCCAGCCGGCGAGACCTGGTCGGGCTATCCGGCCAAACCGATCCGACAGTCCTTGCGCGAAGCGGTCTGGCTCGCCAAACAGGCGTCAGGAAAGGCGCGTTCCTAGCGCTTACGGCGAGGAAGGCCGCAGGATGAGCGACGACGGCAAGATCGACTATGCCGAGGTGATGCGCAGGCTGCCGCACCGCTATCCCTTTCTGCTGGTCGACAAGGCCGAGGATTTCATCGCCAACACCTCGATCACCGGCATCAAGAACGTCACCCACAACGAGCCCTATTTTCCGGGGCATTTCCCGATCGATCCCGTCATGCCCGGCGTGATGATCATCGAGGCCATGGCCCAGACCGGCGCCCTGCTGATGTCCAGGTCGATGAACGTCACGGTCGAGGGCAAGGTGATCATGTTCATGTCCATCGACGGCGTCCGCTTCCGCAAGCCGGCCCGGCCCGGCGACCAGCTGCGGATGAATGTGGTGGTCACGAAGATCCGCGGCGACATCTTCAAATTCCGCGGCGAGACCTTCATCGACGGCAAACTGGCGTCCGAGGCTGAATTCGCGGCCATGATGGTCACCATCGACAAGTCGGCCGCGTCGTGAGCCGCATCCACCCGACAGCCCTGGTCGACAGCAGCGCTGTTCTGGCCGACGGAGTCGAGGTCGGGCCGTGGTGCGTCGTCGGACCAGGCGTGACCCTGGGCGAGAATGTACGCCTGCTCAGCCATGTCGTGGTCCAGCAGGACACCACGGTTGGAGCCCGGACCGCGATCCACCCCTTCTGCGTCATCGGCGGCGATCCGCAGCACGGTGGCTACAAGGGTGAAACGGTGCGGCTCGAGATCGGCGAGGACTGCCTTGTCCGGGAGCACAGCACCTTCAACCGGGGAACTCCTGTCGGCGGCGGGCTGACCCGTATCGGCAGGGGCTGTCTGTTCATGACCGGCGCCCATGTCGGCCATGATGCGGTCGTGGGCGACAATGTCACCTTCGCCAATCACGCGACGCTCGGGGGACACACGGAAATCGGCGACCGGGTCTTTCTGGGCGGACTGGCGGCGATCCATCAGTTCGGCCGGGTCGGACAGGGCGCCATCGTCGGCGGTCTCGCGGCCGTTACGCGCGACGTCATTCCGTATGGTTCGGCCTGGGGCAATCATGCGCGGCTGCACGGGCTCAATCTGATCGGGCTGAAGCGCAAGGGCTATGACAAGACGGCCATCCGTCGATTGCTGGCGGCCTACCGCGATCTGTTCGAGGGCGACGGGACCTTCGCCGAGCGGCTCGACGCGGTCGAGGCCGGATATGTCGACCTGCCTGAGATCATGGAGATCACCGCCTTCATTCGCGAGCCCGGAAAACGTCCGCTTTGTCTGCCGGGCGAATGAGCAAGCTGGGCCTGATCGCTGGCGGTGGGGCGCTCCCGGTGTCGGTGGCGGCGCGGTGCGAGGCCGAGGGCCGGCCGGTGTTTCTGGTGCGGCTGACGGGCTACGCCGACACCCATCTGGCCCGCTATCCGGGCATAGAGGCGGGGTTAGCCGAATTCGGCAAGACCCTTTCGGCGTTGAAGAAGGCCGGCTGCACCGCCGTCTGTTTCGCGGGCACGGTCAGCCGTCCGGACTTCAAGACCCTGAAGCCCGATCTGAGGGGCGCAACCCTTCTGCCCGCCATCATCGCGGCGGCGACCAAGGGCGACGACGCCCTGCTGCGCAAGGTCCTGTCGGTATTCGAGGCCGAGGGCTACGTCATCGAGGGCGCTGACGACATCCTGGGCGGAGAGACGCTGCCGAAGGGGGCGCTGGGGGCGATCCAGCCAACGGAACTACAGCTGTCAGATCTAAGAAAGGCGCTGTACGTCGCGGAAAAGGCGGGCGAACTTGATATCGGTCAGGGCGCCGTCGTCTGCGAGGGCCTGGTTCTGGCGGTCGAGGCCCAGGAGGGCACGGACGCCATGCTCGCCCGTGTCGCGGGCTTGCCGGCTGACCTTCGTGGCACGGCGGCGGACCGCAGGGGCGTGCTCGGCAAGGCGCCCAAGCCCATCCAGGATTTGCGGGTGGATATGCCGGTGATCGGCGCCAGGACCATCGAGATGGCCGCCGCGGCGGGGCTGGCCGGGGTCGGCGGCGTGGCCGGCAAGCTGATCCTGATCGATCAGACCGGGCTGGTCGAGGCTGCTGACCGGCTGGGACTGTTCGTCTGGGGCGAGGCGCCCGGAAACGCCCGATGAGCCGCCCGCTGAAGATCATGCTGGTCGCCGCCGAGGCCTCTGGTGACGCGCTGGGGGCCGGACTGGCCGGGGCGCTGAAGGCGCGGCTGGGGGCGGATGTAGTCTTCGTCGGCATCGGCGGACCGCGCATGGCGGAGCAGGGGGTAGAGAGCCCCTTTGACATCGCCGAACTGTCGGTGCTGGGCTGGATCGAGGGGCTGAAGGCCTATGGGATCGTCAGGCGGCGGGTCGCCGACACAGTAGCGCTCGGCGCAGCCGAAAAGCCCGACGCCGTGGTGTTGATCGACAGCTGGGGCTTCACCATCCGGGTGGCCAAGGCTCTGCGGACGGTCCTGCCGGGCGTGCCGCTGATCAAATATGTCGGGCCGCAGGTCTGGGCCTCGCGGCCGGGACGGGCGAAGACGCTGGCGGCGGCGGTCGACCACCTGCTGGCCCTCTACGCCTTTGACGCGCCGTGGTTCGAGCGCGAGGGTCTGGCCACGACGGTCGTAGGGTCACAGGCGCTGCACGTCGACATGAGCGGCGCCGACCCGGCCGCGTTCCGCGCGGAGCGGGGGATCGCAGCCGGGGCGCCCCTGCTGGTCGTCCTGCCCGGCAGCCGGCCGTCCGAAATCCGTTTGATGACGCCTGTCTATGAGGCCGCGATCGCCCGGCTGAAGGCCGCCGATCCTGCGCTGGAAATCGTCGTGGTCGCCGCCGGAACCGTCGCGGCGGATGTCACGGGGCGGGTCGCGACCTGGCCGTTCCGCGCCCATGTGGTCGGCGAGGACCAGAAATACGCCGCCATGCGCGCCGCCACCGTGGCCCTGGCCACCAGCGGCACCGTTTCGACGGAACTCGCCCTGGCCGGGGCCCCGACGGTCATCGCCTACCGCTTCCAGCCGCTCAGCTATGCGATCATGAAGCCGTTCTTCACAGGGAAATACGCCACCCTGTTCAACCACGCCGCTGACGAGGAAATCGCCCGCGAGCTGATCCAGAATGACGCCACGCCCGAAAAAGTGGCGGCCGAGGTGGGGCGGCTGTTGGGCGATCCGGAGGCGCGGCGGACGCAGGCCGAATGTCAGGCGGCGGCGCTGGACCTGATGGGCCGCGAGGGGCGTGACCCGTCGGAAATCGCGGCGGAAGCGGTGCTGCGGGTGATCGCGGGCAAGGCGGGCCGGTAGCCGAACCGGTCGGAAATATCCGCCATCCCGCGCGGTCGTTGCATTTCAGGGAAAGATCACAAGTTGCTCATGCCGCTCACCGGCGCGGGAGCCTAACAGGCGGCCTTCTGGATGAGCAGGAAAGACCAACATGACCAACAACACCGACGTCGGACGGCGCGGACTTCCCTGGCGGCTGATCGGCTGGGGGGGTGTCGCGCTCGTCCTGCTGCTTCCGCTGGTCACGGGCGCGCCCTGGACGCTGTTCGACTACATCGTCGCGGGCGCGCTTCTCGGCGGGGCCGGGCTGGTTCTGGAACTGGTGGTGAGGGCGTCCGGCAGTCTGGCCTATCGCACCGGCGCCGGCCTGGCGGTCGCGGCCGCCTTCCTGCTGGTCTGGGTCAACGGCGCTGTCGGCTTCCTCGGCAATGAGGACAATCCCGCAAACCTGATGTTCGCCGGGGTGATCGCCATCGCGGTCCTCGGCTCGGTGATCGCCGGCTTCAGGGCGAAGGGCATGGCCTGGGCCATGTTCGCCGCCGCCGCCGCCCAGGTTTCGGTGGGCGCGATCGCGCTCGCCCGGGGATGGAGTTCGCCGGGCAATGCCGGACTCCATGAGGTCGTCATGGGGACCAGCGTCTTCGGCGCCCTGTGGCTGGTGTCGGGCGGGTTGTTCCGTCTGGCGACGAACCGGCCCGTGGACGCGGCCTGACCCTGTTTCAACGAAAACGCCGGGGCTCTGGCCCCGGCGCTCAGAATGTCGCGCATGTCGCGACTTGTCCCGGTTGTAGTGGTCCGATTGTCGCGCTTGTCGTGGTCGAATTGTATTGGTCGATTCGACCCTGAACGCTCGCCTCAGCCTCGCGACTGGATCGGCACGTAATCCCGCTCGGTCGGGCCCGTGTAGAGCTGGCGCGGGCGGCCGATTTTCTGGCCGGGGTCTTCCATCATTTCCTGCCACTGGGCGATCCAGCCGACCGTCCGGGCCAGCGAGAACAGCACGGTGAACATCGAGGTCGGGAAACCCATCGCCGACAGGGTGATGCCCGAATAGAAGTCGACGTTCGGGAACAGTTTGCGCTCGATGAAATATTCGTCGTTCAGGGCGATCCGCTCCAGCTCCTTGGCGACCTGGAACAGGGGGTCGTTGGGATCGCCGACGGCGGCCAGCACCTCGTCGGCGCTTTCCTTCATCACCTTGGCGCGTGGATCATAGTTTTTGTACACGCGGTGGCCGAAGCCCATCAGCTTGTATTTCTTGTCCTTCACGCCCTGGATAAACTCCGGGATCTTGTCCGGGGTGCCGATCTCCTTGAGCATGTTCAGCGCCTCCTCGTTGGCGCCGCCGTGCGACGGGCCCCACAGGCAGGCGATGCCGGCGGCGATACAGGCGAACGGATTGGCGCCCGACGAACCGGCCAGGCGGACGGTCGAGGTCGAGGCGTTCTGCTCGTGGTCGGCGTGCAGGATGAAGATGCGGTCCATGGCCTTGGCCAGCACCGGATTGACGACATAGTCCTCGGCCGGAACCGCGAAACACATGCGCAGGAAATTCTCGGCGTAGTTCAGGTCGTTGCGCGGCGACACGAAGGGCTGGCCGATCGAATATTTGAACGCGCGGGCCGCGATGGTCGGCATCTTGGCGACCAGACGGATGGCCGAGATGTTGCGCTGGACCGGGTCATGGATATCCAGGCTGTCGTGATAGAAGGCCGACAGAGCCCCCACGGTCCCGACCATGATCGACATCGGGTGGGCGTCACGGCGAAAGCCCTCGAAGAAGCGGTCGAACTGGGCGTGCAGCATGGTGTGGGTGGTGATGTTGCGCTCGAAGGCCTCGTACTCGGCGGCCGTCGGCAGTTCGCCGTGCAGCAGCAGGTGGCAGACCTCGATGAAGTTGGACTTCGACGCCAACTGGTCAATCGGATAGCCACGGTGCAGCAGGGTGCCGACGTCGCCATCTATGAAGGTCAGGGCGCTCTCGCACGCCGCCGTGGAGGTGAAGCCCGGGTCGTAGGTGAAGGCGTCCGTCGCCGCATACAGTTTGCGGATGTCGATCACATCAGGGCCGGTTGATCCCGAAAGCACCGGCAGGTCCACGGTCCTGTCGCCGTAGGTCAGGGTCGCCGTGCCGGCGGGTTTGGCGTGTTCGGTCATATCAGCCCCTTGGTTCAGTCTGCGGTCTGGCGCGGGGAGGCGGCGGTCGCAGGGTGTGTGATAGGTCAGATAGTCTGTTGCAGCGCATCATCCAAGCGCCCGAGGCTTTCTTCGCGTCCGAGCGCGGCGAGGGTCTTGGCGATGTCGGGCGAGACGCCATCGCCCGTCAGGGCGGCCCGTACGGCCGGACCGATCTTGCCGAAGCCGACCGCCTCTTCCTCGGCGAACACCTTCAACTCGGCCTCGAGGGCGAAAACGTCCCAGCTGGCGAAGAGTTTGAGCCGGTCGCGCAGGCGGTCGATCCGCTCGCCTGATTCGCCGCTCAGCATCGGCAGGGCCTTCTCATAGATGGCCAGCGGCCGGACCTTGAGGGCGAAGGCGGTCTGGTCGGCCAGTTCCAGCATGGTTTTCGCGCGGTCCTTTACGAAGGGCATGGCGCGCAACAGCCGGGCCTCGTCATCGGGACCGAGGGCGTGGCCGCGGCCCAGGTGGACATCCAGCGTCATCTTGGCCAGCCGGTCGTCGTCGGCGAGGCGGATCCAGTGGGCGTTGACGTGGGCCAGTTTGTCGAAGTCCAGCCGGGCCGGGGCCTTGCCGACGCCGGTGAGGTCGAACCACTCCAGCGCCTGGGCGTCATTGAACAGCTCGTCGTCGCCATGGGCCCAGCCCAGTCGGGCCAGATAGTTGCGCATGGCCTCGGGCAGATAGCCCATCTCGGCGTATTCATGGACGGCCTGGGCCCCGTGCCGCTTGGACAGTTTGGCTCCGTCCGGGCCGTGGATCAGGGGGATGTGGGCGAAGCTCGGCCGGGTCCAGCCGAGGGCGTCATAGATCAGGCTCTGGCGGGCGGCGTTGTTCAGGTGGTCGTCGCCGCGGATCACATGGGTGACCCCCATGTCGTGGTCGTCGACCACCACGGCCAGATTGTAGGTCGGCGCGCCGTCGCTGCGCAGCAGGACCAGGTCGTCGAGATCGTCATTGGCCCAGCTGACCGTTCCCTGCACCTGGTCCTCGACCGTCACCTGACCGGGGAGGGGCCGTCGGAACCGGACCACGTGAGGCTGGGACAGGTCATCGACGGTTGGCTCGCGGTCGCGCCATGGGGATTCGAACGTGCGCCGCTCGGCCTTGGCCAGGTCGCGCAGACGGCCCGTCTCCTCGGCCGAGGTGAAGTCGCGATAGGCGGCGCCGCGCTCCAGCAGCTCATTGACCACCTCGCGGTGACGGTCGGCGCGGCTGTACTGGAACACCGGCTCCTCGTCGGCGAACAGCTCCAGCCAGCTCAGACCGTCGAAAATGGCCTTCACGGCGGCGTCCGTGGAGCGCTCACGGTCGGTGTCCTCGACCCGAACAAGAAACTTCCCGTTGTGTCCCTTTGCATACAAATAGTTGAAAAGCGCCGTCCGGGCGCCTCCTATGTGCAGGGAACCCGTGGGCGAAGGGGCGAAACGCGTGACGACAGGGGGCCTGGAGTCTGAAGGGCAGGTCATGGCGGGCGTTATAGCGCCGGCGCGGGCAAATCCCAGCCTCGCGGCGCGGGCCCGACATTTCCTCCGCGCGCAGGTCGCCGACCAGACGCTGCGCTGGCGGCTGTGGGCCCCGGTGGCGTTCGGCGGCGGCTGCGCCGTCTATTTCGCCCTGAAGTCAGAACCGCCGGCCTGGCTACTTCTGGTGAGCGCGGCGATGGCCGCCGGTCTGTGGTTTGGCGCCCGCCCTCTGGCGCTGGCGCGGGCCTGGACGCTGGGCCTGATGCTGCTGGCCTGTTTCGCGCTCGGGATCGCCGTGGCCAAGCTGCGGACCGATGCGGTGGCGGCGCCGATCGCGCCCGCCATGGACCGGCCCACCGTGGTTGAGGGCTGGGTTATCGATGTCGACAGTCCGGGTTCGGTCGGGCCGCGGGTGGTGATCGCGCCGGTCCGCATACAGGGTCTGACGCCGGAAGAGACGCCGACCCGCCTGCGGGCCACGGTACGGGGCGCGGCGCCCGAGCCGGGGCAGGCCGTGCGGCTGTTCGCCCTGATCAATCCTCCGCCGGCCCCCGCCAGCCCCGGAGCCTACGACTTCGGCCGCAACGCATATTTCCAGAGCATGGGCGGCGTGGCCTTTTCGCTCGGCGAGACCCGGCCCGCATACCTGTCGCCGCCGCCCTGGAACGTGCGGGCGGCCATGGCGGTCAACGGCCTGCGCTATGATCTGGCCAAGCGGATCGTGGGGCGGCTCGGCGAACGCACCGGGGGGGTGGCCGCGGCCATGACCACGGGCCATGAGGCCTGGCTCGACCCGGCGCAGGTCGATGTCATGCGCGATTCCGGCCTGGCGCACATCCTGTCGATCTCGGGCCTGCATATGGCGGTGGTCGGAGGCTTCGCCTTCTTTCTGGTGCGTTTGCTGGTCGCGGCCTGGCCGTGGCTGGCGCTGCGGGTCTCCGGCAAGAAGGTCGCGGCCTGGGCGGGATTGGGGGCGGTCGCGACCTATCTGGTCATCTCCGGCTCGCCGGCGCCGGCCGAACGGGCGGCGATCACCGCCTCGATCGCCTTTCTGGCCGTTCTGCTGGATCGCCAGGCCATCACCATGCATGCGCTGGCGGTCGCGGCCTTCGTGGTCCTGCTGTTCCAGCCGGAGGCCATCGTCACGCCGGGCTTTCAGATGTCGTTCGCGGCGACGGCCGCTCTGGTGGCCCTGGTCGAGGCCTGGCCGGCAAGGCCGCGCGAGATTTCGGCGCCATTGCCGATCCTGATCGTGCAGCGCGCCGGGGCCTGGCTGGGGATCGCCATTCTGGCCAGTCTGGTCGCAGGCGCGGCGACGGGTCCGTTCGCCATGCAACATTTCAACCGCACGGCCATGTACGGCCTGCTGGCCAATCTGGCGACGGCGCCGGTGTCTGACTTCATCATCATGCCCGCCCTCGCGCTCGGGGCCGTGCTGGAGCCGTTGGGGGTCGGCGCGCCCTTTCTCTGGCTGGCGGGGCAGGGGGCCGGGCTGATGCTGGCGATCGGGGAGTGGACGGCGGGCTTGCCGGGCGCTGTGAGGACGGTGGCCAGTGCGCCGGACTTCGTCCTGCCCATCGCCTTCCTCGGGGTGCTGTTCTGCTGCCTGTGGCGGGGGCCGCTGCGCTGGCTGGGCCTGCCGTTCGCGGCGGCGGTCATGCTGTGGCCGCGCGATCCCACGCCGGACCTGTGGATCGGCGACGGAGGCACCAACGCGGCCTTCGTCGTAAGCGGTCAGGCCGTGGTGATGCGTACGGGGGTGCGGCAGTTCGCGGTCGACGTCTGGTCGCGGCGGCGTGGCGTGGCGCCGACGGCGCGGTCGCCCGAAGGCTGGACCTGCACGCGATTCTCCTGCGCCCCGGCCCAAGCCGGAGCGGGACCCCTGGCGATGTGGTGGGGCCGTCGGGCGCCGTCCACCGAGCAGGTCGAGGCCCTGTGCCGATCGGCGCCGGTGGTCAGCGTCCGGGCGACCGTGACGGCCTTGCCGCCGTCATGCGCGGGCCGGCTGGTTCTGGATGGAACCGACTATTCGCGGGGTGGGGCGGTCGAGCTATGGCGCGAAAGGCCCGCCGCGGCCAACCGCTGGCGCGCCGTCTGGGCGGCCGATGTGCGCGGCGACCGCCCGTGGAGCAAGCTCGGCGACGCCTCATTCGATTTTGGCGTCAGTGATAGCGGCGGATGAGACCGACCAGCTTGCCCTGAACCTCGACCTGATCGGGGCCGAAGATGCGGGTCTCATAGTTGCGGTTGGCGGGCTCCAGCGCGATCGAGCCGCCCTTCTTGCGCAACCGCTTGAGGGTGGCTTCCCCGCCTTCGACCAGGGCCACGACGATCTCGCCGGAGGAGGCAGTGTCGACGCGTTTGATGACCACCATGTCGCCATCGAGAATGCCGGCCTCGATCATCGAGTCGCCCTCGATCTCGAGCATGTAATGCTCACCCGCGCCCAGCATGGCCTCGGGCACCGGATAGCGGGCGGTCTCGTGTTCGATAGCGGCGATCGGCGTGCCGGCGGCGATCTTGCCCATCAGGGACAGTTCGCGAGTGTCGTTTGCGGCCTCGGCGCCCTGTGGTCGTCCGCCGCCCTGGATCACGCCGGGGGTGAAGCCTGATCGGCCGCGCGGTGCGCCGGCCGTGGCCTGTTCCGGCAGTTTCGTCACCTCAAGCGCCCGGGCGCGGTGCGCCAGACGGCGGATGAAGCCGCGCTCCTCCAGCGCCGTGATCAGCCGGTGAATGCCCGATTTGGACGCCAGATCGAGCGCCTCCTTCATCTCGTCGAACGAGGGGGAGACGCCGGTCTCCTTGATCCGTTCGTGGATGAACATCAGGAGTTCGTGCTGTTTGCGCGTGAGCATGGCGTCGAATCGTCCAGAACAAGGCGTGAACCGTTGCCGATGTTCTGTAAGTGTTCTTGCCTAATGTCAACTTAACGGGAAACGGCTCGGCTTCAGGCCAACAACGCCCGCGTCGCCGCCTCGACGTCGTCCTGCCGCATAAGGCTCTCTCCGACCAGCACCGCCTGCGCATGGGCGTCGGACACGCGCGCCACGTCGTCCGGCGTGAAGATCCCGCTCTCGGCCACCAGCAGGGCGTGGACGGGGCTGAGCAGGGCCAGTCGTTCGGTAACGGCCAGATCGACCTCGAACGTCCGCAGCGAGCGGTTGTTGATGCCCACCAGATCGCCGCCCAGCTTGCAGGCGCGGGCCATCTCCACCTCGTCGTGGGTTTCGATCAGGGCGTCCATGCCGAACCGTTCGGCCTCCGCCAGCAGGTCGGCGGCGAGGGCGTCGTCGATCATGGCGAGGATGATCAGGATGCAGTCGGCGCCGAGGGCCCGGCTCTCGGCCACTTGCCACGGATCGACGAGGAAGTCCTTGCGCAGACAGGGCAGGGCGGTCGCGTTGCGGGCGGCGGCGAGGAAGGCGTCGTCGCCCAGGAAGCTGGGGGCGTCCGTGAGCACAGACAGGCAGGTGGCGCCGCCGCGTTCATAGGCGCGGGCGAGGACCGGTGGATCGAAATCGGCGCGGATCAGCCCCTTGGACGGGCTGGCCTTCTTGATTTCGGCGATCAGGGCCGGGCGGCCCGTGTGCTCGACATGGTGTTCGAGGGCGGCGCGGAAGCCGCGCGGGGGCGAGGCGACGCGCGCCAGCGACTCGATCGAGTCCTGCGAGGTCGCGGTCTTGCGCGCGGCCACGTCCATCCGCTTGTAGGCGGCGATGCCGGCGAGGACGTCGCTCAAGCGGGGTCTTCCTCGATGACCGTATTGGTGGCCTCGACCAGATCGGTCAGGGCCTTGGCCGCCCGGCCGTCGTCGATGACGGCGGCGGCCTGGGCCGCGCCCTCGGCCAGATCAGCGGCGCGGTCGGCGACGACCAGGGCGGCGGCGGCGTTCAGCAGGACAATGTCGCGATAGGCGCCCCTGGCCCCGTCCAGCAGGGCGCGCAGGGCGACGGCGTTCTCTTCCGCGTCGCCGCCGCGCAGGGCCGCGAGGTCGGCGCGCGGCAGGCCGGCGTCCTCGGGCGTGACTGTGAAGCGGCGGACGGCTCCGTCCTTCCATTCGGCCACCTCGGTCTCGCCCGTGGTGGTCAGTTCGTCCAAGCCCTGACCGTGGACGGTCCAGGCGCGGGTCGCGCCCAGCCGGCCCAGCACTTCCGCCAGCGGCTCAAGCAGGCGGGGGTCATAGACGCCCATGACCTGACGTTTCGCGCCGGCTGGATTGGACAGCGGGCCCAGGAGGTTGAAGACCGTGCGAAAACCGATTTCGGCCCGCACCGGCCCGACATGGCGCATGGCGCCGTGGTAGGCGGGGGCGAACAGGAAGGCGATGCCGGCCTCGTCCAGCGAGCGGCGCTGCTGGGCCGGGCTGGCCTGCAGGTTGACGCCCAGCACCGACAGCACGTCCGACGAGCCCGACTTCGAACTCATGGCCCGGTTGCCGTGTTTGGCGACCTTCAGCCCGGCTCCGGCCAGCACGAGGGCTGCAGCGGTGGAGATGTTGAAGGTGTGCTGGCCGTCGCCGCCGGTGCCGCAGGTGTCGATCACGTCATAGGGGTGGTCAAGCGTCCGGGCGGCCTCGCGCATGGCGGTGGCGAAGGCTGCGATCTCTTCCACTGTCTCGCCGCGGATGCGCAGGGCGGTAACGGCGGCGGCGACCTGGGCCGGGGTCGGTTCACCGCGCAGGCAGGCGGCGAAGAAGGCGTGGGCCTCGTCTGCCGAGAGCACGCGGCCGTCGACCAGTTTGGCCAGCAGGGGCTTGAAGGAATCAGCCATCAGACCATCGCCCGGCGCTTGATGTTGGCGAGGTCGAGGAAGTTGGCGAGCAGGTCGTGGCCGTGTTCTGTAGCGATGGACTCGGGATGGAACTGGACGCCGTGGATCGGGCGGGTCTTGTGGGCCAGACCCATAATCTCGCCGTCGGCGGTCGAGGCGGTGACCTCAAGCACGTCCGGCAGGGTGTCGCGGCGGACGGCCAGCGAGTGATAGCGGGTGGCGGTGAACGGCGAGGGCAGGCCCTTGAAGACGCTGCGGCCGTCATGCTCGATCGGCGACGTCTTGCCGTGCATCAGGGCTTGGGCGCGGATGACCTCGCCGCCAAAGGCCTGACCCATGGCCTGATGGCCGAGGCAGACGCCGAAGATCGGCATATCCAGCGGCGCGGTGTCGAGGATCGCCAGGCAGATGCCCGCCTCGTTGGGCGTGCACGGGCCCGGCGAGAGCAGCACCGCCTCGGGCTTCAGGACCCAGGCCTCGGCGGCGGTCAGGTCGTCGTTGCGCACGACACGAGTCTCCGCGCCCAACTCCGCGAGGTAGTGGACGAGGTTCCAGGTGAAGCTGTCGTAGTTGTCGACGACGAGGATCATGGTCTGGCTTCTAGGGGCTCGACGGGACCGCGCCAAGCGGCTGTGACGGTAAGTCTTCGTTAACCGAACCCACCCGAACCTGCGGCCTCTGTCCGGGGAGTTCCATGGCGCACACCAGCATCACGAAGGCGCGCAACCTGCTGACGCCGTCCACGTCGCGGCCCAGCCCCTACGCCGCCCTCGGCGCGGCGGCCCTGGCGGCGATGGCGGCGGTGTTGATGGCCGGCGTGATGGTGCTGGGACCGGGTGTGCGGTTCGACGAAACGGCTGTGTTCGCCCAGCCCTAGGTGTTGCCGAAGGGGTAGCGCCAGGCGTCCTCGGCGGCGCGCATCGGGGCGCGGGCCTTGGCGAGGGTCTCGGCGTATTCTGCGGCCGGGTCGCTGTCGGCCACGACGCCGGCGCCGGCCTGGACGTGGATCTTGCCGTCGGCGAACAGGGCGGTCCTGAGCACGATGCAGATGTCGGCCTCGCCGCCGGCCGAGATGTAGCCGACGCCGCCGCCGTAGCCGACGCCGCGCTTCTCGCTCTCCAGCTCGTCGATGATCTCCATGGCCCGCACCTTGGGCGCGCCTGACAGGGTGCCGGCGGGGAGGGCGGCCAGCAGGGTGTCGACCGCATCGAGGTCTGGATGGGCGTCGCCCTGGACTTCCGAGACGATGTGCATGACCGAGCTGTAGCGTTCGACGCGGAAGCTCTCGATCACCTCGACAGTGCCGGGGGCGGCGACCCGGCCGACGTCGTTGCGGCCCAGGTCCAGCAGCATCAGATGCTCGGCCCGTTCCTTGGGATCGGCCAGCAGTTCGATCTCGAGCGCCCGGTCGGCCTCGGGCGTCTCGCCGCGCGGACGAGTGCCGGCAAGCGGCCGGATGGTGACGCGGCCGTCCTTGAGCCGGACCAGAATCTCCGGGCTCGACCCGGCCAGCTGGAAGTCGCCGAAGTCGAGGTAGAACAGATAGGGCGAGGGATTCCGCCGCCGCAGCGAGCGGTAGAAGGCGAACGGGTCGGTCGTCCAGGGCGCGGCGAACCTGTGGCTGAGCACGACCTGAAAGATGTCGCCGGCGGCGATGTAGTCCTTGGCCCGCGCGACCATGGCCGCGAAGTCGGGTTCCCCGACCGGCGAGCGGAAGGGCGCGATGGCGGTCTCGACCGGGGCGGGGAGGGCCGGCAGGGGCGTCCGCAGGTCGGCCTCAAACCGGTCCAGCCGCGCCCTCGCCGCGTCGAAGGCCGTTACGGCGTCGAGCCCGCTGTCGGGGTAGGCGGCGGAGACCAGCACGATCTCGTGGCTGACAGAGTCGAAGATGGCGACGAGCGCCGGCCGGGTCAGAACCGCGTCAGGCAGGTTCAGCGGATCGGGATTGGGGGCACCCAGCGGCTCGAGCAGCCGCACCATGTCATAGCCGAACACCCCGAACAGGCCCGCGGCCATGGGCGGCAGGCCGGCGGGCAGGTCGAACCGGGACGCCGCCATCAGGCTTCGCAGGGAGGTCAGGACGTCGGCGGTTTCAGGCTCGAACCGGCCAGCGGTGATGTCCGCGCCCCGCGCCAGGTGGGCCTCTCCGCCCCGACAGCGCCAGACCACGTCAGGCTCTCGGGTGATGATGGAATAGCGGCCGTTGACGGCGCCGCCCTCGACCGATTCCAGCAGGAAGGCGTGGGTGCGGCCATGCCCCACCTTGAGGAAGGCCGAGACCGGTGTCTCGAGGTCATCCACCAGCCTGCGGATGACGACCTGCGGCCGGCCTTGCGACCAGCCGCGTTCGAAATCGGTGAAGCCGCCTTCGCCGTCGGCCGTCATTGCGCCGGCGGGGCGCCCGGCGATGCGGGGGCGGCGGGCGCTTCGGCCGGCAGGCCCAGGGACGTACGGGCCAGGGGCTCGTCGAACTCGGCCTTGCTGCGCGCGGCTGCGGCGGCGATGGCCACCTCGCCTACGGCGTTAACGTGGTCGCCGCCCATGCGCTGGCGGAACTGTTCGGCGACCGGAGCGGCCAAGGCCGGCACCGCCGCCGTAATCCGGTCCGTGCGGCCGATGACGAAGGTGTCGGCTGAGTTCTGCTGTGAGAAGGGCTCGCCGCGGCCGCTGCTGAATACACCGGCGATGACGCCCTGGCCGTTCTGTTCGGCGGATTGGCGGTTCAGCCCGGTTCCGGTCTGCAGCGCAGCGCCGACCGAGGCGGCCACTGCGGCCAGATCCTCGCCGCCGCGTACGCGGGCCGCCAGGGCGCTGGCGCGGGCGCTGAGCAGCCGGGCGTTCTCGCGCAGCACCCATTGCTGGGCCAGCGGCTCACGGATGCCGGCCAACGGCGGCAGGGCCGCCGGCATGATGTCGTCGAGGCGGACCACGAAATACTGGCCCTGGCCCATGTCGACCACTTCGCTCTCGGCGCCCTTGCCGAGACTCCACATGGTCTGGATCAGCTGCGGCGGGAGCGGCGGGTTGATGTCCTGGCCGTTGCGGAGTTTTCCGTCCTGACGGATGGGCGGAATCCTGATGAGCCGGGCGCCGACCTCTCGCACGGCGACGTCCAGCGTCTTGCCGTCCTGACGCGCTTTCTCATAGGCCGCGACCCGAAGATAGACGGCTTCGCGAGCATCCTCGGCGCGCAGTTCGGCGATTACCTGTTCGCGGACGTCGGCCAGGGTCGCGGCGCGGCCCGGCTGGATGCTGGTCACCCTCAAGACGACAAAGCCCACGCCGGCCTGGATCGGGGCGGACACCTGATTGGCGGCCAGGCCGAAGACGGCGGCGGCGACGGCCGGGTCGCCCAGGGCGCTGCGCGGCGTATCGGCGTATTCGGCCGGCTGGATGTTGTTGGCGCGGGCCACGTCAGCCGGGGACTGACCGGCGCGCAGTGCGGCGGCGATACGGTCGGCCGCGGCGCGGTTCGGCGCCGTCAGGGTGACGAAGCTGCGCTTCTCGGGCAGCGACAGGGCGTCGCGGCGGAAGTTGAACCGCTCCTGGATGCGGGCCTCGGCGAGCTCGGCAGGGGCGGCCGCGCCGTCGTCGAACAGCACCACCGAGGCGGTGCGGGATTCGGGAAGACGCAGCTGGTCGGCGTTCTGGTTCATCAGGGCGATCAGCTGGGCGTCGGTCGGAGCGCCCGCCGTGCCCGCCATGGCCTGGGTCACTGTGAACCAGCGTCCGTCGCGAGTCTCAAGCGCCTGGCTGGCCAGGATCGCGCCATAGATGCGCGGCAGGCGCATGCCGGCGCCGAGGGCGGCGCCGTAATGCTGGGTGGAGTACTGGTCGCGCAGCTGCGCCTCGAACATCTCCGGCGTGGCGTTCCCCTCAGCCAGGGCGGCGCGATATTGCTCTTCGCTGAACTGGCCGGTGACGCTGTCAAAGAAATTGGGCGCCTGACGAATCTCGCGCAGGACCAGCTCCTTGCCCGGGCGAATGCCGGCCTTCCAGGCCCAGTTCACGAAGCCGAGCTGTTGGGACTTCTGTTGCAGGTACTGCAGCAGGCCGCCTTCACCGATCAGTTCCTCGAAGGTCAGGGCCCTTCCGGCCTGTTGCTGGGCCTGCTCGCGGATGCGGTCCAGTTCGCCCCGGAATTCGGTCTGGCTCAAGCTGCGGTCGCCGGCCGAAACCACATGCCTCGGACCAAGGTTGGCCAGAACATCCATCTGCGATCCGCCGGTGACCAGCAGGCCGAGGGCAAGGAGGATCAGCAGGCCGATGGCCCATTTCGATTTGGCGAAGGTGCGGAAGGCGGTGAGCATGGTCGGTCCTGGCGGATCAGCGGCAAGGGTGCTGCTTGGCCTATAGGGTGTCAGCGGCCCGCACGGCAAGACGATGGCATACTTGTTGGGCCGCGGTCGTCGGCCCTGCGGGGCCTCCCGACCCGACGCGGCCCGGAATTTGGTGCGGTCCGGCCTGTCACTGCTCGCGGACGGCTTGGCTTGTCGAAGGGCGCCGCATAGAAGTCCCGGATGATGAAAACCGCAAAACTGATCGCCGGAAACTGGAAGATGAACGGCCTGGGCGCGAGCTTGGGCGAGGTGGCGGCGCTGCGCGCGGGTCTGGCGGAGGCGGCTCCGGCCTGCCGCGTCGCCCTGTGCCCGCCCGCGACCCTGGTCGAGCGGATGGCCCGCGCGGCCGGGGACGGCGTCGAGATCGGGGGGCAGGACTGCCGGGCCGAGATCCACGGCGCCTTCACCGGCGACGTCTCGGCGGCCATGCTGAAGGATGCGGGCGCGACCCTGGTGATCCTGGGGCATTCCGAACGCCGTCAGGGGCATGGCGAGACCGATGCGCTTGTGGCGTCCAAGGCCGAGGCGGCCCTGGCCGCGGACCTGGCCCCGATCATCTGCATCGGCGAGACTCTTGAACAACGCGAGGCGGGCCGGGCGGTCGAGGTGGTGCGCGGACAGATCCTTGGATCCCTGCCGCTGGCTCTGGCCGGCCGGGACTTCGCCGTGGCCTACGAACCGGTCTGGGCCATCGGCACAGGGCTGACGCCCACGCTGGAGGAGATCGAGGAAGTGCACCGCGCCGTCCGCGCGGCGATGATCGAGCGGCTGGGGCTGGGCGTCGCCGCCACGCCCATTCTGTACGGCGGCTCGGTCAAGCCGGACAACGCCCGCGAAATCCTCGCCGTGCCCGAAGTGGGCGGCGCCCTGGTCGGCGGCGCCTCGCTGAAGGCGGATGACTTCCTGAGGATCATACGCGGCGCGTGAAGCGCTTCGTTTGCTCCCGTCCGCCATCAATGTTAGACGCCGCCGCTTGATCGGCGCCGTCTCGCGCCACACATATCGGCTGCCATGCTCCAGACCATTCTCCTCGTCGCCATGATCCTCATCTCGGTCGCGCTCGCCGGCGTGATCCTGATTCAACGTTCAGAGGGCGGCGCCCTCGGGATGGGCGGCGGTCCGTCGGGCTTCATGACCGCGCGCGGCGCGGGCAATCTGCTGACCAAGACGACCTGGGTTCTGGCGAGTCTCTTCTTCGCCTGCGCCATCGGCCTGACCATTCTTGGCAACGTCGAGCGTTCCAACCGCTCGATCGTGGACGCCGACGCCGTGGGTGAGTTGATCGCTCCGACGACGTCTGACGCGGCTCCGGCCGTTGATCCGGCGGCTCCGGCGCAACCGGTCGCACCGTCGCTGCAGAATCTGGAATCCAGCCTGTCGGGCGTCTCCGCCGCTCCGGCGCCGGCCCAACCGGCTCCCTCGAACTAGGATGGGCGGGGACCTTATCCCCGCCTTCCTCTCCCGCCCTCAAAGTCTCCGCAAATCGCCGCTCGAATCAGCGGTAGAGTGATCTCCCATGGCCCGTTACGTGTTCATCACCGGCGGCGTGGTTTCCTCATTGGGAAAAGGCCTCGCCTCCGCCGCTCTTGGCGCGCTCCTCCAGGCGCGCGGCTATAAGGTCCGGCTGAGGAAGCTCGACCCGTATCTGAACGTCGATCCGGGCACGATGAGCCCGTATCAGCACGGCGAGGTCTTCGTTACGGATGACGGCGCCGAGACCGACCTCGACCTGGGCCACTATGAGCGGTTCACGGGCGTGTCGGCGGCGCGGTCTGACAACATCACCACCGGCCGCATCTATTCGACCATCCTCGAGAAGGAGCGGCGCGGCGACTATCTGGGTGCGACGGTCCAGGTGATCCCGCACGTCACCGACCAGATCAAATCCTTCTGCCTGACCCCCGCCCTGACCGACGAAGGCGAGGACGTGGACTTCGTGCTGGTCGAGATCGGCGGCACAGTTGGCGACATCGAAGGCCTGCCCTTCTTCGAGGCCATCCGCCAGCTGGGCCAGGACCTGCCGCGCGGCCAATCCTGCTTCGTGCACCTGACCCTGCTGCCCTTCATCAAGACCGCCGGCGAGATGAAGACCAAGCCGACGCAGCACTCGGTCAAGGAGCTGCGGTCCATCGGCATCCAGCCCGACATCCTGCTGTGCCGCTGCGAATTCCCGATCCCGCCCGAAGAGAAGCGCAAGATCGGCTTGTTTTGCAACGTCCGTCCGACGGGCGTCATTCAGGCGATGGATTCCAACGACATCTACGCCGTGCCTCTGGACTATCACCGCGAGGGGCTGGACGCCGAGGTGCTGGCCCATTTCGGCATCACCGACGCACCGGCGCCCGACCTGACGATGTGGGAAGAGATCGCCCGCCGTCGGCAGCACCCGGACGGCGAGGTCACCGTGGCCGTGGTCGGCAAATATACGGTCCTGAAGGACGCCTACAAGTCCCTGATCGAGGCCCTGCATCACGGCGGCGTGGCCAACAACGTCAAGGTCAATATCGACTGGGTCGAGGCCGAGACCTTCGAGGGCGACCGCGAGGCCTGCGACGCGCGGCTGCAGGAGGCCCACGCCATCCTGGTGCCCGGCGGCTTCGGCGAGCGCGGCTCGGAGGGCAAGATCGAGGCGGCCCGCTTCGCCCGCGAGCGCAAGATCCCTTATTTCGGCATCTGTTTCGGAATGCAGATGGCGGTGATCGAGGCGGCCCGGAACCTGGCCGGCTATCCCAGGGCGTCCTCCACCGAGTTCGGTCCCACGACCGAGCCCGTCGTCGGTCTGATGACCGAATGGACCCAGGGCAATCAACGGGTGCTGCGTCAGCAGGGCGGCGACATGGGCGGCACCATGCGGCTTGGGGCCTATGACTCGACGCTCAAGCCCGGGTCGCGGATTGCACAGATGTACGGCTCGACCACGATCAGCGAGCGCCACCGTCACCGCTATGAGGTCAATATCAACTATCGCGACGCCATCGAGGCGAAGGGCGGTCTGACCTTCGCCGGTTTGTCGCCGGACGGCGTCCTGCCCGAGACGGTCGAGCGCGAGGACCACCCGTGGTTCATCGGCGTGCAGTATCATCCGGAACTGAAGAGCCGGCCGTTCGCGCCGCACCCGTTGTTCGCGGGCTTTATCGCGGCGGCGGTGGTGCAGAGCCGGCTGGTCTGAGTCAGTCCATTAGAGAGCCGCCCGTCGGCGCGTCCGGCTCAACCGTTCGGGGATGAGCCGCTGTCGGATTCAGCATGGCTGTCGGACCTTCTGGCGACTCCTTCGAACGGCTTGCGATGTCGGCAGCGGACGCAGGTCTGCGTACCCGGCTGACTACGACTGTCGACGTACAGGTGTCCGTTCAAAAGACATTTCAGTGACTTGAACATAGGCCGTCCCGCGCACAGCGTGCGATCTCCGTAAAGAGCGAACGATGTTACATATCTTGCTGCGCTGCAAGATGGAACCGGCTGACCGCGTGAACTCCTGTCGGCCAGGCTCCGGGTCCGGGATTGTGCATGCACCTGCGCCGGGGTGTAATCCTCTTTACGGAAGAAGGGGGGCGATGAGAATCATGTTCACCCCGACCGCCGTCCGGTCCGGCTTCACCCTGGTCGAGGCGCTGGTCGCGCTGATGCTGTTCGGCCTGATCGCTGCGGCGGGCGCGGCCGTGCTGTCCGTCTCGATCGACAACCGGTTCGCCGTCCGCTCGGCCACGGACCGCACCGCCGGATTGCAACGGACGCGCAGCCTGCTGAAGGCCGACCTCGGCCAGGCGACGGGCCGTCGTACGCGCGACCGCAACGGTGAGCCGCATCCCCTGGCGCTGGCGGGCGCAACGGCCCGGGGCGACCCTGTCCTGGTCGTCACCCGCGCCGGCTGGAGCAATGCCGGCGGCGCGGACAGGTCGTCGTTGCAACGGGTGGAGTACAGGCTGGTCGGGGACCGGCTGGAGCGCCGTGTGTCGCCCTTTCTGGACGGATCGCGTCCGGGGCCGCCCCAGCAGTTGTTGGCCGGCGTGACGGACCTGACCGTGACCTTCCTGCAGGACGGCCGCGAGACCCCGGCGCCGACCCTTGGGGCGACGGGAAGGCCACCTGACGCCGTGCGTCTGGACCTGACGGTGGAGGGATACGGCCGGCTGACCCAGCTGTTCCTGATCGGAGGCGGGCGATGAGGGTCAGGCGCCTGCGAGATCGTGAAGGCATGGCCCTGCTGGCCGTATTGCTGCTCGTGGCGGTCATGGCTGTGGTGGCGGTGGCCGTGCTGGACGATGTCCGGTTTTCGGTGCGGCGGACCACCAACGCCGAAACCGGCGCCCAGGCCCAGTGGTACGCTGACGGCGCCGAGACCCTGGCGAGACGAAGGATTGAGCGTTTGGGGGCGCTTGACCCGGACCGGACGCCGCTGACGCCGGAATGGAACGGACGCGCCTTCGCCCTGCCCATCGACGGCGGGACGCTGACAGCCGTGGTGCGCGACGGCCAGGCCTGTTTCAACCTGAACAGCGTCGTCTCCTGGACCGGAGACCGGCTGGCGGCCCGGCCGGCCGGCGAGGCGCAACTGATGGCCCTGGGGCGAGCCGTCGGCATCGACGAGGGGCAGATGAGGACGATCACCGACAGTCTGATCGACTGGATCGATACCGACACGACGTCCCGACCTCTCGGTGCCGAGGACAGCACCTACGCCGCTCTGGCCGAGCCTTATCGAACGGGCGGCGTGCCTCTGGCCGAGGTCTCGGAACTGCGGACCGTGCGCGGGGTGGATGGAGAAGCCTATAAGCGGCTGCGGCCCCATCTGTGCGCCCTGCCGACCGACCGCTCGCCGATCAACGTCAACACCCTGACGCCCGGGGATGCGCCCATTCTGGTCATGCTGACGGACGGGTCGCTCAGCCTGCCCGCCGCCCGGGCCGTCATCGCCGCCCGTCCGGCCGGAGGGTGGCCTGATCCGGCCGGCTTCTGGAGCCAGCCGGCGCTGAACGGGCTGCAGGTCGAGCCGGAAACGCGCGACCAGGTTACGGTCCGGACGGACTATTTCGCCGTCCGCATCCACGTCGATCACGGTGGAGTCCGCGTCGTACGCACCGCCCTGATTGCATCGCGCCCGGGCGGCGAGGCACGGACGGTGATCCGGCGCTGGACGCTCGAGGACTAGGTCGGAGACCTCGCTGCTGGCTCAGGGGGAGTTGGCTGACAGCCCGTCAGGATTGGTGCTAACGTCGTTCCGTCGAACCTTCGCAAGCGGGCCGACGGGGGAAGCGGGGACCTATTGAGCACGACGACGATCAGCGTGGGTCGTATCCGCCCGATTGCGGTCTGGGCGAGCGCGGCCCTGTTCCTGGCGCTCTGCGTCGGGATCGGCGCCGTCCTGCCCTCGAGGGCTTCCGCCACCCAGTTGTCCTCTCCCGGCGTCCACGAGGGCGTGGCGTCCTGCGCCGGATCGACCTGCCATGGCCGTCAGGCCCCGGACGGGGCGGTGGTGCGCCAGAATGAACTGGTCAGCTGGCAGGACCCCGCGGGTCCCGGGGGATCGCACAGCCGGGCCTGGCGCACCCTGACCTATGCGCGAGCCCAGGCCATCACGCGGCGGCTGGGTCTGGGACCGGCCCAGAACGCGCCGGCCTGTCTGGGCTGCCATGTCGAACCCGCGGCCGTGCGCGGCGGCCGGTTCCAGGTTTCCGACGGCGTCGGCTGCGAAGGCTGCCATGGACCCTCGGGCGGCTGGATCGCCAGTCATTACACAGTGGGCGTCAGCCACGCCGCCAATGTGGCGCGCGGCATGACCCCGCTGGAGGACCCGGTCGTCCGGGCCAACGTCTGCCTCGACTGCCACTGGGGCAGCGACAAGCCCAACCAGTTCGTGACCCATGAGATGATGACCGCCGGCCACCCGCGCCTGTCGTTCGAGCTGGAGCTGTTCACTGCCTTCCAGCAGCACCACGACGTCGACGCCGACTATGTGCAGCGCAAGGCGACCATGGATTCCGCCCGGCTGTGGGCCATCGGCCAGGCCGTGGCCCTGCAGCGCATCCTGACCGTCTATGGCGATACGGGGCGGGCCGGGAACGGCGTCTTCCCCGAGTTCTATTTCTTCGACTGTCACAGCTGCCACCGGCCGATTTCGGACGAGCCGAATGCGCCCCTGCTGGTCGAGGCCAATCCGGGGCGGCCGATCCCCGCGGGCATGCCGCCGTTCAACGACGAGAACATGATCATGCTGGCAGCCGCGGCCCGGACCGCGCCCGCCTCGCTGGCCCAGCGGTTCCAGACCGACTCGCGCGCCTTCCATCAGGCCCTGGGTTCGGACCGCGAAGGGGCAGTTGAGGCCGCCCGCCGACTGGCGGGAACAGCCGGCCAGCTGTCGGCGAGTTTCGCCTCCAGCCCGTTCAGCCGCGCCGACACCATCGCCATTCTCGAGGATGTGCTGGGGGAGGCGCTGGCTCCGCGCTACACCGACTATTCCGGCGGGGCGCAAGCGGTCATGGCGGTCGATACCCTGCTGAACGCCCTGGTTGCCCAGGGCCAGATCGAGGCGGGCGCCGTCGGGGCCATGCGGCCCGACATCGACCGCGCCTACGCCGCCGTGCGTGATCCCAACCGCTATCGGCCGCAGGAATTCCGGCGCGCCATGGGCGGCGTCGCGACCGCTGTGAGGCGCGCACGATGACCGTGCGGGCGAGGGGTCTGGTTCTGGCGGCGCTGGCGGGTCTGTTGTTGGCAGGGTGCGGCGGAGGCGGCGGATCGTCCAGCGGCGGGGGCGGCGGAGGAGGCGGCGGAGGAGGAGGCGGTGGGAGCGGCGGCGCCCTCTATGCTGTTCCCGCGGCCGAGGCGCTGTCCGTGGCCGATGTCGAAGGCGTGCTGGCCCGGGCCATAGCCGAGGCCCGCGCGCGTTCGCGACCCGCCGTGATCGCGGTGACCGACCGGGTGGGCAATGTGCTGGCGGTCTATTCCATGACCGGAGCGCCGGCGACGGTGACCCTGCGTCCGGGCGCGACGGTCGACGTCGATCTGCAGGGCGTGGTGGCGCCGGCGGCCGCGGGGGCGATCGCGAAGGCGGTCACCGGGGCCTACCTCTCGTCCGGCGGCAACGCCTTTTCCAGCCGCACGGCCAGTATGATCGTGCAGCAGCATTTCCCGCCTGCGCCCTCGACCGTGGGCCTTGAGAGCGGGCCGCTGTTCGGGGTGCAGTTCAGCCAGCTGCCCTGTTCCGACATTTCCAGCCGGTTCACCGGAGGCGGCGGGCCGTCGGCCCTGATCGGACCCAAGCGCTCGCCCCTCGGTCTGGCGGCCGATCCCGGCGGCTTTCCGCTGTACAAGAACGGGGTGCTTGTCGGCGGCGTCGGCGTGATCGCTGAGGGTGATTATGGTTTTGATATCAACGTTCTGGATGTCGATGCTGACATCGAAGAACATATCGCCCTTGCAGCCGGGTCGGGCCTGGCGCCGGCTGTGGACATCGTCGCAGACCGGGTCGCGGTTGACGGAGCGACCCTGCGCTACAGCGACGCCACCGCCGCCACGCTGATGAGCACGCCGGCCGCGGCGCCGGCGTTCGGGACCCTGCCGGTAGGGACCGGCGCCTTCACCGCGGTTCCCGGTTACTACGCCGGACCGGGCGTCATCGCGGGCCAAGCCTACGGGACCGAGGCCTCGGGCATTCGCAAGGCGACGGCCGGGGAGTTCACCAATGTCGACGCCTTCGTCCTGACCGACGGTTCGGGCGGCCCCCGCTACCCGGTTCAGGCCGGCACGGATGCAGGCTCGGTCGGCGCGCCGCTGACCGCCGCCGAGACGCGCGCCGTTCTGGAAGAGGCCTTCACCGTCATGAGCCGGGCGCGAGCCCAGATCCGCCGCCCGCTCGACAGCCGCGCCCAGGTGTCGATCGCGGTGGTCGACAGCCATGGCGTGACCCTGGGGCTTGTCCGGTCCCCCGACGCTCCGCTGTTCGGCATTGACGTGGCCGTGCAGAAGGCCCGGACCGCCAGCCTCCTGTCGAATTCCGCCGCCGCCGCTGACCTGTCCGGCGACCCGTCCGCGGATGTGAACGCCTTTGTGGGCCAGACCCGGACCTTCCTGTCCATGCCGACGGCCCTGACGGGGCAGGCGGCGTTCAGCGTGCGCTCCATAGGCAACCTGTCACGGCCTTATTTCCCCGACGGGGAGGTCGGACCGACCAGTGGTCCGCTGTCGCGACCGATCGCCATGTGGAGCCCCTTCTCGACCGGATTGCAGACCGCTCTGGTCCTGACCAACCTCGGCCAGCACGTCGGCTTCGTCAGTGGGCTGGGCCCTGACACCGCGACGCGTTGCACGTCCCTGCCGGACGCAACGCCGGGCCGGAACCGGCTGCAGAACGGCCTCCAGATCTTCCCGGGCGGGGTGCCGATCTATCGCGGTACGCAACTGATCGGCGCCATCGGCGTGTCGGGCGACGGCATCGACCAGGACGACATGATCTCCTTCCTGGGTCTCCAGAACGCCGGCATCCGCGTCGGCGGCATCGGTCACGCGCCCGCCGCCATCCGGTCGGACCAGATCGTCGTCACACATCCCGGCGGCTCGACGCGGCTGCGCTATGTCAGCTGTCCGTTCGCGCCCTTCCTGGATACCTCGCAACAGAATGTGTGCAGTGCGCCGTGATGAAGGTGGCATGGCCCGCCCTGATCGTTGCGAGCCTGGGGTGCCTTTCGGCATCCGAAGCCGCCGCGCAAGGTCTGCCGCTGGTCATCCAGCCCGCTGTGCCGCAGCCGTCCCGGGAAGCTGCTCCACCGCAGGCGGTTGACCCGGACGCGCCCATCCGCCGCCGTCCCGGGCGGGTCGAGACCTATCCCGAGGCCGTCATCCAGGCCAATCCCGGCGCCGTGCGCGCGCCGCCGCCCGAGGCCTTTCCGACGGATCACCTGCCGCTCCCCGATCGCTGGCGGTTGATCGAGGCCGTCGGCGTCAACGAGCGCTGGTTCGACCCCTATAACCAGAACACCATCAAGGGCGACCGGCCGTTGCCAGGCCATGAGAACCTGTTCGTGGTGGTCGCGGGCGTGTCGGACACGGTGGTCGAGCCGCGATCCCTGCCACTGCCGGTCGGGGTTCAGACGACGCAGGACCCGAACAGTCTGGACGTCTTCGGCCGCTCCAACAGCCTGATCCTGTCGCAGACCTTCGTGGCGTCGGTGTCGCTGATCGAGGGATCGACGGCGTTCAAGCCGCCCGATTTCGAGGCCCGCCTGACGCTGGCCTTCAACTACAGCGATGTCAGCGTGCCGGAGCGCCGCATTCTGTCGGTGCGGCCGTCCAAGGGCCCCGACCGCCAGGATTCCTTCCTCGGCGTGCAGGAAGCCTTCTTCGACTACCATCTGCGCAACGTCTCGGAGCGCTACGATTTCGATTCCGTCCGGGTCGGCATCCAGCCATTCACCTCGGACTTCCGGGGCTTCCTGTTCCAGGACAATCAGCTGGGCGTGCGGCTGTTCGGGAACCGCGACAACAACCGGTACCAGTACAATCTGGGTCTCTTCCTGCGGCTGGAGAAGGACACCAACTCGGGGCTGAACGATATCACCCAGTCCATCCGCGACGACCAGATCTTCGTCGCCAACCTGTATCGTCAGGATCTGCCGGTCCCGGGCATGACCTCGCAATGGACGGTGATCTACAACCGCAACCGCGAGCGGGACGACATCCATATCGACGACAACGGCTTCCCGGCCCGGCCGGCGCTGCTCGGCGACCTGCGGGGCAGGGACTATGACGTGGCCTATCTGGGCTACAACGCCGACGGTCGCATCGGACGGATCAATCTGACCGCCTCGGCCTATGCGGCGCTGGGCGAGGACCGGAACAGCATGTTCACGGGCCAGCCGGCCGACATCCGGGCGTGGTTCCTGGCGGTCGAGCCGTCGATCGACTTCGACTGGATGCGGTTCCGCGCCTCGGGCCTGTACGCCTCTGGCGATCCGGACCCCTATGACGACGTCGAGGAGGGGTTCGACTCCATCTTCGAGAACCCGCAGTTCGCGGGGGCCGACACAAGCTACTGGATTCGCCAGTCGATACCCTTCGCCGGCGGGGGCCGGGCGATTGGCGTCAACGGCCGCAACGCCGTGCTGAACTCGCTGCGCTCTTCCAAGGAGGAGGGGCAGTCCAATTTCAACAACCCCGGCACCATTCTGGTCGGGTTCGGGACCGATCTGGACCTGACGCCACAGCTGCGGGTCAGCGCCAACGCCAACCATCTGTGGTTCGCCGACACGGCGGTGGTTCAGGCCTTGCGTCAGGAAGGCTCGATTCCGAAGGAGCTGGGCTTTGACGTGTCGGTTTCGGCCATCTGGCGACCGCTGATGACGCAGAACGTCGTCCTGCGCGCCTCGGCGGCGGTGTTCGAACCCGGCGATGGCTTCGGCGACCTGTTTCAGGCGACGAATCGGGACGATCGCTTCTATTCCGTTCTATTGAACGCTGTTCTTACTTTCTGAGGGGCGAATGGGGATCCGGGGGCGCAAACGACTGGTGATCGGGGCGCTGTCCGCCCTGATGATCGTTGTCGCCGGATCCCCGGCCGCCGTGGTCGCCGACGACGACGAGGCCCCGGTCGCGCGCGTCTATGTCGCCACCCCGCCCGCGCCGCTCAACCAGACCCCCGAACAGGCCGCCGCCAAGAGCGTCGGCTGCGTCAGTTGCCACAGCCCCGTGGACGCGGCGAGCATGCACGCCTCACCCGCCGTAGTGCTCGGCTGCGTCGACTGCCACGGCGGCGACGCTTCGGCTATGGCTCCGACTGGATCTGGCAGGGAGACACCTGAATACAGCGCTGTACGCGATAGAGCTCACGTTCTGCCTCGGTATCCTGGCAGCTGGCATTTCCCTGGTTCGGCCAATCCGGAGCGGACCTACACCCTGCTGAACCGCGAAGCGCCTGAGTTCATTCGTTTCGTGAATCCCGGCGATTACCGAGTTGCTCGTCAGTCCTGCGGCAACTGTCACATGGAACTGATTGAAAGAGCCGAGCGATCCCTGATGGCGACCGGCGCCATGTTCTTCGGCGGCGCCTCGTACAACAACGGCATTCTGCCCTACAAGAACTACATCATCGGCGAGGCTTACACGCCCGAGGGCGAGGCGGCGCGGCTGCTTTCGCCTGGCAATCCGCCCGGAACGGTGACCCTGGACGAGCAGCGGCGGGGCGCCCTGCCGGTGCTTTATCCGATCCCGACCTGGCAGGTGACGCCGCCCGGCGACATCTTCCGGGTGTTCGAGCGCGGCGGGCGCAATATCGCCACCCAGTTCCCCGAAATCGGCCTGCCCAGCCCGACCGGCCAGATTCAGCGCCTGGAAGAGCCGGGCCGTCCGGACTTCCGCCAGTCGTCGCGCGGGCCGGGCACCGGCCTGCGCATCGCCGTGCCGGTGCTGAACATCCACAAGACGCGCCTGAACGACCCCTATACCTGGTTCATGGGCACCAACGACCAGCCGGGCGACTATCGCTCCTCGGGCTGCACCTCGTGCCACGTCGTCTACGCCAACGACCGTGAGCCGCGGCACAGCCTGGGCTATTCGCAGTTCGGGCGCGACGGCCAGACGGCCACCGCCGATCCGACCATTCCCCGTGAGGAATCGGGTCACCCGATCCGCCACGCCTTCACCCGAGCCATCCCGACGTCCCAGTGCATGAACTGCCACATGCACCAGCCGAACATGTTCCTGAACAGCTACCTCGGCTACACCATGTGGGACTATGAGGCCGACGCGCCGACCATGTGGCCCGAGCGCCAGCGCTATCCGACCGCCGAGGAAATCCGCGAGGTTCTGGACCGCAACCCCGAGGGCGCCGCGCCGCGCGGCAACTGGGCCGATCTCGACTTCCTGCGCGCGGTCAACGACCTGAACCCGACGCTGCGCGACACCCAGTTCGCGGACTACCACGGTCATGGCTGGAATTTCCGCGGCGTGTTCAAGCGCGACCGCGAGGGCAATCTGCTCGACGCCGAGGGCGGCATCGTCTCGCCCGATGATCCCGAGCGCTGGCGCCGCGAAGGGGAGGGGCAGTTCGTCCCGCCGGGGACTAATCCCGGCCGCACTGTTCACATGATGGATATCCACGCCGAGAAGGGCCTGCAGTGCGCCGACTGCCATTTCTCGCAGGACAGCCACGGCTCGGGCCTGATCATGGGCGAGGTGGCGGCGGCGGTGGAGATCGGCTGCAAGGATTGCCACGGTACTTCGCGCACTCTGCCGACGCTGCGCACCTCAGGCCCCGCGGCCCCGCCCGAAGGCACCGACCTGACCCTGCTCCGCAATTCCGACGGCCAGCGCCGCTTCGAATGGATCGAGCGCGACAATCGCCGGGTGCTGATCCAGCGCTCCATCGTCGATCCGACGCTGGAGTGGGAGGTCGATCTGGTGCGCGACGCCGTCGACCGCTCCAGTCCCGAGTTCAATCCGGCGGCGGCGCGGGCCAAGCTTATGTCGGTGTCGCGACCCGGACAGGCCAGCTTCTCGTGGGGCCCCGGAGTCGCGACGACGGACCTGGCCCACGATGACGAGGAGATGGCCTGCTACAGCTGCCACACCTCGTGGACGCCGTCCTGCGGCGGCTGCCACCTGCCGGTCGAGGCCAACTGGCAAGCCGAGAGCCATCGCGCCGAGGGCGGCACAACCCGCAACTACGCCACCTACAATCCGCAGGTCGCGCGCGACGACATGTTCCAGCTGGGCCGCCATCAGACCACGCGCGGCGGGGTGATCGCCCCGGCCCGGTCATCGTCGGCCCTGATCCTGTCCTCGACCAACATCAACCGCGAGCGGATCTATGTGCAGCAGCCGCCGATCTCGGCGGTCGGCTTCTCCAGCCAGGCCTTCGCCCCGCATTTCCCGCACACGGTCCGCACGACCGAGACCAAGACCTGTAGCGACTGTCACGTCTCGGAGGCCGAGGACAACAACGCCATCATGGCCCAGCTGCTGATGCTGGGGACCAACTCCGTCAACTTCGTCGGCATGCATGCCTGGGTCGGGCTGGCGACCGGCATCGAGGCGGTGCGGGTGACCGAATGGGACGAGCCCCAGGCGGTGTTCGGCTCCTATCTGCAGCGCTACGCCTATCCCGACTTCTTCGCCCGGCACGTCGAACGCAACGGGCGCGAACTGATCAACTGGACCCGCGGCGAGGCCTTCGATCTGGAAGCCGGTGGCAGCGGCGACACGCGTTCGGTCGAGGAGATCGCCAACACGCTTCAGCGGACGGGCGGGCAGGCCCGCTGTCTGCAGCTGCGCGGGGAATATATGTTCGTGGCCGAGGGCCGGGGCGGGTTCCGCGTCTATGACGTGGCCGCGATCGGCAACAAGGGCGTCTCGGACCGCATCCTGACCGCGCCGTTCTCGCCGCTGGGTCATGACACCCATGTCGCGTCCAGCAATGCGACCTGCATGGCCCTGCCGACCAATCAGCCCATCGCCCCGACGCGCAACACGGTCGAGATGCGGACCGCCAACCAGGAACAGGCCTTCCACCCGATCTACAGCTACGCCGTCGTCACCGATGCGCGCGAGGGGCTGATCCTGGTCAATGTCGACACCCTGGCCGACGGCGATCCGCGCAACAACAACCTGCGCCGCGCCGCCACCTGGAACCCCGGCGGGGTGCTGGACGGCGCGCGGCATGTAACCCTCGCCGGCCATATCGCCTATATCGCCGCCCGCGCGGGTCTGGTGGTGGTCGATCTGGATGACCCGCTGCGACCCCGCCATGTCACCACGGTCCGGCTGGACGACGTCAGGGCCTCGGCGCTGCAGTTCCGCTATCTATTCGTCACGGACGCCCAGGGAATGCGGGTGCTGGATGTGACGAAGCTGGACGCGCCGCAGGCGATCGAGGGGGCCGTGGTGCCCCTCGGGGACGCCCGCCGCCTCTATGTGGCGCGGACCTATGCCTATGTCGCGGCCAAGGGCGAGGGGATGGTCATCATTGATGTGATGAACCCGCGCCGTCCGCGTCTCCACCAGCGGGTGACGCTGGACGGACAACTGAACGACGCCGAGGACGTGGTCGTGGCCTCCACCAACGCCTCCCTGTTCGCCTATGTCGCCGACGGGCGGAACGGGTTGAAGGTGCTGCAGCTGACCAGTCCCGACAGCCAGCGGAATTTCTACGGCTTCTCGCCGGAGCCGCGCCCCGAGCTGATCGCCTGGGCGCGGACGCCGTCGCCGGCCCTGGCTCTGTCCAAGGGTCTGGATCGCGATCGGGCAGTGGATGAGACGGGATCACAGATCGCGGTGTTCGGCCGTCTGGGCTCGCGGCCGTTCAACAGGCGCGAGATGGAGCGGCTGTTCCTCGACTATCGCGGCGAGGTGTACCGGGTCAGCGACCGGCCATCGCTGGACGGCTGGCTGGCGGCCGCCGGCCCGCAGTAACCGGCCAAATCAGTGATGGTGCGGCCCGGCTGTCCCGGCGCGTTCCTGCGCGAGATGCTTTATGAAGGCCTGCATCTTGTGGGTGTAGCGGGCGAGGATCTTGTATCGGTCGACGGCGGTGAAATGGCTGACCAGGCGGCGGCCGTTCCAGCGATGAATGCCGAACGACGGTGGGGCCTCGACGATCATCGGCCGCTTGTCCGGACGATCCAGATTCATCGGCTTGAGGTCCAGCACCACCTGAGGCGCAGTGGAGGGGCAGACCGTCAGGGTCGTGCCGGCCCATGAGGTGACGATGGTGCGGTGGACGTGGCCGCACAGGGCTCCGACGACCTGACCGTGACGCGACACGACGTCGGTGAGCCGCTGGACCCAGGGCTCGGCCGGGCCGATGGTCATCCACTCGATGCCGGTGTCGATGGGCGGGTGATGCAGGACCAGCAGGGTTGGGCGGTGCGGGGCCTCGGCCAGGCGGGCCTCCAGCCAGGCCGCCCGCTTCTCGCAGAAGCCGCCGCCGTGGCGGCCTTCCTCAAGCGTATCCAGCACCACGATCCGCAACGGATGGTCATCGACCACATACTGGATGAAGCCGTCCTCCTGCGCCGTATCGGGGAAGACCTGACTGAAACCAGCCCGCGAATCGTGGTTGCCCATGCACATCAGGATTGGCAGGGAAAGCTGCTGAATTTCCTGACGAAACCACTCATAGGAGGCGACGTCGCCCTTGTCGGCGATATCGCCAGACACGATCACCAGATCGGGCTTGGGCTCGACCTTCATCACCGCTTCGAGCGTGCGGCGAAAGCGCTTCTTGTTCATCTCGAAGCGGCTTTTCTGATCGAAGCCGATATGGATGTCGGTGATCTGAACGATCAACATGACGCTGTTCCCCCGTTCAAAGTCACGTCATCCCTATTTCTCGAGCGCCTGGCTGATCCCATCCCAGTCGTCCGGCGGCGGCGCTTCGCGATAGTCTGCAATCCGTCTGGAGTAGATGGCCAGCACGCTCTCCAGTCCCGCGATTGTGTCCGGGCCCCGCAAGTGCGCCAGTTCCGCCTCCGCGCCCGCCCAGTCGCGGGAACGATAGGCCGCGAGCATGGCGGCCATCCGTGTCTGCGAAGCAATGAAGGCCGAAGTCGTAGCCATCTCCGGCGGCCCTGCAAGGGAGAAGACCCGCTCCGGCGCGTCTCGGCCGACGACCCGGATGATATCCAGTTCGACGAGGGCGAAGCTGGCGAGCTGAGCGGCGAGGTCCTCCCCCACCAGGATCGAGACACCATAGTATTTGGTCAGGCTCTCCAGCCGGGAGGCCAGGTTCACCGTGTCGCCGATCAGCGAATAGCTGAGGCGCTGACGCGACCCCATGTTTCCGACGCAGCACGGACCGGTATTGAGGCCGATGCCGATGGCCACCTGACCCGGCCAGGCCGGATCGCGGTCACTGTCTGCATTCAGACGTTTGAGCGTCTCGAGCATTTCCAGAGCCGCATATGCGGCGTTCTGTTCGTGGTCGGGATCGTCCAGCGGCGCGTTCCAGAATGCCAGCACGGCATCGCCGATGTATTTGTCGATGGTCGCCTTGCGGGCCAGGAGCACGTCCGTCATCGGCGTCAGTAGATTGATCAGAAACCCGATCAGCTCCTGCGGACCGAAGCGTTCCGAGATGCGCGAGAAGCCCCGTACGTCGCTGAACAGGACCGTCATCTGGCGAACTTCGCCACCGAGCTCCAGCTGGCCGGGATCGCGGGCGATCCGGTCGACCAGTTCGGGGGACAGATAACGGTCGAAAGCGTTGTGGATGTGACTCCGCGCCCGTTCCTCACGGTAGAAGGAGACGGCGGTGATGGCGATATAGACGGAGACAACGCCCAGCGCCGGGAAGATGGGTTCCAGCAGCAGGCCGCTGTTCCTGAAGGCGAACCAGGATCCTGCCAGCACGCCGCCGAGCGCGAGCATGGCGAGCACGCCGCCGCGCAAGGCCCCCAACGCCGGCGCGGAAAGCGCGATCAGCAGGCAGAGCACCACCATCAGTGTGCGCTCTACGCCAACCGCCCAGTCGGGCCGGGTGAGGAAACGTCCAAGGATCATCTGCTCGGCGGCCTGGGCGTGGATGACGACACCCAGCTCGACCGCGTTGATCGGGGTGCTGCGGAGGTCCCGAAGGCCTTGTGCGCCTGTGCCGATGAAGACGATCTGGCCCTGGAACAACCGCTGCATTTCCCCTTCCGACAGGTCGCCCTGAAGGATGCGCCAGGCGGGCACGATGCGTTCGGGGTGCGGCGCGGTGTAGTACATCGACAGTTCGCCGATCCCGGTGGTCGGGATCTGGAGTTCTCCGGTCTTGACCGCGACGACCTCTGGCAGCCCCCGTCTGCCACTTTCGCCGCTGCCGTCCGTGCTGCGGACCAGAATGGCGCCGGCGCCCTGCGCGACCCTGAGCGCTTCTAGCGAGAGCGAAGGAACGATGCGGCCGTCGAGGTTTGCGATCAGCGGCACGGACCGGATGATGTGGTCACGGCCGGCCTCAAGGCTGACAGAGCCGGCTCCGGACGCGCGATCGCCGATCATCGGCAGGCTGACAATAGCCCCATTGTATTCCGTAAAGACGCCCAGTGGCGAACTCCCCGAAACGGCGACGCCGGCGTGCTCCTTCGGGCGTACGTTGTTGGCTTCCCCCGTCAGAAAATAGCCGGTGACGGTAGGCCCACGCTCCATGGCCTGGCCCAGCAGTTCGTCATGGTCGGTCAAGGCGGCGATTTCGGAATAGTCGCCGCGCGCCTCCGGATTCTGCCGCAATATCTCGACGGCGCGGGCCGGTGAAGTCCGGTCCGGCTCCGAGAAAACAATATCAAAGGCGATCGCCGCCGCACCGGCGTTCGTGAGCGCGTCGGTCAGGCGAGCAGCGTCCGTGCGCGGCCACGGCCATTGGCCGAGGCGTCGGATGCTTTCGTCATCGATATCGACGACCCGCACGCCAGCGTCCTCATAGGGGCGTGGATAAGCTCGTTGGTAGGTGTCGAAAACCAGATCGCTGATACCGGCGACGAACGGAGGCTGGAGCAGTTGCAGGATCAGCAGGAGCAGGGCCGTAATCAGACCGGGTCCGGCCTTCGCGACATATCGCGTAAGCGAAAGGCTGGAGCGCGCCAGGCGCGACCCGATTACCCTCAGTCGCTCGGTTTCAGGCTCCGCCCCCATGCGTCCGCCTCACTCGAAAAAAGCACTGGTCGATTAGATCATGCGCTCCCCGCGGAACGATGTTAGCCTGATCGTTCCGCTGTTCGGGGATAGACTATCCCGGACAATCTGCAAGCGGTTGGGGGATTACATGAAGCGTCCAGCGTACCGTTCCGCCTCGATTTTTCGGGCCGGCTTGTTGATTTCCGCTGTTGTGGGGCTGTCCGCCGTCACAGTTGAAGGCGTGGCGGCCCAGGACTTTGACGCCGTACTGGCGGCTCCGGACGACACGGACCTCAATCTCGATTTCGCGCGGCGCGCAGCGGACGCGGGGGACCTGAACGGGGCGGCCGGCGCTCTGGAGCGCGTACTGATCGCCGACCCGAACCGCCACAGCGCCCGGTTGATGTACGCCGTCATCCTGTATCGGCTTGACGACCTTCAGGGCGCGCGCGACCAGCTCGACCTGCTTGAGCCGGCGACGCTGACCCCGTTGCAGCGCGCTGAGGCGACGCGATATCGCGCGCGGATAGAACGCAGCCGGTCGTCCACCCGGTTCAGCGGCAGCCTTTCGGCCGCCCTGACCTATGAGGATGACGCCGCCGGCGCCCTGACGACCCAGTTTGATTCCATTTTCGCCCCGCCGGTCAGTGAAGCGGGCGGGGCTGCCGTGTTCACCGCGCGCTTCAACGTCGCGCAGGACCTCGACGGTGCCTATGCCGCGTTCGCCTCGATCGGTGGCTATGACCGCTCGACCCTTGACGACATTGACGGCGATGTGCGGCGCGGCGACGTGGAAGCCGGCCTGTCGTATGTCAGACGGCTGAATTCTTGGAAAGTCAGCGCGGTGGCGAGGGTACTTGATCTTCTTGATGACCCCTACATGCGGGAAGTCGGGGTGAAGGCCCAGGCCCGCTGGCGGACCAGCAACGCAACGACCCTCTCCGTGTCGGGTGAAGCGGTGAGCCAGACCTTCGACGAGCCCGGCGTGGACGCCCTGGCCCTGATCATCGGTGGCGACCGCGACGGCTGGCGCTATGACTTTAACGTCGGCATGACCCACCGCCTGGATGCGCGCAGCAGCGTGGGGGTCTCGGCTGGCTGGCAGGACAAACAGGCCGACTACGAGCCCTTCGGATATTCGGGGCCGGGTGTTCAGGCGCGCTACGACACGACCACCCGTCGCGGACAGTATCTGGCGATTTCCGGCGGAATACAGTGGCTCGACTATGACGCGCCTGATCCGGTCTTCATCGGGTTCGGCGCGCCGGCGCGCGAGGACGTCCGCAGCTGGGCGCGCGTGGCGGTCGGAGCGCCGATCAGCGCCTTCACGGCGGCCGGCGCGACCGGCGACTGGCGGCAGGACGTGGGTATCGAGGGCGCGCTGACCTACGGCGCCCGGGACTCCCTCGCGCCTCTGGCGGACTACGACAGCTGGGGCGCGGAACTGCGCCTGACGTGGCGTTTCGGCGCGGCCAACTAGGAGAGATGGACATGACCCAGGTTCGAACCCTTGTCGCCGTCGCCGCCATGGTCTGCGCCGTGTCGGCCGCCACTGTCATCCAGGCCCAGGAGGCCGTGGGCGTCAACGCCGCTATCCGCAACAGCGTCCGTACCCAGCCGGCCGGAGAAAGCGCGCTTCGGCCCGCCGCGTTGAGAGGGCAGGTCCGCACGGGCGATGTCTTCGTCAGCGGCGCGCAGAGCCAGTTGCAGATCCTGCTTCGGGATCAGTCAATCTTCACGGTCGGTTCGAATGCGCGGGTGACCATTGATCGCTTCGTGATCGATACCGACCGCAGCGCCGGCGGCGCGTCGGCCTCGGTGGCGCGCGGCGCATTCCGCTTCGTGTCCGGCCGCGGCGGCGCCCGGTCCAGCGCCGTTCGCACGCCCGTGTCCTCGATCGGCGTGCGCGGCACGGTGGTGGAGGCGGTCGTCGGCCCCGACGCCCTGTTTGTGCTGGAAGGTCACCCCGGTCTGCCGCCCTACAGCGGCTCACCCGATGACGCGACCCTGATCGTCCTGCGCGGTCCCGGTCCGCGCAGCGCGGGCTTCGATACGCCCGGCGCGATCGACGTGACCAGCGGCGGCTCCACCTTCACTCTTGAACGCCCCGGCCTGGCGATGTTCGCCTGGGCGGGCGGTACGTTTGGACCGTTCGAACTGTCGGACGAGGCGTCGGCCAGACTGGGCGCACTGCTCAGGGCGTCGCCGACGTCGAATACGGATTCAAGCCCCGGGGACGTCCTGTCGGCGGGGCTCGATTCCGGCGATTCGGCCTTCTTCGGCGAACGGGGTCCCGCGGGACCCGACACGATCGAGCCGACTGTCGGGTGCGAGTCGAGAGGACCGGTGCAAAGCCCCAACAGTCCCGGCGACTCGAGCAGCAGTTGCAGCTCCGGGTCTTCGCACCCCGATTCCTGACCAGATAGAAAGAAGGGGCGATGGCAGTCTCGGATCACGTCGATCTGCCCCGGTTCATCGAGGGGGTCAAAAAGCGCAATCCCGGTCAGGACGAATTCGTTCAGGCGGTTCAGGAGGTCGCTGAGGACATCTTCGACTTCATCAAGGACAAGGAAGAGTACCACCATTATCAAATCCTGCGCCGGATTGCGGAGCCGGACCGGGTGATCAGCTTCCGGGTCTGCTGGGAGGACGACAAGGGCAATATCCGCGTCCAGCGCGGCTGGCGGGTTCAGAACAACAACGCCATCGGACCCTACAAGGGCGGCATCCGTTTCCATCCGAACGTGACCGAGAGCGTGCTGAAGTTCCTCGCGTTCGAGCAGACGTTCAAGAACAGCCTGACCGGTCTGCCGATGGGCGGCGGCAAGGGCGGCTCCAACTTCAATCCCAAGGGCAAGTCGGATCACGAGGTGATGCGGTTCTGCCAGTCGTTCATGACCGAGCTCTACCGCCATGTCGGCGCCGACATCGACGTCCCGGCCGGCGACATCGGCGTCGGCGGGCGTGAGATCGGCTATATGTTCGGCCAGTACAAGCGCATCACCAACCAGTTCACCGGCGTGCTGACCGGCAAGGGCCTGTCCTATGGCGGCAGCCTGATCCGCACCGAGGCGACCGGCTATGGCGCGGTCTATTTCCTCAAGGAAATGCTCGGACACATCGGCCAGGAAGTGGCGGGCAAGACCGCCGTGATTTCGGGCTCGGGCAATGTCGCGACCCATGCCGCCGAAAAGATCGTGCAGCTGGGCGGCAAGGTCCTGACCCTGTCGGACTCGCACGGCTTCATCCACGATCCCGACGGCATCGACCAGGCCAAGATCGACTGGGTCAAGGCGCACAAGACAAAGCGGCGCGGCCGGATCTCGGACTATGTCATGGAGTTCCGCAGCGCGACCTATCACGAGGGTCAACGGCCGTGGGCGGTGCCGTGCAACGTGGTTCTGCCCTGCGCGACCCAGAACGAATTGAATGGGGCGGACGCCCGGACGCTGGTGGCCAATGGCTGTATGGCGGTGTCGGAGGGCGCCAATATGCCGACCGATCTGGAGGGCGTGCACGTCTTCAAGGCCGCCGGCATCCTGTATGCGCCGGGCAAGGCCGCCAATGCGGGCGGCGTGGCCGTGTCCGGCCTGGAGATGAGCCAGAACTCCGGCCGCATCGCCTGGAAGGAAGCCGAGCTGCAGCAGCACCTCGTCGACATCATGCGCGGCATTCACCAGCGCTGTGTCGAATGCGGCGGCGTGGCCGGGACCCCGCGCATCGACTATGTGCGCGGCGCCAATATCGCGGGCTTCAAGAAGGTCGCCGAGGCGATGCTGGCCTACGGCGTGGTCTGAACCGCTGCTGCGAGCCGGGGCCGGGCGCTGAAGTTCGGCCGCGGCGGGCGCGGTGCGGGATGCGACGGCGCGTGGAAGCTGTGGCAGGTCTCGCAGTCCGCCGGCGCCGGCGTCGGCGAGCGGGCCGTGGTCTGGCCGTGGCATTCCACGCACTCACTGACAGACGGCAGCAGCAGATCGGTCGCTGAACCCGACGTCGCCGCGGCGTGGCACTGTACGCAGGATGGCTGGCCGAGTCGGTCGAGGCGGTGCTCGCGGACGCTGTGATCAAACGCCCCACGGCTGAGGAAGTCGCCGGGCAGACGCACCGGCGTGAACCGGATGGTCGGCGTCCGGAAGATGGTGTGGCAGTCGAAACAGGCTCCGCGCGGGCCGAAGGCGCCGCTGACGGTGGTCACCGCGCTGGCGCCTGCCGGCGAGCCGCCCATGCCGGGTCCGCCTTCCCCGGCCTCGCCCGGTCGACGTCGCCAGGTTCCGCCGCCGGCCACTGGCCTGCGACCCTGCCAAGCCAGCAGGGCCGCGACCACCTGACCGGGTTCGCCGTGCGGCAGTCGGCGCACCCCGCTCGGTGTCGCGAAGGCCAGGGAGTGGCAGCTGGCGCAGTCGCGCTCCATCTGGACGGGTCCAAAGCCCTTTTGGTCCACGTCGGGGCGGTGGCAGCTGGCGCAGGTAAGGGCCGCGCCATAGCCGCGCCCGCCCAGGGTCTGGGCCATCCGCGCGGGTCCGCCCCCGGGCGACAGGTGCAGATCGTGCGGGAAGGTCAGGCCGGACGCCTCGCGCGGGCGGTTGTTCAGCGACACCCGCGTCAGACCGTCCGGGCCGGGCAGGGTGGGTCGGAAATTCGGATGGCTGGCCCAGGACGGCGCGTCGGCCAGGTCTGTGTCCTTCAGCCGGTGCGTCAGGCCCGTGTGGCACTGGATGCAGGTCTGGGTCGGGGTCAGGGTAGGGATCGGTTCGGGCGGACGGCCGGCGACCGGATTGGCGATATGTTCGACGTGGCAGCTGGCGCAGCGCTGTTCGGGGAGATTGAAGGCGCGCCGGAACCAGGCCGTGGCCTGTCCGGTGAACCCGGCCGGCGGCGGCGTTCCCCAGAGGATCCGGCCGCGCGGGGCGTGGTCCCTGACGAAGGAGAGGGTATCCGGCGAGCCTGCGCGCCGGGCGGACGTCGCTGCGGCGGCCATGACGGCGGGAGTCTGTTCGGCGTCGTGGCAGGCCTTGCAGGACGCGTCGGTCACCGCGACGAACGCCTCCTGGTGACAGGCCTGGCAGTCGTCCTCGAGGAAGGCGTGAGCGGAGGACAATGGGCCGGTTGACCACTGCTGGTCCGGGTCGATCCTGGCTTTGAGGTGGCCGTGAAACGCGGCCAGCGGCCACAGCAGACAGAGGGCGACGATGCCCAGGCCCAGCGTCCAGGCGATGCGCCGACGGCCGAAGATGCGGGCCTTGGGGATGACGCCGCCGGCGGGAACCCCCGATGACGATTCTCCCTCGGCCGGTTCCGCGGCGGCGAGATTGATCAGGATGCGGTCGCCGTCGCCGTGCGACAGCGTCAGGATGTGATCGCCGAACGTCAGGCGGGGCGCGCGGCCGACGTCGATGTCCGCCTGGGTGACGAACCGGCCGTCGACACCGAACGGCTCGCGCCCGGCCGAGATGACGCTCACCCGTCCGGGACCGGTCGCCGTCAGAGTGGCGTGATGCAGGCTGACTGCCAGATCGGCCAGGCGGATTTCGCAGTCCGCGCCGCGTCCGATGCGCGCGGTATCGGTCGGCAGGATCTTTTCCCGAACGATCTCGGCCCCGCTGACGCGGCGTGTGACCTGGCGAAGAACAAGGGTCATCGGGCCATCACCAGTAGATGAAGACGCTGAAGACATGGGCGGTGATCGCGGCGATGAGCGCGATGGTGGCCGGGACGTGCACGGCCAGCCAGACGCTCAGCCAGGCGCGGATCTGCAGGTGACGGCGCACCTGGGCCAGGGCGGCGGCCTTGCGCTGGAGCAGCTCCTCCATCCGGTCCAGCATCAGCAGCTCGACGTCTGTCGCCTGACGACGCAGGCCGCGCAGGCGCGACAGGGCCCGCCGATTGCCGCATCCGCCGCGCCCGCCCGTAATCCGCCGCCACAACCCGCCGCCGACCTGGCTGCCATCCAGCGACATCTGCACCACCCGGGCCTGGACTTCGGACAACGGCTGGGCGGCCTCGTTGATCTGGCGGTCCAGCGCCTTGAGAGTCTCCAGCATCTGCTTCTGGGTCGTCTCCCCGCGATTTCGGCTGAGGTAGCGCGGGAGCAGGGCGTATACGGTGATGCCGAACAGGCCCGACACGACGACCAGAACCATCAGGGAATAGGCCAGGGTGTGGATGTTCCAGCCGAACTGGAATCCCGAATGCAGGGTAGCGACGACCAGCACGGCCAGCCCAAGATAGACATGGGCCGAGACCCACGCCTTCAGCGACCAATTGCCCGAGGTGATCGCGCGTTTTCGCAGGCCCAGCAGGGTCAGCCACAGCACCAGCAGCGCCGCGATCGTGCCGGCCACATAGCCGTAGACGCTGCCGCCGTTCGGCCGGGGCTCGGCGTCCATCAGCAGATAGCCGATGATCGCAACGACGCAGAGAGCGCCGGCCCGCCAGACCCAGCGGAAATTCCCGTGCCGGAGGAAGCCCTCGTGCTGGCCTGCGTTTGAGCGTTCGCCAGTTTTCGCGACCTTCGCCATTGGATCAGTTGCCCCCGCCCATCCGTTTGACGGTCAGGAATTCCTCCGGCGAGACCCGCAGGGCGGCGCCGGTCGGACAGGCGCGCACACAGGCCGGTCCTCCGGACTTGCCGATGCACATGTCGCATTTGATGGCGACCTTGGGCGGTTCGGCGCCCTTGGGCTTGTGTTTGGCCCGCCAGGCCTTGTCCGGCTCGCCCGGCCCCGGTCCGGCTCCGAACAGCATCCAGGAGATCAGGTCCGGCTTTTTCGGCGGCCGGGAGTCCATGCGGATCACGTCATAGGGACAGTTCCGCTGGCAGTTGCCGCAACCGATGCAGGTCTCGTCGATGAAGACCTCGCCGTCCGGCCCGCGATGGATCGCATTGGGCGGGCAGTCGGTCATGCAGTACGGATGTTCGCAATGCCGGCACGAGGTGGGGACGTGCAGGTGGGCGTAGGTCCGGCCCGCTTCGCGGTCGAGCCGCGAAAGGCCGTCATGGACGTCGGCGCAGGCCTTTTCACAGTTGTCGCAGCCGATGCAGAGGGTTTCGTCGATCAGCAGAACGTCCGTGGCCTCGCCGATGCCCTGGTCGACCAGGAAGTCGGCCACGGCGCTGTACATGTCGACGACGTCGCCGAACTTGCCCTTCTGTTCCTCGATATAGCCGGTGACCCGACGGCGGTCGGCCATGTCGGCCCGGAGTTTCTCCTCCAGCTCGGGTTTGCGTTTAAGCAGGGCGCGGAAGCGGTCGCCGTCCAGCTTGACCACCTCCGACCGGATAGCGGCCTGGACCGTGGCGCTGCGCCGCCCGCCGTCGACCAGCGCCATCTCCCCGACGTAGGAGCCGGCCGGCAGATAGGACAGGAAGACCGACTTTCCGCCGATCTGCTTCTCGACCACCATACTGCCCGAACGCACGACGAAGATGTCGTAGCCGTCCTCGCCCTCGTTGATGATGGCCTCGCCGGTCTTCACCTGACGGATTTCAGCGGTTTCCAGCACTTCGGTCAGGTCAGCCGGCGTCAGGCCCGAGCCGAACATCTGCAGCAGCTGGCGTTCGGTGGTGATGCGGTTGACGGTGTCGCGCGCCTCCTTGACCGAGGCCATCAGGCGCAGGGCGGCCATGCGCGGAATTTCCAGAAGGATGCTGGGCTCCGCCGCCCGCACCGTGGCGCCGCGCGGGCGCCCGGAGATCAGGCCGACCTCGCCGACAATCGACCCCGTCGGGATGGGCACGGTCATCCGCTTCTTGCCCCCCACCTCGACCTCGACAGATCCGGAAGCGATGCCGAATAGCGACGAGCCGATCGAGTTGCGCTTGAAGACGATGTCGCCCGACTGATAGGCGCGGACGTCGGAGTCCAGCAGGAATTCGCGCATCTGCAGGGGCGACAGACCGCGCAGGATCTCGATCTCCTGACGCAGAAACTCGAGCCACTGGGCGACGGAACGGTTGCCGGGAAGGCCCTTCAGCCGGGCCTCCAGAATGGGCTCGTCGGCGGGTTTCAGATCAACGGCGCCGCCGATGTATTCGACGACGTCATAGCCCTGGTTGATGCAGTGTTTGATCAGCGGATAACCGGCGAGGGCCCCGATGACATAGACGCCGGGCACGGTGCTTTCGAACGTCGGCGACAGCTTCGGGAAGGCCTCGCGGGCGGCGCTGGTGAACTCCAGCCCGATCGATTCGACGAATTTGCGCGGCGGGGCCGAACCCAGCCGGGCGATGACCCGGTCGCACTGGAACCGCGTGGCGCCTTCCGGAGTGTCGACCGTGATCCAACCGGGCTCGATCAGCGTCGTCTCGGCGGTGGTCAGCAGGGTGATATGGCCCGCTTCCTGCGCCGCGAGCAGAGCCTTGGCGTTGGCTTCCTTGGCCCGGGCGAAATCGGCGCCGCGGTTGACCAGGGTCACCGTATTGCCCTGGGCCCGGTCGGCGATCAGGCCGAGTGCGTTCTCGATCCCGGCATCGCCGCCGCCGACGACGCAGATGTGCTCGTCGACATATTCGGCCGGGTCGTCGAGCTGGTACTGGATATGGGACAGCCCGCCGCCCTCGCAGGACATCAGGTTGGGATTGCCCTGGGTGCCGATGGCCAGGACGATGGTTTCGGCGCGCACTACCGAGCCGTCCGACAGGCCGATACTGAAATTGCCTTTCGAGCCGGTGATGGATTTCACCTCGGCGTGGTGGCGAACGTTGATCTTGTGTTTCGCCGCCTCGCTGGACCAGGTGTCGAGGATGGTCTCGCGCTTGCCGGGCTCGAAACTGACGTCGGCGCGCACGACCAATTGGCTGGGCGTGGCCATGATGTGCTTGCCGCGCTGGTAGCAGAAGATGGTGTCCGAGAGGTGGTCCGACTTCTCGAGCAGGACGTGGCTCACGCCGCGGGCAGCCGCGTGCGCGGCCGCACTCAGGCCAGCGGGCCCAGAGCCCAAGATGGCGATCCGATGGACCCCCTCCACCACGTCCCCCGTATCGCGCCTGGGTCGCAAACTGCAACTGATGCCGTTTCGACCCGTCCCCCGCGCTGCTTTACCATAGGAGCGCTGCTCGCTACAGTACAGGTCGGGTGGCGGAGCATATTGAATGAGCGCGGAAATCGGCCAACTGGCTCTGATCCTCGCCTTCATGCTCGGACTGGTTCAGGGAGTGGCCCCATTGCTGGGCGCCCACCGCGGCGATTCCGTCCTGATGTCCCTCGGCCGCGCCTCCGCCCTGCTGCAGATGGCATTCGTCGTCATGGCCTTCGGAGCCCTGGCCACGGCCTATCTGACGATGGATTTCTCCGTCGAGCTGGTGGCCAAACACAGTCACAGCACCCAGCCGCTGCCCTACCGGTTCGCCGCCACCTGGGGAAGCCATGAAGGCTCCATGCTGCTGTGGGTGCTGATTCTCGCCCTGCATGGCGGGGCGATCGCCTTCTTCGGCCGGACGCTCCGCGAGACGCTTCAGGCCCGGGTGCTGGCGGTGCAGGGGATGCTCAGCGCCGCCTTCATCGGCTTTTGCCTGTTCACCTCCAATCCGTTCTCGCGTCTGAGCCCGATCCCGCTCGACGGGACCGAGCTGAACCCGCTGTTGCAGGATCCCGGCCTGGTGATGCACCCGCCGCTGCTCTACCTCGGCTATGTCGGCTTTTCGGTCGCCTTCTCCTTCGCCGTCGCGGCGCTGATCGAAGGCCGGGTGGATGCGGCTTGGGCGCGTTGGGTCCGGCCCTGGGTGCTGTCAGCCTGGATATCCCTGACCGTCGGCATCGCCCTGGGCAGCTGGTGGGCCTACTATGAACTCGGCTGGGGCGGCTGGTGGTTCTGGGACCCGGTCGAGAACGCCTCGCTGATGCCGTGGCTCATGGGCACGGCCCTGCTCCATTCGGCGCTGGTGCTGGAGAAGCGGGGAGCCCTGATCAGCTGGACCATCCTGCTGGCCATCCTGACCTTCTCCCTCAGCATGATCGGCACCTTCCTGGTGCGCTCCGGCGTTCTGACCAGCGTGCACGCCTTCGCGGTCGATCCCGAGCGCGGGGCCTACATCCTCGTCTTCATCCTGATCGCCACGGGCTCGGCGCTGGGTCTCTATGCCTGGCGAGCGCCGGCGATGCGGACCGGGGCTATGTTCTCGCCCCTGTCGCGTGAGGCCGGCATCACCCTGAACAACCTGTTCCTGCTGGCGGCCACGGCGACGGTCTTCCTCGGCACCTTCTATCCGGTCTTCATCGACGTTCTGAGCGGCGACAAGATCTCGGTCGGGCCGCCCTATTACGCCCTGACCTTCGTCCCGCTCTTCATTCCGTTGCTGGTTCTGGTCGCCTTCGGGCCGGTGCTGAACTGGAAGCGTGACACCGCCCGGGCCGTGCTGTCGCGGCTGCGCTGGCCGATCGCCGTCGCGGCGGTCGCGGCCGGCGTTGGCGTCGTGGTGTTCGGCATCGCCCAGGTCGGCGCCGCCCTGGGGATCGCCCTCGGCGTCTGGCTGATCGCGGCTGCCTTTATGCTGCTTGCGCGGCGATGGGGCCTGGGCCGCAAGGGGCCCGAAACCGGGCGGCTGATCCGCACCACGCCGCTGGCCTTCTGGGCGGTCGCGGTGGCGCATGCGGGCCTCGGCGTCACCACCATCGGCGTCACGGCCATGACCGCATGGACGGCCAGCGAGGTCGTGACCATGGTCCCGGGCCAGACCATCGAATTCGCCGGTCGCCGCATCACGCTGGATGCGCTCGGCCCGGCGACGGGGCCGAACTATCAGGCGGATCAGGCCCGCTTCCGCGTCGAGGGCGAGGGGCAGCCGTTCCTGATGCTGTCGGAGAAGCGCTTCTATCCGTCCAGCCAGACCCGGACGACCGAGGCGGGCATCCGCGGCGATGCGATGGGCAACCTCTACATTTCCGTGGGTGAGAGCGCGACGCTTGGCGCAGCCACGGTCCGGCTCTGGTGGCATCCGCTGGTCGGCTGGATCTGGGGCGGGGCGATGATCATGGCCTTGGGCGGCGTGCTGTCGCTGTCGGACCGGCGGACGCGGCTGGCCATGCCCGCCCGCATGGCGGCTCCGGCCAGGGCTGCGGAGGCGGCGGCATGAGGCGGCTGGCCTTCATCGTTCCGATCGTGCTGTTCTTGATGGTCGCCGCGGCCCTCGGTCTGGGCCTGCGTCGTGATCCCAGCATTCTGCCGTCGATGCTGATCGACCGGCCGATCCCGACCTTTGACCTGCCGGGGCTGACGCCCGAGGACACCGTGGGGCTGGCCTCATCAGACTTCACCGTGAAGCCGGCGCTGCTCAATGTCTTCGCCTCCTGGTGCGTGGCCTGCGTCATCGAGCATCCGATGCTGCTGCGGCTCCAGTCCCAGGGCGTGACCATCCACGGTCTCGACTGGAAGGACGAGCCCGCCGCCGGGGCCGAGTGGCTGGCCCAGCGCGGCAATCCCTACACCCTGATCGGGTCGGACCCGCGCGGCCGCACCGGCATCGACTTCGGCGTCACCGGCGCGCCCGAGACCTTCGTCATCGACGGTCACGGCAGGGTTCGCTACCGCCACGTCGGTCCGATTACGCCGGAGGTCTGGACGGAAATTCTGCAGCCCATGATGGACAGGCTGGAGACCGAGACATGAGACGCGTCATCCTTGGATTGTTCTGCGCCCTGCTGTTCGCCGGACCGGTGGCGGCGGTCCTGCCGGAAGAGCAGCTGGCCGATCCGGCGCTTGAGGCCCGGGCGCGGGTGATCAGCCAGGAACTGCGTTGCGTCGTCTGCCAGAACCAGTCGATCGACGATTCCGACGCGCCGCTCGCCGCCGACCTGCGGGCTATCGTGCGAGAGCGGTTGTCGGCCGGCGACACCAATGAGGAGGTGATGGCCTACATCGTCGCCCGCTACGGCAATTTCGTCCTGCTCAAGCCGCCTCTGGATTTGCAGACCATCCTGCTGTGGAGCGCGCCCCTGCTGGTTTTGATTCCCGGAGGCCTTGGTCTGGCCCTCTATCTGCGACGGCGCAGCCGGGCCGGCGCGGCCGATCCCACACCCCTGTCGGCCGAGGAGCGACGTGCGCTCGCCGCCATACTGAAAACCGGTGACGCGCCATGATCCTCTGGATTGTCCTGACCCTGATGATCGCCGTGGCCGTGGTCGGGCTGGCCATACCGCTGATCCGGCCCGGCGGGGTTCTGGATCGGCGCACGACCTCCGCCGAGGTGCTGAAAGCGCAACTGGCCGATCTGGATCGCCAGGCGGCGGCCGGAGCGGCGCCGGCGGAGGACATCGCGGCCCTGCGTCTGGAGGTCGAACGCCGGGCGCTGGCCGAGGGGATCGAGTCCGCGCCGAAGGGCCGGCCGCTGGGCGAAAAGGCCCTGATCCGGCTGGCGCTAGGCCTCGCGGCGGTCGTCGCGCTGGGCGGCGCCGGGTTATACGCCCTGTTGGGGCGACCCGATCTTCCGGGCGCCGGAGCGCGCAGCACGGCCATGGCCGCAGCCCCGGCTGACGCGGCTCACGACGGCGCCGACGTCCAGGCCATGATCGTCCAGCTGGAGGCCCAGCTTCGCCAGACCCCCGAAGACGTCAACGGCTGGCGCATGCTGGGCTGGTCTTATTTCCAGACCGGCCGGTTCGCCGAGGCGGCCGAGGCCTACGGCCGCGCCGCGACGCTGGAGCCAACCAACGCCGAGCATTTCTCGGCCCAGGGCGAGGCGCTTGTCCAGGCCGGGGGAGGGCAGGTGACCCCGCCCGCCCTGACGGCCTTCCGGGGCGCCTTGCGCGCTGACCCGCAGGACCCGCGCGCCCGCTACTTCATCGCTGTCGAGATGGACCAGCGCGGCGAGCGCGAGGCGGCGATGACGGCCTGGATCGACCTGATCAACTCGGCTCCGCCCGGCGCGCCCTGGGCGGGCGAGGTCCGGGCCTTCGTCGAGGATCTGGCGCGCGAACGGGGACAGGACATTTCGGGCCGGCTGCGGCCCGCGCCTGCGGGAACGCCTGCTGCCGCGCCCGCGCCCGCGCCCGTCATGCCCGGACCGTCGGCGGCGCAGGTGGCGGAGGCAGAGGCCATGTCTCCGGCCGACCGGCAAGCCATGATTCAGGGCATGGTCGGCGGGCTGGAAGAGCGGCTCAGGATCTCGCCGCGCGACCGCGACGGCTGGGTGCGACTGATGCGGGCGCGGATGGTGCTGGGCGATAGCGCCGCGGCGACGGCGGCGTATCGCAACGGGATGCGGGCCTTTGCCGACTCGCCCACCGAGCAGGCCGCCCTGACCGAGGCGGCGCGCGGCCTTCGCGTGCCCGGCGCCTGATCCGCCGCCTTATCGCGACACGCGACCTCGCGTGACAAGGAACAACGTTCCGGTTCAAGGTGCCGCGCGAGCGGGGGCCGGGCGTGATGATCGAAGCATCGATACAGGACACGATCCTGTCTGCGGTGAGCCAACCGCTGGTCGCCGGCGCGCTTGCGGCCGGGGCGGCCGCGCTCGTGCTGTTCGCCGTGCTGGGCCGCCCTCGGCGCTCGTCCGCCCCAAGCCGACCCGTCGCCGCTTCTGAACCCGCCGATCCAGTACGGCTTTCCCCCTCAGCCCCGACCGCGCCTGCGACGGTCGCCGCTCCCGTATTGGAAAAGACGATGACCAAGGCCTCGGATCTGTTTGTCGCCTGTCTCGAAGAGGAAGGCTGTGAATATGTGTTCGGCGTCCCGGGCGAGGAGAACCTCGACTTCCTCGACAGCCTGTCGCGCAGCAGGAAGATCAAGCTGATCCTGACCCGGCACGAGCAGGGCGCCGGTTTCATGGCCGCGACCTATGGTCGGCACACCGGCAAGGCCGGCGTCTGTCTGGCGACACTGGGGCCTGGGGCGACCAATCTGGTGACCGCCGCCGCCTATGCCCAGCTGGGCGGGATGCCGATGCTGATGATCACCGGCCAGAAGCCGATCAAGTCATCCAAACAGGGCCGGTTCCAGATCCTCGACGTGGTCGACATGATGCGGCCGATCTCCAAATTCACGCATCAGCTGGCCTCGGCCGACAACATTCCCGCCCGCGTCCGCGAGGCCATGCGTCTGGCCCAGGAAGAGAAGCCCGGCGCCACCCATCTGGAGTTCCCGGAGGACGTCGCCCATGAGCAGACGACCTCGCCGGTCATCGTCGCCAGCCAGGTCCGGCGTCCCGTGGCCGACGACAAGTCGATCCGCATCGCCGTCGACCGCATCGCCCGGGCCAAATCGCCCCTCCTGATCATCGGCGCCGGAGCCAATCGCAAGCTGACCAGCCGGATGCTGACCGAACTGGTTGAAAAGACCGGCATTCCCTACATCACTACCCAGCTGGGCAAGGGGGTGATCGACGAGCGCAATCCGAAATACCTGGGCTGCGCGGCCCTGTCGTCGGGCGACTTCGTGCACCGGGTGATCGAGGCCGCCGACGTCATCATCAACGTCGGCCATGACGTGATCGAGAAGCCGCCCTTCTTCATGAAGCCGGGCGGTTGCGACGTCATCCACATCGGCTTCCGGACGGCTGAGGTCGATCCAGTCTATTTCCCGCAGATCGAGGTGGTCGGCGATATCGCCAACGCCATCTGGCAGATCAAGGAGGGCCTTTCGGCCCAGCCGCACTGGACCTTCGATCCCATGGTCCGGGCGCACAAGGCGGAGCTGGATCACACCGCCGCGTCTGTCGGCGACATGCGTTGCCCGGTCTATCCGCAGCATCTGGTCGATCAGGTCCGCAAGGTCATGCCTTCCGACGGGATCGTGTGTCTCGACAACGGCGTCTACAAGATCTGGTTCACGCGCAGCTATCCGGCGCACATGCCCAACACCTTTCTGGTCGACAATGCGCTGGCGACCATGGGCGCGGGCCTGCCGTCAGCGATGGCCTCGAGCATGATCTTCCCGGACCGCAAGGTCATGGCCGTCTGCGGCGACGGCGGCTTCATGATGAACAGCCAGGAGCTGGAGACCGCGGTCCGGCTGAAGCTGAACCTCGTGGTGCTGATCCTGAACGACAACAGCTACGGCATGATCCGCTGGAAGCAGGCCAATATGGGCTTCCAGGACTGGGGCCTGACCTACGGCAATCCGGACTTCGTCAAATACGCCGAAAGCTACGGCGCCCACGGCCACCGGGTGACTTCGGCCGAAGGAATGCCGGCGCTGCTGAAACAGTGTCTTGATACGCCGGGGGTCCATGTGGTCGAGGTTCCGATCGACTACGCCGACAACGACCGCATCCTGAACAAGGATGTCCGCGAACTCAGCGCGGCCTTGCCGGTTTAACCTCCAGACCCCCCGCCGGAGCGCCGATCCATGCCGTCCCTGAAAGCCTCCTATCCGCTGTACCTGGCCAATGAGGCGGCGGCGCCGAACCAGGACCTGGAGGTGACCGACAAATATTCGGGCAAGGTGGCGACGCGCGTGGCCATGGCCGACGCGGCGCTGATCGACCGGGCTATCGGTGAGGCGGTCAAGGCGACCGAACCGATGGCGCGCATGGCGGCCTATGAGCGGCAGGCGGTGCTGGCCCATTGCGTCAAACGCTTCCAGGAGCGGGCCGACGAACTGGCCTATGCCCTGTGCATCGAGGCCGGGAAGCCGATCCGGGATTCGCGTGGCGAGGTGACCCGGCTGATCGACACCTTCCGGATCGCCGCCGAGGAATCGGTGCGTATGACCGGCGAGGTCCAGCCGCTGGACATCTCGGCCCGCGCCAAGGGCTATCAGGGGATGTGGAAGCGGGTGCCGATCGGGCCGTGCTCCTTCATCTCGCCGTTTAACTTCCCGCTCAATCTCGCGGCCCACAAGATCGCTCCGGCGCTGGCCGTCGGGTGTCCGTTCGTGATGAAGCCGGCCTCGCGCACGCCGCTGGGGGCGTTGATCATCGGCGAGGTGCTGGCCGAGACGGACCTGCCCAAGGGCGCCTTCTCCATCCTGCCGGCGACGCGCGACGGTTCGGACCTGTTCACCACCGACGACCGGCTCAAGCTGCTGTCGTTCACGGGATCGCCTGACGTGGGTTGGGCGCTGAAGGCGAAGTCCGGCAAGAAGAAGGTGGTGCTGGAGCTGGGCGGAAACGCCGCGGTCATCGTCGACCGCGACAGCGATCTGGAAGACGCCGCCGAGCGGATCATCTTCGGGGCCTTCTACCAGTCGGGCCAGTCCTGCATCGGAGTGCAGCGCATCCTGATCCACGACGACATCTACGGCCCGATGCGCGATCTGCTGGTGAAGAAGGCGCGGGCCCTGATCTGTGGCGATCCGCGCGAGGAGGCGACCTTCATCGGTCCCATGATCGACGAGAAGGAGGCGATCCGGCTGGAAGACTGGATCAATGAGGCCCGCGCCGCTGGCGCGACCGTGCTGTGCGGCGGCAATCGCACCGGCGCCATGCTGGACGCGACCCTGCTGGAGGGCGTCGGGCGAGGCTTGAAGATCCGCGAGGAGGAGGCCTTCGGGCCGGTCGCCATCCTCTCGCCTTTCTCGGATTTCGAGGCCGCCCTGGCCGAGGTCAACGATTCAAAATTCGGGCTTCAGGCGGGCATCTTCACGCGTGACATCCACAAGGCCATGCGGGCCTGGGACGTTCTGGAGGTCGGCGGCATCCTGATTGGCGACGTGCCCAGCTATCGCGTCGACAACATGCCCTACGGGGGCGTCAAGGATTCCGGCCTCGGTCGCGAGGGCGTGAAATTCGCCATGGAGGACATGACCGAGATCCGCAATCTGGTCATCCGTCAGCGGCCGGTGGAGGGCGTCCGGGCGCCCGCGCCCCGCGCGGCGGCTCCGGAGCCGGCACATCCATCACCGCCGCCCCTGTCCGGCCGCACAGGCTGGTTCGGACGGAAGACCTGACCGGCACCCGCCTCAGTCGTGCGCGGTGGTCTGGAGCATGAACTCTTTGTCACGCGGCGGCAGGTTGTGACGCTCCTCCGGCTGGGCCATGGTTCGCGAAATCGGGTTGGGCCCTTCAAGGAGAGATGCATGCGTATCCGTATGATTTTGGCCGGCGTGGCCGCGGCGGGCCTGATGGCGTTTCCGGCGATAGCCCAGGACGGCGAGTATGCGCCGCAACTGACCCGGATGATTGCTGAAGCCGCCGAAGGAACCTGCCTCGCCGCCTATATGGCGCCCTCCCTTCTGGACGCCTGCAACGGCCAGATCGAGGAGATGTCCCCGGCGCTCCGCGCCATGGGAGCGATCGAGACGACGACTTTTGTGAGCGCCCAGGACACCCCCGAGGGGAAGGTCGAGACCTGGAGCGTCAAGTTCGCGGGCGGTCAGACGATGAACTGGTTCATCGGCCAGGAGCGCGACGGCAAGTTCACCGTCGTCGGCTCCGGGGGCTAGGGCCTTGGTCGCAGGCGCGGCCGCGGGATTTTTGCTGGCCGGACTGATCGGAATCGCGGCGGGTCCGCAGACTCCGCCCATCTTCAATCCCGGCGCGCCGGGTGCTCCGTCGCGCGTGATCAGCGCACGGGAGGCGGCCGAGCTCGGCCGCAGCAGCTTCACGGGCGACGACGTCGCCTTCATGCAGCATATGATCGTCCACCACGCCCAGGCGGTGGAGATGGTCGAACTGCTGCAGACGCGCGGCGCCCATCCGACCGTGCGGCTGCTGGGCCAGCGGATCTCGCTCAGTCAGGAGGCCGAGATGGCCCTGATGCGCGACTGGCTGAACGATCGCGGCCAGCCGCTGGAGATGCCGGGCATGGGCGGCGGTCACGCCGGCATCGATCACTCAGCCCATGCCGGCCACGCCATGCCGCCCTCCGATACGCCGATCATGGCCGGCATGCTGTCGCCGGCGCAGATGCAGGCGCTGGCCGCCGCGAGCGGGCCCGCCTTTGATCGCCTGTTTCTCGAGGGCATGATCCGCCACCACCAGGGCGCGCTCGACATGGTCGACGCCCTGATGGTCCAGCCGGGCGCGGCTGAAGATACGATGCTGTCCGACTTCGCCACTTCCGTCGTGGGCGACCAGTCGGCGGAGATTCTACGTATGCAATCCCTTTTGTCTGACCTCTGAACCCCTTCCGAAGGAGCGGCCATGAACGTTCGCAGCACCCTGCTTTCCACCGTCGCCGTTCTCGGCGTTTTGCTGGGGGCCAGCGCCGCCGCGGCGCAGTCCACGGGACCGGGCGCCGCCCAGGTGATCCGGGCTGACGGCCGCAGCACCCTGTCGCCGGGCCTGGCCGACGCCGGCCAGCTGGCGTCGGGCATGGCGCTGGAGCACTCCGTCGGCATGGCACCGGGGTTCGCGGATCCCGACATCGGCTTCTCGCCTCCGACCAGCCAGGCAGAGGGCGAGGCGATGACGGCCCGGGCGCGCGGCAATCCGAACTTCAGTCCGCTGGGCAGGGCCAACTCCGACATGGCCGTGTCGAACGGCAAGCTGTTCGTCGGCAATTTCAACGGCTTCAACGCCTATGACATTTCCGGCGACGGCGCTCCACGGCTGGTCATGTCGGTGGTCTGCCCCGGAGGCCAGGGCGACGTCTCGGTCCACGGCGACCTGCTGTTCATGTCGGTCGAGGAGAACCGCGGCCGGTTGAACTGCGGCTCCGCGACCACGGAGGACGACGTAACCAGCCAGCGCTTCCGCGGCGTCCGCGTCTTCGACATCAGCGACCTGAACGCACCCCGCCAGATCGCCGCCGTCCAGACCTGCCGCGGCTCGCATACCCATACGCTGGTCCCGCATCCGACGGACGCCAATGTCCTTTATATCTACAACTCCGGCACCTCGGACGTGCGCGGGGCGGCGGAGCTGGCTATCTGCACCGACGGCCAGCCAGACCAGAACCCCGAGACCGCCCTGTTCTCGATCGATGTGATCAAGGTGGAGCTGGACCGGCCGCAGGACGCGGCAATCGTCAACCGGCCCCGGATCTTCGCCGATAGTCAAACCGGTCGTGTGGCGGGTCTGTGGCGCGGCGGTCGGGCCGGCATCGCGACCCAGAACACCGCCCAGACCAACCAATGCCACGACATCACCGTCTTCCCCGAAGTCGGACTGGCGGCCGGTGCGTGCAGCGGAAACGGCATCCTGCTGGACATCTCCGATCCGGAGAACCCGCGCCGCACATCCGATATCTTCGATCCGGACATGGCCTACTGGCACTCGGCCACCTTCAACAACGCCGGCGACAAGGTCGTCTTCACCGATGAATGGGGCGGCGGCATCGGCGCCCGTTGCCAGGCAACAAACCCATCGACCTGGGGCGCCAACATGGTCGCCACCATCGAAAACCGGACTCTCGCGGGAAAGAGCTTCCACAAGCTGCCAAGCGCGCAGGGCGCCACTGAAAACTGCGTCGCTCACAACGGGATGATCATTCCGGTCCCGGGCCGCGACCTGATGGTTCAGGCCTGGTACCAGGGCGGGGTCTCGATCATGGACTTCACCGATCCGGCCAACCCGGTCGAGATCGCCTTCTTTGACCGCGGCCCGATCGACGCCAGCCGCCTTTACGTCGGTGGGTCGTGGTCGGCCTACTGGTTCAACGGCCGGATCTATTCGAGCGAGATTGTTCGCGGTCTCGATGTGCTGCGGCTGGTTCCGAGCGAACATCTGTCGGCGGCCGAGATCGCCGCCGCCGAGGCGGTGACGTCGGCGATGATCAACCCCCAGACCCAGACCCGCATCGCCTGGGCCGATACCCCCGATGTGGCCGCCGCCTATCTCGACCAGCTCACCCGGGCCGGCGGGGTAGAGGCGGAGCTCGCCGGACAGGTTCAGGCCCGGATCGATGTCTGGCGCCGGGGACGCGCGGACAAGCGGGCGTCGGCAGAGCTTTCCGGCGTTCTGAACGAGGCCGCGGGCAAGGCCACGGGAGTGAACGCGCGGCGGCTGAAGTCACTGGCCGATCTGTTCGAGCGGCGAGGTCGTTAGGATTCGGGTCAAACGGGGACAGCGCACTCGGCCCCGTGTTTCAGGCGGCCGCCGCAGTCCCGGAATTTTCGTCGGCCTCCGCCAACAGGTTACTGATTGCGTTGACCAGGTCGACGGGCCGAATCGGCTTTGGCAGATGTCGGTCCGAGCCGGCATCCAGACTGCGTTTGACATCGTCCGGCATTGCGTTCGCTGTAAGCGAAATGATTGGCGTCCGGGCGAGCCCGCGGTCGCCCTCCATCTTCCGGATTTGCCGGGTTGCGGTCAGTCCGTCCATCACCGGCATCTGGACGTCCATGAGGATGAGATCAAATGCGGTGTCCGCAGCGGCATCGACAGCCTCCTGTCCGTTTTCCACAACGGTCAGATCAACACCGAGCGGCTCAAGGATCATGGTGACGACCGTTCGATTCACCTCATGATCGTCAGCGTACAGAACTCTGATATTCGATGCCTCGGCCTGATCGGTGGCGGCACTCGATTTGCCCGGATCGGGCTCAACCTCGAGGTCTTGCGCTCGAACCAGAGGCAGGACGACTCCAAACAAGGTCCCCTTTCCCGGCGCCGACCGGACCCAGATCCGGCCCCCCATCATCTCCGCAAATGACTTGCAGATCGACAGGCCCAGACCCGTCCCGCCATGGCGACGACTGGTTGAAACATCGGCCTGTTCGAAGCGGTCAAACAGCCTGCGTCCGGTGGCCTGATCAAAACCCGGACCCGTATCACTCACGAGAATCCGCAACCCGCCCCGTCCCTGGCGTACCGAAACCTTGACCGCACCCTGAACCGTAAATTTGACCGCATTGCTCAGCAGGTTCGAAACAATCTGGCTGACCCGGGTCTTGTCGCCGAGGTAGACGCCAGAGACTGCGGGATCAATGAAGCATTCAAGCTCAACGCCTTTGGCGGTGGCTGCCGCCGCGTGCAGGTTGGAAATGCCAACCAGAGCCGTCTCGAGGTCAAATGGCTGCGACTCGAGTTTCATCTGTCCGGCTTCAATCTTCGCCACATCCAGAATGTCATTGATGACTCGCTCCAGCATCCGTCCGGACTGGACGATGGTGTCGGCCATCTGACGGGATCGGTCATCTTGCTGCACGGCCAGCAGCATGTCCGCCATGGCGATGACGCCATTCAGCGGTGTGCGTAATTCGTGGCTCATGTTGGAAAGAAACTGGGACTTGGCTGAGCTTGCTTTCTGGGCGGCCTCAACGGCCACTTCCAGGGCGGCCCGCGCTTCCACCTGCTCGGTTACGTCCTGACCTGCTGTCACGATGTAGGTGGGGCCGTGCTCATCAAAGACAGCGATTTTTTTCGTCGAATAGTGTTTCTGTTCGCCGCTGCGTGTTGTGATCGTCGCGTCAACGTCAGTCACCATTGATCGTGTTTCTATCACGAGTCTGTCTTCGGCTTCGGATGCGGCGCCTTCTTCTCCCGGAAAAATGTCAGAAACAGTTTTTCCGATGCAGGTTACAGGATCAAGGCCAAGAGCATCCGTGGCCGCAGAGTTAACGAGGACTAAAGCGCCGTCACGGGCGCGCTTGACGATCAGGAAGGCCGGCATGAGTTCGACAATATTCTGATAGAAAGTTTCTCTGTCGGCGTTTTCGGTTCGCTCGGCTTGCAGGGATTTGAGGGCATCCCTGGCCTGCGCAGCAGACCTTCCGGCCTCCAGCGTGCGCTCTTCCAGCTTTTTCTCAATCCTGCGCCGTTCACTCATCACGGAACTGACCGGAAGAACTGAAATGACGACTGACAGCAGGAACAGGTTGTAGAGGCTGAGCTGCCGCAATATCGGCGAGAGATGCTCCAGCCCGATACTGTTCATGGTCGGGAGTATGTGCACCGGCCCGAACCCGGCCCCGGTTGCCACCCCGCTGATCGCGACCATGAGGATCAGGCCCAGGCCGACGACCCTTGGCGGCTGGCGAAGTGACAGAAACAACAGGGGCGGCAGCACCAGGAACAACAGTGGTGTCGTCGTCTGCAGGAACACCAGGGCCGTCGCGGCGACGATCAGGACCAACTGGCCGATTGTCACCCATCTGCGAACAGCAGCCTTCGGCTCTGACTGGTGGCGCTGCGCCAGCATCAAGAGAACCGGCGTGACCAGCAGCAGGCTCAGCATGTGGGCGATAAATTGGTATGACAGGTCAAAGAATGCCGCGGCGGTTCCCAGACCCCTCACCGCGTCCAGGATGCCAAAATGAAGGGCCGCGCTGACGGTCGATGCGGGGATTGCAGCCCACAGGAAAAATCTCATCAAGCGGCGAGGGCGGCGAAGGTCCAACGCAGCACCGCACGCCCGACGGGCCAGGACGACGGCCAGCATCGCGCTGCCCAGGTCGAGAGCGGCAGTCAGCAACGAAAAAATACCCGAGTGGCGCGTTATGATGCTGCCGATCAGGCCGATGATAAAGCCGGCAATCAGTACGACCGTTGCGGGCCGTCTGTGCAGTTGCAGGACTGCTGCTGCCAGGACGCCGCCAGACAACCAATACGCGCCCGGACCATAGGTAATCGAGCTTTGCTGGTCGATCCATTGCGCCAGTGTGAACAGCGCCACATAGGCCCAGGCGGGCAGGCTACCGACACTGGCCGCTTCATGCCTGAACAATCGCCAACGGGCACCCGGCTGCCGCCAGCCGGCCCCCTGTTCGGGTGGGCCCTGAACTGTCACGCGGTCTTCGCCATGACAACGACTACTCATGCTGCCTCCCCCCGGAGATAGCTGCCTCACCCCATTGGGGCGATTGATTATTACTGAGTAGACGGACAATACGTAAGAGATACTTAATACAGCGGCGTGGCCGATGCCATCCTACTTTAGGTATACAACTATTTATACAGCCCCCATTTCAGAATGTAAGTGCTCAGTTCTTTGACTTGTATCAATCCTATGATTGGGTTTTGGAGCCAGTGTTAACTTACCGTAGAGCCCGGTCCATGTCTGGACCGGGCTTTCGCTGGCTTCTGTGATTGGAATCAAGCTTGCGTATATCTGTCATCGCGCCCGAAACGTTTGGTCGCCCGTCTGTGTCCCTGGTTATTGAGGAAAAGCCGATCTGCGCTGGTGCGATCGCCCATTGTCTCAGAAGCGCCTGCGGCGTGGACGAAGTACGGCTCGAAAGGTCAATAGCCGGCGGAAAGATCAGGGCGTCCGAGGGACCCTATGTGGTCGTGCTGGTCGACCTCGCCACCATCAACTATGATTTCAATGCCCTTGAGGCGCTTGTCGCACGCCTGGATCCCAGCCCCGTCATCGCAGTCGATGATCGCCCAAATCCGGCGTTTGCCAGCATCGCAGCGACGATCAAATGTCGAGGCTACGTCGCCAGGACAGTTGAGGAAGAACAGTTCAAACAGCAGGTGCGATCCGTCATTTCAGGCCAGTCGTGTTTTCCCAGCGGGTTTCGGCAAGAGGACGTCCCGCCAGATTGGCACGGAACAAAAAAGATGAATGTTCTGACGGAACGTCAGAGCGCCGTGCTGGCTTGCGTCGCGCGCGGCCTTTCGAACAATGAGATCGCGCTGGAACTCGGAATTTCCGTCGGGACCGTGAAAACTCATGTCCATACGGTTTTGAGGCGGATCGGTGCTCGAAACAGAACTGAAGCGGCGATCGTAGCGCCCAGATTCCATGCGCTCGGCAAACGACTTGATATGACCGAGTCTGCCGGAGAGTGCTGACGCCCGAACGGAGGCGGCCGCGTCCTTGCCTTGCACTGTTGCGGCCATCCCGGTGCGGTCAGGCAAACCCCAAAAGGTCTCCGGAAAATCGGCGTAAGTTGCTGGCGGGGATGGATTATTGCGAAGTCGGTTTCGCTTAAGCGCCACCGGTTTCCGGCGGACGTGATCCGTCGCGGGCGGCGGCCGTTGCCTGATCTCGGGCAGGGTAGGGTGGCTTTCGACTTGGCGGAGCTAATCTGTCAGCCCCGGAACGAGATGTCTCATCGCGTTCCCACTTGACCTGTCAACCGATCGAACGGATGAGGTCATTTATGCACATGCGAACCAACCTCATTACAGCCCTTGCCTTTGCAACACTGCTCGCCGCCTGTGGCCAGGGTGGCTCAGCTCCCGCCGCGGGGGCCGCCGCGAGCGTGGTCAATCTCTATACCGCGCGCCACTATGATACCGACACGGCGCTCTACGAGCGGTTCACCGAGCAGACCGGTATCCGGGTCAACGTCATCGAGGGCAACGCCGATCAGTTGATCGCCCGCATGACCAGCGAGGGCGACGCCAGCCCTGCCGATCTGTTCGTCACCGCCGACGCCGGTGCACTGTGGCGCGCGCAGAACGCCGGCCTGCTACAGTCCACGACGTCGCAGGCGCTGAATGCCGCCATCCCGGCCAATCTGCGCGACCCCGAGGGCCGGTGGTTCGGCCTGAACCGTCGCGCCCGCATCATCGCTTACGACACGACCAGGGTTCAGCCCGCCGAGATCGACACCTACGAGGAGATCGCCTCGCCGCGCTTCCGCGGCAGGCTCTGTGTCCGCTCGGCCGACAGCGTCTACAATCTGTCGCTGGTCGGGGCGCTGATCGAGGCCTGGGGCCCGGAGAAGACCGCCGAATGGACGCGCGGCGTCGTCGCCAACATGGCCCGCCCGCCCGAAGGCGGCGACCGCGACCAGATCCGCGCCGTCAATGCAGGGGTCTGCGAGATCGCCCTGACCAACAGCTACTACTACATCCGCATGGCCAATGGCGAAGACGCGGCCGACCGCGCGGTGACCCAGAAGGTCAAGCTGGCCTTCCCGTCACTGGACGGCCAGGGCGCGCATGTGAACATCTCCGGCGGGGGCGTCGCGGCCAATGCTCCGAACCGGGAGAACGCTGTCCGCCTGCTGGAATTCCTGGCCTCGCCGGAGGCCCAGACGATGGTCTCGGCAGGCAATAATGAATACCCGGCCAGCCCTGACGTCCCGGCTCCCGCCCCGACGGACGCCTATGCCGACTTCACGCCCCATCCGATGTCGGTGGCGACCTATGGCCCTCGTCAGACCGAGGCCCAAAACCTCATGAGCGCCGCGGGCTGGCGATAGTCCCCGATACCCTCTCGACGACTCCGGCCCACCGCGCGTTTCGCGTCGGTGGGCCCTCGGTGTTGCGACTGCTGGCCTGGCTGGCCGCCGCCGTCGCCATCGCCCCGCTGATCGGGGTCGTCGCCGCGGCGTTCGGCGAAGGCCGCGCCGACATCGCGGCTTCCGACTTGATCCGCTATGCCGTGACCTCGGTCGCCTTGGCCGTCATGGTCGCGCTCACCACCGCCCTTCTGGGGTCGGTCTCGGCCTGGCTGGTCGTCATGCACAGGTTTCCGGGTCGATCCGTTTTCGCTTGGGCGCTGGCCTTGCCGCTGGCCGCGCCCGCCTTCTCCGTGGCCTATGCCTATGCCGACCTGTTCGACGTCGCGGGAGACCTCCGTACCTGGATGCGCGCCGTCCTGGGCATCGACTGGGGGCCCCGAATGCGCAGCCTGCCCGGCGCCGCCTTCGTCCTGTCCCTGGCCTTTTACCCCTATGTCTATCTGACCGTCCGCGCGGCCCTGGTGAACCAGTCGAGCCAGGCGATCGAGGCCGCCCGCAGCCTGGGCTGTTCCCCGACTCAGGCGCTCTTCCGGGTCGGCCTGCCGCTGCTGCGGCCCGCGCTCGCCGCCGGCGTCGCCCTGGCCGTGATGGAGACCCTGGCCGATTTCGGCGCGGTCCAGTTTCTCAGCGTTCAGACCCTGACCACCGGCGTCGTGCGGTCCTGGTTCGTCTACGGATCCCTCGAAGCAGCCGCCCGTCTGGCTCTCCCGCTGCTGGCCGCTGCGGCTGTCCTGTTGTGGATCGAGCGGGTCAGCCGCCGGGGCCGTACCGACGAGACGGCGCGAGCCCGCTGGCGTCCGATCCAGCCCACACCGTTGAAGGCCGGACGGGGCATCCTCGCTTTCGCCTTCTGCTTCACCCTGTTGACCCTCGGCCTTTTCCTCCCGGTCGGCTGGCTGTTCATCAACGCCCTCGACATCCATCCGGACTGGAGTCGCCTGACGCGTGCCGCCGCCCACAGCCTGGGCCTCGGACTGGGTGGAGCCCTGGCTACAGTCCTGCTGGCGACTTGCCTGGCTCTGTCAGCGGAGCGCATGCCCATCACGGCCCGCATCAGCAGTCTGGGCTACGCCACTCCGGGAGCCGTCATGGCCATCGGCCTTCTGGCGCCGGCCTCGATCCTCTGGCAGACCGTCCCCGGAGCGGTCTCGGGCCTCGGCGCCGGCCTGTTGCTGCTGATCTATGCCTATGCCGCCCGGTTGATGGCCGCGGCGCTGGAGCCGGTCGAGGCCGGCCTGACTCGCGTCAGCCCATCCATGGTCGCGGCCGCACGGACCCTGGGCCGCGGCGAGGCCGGGACGGCTCTGTCGGTCCGCCTCCCGATCGCATCCGGTGCAATCCTCACCGCCATCCTGGTCGTCTTCATCGACGTCGTGAAGGAACTGCCCGCAACTCTGATTCTGCGGCCCTTCAACGTCGACACCCTCGCGGTCATCGCCGACAACTATGCCCGCGACGAACGGCTGCCCCACGCCGGCTGGCCCAGTCTGATGATCATTGCCCTGACCCTTCCGGCCGTAATCTGGCTGACGCGCAAGATTACAGCCTCTCGACCCGGAGACCCGCATGGCCCAGGCTGACGCCATCGTTTCGGTCGTGGGCGTCAGCCGCGTCTACGGGCGAACGGCCGCGATCGATCGTGCCGATTTGACCCTGATGCGCGGTCGCATCGTCGGGCTTCTGGGGGCCTCCGGCTCGGGCAAGAGCACCCTCTTGCGGGTGATCGCAGGCCTGGAGTCGATTGATGCCGGCGCCATCGCCATCGCTGGTCAGGTCGTCTCGACGCCCGGTCGTTCTGTGCCGCCTGAGCACCGCCGTGTCGGGATGGTCTTTCAGGACTTCGCCCTGTTTCCGCACCTGACGGTGGCCCAGAACGTCGGCTTCGGGCTGAAGGGCCGGGCTGACCGCGAAGCGGTTGTTGGAGGACTGCTGGAGCGGCTGCGGATTGCCGACCTCAGTCAGGCCTTCCCTCACACCCTGTCCGGGGGCGAGCAGCAGCGCGTCGCTCTTGCCCGGGCGCTGGCGCGCGATCCCGCCGTGATCCTGCTGGACGAGCCGTTTTCCAGCCTCGACGGGTCCTTGCGAGCCGAGGTCCGGGAGGATCTGGTGCGGACCCTGCGCGACAGCGCGACCTCCGCCATTGTCGTTACGCATGACGCTGAGGACGCCATGATGATGGCGGATGATCTGGTTCTGATGGACGCGGGTCGCATCATCCAGGCTGGGACGCCATACGATCTTTACATCCGGCCAACCTCGGTCGCCGCCGCCCGGTTGCTCGGACCGCTCAATCTCGTCGAGGCGCAGGTCCGGGAGAACCTCGCAACGTCCATCCTCGGCCAAAAAGCTGTCGCCGCGCCGGACGGTCCGGCACGGATGGGAATCCGCCCGACGGATCTCAAACTGACCGGAGCCGGGAATGGCCTGGAGGCGCGCGTCGTATCGGTCAGCTTTGCGGGAGGATACCGCCTGGTCAGGGTAAAAGCCGGCTCCGAGGCGCTCTCGCTCCACTTCACGGGCCAGGCCCCTGCAGCGGGGGCGGTGGTCGGTGTGGCGGTCGACGCCGACCGGCTCATGGTGCTGCCCGGCTGATACGCGAGCAAAGGTCGTCGACCGGGGCCATTACGGCGAGGCTGATCTCCATCGCCATCATCGCTGCAATGACGAGGCGCCGGCCTCAGGGTTCGGGTCTTGGCGGCTTGGCCGCTGCCGTTGACGGATGTCTCGCCGCGGACGCTGCGACTGGCCCTGGGCCGCGCCGGCGCCCGTGTCGGGGTGCTGTCAGGCAAACGCCAACTTGTCTCCACTTAGGGCGGCCTAAACCGCTGACGGGGATGATGTTTCGTGAAGCCGATTTCGTTCAAGCGCCACCGGTTTCCGGCGGACGTGATCCGCCACGCCGTGTGGCTGTACTTCCGGTTCAGCCTCAGTTTTCGGGACGTCGAGGAGCTGCTGGCGCAGCGGGGGATCGAGGTCAGCTACGAGACGATCCGGTGCTGGACCATCAAGTTTGGTCCGCTCATTGCGAGGCGTTTGAAGCGCCGCCCGGCCGGCGCCGACCCCGCGCTGGCACCTGGATGAGATGGTCTGCTGGATCGGCGGCAAGCGGATGTACCTGTGGCGCGCCGTCGACGACGAAGGCGAGGTTCTGGACCTCGTGGTCCAGCGCCGGCGGGACACAGAGGCGGCGTTGAGGCTTCTCCGACGCCTGCTAATCAACCAGCCGGTCGAGCCGGAGACAATCTCCACAGGCGGCCTGCTGTCCTATGGTGCGGCGCTCGACCAGTTGGATCTGCGTCACCTTCATTGACCCGGCCGGCTTCGGGAGAACAACCGGGTTGAAAACTCCCACCTGCCGATCCGACGACGAGAACGCCAACAGCAGCGGTTCAAATCCCAAGCCTCAGCCCAGAGATTTCTCACCACCCACGCTGCGATCTACTACACCTTCAACATCCAACGGCATCTGATCAGCAGGCCCACCCTTCGCCGCTTTCGTGCCGACGCGGCGTCTGTTTGGGCGGCTGCGGTTGCCTGATTTCAGGCAGGGTAGGGCGGCCTTCAACTTGCCGCGGTTAACCTGTCAGCTCCTCAGGCCAGCCAGTCTGGCTGGCGTGGCGCCGCGCGTCCGGTCAGGGCTGCCGTGATGCAATCCGACAGGCTGCCGAGCCGCACCGCCCGACCGCTGAGCCCGGGTCCATAATGGGCGTATTTACCTGAATTGGTCAGCACCGCCTGCGTCTTCGGCGGAAATACCGGCTCCCGGATCGAACACCAGCAGATGTCTGGGATGACCTGCACCCCGCTGGCCCTGAGCCGGGCCAGTAGCCCATCAGCCCCGGCCTCGCGGATCACCTCGCGCCCGGCCGTCACGATCACCTGGGTCCCAGGATGGCGACGTCGGCCCGCAAGCCCGTCGGCCAGAGCCCGGCATTCCTGAACCGAGGCGTGCGGGCTTCCGATCGCCACCAACTCCACCGCCGCAGGTCCGCCATTCAGATGCGCCCACGCGGCGCGCAGATCATCGCGGGTGATGGCAAGACGGTCGGCGTCCGGTGTCGCCGCCACGTCCGCTTCGGGTGTCACGCCCTCGATATGCAGCATGGGAGACGCCGACGTCGTGCCAAACGCCGCGCAAAGGGCTTTCAGATCATCGCGCGACGCCTTGCCGGGGGCGAGGCCGCGTAGCAGCGGAATCCGGTCGGGAGCCCGCTGCCCGGCCAGATAGCCGACCAGTGGCCAGAAACCGTCGTCGATCCCTTCGGGCAGGTGGACGTCAATGATACGTTGCGCCTTGCGGGCGGCGTCGAGATAGACCCCTGAAAGCGGCGCTCGTCCGGTCAGCGCGATACATAGATCGAGAAAGTCGGGGTGTTTCGCCGTGCGGGCGCCCAGCACTGAGTTGGCATAAATCACCGCATTCGATTCGGACCATGCGATCACCTCAGCCGCCACGGGCGCGGTGTCCAGGAGATACGGCGCGCAGGTAAAGCTGGCGCGGCAGCCCATCTGCACATAGGCATCCGCCAACTGTTGCGCGGGCAGGCCGAATTCGGGCGCCACGCCCTGTGCGCGCCAGTTTTGCCGATCCACGGAAATGGCATTCATCGTCGTGGGTATGCGGACCTGGCCTCCCAGTTCGGCCATCTTCCTTGCAAAGGTCAGGTTGGCCGGGCTGGCGTAAATACAGCCGTCGATATGGCCCTGCGACACATCGATCAGACGATCTGCCCCCTGACTGGCGGCCATCGCGCAGATGATCTGCATCGACTGTCGGACAGCCGCGCCTTCTTCACCCCCCAGCATCGCACGATCCGCCGATGACAGGTCCAGAGCGGACGTCAGCGGTGACCCGATGGCTATCCGCAGATCACCCGCTTCAAGCGTACTGTCGAAGATGCGCGCCTCGGCGACCCGTGTCAGCGCGTCAAAGATCGCGGGCGAAACTCGCAGCACCGGGAGGACGCTTTCGAACATTTCGGCAGCGACCAGGGCCCCCAGGGTCAGCACATCCTCTGCGTCGCAGAAGATCAGCGCCGAAGGCCCCCTTCCGCTCAACACCAGGTCCAGCAGCACACCGCTTCCGGTGCAGGACCCACGGCTTGAGGGCATGACCAGCACCTTGCCAGTCACGGATTGGCCATGCAGCGGGTGATGAACGTCGATGATCAGCCCGGTCGCTGGATCGACACCCCCCCAGAAGCTCAGGGGCTCGTCCGTCGCGAGGATCGATCCGGACGCTTTGCCCGCGAGGATGAACCGTGCCTGCTCGGGACCTTGCATCATCTCACCTTTCAGCGCCGCCAAAGCCGCCTTCGCCTTGAAGGCCGGCGTGTGGTTCCGTCTCGTCCGCTTCGTCATGGTCTCTCCTGAGCCGCGGCACTCTCGCCGCCTTCAGGCAGAAACTCCACTTAACCTGCTGTCCAGATGGTACTGACAGGCTAAGTCGAAGCCGCTGTTTCTTGGTTCGAACCGCCAATTCTCGCGCTGAGAAAATCGAGTAAAAACAGTGAGTTCGTGACTCCGTTCGTCCGCCGAAACCGCGCAAAATTCGCTCACAAGGCGACTCGAGGCGTTAACTTGTCAGCACCGTCAGCGGCAATCAGTTTGGGCTGACTGAGCCGACGCTGGCCTTCACGCCGGAAATGGCGCTTCTGTTCACTGACCAGAGCCGTCGCTACAACCGGGACCACCATGCCTCGTGCCGTATTATTGATCCTCGATTCGCTGGGCGTTGGCGCCCTGCCGGACTCTGCACTGTTTGGTGACGCGGGCGCCGACACCCTCGGTCATATCGCGCTGCGATGTGTGCAAGGGGCTGCTGACGTTGATCGCTGCGGGCCGCTGCAGGTACCTAACCTGCAGCGACTCGGCCTGGGCTTGGCCGCGCGACTGGCCAGCGGCGAACTACCGGCGGGATTCGCGCCGGAGATCAGTGCGATCGGCGCCTGGGGCGTTGGCCGTGAACTGTCAACGGGCAAGGACACCACCTCGGGCCATTGGGAGATGATGGGTGTGCCGATGCTGGACGAATGGGGCTATTTCCGCGACCGCGAAGACAGCATCCCCGCCCTGCTGCTCAAAACCCTGGCGGCTCGCGCCGGCGTTCCCGGTTGGCTCGGCAACCGCCATGCTTCAGGAACCACGATCCTTGCCGAACTCGGCGAAGAGCATATCCGCAGTGGCAAGCCGATCGTCTACACGTCCGCCGATTCTGTGCTGCAAATCGCCGCGCATGAGACCTCGTTCGGTCTGGAGCGGCTGTACGGGCTCTGCGAGATTGCGCGGGTGCTGGTGGATGATTACCGCATCGGTCGGGTAATCGCCCGGCCATTCGTCGGCGATGATGCGGGCAGTTTTCGACGCAGTCACAATCGTCATGACTATTCGATGCCGCCGCCGGCGCCGACCTTTCTGGATCGACTCTGTCAGGCCGGCGGCACCGTGCACGGCATCGGAAAAATTCCGGACATCTTTGCCCACAACGGTATCTCGCACGAGGTCAGGGCGCATGGCATCGATGGTCTGTTCGACGCGACCCTGAACACCCTGACCGGGTGCGCTGACAACGGCATGGTGTTCACCAATTTTGTCGATTTCGACTCGGAATACGGGCATCGCCGCGACGTCGCCGGTTATGCGGCTGCGTTGGAGTATTTCGACCGGCGCCTGCCCGAGCTCCTGGCGGCCCTGACACCGGATGATCTGCTGATCCTGAGCGCTGACCATGGGAACGACCCGACCTGGCCTGGAAGCGACCATACGCGCGAACATGTCCCCATCCTTGCTATAGGCGGCGGCATCACGCCCGGCAGCATCGGAATTCGTGACAGCTTCGCCGACATCGGCCAGAGTCTTGCCGCGCACTTCGGCATTGCACCCTTGCCGTATGGCCGGTCCTTTCTGGAGCCCCGATGAGCACACCCCACATCGACGCCGCTGAGGGCGCCTTTGCGACCACCGTGCTGCTTCCCGGCGATCCATTGCGCTCACAGCACATCGCCCGGAAATTCTTCAGCGATGCGGTTCAGGTGACCTCGACACGCAACATGTTCGGTTACACCGGCTTCTATCGTGGTCAGCGAATCTCGGTCATGGGCACCGGGATGGGCATTCCCTCCAGCTCGATTTATGCGACCGAGTTGATCCGTCATTATGGCGTGAAGCGCATTGTGCGCGTCGGCACATGCGGGGCTGTGCAGGACGACCTGGCACTCGGCGATCTGGTGCTGGCGCTGTCGGCCAGCACCGACTCCGCCGTCAACCGGCAACGCTTTGCCGGAATGGATTTTGCCGCAGGCGCCAGCTATTCCCTGCTGAGCTCGGTGGCCGATCAGGCCCGGCGCGTCGGCGTGCCCGTTCGGGTCGGCAATGTGTTTTCCGCCGACCTGTTCTACTCGCCCAACCCGAACTTCGCCGACACCCTTGCGGCGATGGGAATTCTCGCCGTCGAGATGGAAGCCGCAGGCCTGTACGGCCTCGCCGCCGAGTTTGGCGCAGAAGCGCTGGCTGTGCTGACAGTATCGGACCACCTGCGGCACGACGCACGCATGGACGTTAACCAGAGGCAAACCGGCGTCGATGCCATGACCCAATTGACCCTCGACGCGCTTTGCCAATAGTCATCGGGTCGAAGGATCAATCTGTTGGAACAACGTCCGCCTCGATCTGCTGACTTCGATCTGAGTTTGCATGCGTTGGCTTGCAGGGCCGGCTTTCCATCCGAAGTCCGGGACTCAATGAGCAGGGCCAACGATTGGTCGGCGACTCCCGGATCGCTGCTCTCGATCACGGAGCACGGCCCACTATGACCAGTTCTTCGCCACCATCAGTACGTCGCAACGAAGGCTGCGCCCTTGACCTGGACTGGCTCAGCAGTCTGCGCGTCAACCGCAATGCCGCTGACCGCCGCGCGGCCAGTCTTGTGGCGCGGCGGTCAGTGAAGAATGAGTATCAGGCGGCGTGGCTGGTTCAGGCGATCCGCTGCATCGACCTGACCACGCTCGGAGGCGACGATACGCCGGGCCGGGTCGAGCGGCTGTGCGGAAAGGCGCAGCGGCCCCTGCGTGCGGATATTGCGACCGCTCTGGACATCGGCCCGGTGCAGGTCGGTGCAGTATGTGTCTACCATGAAATGATTGCGCCAGCCTTGCGCTCCCTGGGCGACAGCGGGATTCCGGTCGCCGCAGTGTCCACCGGATTTCCCGCTGGTCTCGCGAGTCTGGAAACCAAGCTCCGCGAGGTGCAACTCTCCGTCGCCGCCGGCGCCCACGAGATTGATATCGTGATCACGCGCCAGCACGTCCTCACCGGAAACTGGCAGGCCCTGTACGATGAAATGCAGGCCTATCGGCAGGCGAGCGGCGCGGCGCATGTGAAGGCTATCCTGGCGACCGGCGACCTGCAGACCTTGGAAAATGTCGCTCGGGCCTCCTGGACCTGCATGATGGCCGGTGCGGATTTCATCAAGACCTCGACCGGCAAGGAAGCTGTCAATGCGACCCTTCCGGTGGCGCTGACAATGACGCGGGCAATTCGTGAATACGCCGGGAGAACGGGGTATCACGTCGGTTTCAAACCGGCCGGCGGGGTCAGTTCGGCCAAGGCAGCGATTCAGTACCTGACCTTGATGAAGGAAGAACTGGGCGTCGAATGGATGCAGCCGCATCTGTTCAGGATTGGAGCCTCCAGCCTGTTGACTGACATCGAACGCCAGCTCGAGCATTTCGTCACCGGGCAGTATTCGGCGGCCCACCGTCACGCCATGCCGTGAGGACTATTGCCATGCGCCCCATCAACGAGATTCTCGCCACCATGGAATATGGACCGTCGCCGGAAAGCACCAGCGAAGCCGAGGCCTGGCTTGATCGCCACCAGCGCCGCTTCGGCCTGTTCATCGACAACCAATGGAGCGAGCCCACGGCCCTGTTCGCCTCGCGCAATCCGGCCGACGACGAGCCTTTCGCCGAACTGACACAGGCGAGCGCGATCGATGTTGATCGCGCGGTGGCCGCGGCCCGGATCGCACAGCCCGGCTGGGCCGCGATCGGCGGACACGGCCGCGCACGCTTGCTGTATGCGCTGGCACGGCTCATCCAGAAGCACGCCCGGTTGTTTGCGGTGCTGGAGACACTGGACAACGGCAAGCCGGTCCGCGAGACCCGCGACATCGACATCCCCCTGGCCGCGCGGCATTTCTATTACCACGCAGGTTGGGCGCAACTGCTGTCGCAGGAGTTCGCCGACTATCGCCCGGTGGGCGTGGTCGGGCAGATTGTGCCGTGGAATTTCCCGTTGTTGATGCTGTCGTGGAAAATCGCGCCGGCGCTGGCCTGCGGCAATACGGTGGTGTTCAAGCCGGCTGAATTCACCTCATTGAGCGCCCTGCTGTTCGCCGAACTCTGCCAGCAGGCGGGACTGCCCGCCGGCGTGGTCAACATCATTACCGGCGACGGTGATGTCGGCGAAGCCATTGTCGCCCATCCCGGCATCGACAAGCTGGCCTTCACCGGTTCGACCGAGGTCGGCCGGTTGATCCGCCGGGCCACGGCAGGAAGCGGCAAGAAACTGTCGCTGGAACTTGGCGGCAAGTCGCCCTTCATCGTGTTCGAGGATGCCGACCTCGACGCCGCCGTCGAAGGGTTGGTGGACAGCATCTGGTTCAATCAGGGGCAGGTCTGTTGCGCGGGTTCGCGACTTCTGGTGCAGGAGTCGGTGGAACAACGATTCCTCGCCAAATTGCGCACCCGCATGGGCAAGCTGATCGTGGGCTCGCCCTTGGACAAGTCCTCGGACATCGGGGCCCTGGTCGATCCGGTTCAGAAGCAGCGGATCTCCGATCTGGTGCAGACCGCTCGAGACGAAGGCTGCACGGTCTGGCAGCCGACGGGCGCGATGCCTGACCGCGGCTGCTTCTATCCGCCCACACTGATCACGGGCGCATCGACCTCGGCCACTGTGGCGCAGACCGAGATCTTCGGGCCGGTTTTGGTGGCGATGAGTTTCCGCACGCCGGCGGAGGCGGTGCAACTGGCCAACAACACCGTCTATGGCTTGGCGTCGTGCGTATGGACCGAGTCCATTAGCCTCGCGCTGGATATCGCGCCACAGATCAAGGCCGGGGTGGTCTGGATCAACACCGCCAACCAGTTCGATGCGTCCTGCGGTTTCGGCGGCTATCGCGAATCCGGATTTGGTCGCGAGGGCGGCCGCGAGGGCCTGCTCGAATACCTCGTGGCCCGCGCCGAGGATGCTCGCCCGACCGCGCCCCCTGTAGTCGTCGGCGGGTCAGGCCCCCCGGATGGGGGCCCTGCCGCCGGCATTGACCGCACGGCCAAACACTACATCGGCGGCAAGCAGGCGCGTCCGGACGGCGGCTACAGTCGGCCTGTCCATGGCGTCGGCGGCGCGTTGCTGGGCGAAGTGGCAGCCGGCAACCGCAAGGACATTCGCAACGCCGTCGAAGCGGCGCACAAACAGTCCGGCTGGGCCAGCGCCAGTGGCCACAACCGGGCTCAGGTGCTGTACTATATCGCAGAAAACCTGGCCGCCCGACATGCCGAGTTCGCGGCGCGGATCAGGGCGATGACCGGAGATGCCGATGCTGTCCGCGAGGTCGATGTCAGCATTGAGCGGCTGTTTACCTACGCCGCCTGGGCCGACAAATATGACGGCGCGGTGCATCAACCGCCGATGCACGGCATCACCGCTGCCCTCAATGAGCCGATCGGCGTGATCGGCATGATCTGCCCCGGTGAATCACCGCTGCTCGGCCTGATTTCATTGGCGGCGCCCGCCTTGGCGCTCGGCAACCGGGTGGTCGCCGTGCCCTCGTCCGCGCATCCGTTGTCGGCCACCGACTTCTATCAGGTGCTCGACACCTCCGACCTGCCCGGCGGCGCGCTCAACATCGTAACCGGAGACGCCGACGAACTGGCGCGGGTGCTGGCCGGACACGCCGACATCGATGCGGTGTGGCGCCATGACGGCTCCGTCGCAGGCTGCGCCGAGGTCGAACGGCTGTCGGCGGACACGCTGAAGCGCACTTGGGTCGGCGGCGGCAGGGGGCGTGACTGGTTCGACGACCAGCAGTCCGCCGGGCCTACGTTTCTGGCCCACGCCAGCCAGGTGAAGAACATCTGGATTCCCTACGGGGTCTGAGTGGGGCCGATGCTGCTACCGCAGGAGATCATTCGCAGGAAGCGCGACGGCGCGGTGCTGAGCCGCGCGGAAATCGACGTCTTTGTGCGCGGCATCAGCGATGGCAGCATTGGCGACGGCCAGATCGCCGCGCTGGCGATGGCGGTGTATTTCAACGACATGGGCCTCGACGAGCGCGTGGCCCTCACCGAGGCGATGCGCGATTCCGGACAAGTGCTGGACTGGACATCGCTGGATCTGCCCGGACCGGTGCTCGACAAGCATTCCACCGGGGGCGTCGGCGATCTGGTGTCACTGCTGCTGGGACCGATGGTGGCGGCCTGCGGCGGCTTTGTGCCGATGATTTCCGGGCGGGGGCTTGGACACACCGGCGGAACCGTGGACAAGCTGGAGTCGATCCCCGGCTACCAGGTCGCCCCCGACCTGACCCTGTTTCGCAGCGTCGTACGCGATGCCGGCGTGGCCATCATCGGCCAGACCGCGCAATTGGCGCCGGCGGACAAGCGCCTCTACGGCATTCGCGATGTCACGGCGACGGTCGAATCGATCGCCATGATCACCGCCTCGATCCTGTCGAAGAAACTTGCGGCCGGACTCGACGGGCTGGTCATGGACATCAAGACCGGTTGCGGCGCCTTCATGCCGAACCGGGACCAATCGATGGCGCTGGCCCAGAGCATCGTCGCCGTCGGCAATGGCGCCGGCATGAAGACGGCCGCCCTGCTGACCGACATGAACGAGCCGTTGGCGCCCTGCGCGGGCAATGCCATCGAGATACGCTGCGCCGTCGACTATCTGGCGGGCGGATCGCGTCCCCCACGGCTGCACGAAGTCACCCTGGCGCTGGGCGCGCAAATGCTGGTGCTCGGCGGCCTGGCCACGGACGCCGCCGAGGCTCGCGCAAAACTGCTGGAGGGGCTGGAGTCGGGACGCGCCGCCGAACGCTTCGCCCGCATGGTCGCGGCCCTGGGCGGGCCCATCGATCTGCTGGAACAGTCTGAGCGACTCCTGGCCCGCGCAGACACGGTCGTGGCCGTGCCCGCGCCACGGTCGGGATTCGTGCAGGCCTGTGACTGCCGCGCACTGGGTCTTGTCGTGGTCGGCCTCGGCGGTGGTCGCAGGGATCCCGCGGACCGTATCGACAGCGCTGTCGGTTTGAGCGGGTTCGCCCGGATCGGCGACGCCGTGGTCGTCGGCCAGGTCCTGGCCTTCGTGCATGCGCGAGGGCCCGACGACGCCCGGCAGGCCAGTGAAGCAGTGAGGGCCGCCTTCGTGATCGGAGAAGACGCGCCCGCCGCGAGGGCGCTGATTCCTGGCTACCTGCCCCAGTCCGTCGAACATCCGCAGGCCTAGGGGCACCCGATGAACCACTCGCAACTGATCGAGGAAGCCGTCATCGCCCGCGCCGCCGCCTATGCACCGTATTCGCGGTTCGAGGTGGGCGCCGCCGTCCTCTGCAGCGATGGCCGGGTATTTCGTGGCTGCAACGTCGAGAATGCGTCCTACGGCCTGTGCAGTTGCGCCGAACGCACCGCCCTGTTCAGCGCCATTGCCGCCGGCTACCGGCCAGGCGAGTTCAGCGCCCTGGCTGTGGTGGGTCCAACGGAGGGTCCGGTTTCACCCTGCGGAGCCTGTCGACAGGTCATCCTGGAGCTGGGCGGGGCGACGATGTCCGTGATCTGCGCCAACCTGACCGGACAGGTCTGCGTTGACCTGGCCGGAGACCTGCTCCCGGGCGCGTTCGATGGGGCCTGCCTGACAGTTGCCCGCCGTCCATAAAATATCTGAGTAAGATCAAAGGGGTGTTGTCAGGCTAACGCTGACTTGTCTCCACTTAGAGCGGCGTAAGCCGCTGACGGGGATGGTGTTTCGTGAAGTCGATCTCGTTTAAGCGCCACCGGTTTCCGGCGGACGTAATCCGCCGCGCCGTGTGGCTGTACTTCCGGTTCAGCCTCACTTTCCGCGACGTTGAGGAGTTCCTGGCGCAACGGGGGATCGACGTCAGCTATGAGACGATCCGGTGCTGGACCATCAAGTTCGGTCCGCTGATCGCCAGGCGGCTCGCCGTTTCCGGGCCGAAGCTGACGCGGCTTGGGCGAGGTCCGTTGCCTGATTTGAGGCTAAGTAGGGCGGCTTTCAACTTGGCGCGGTTAATCTGTCAGCACCGCGAGCCGGCCTAGCGGGCGGTGTAGCCGCCATCGATGACCAATTCGGCTCCGGTGACGAATTTGGCCTCGTCGGAGGCGAGGTAGACCGCGCCCCAGGCGATGTCGTCCGCCTCGCCCATGTGACCGAGCGGGTGCAGGGCGGCGGTTGCCTTGCGGCCCTCTTCCAGATCCCCCGCTCCCGACAGATGCCCCTCGACCATCGGCGTCCAGATGAAGCCCGGATGGATGGAGTTCACCCGGATGCGGTCGGGGGCGTAGATCAGGGCGTCGGTCTTGGTCATCAGCCGCACCGCGCCCTTCGAGGCGTGGTAGGGCGGAATGTCCGGCCCCCCGACCAGACCGTAGATCGACGACAGGTTGATGATGGAACCGCCGCCGGCCTGTTTCAGGTGGGGAATGGCGTGTTTGGTGCAGAAGAAGACGCCCTTGACGTTGATGGCCTGGACCCAGTCCCACTCGGCCTCGGTGATCTCGTGCGTGGGCTTGTTGACCCCGGCCACGCCGGCGTTGTTGACCAGCACGTCGATGCGGCCGAAATGCTCGACGATCTCCGCCATCACCGCCTGCACCTCACGCTCACTGGACACGTCGCAGTGCCAGTACGCGACCGGCAGGCTCCGCTCGCGCAGGCTCTCGATCAGCTCCAGGCCGTCGGCGTCGAGGACGTCAAGAAGCGCGACGGAGGCGCCTTCCTCGGCCATGCGGATGGCGGTCGCGCGGCCGAGGCCCACGGCGGCGCCGGTGATGACGGCGACCTTGTCGGTGAGGCGGTTCATGGCGTCAGTTCTCCAGCAGTTTATGCGGTCCTCGGTCGGCGCCTTGACCGTTCGCGCGTTGAAGTCGCGCGCGTCGTCTTTTGGCCTGACGCCGACCTGCATCTGCCTTGGTCCACTGTCACCTCGTCGAAAGCGATGGCGACCGCCTTGACCAAGATCAATCCGTTCGCATCAGGCGCTCGATCTCGGTGAACAGCAGCTCGGGTCGGCGCGCACCACCATCACCGGGCAGGGCGCGTCGCGCACGACGGCCTTCAGCGTGTGGGCCCGCTCGTCGCTCCAGGCCCCCTTCCAGGCGACAACGATGAGGTCGACGGACTGGTCGGCGGCGACCCTGAGGATCTCCCGACCAGGGTCGCCGCCCAGAACCTGCAGCCGGGCCTTGAGCGGCCCGTCCGGGCAGAGCCGGGCCAGTCGGGCGAGGACCTCGTCCGTCCAGCTGGACCACTCATGCTGCGCCTGGTCCACATAGCGCGGCACCGGAAACGAACCGGGTTCAAGGGGCGATCCCGCGCCGGGGGCACCCACCTCCACGATCAACAGTTCAGCGTCTGTCGCCCGTGCGATTTCGGCGGCGGGTCCGACCGCGATGTCCGCCGCCGTCCCGCCATCGTGCGGAAGCAGTATCCGGCGCGGCCGCCAGCCCTTCAGGTCCTGCACCGGCGACACCAGCACGACGGGGCAGGGCGCGCGCCGCAGCACGTCAAGCGCCGTATGGCCGAGCATCGCCGTCGGTCGGGCCGAGGCCGTGTGGGTGCACATGACGATCAAACGGGCCTTAGCCGCGCAGGCCGTCTCAAGGATGCTCTCGGAGGGGTCGCCCGCTCGCGCCTCGAGGCTCCAGGCGTGATGCGCGGCGCCTTCCAGCCCCAGGCTTTGGGCCAGGGTTCCCAGGGACGGCGGCGCGCCGCTGGTCACCTGGAGGATCCGCAACGACGCGCCCAGCGCCTCGCCGAGGGCGTCGGCGACGGGCAGGGCCGCCAGGGCGTGGGTCGAGCCGTCGAGGGGGACGAGGATCAGGGGCTCAGTCATGGGCGGTCTCCGGCGCGCCGGCCGCGGGAATATGGATCGCATGCCTCTGGCCGCGCCAGGTGATCTCCATCGACAGCGCGGACCATCCTGGCGGAAGGTTCGGCCGGGTTCGGGGCCCGTCTTCCGCGAGGTCAAGACCGCCGAAGCCGAACACGATCGCTTGCCATAGTCCGCCCAGCGCGGCGGCGTGAACGCCGCCGGCCGCGTTGCCCATGTTGTCGGCCAGGTCGATCGTTGCGGCCTGCCGGAAATACCGCGACGCCAGCTCCATCTCCCCCAGCCGCGCCGCGACCAGCGCGTGGATGGCGGGGCTGAGCGAGCTGCCGTGCGCGCAGCGAGGCTCGTAATAGCGGAAGTTGGCGGCGTGCACTTCGGGCGGCCAGGCGTCCGGGAACAGGTGCAGCAACATCACCACGTCGGCCTGTTTGATCAGCTGCGACCGCTGCACGCGCTCGCGCCCCAACACCACGTCTATGGGTGCGGACCGGGGCTCGAGCGCCGCGAGATCGATATCCTCGAGGTCGAAATAGCCCCGGAACTGCTCGATCAGGCCGGTGGCGTCGTCGAAGCCGGTGTAGAGGCTGTCGGCGATCGCGGTCCAGGTCGCGGGCTCGTCGGCGGCCAGGCCGATGTCCGCGGACAGGGCGCGCCACCGGTCGGGCCAGCGTTCGGCCACCAGCGCAGCCACCTCCTGGCCGGTGGTCAGGTTCCAGCGCGCCATGGCGTTGGTGTAGGCGTTGTCGTCCACCGTCTCATGATACTCGTCGGGGCCGATGACGCCGCGGATGTGGTGCAGGCCGTCATCGCCGCGCTCGACCCGGCTGGCCCAGAACCGGGCTGTCTCGAGGATGATTTCCGCGCCGGCCTCCAGCAGGAAGGCTTCGTCCCGGGAGGCGGTCCAGTAGCTCCAGACGGCGTAGGCGATATCGGCGCTGATGTGCTGCTCCTGCTCGCCGGTGAGCACCCGCTCGACCTCGCCGCCCGGCTGGACGACCATCGATGGCGTCACGTCCTCGCCGGTGTCGGCGGACTCCCACGCGTAGAACGCCCCGCGCCAGCCCCCGGCGGCGGCCCGGGCGCGCGCGGCGGGAAGTGTGTGGCTGCGGTACATCAACAGCGACCGGGCCGCCGCCGGCCAGGTCAGGATGAAGAACGGCAGCATGAAGATTTCCGTGTCCCAGAACACGTGTCCCCGATAGGCGCTCCCAGTCAGGGCGCGGGCGCCGATCGACGTACGCTCGTCCTCGGGGCTGGCGGCGCTGATCAGGTGATAGATCGCGAACCGGGCCGCCTGCTGGGCGGCGGGATCGCCCTCGATGCGGATATCGGAACGGGCCCAGCGCTCGAGCCACGCCTGCCGATGGTCCTCGACATGATCGGCGATGTCCCGCCCGGACGCCTGCTCCAGGTGAACGCGGGCCAGGGCCTCCGGGTCGCCCGGGCTGCGTGAGGTGTGGATCGCGACGATACGGTCGAGCGCATAGACCTCGCCGATCGCCACGGTTATGGCCGGGGGGTCCGCGCCGTCGGCCGCCGTCGCGACTTCGCCACCGCCCCCCAGGCGCGTCGTTGAGGCCATGGCGATCGTCGTCCCGGTGCTGGTTCGGTGGATCAGCGAGCCCCGGACGGCCGTGTCGAGCGTGACTTCACCGCTGTAGTTCTCCGGCTCGAACCGGGTCGATTGGATCAGCAGATGGCGATCGGCGGCCGAGGCGAGCCTCAGCCCCACGATGCGCGTGACGCGGCCCGCCGGATCTTCCTGCCGCCATTCGCGCCAGAGGATGGCCTGCCGGAGGTCGAGGATCCGCCGATGCTCCAGCCGCCGCCCGACGTCCAGCCGAACCGGCCGTCCCTCCACCGTCAGGGCCATGTGCGTCCAGTCCGGGGCGGTAACCAGGGCCGGAGTCGTGTCGCCAGCGGCCTCGAATACGCCGGCCACGAAGGTCGCGGGTGCTGACAGCCCATCGCCCTCTGACAGGGAGCCTCGCGTCCCCACGAAGCCGTTGGCCACCGAGAAGAGGGACTCCATTTCGTGCTCCCGGGCCGGCGTGAAGGGACCCTCCTCGATGATCCAGTCCGGGTCGGTCGTGCGCGTCGCCGGCAATGTCTGAAGTAGGGACGGCCGCCGGCCGGGGGTCTTCCGTGGGCTCAATTCGATCTGGTCCAGATCGGTCGTCACCAGGTCGACGCCGCGGCGGGACAGCCCGTCGCCGTTTCCGTTCCGGTCGACTCCGACCACGAGCCCGTATCCCGCGGCCCGGAGTGCTTCGACGCCGGAAAGCGCGTCTTCGAACCCGATCATGCGGCGGGGCTCGACGTCGAGCAGACCGGCGGCGTGAAGATAGGTGTCGGGCGCGGGTTTGCCCTTCAGCCCCTGTTGCTTCGCCGTCAGCCCGTTGACCTGAACGTTGAACAGGGTTCCCAAGCCCGCCGCCTGCAGGACCGCATTGGTGTTTTCGCTGGCGGAAACGACCGCTAGCTTCAGGCCCGCGGCTTGAAGCGAATTCACCAGCCGGATGGCGTCGTCGAACACTTCGACCCCGTCCCGGGCGATAGCCTGCAGGAACAGTTCGTTCTTGCGCCTGGCGAGACCGTGCATCGTTGCGCGTCCGGGCGGATTCTCGGGGTCGCCCTCCGGCACGTCGACGCTCCGCGAGGCGAGGAAGTCCCGGACGCCGGCGAGCCGTGGCTTGCCATCGACGTAGAGACCATAGTCCCGGCGACTGTCGAACGGCGTGAACGGGACGCCGGCTCCGGATGCGCGACGGTCGAGAAACTCGTCGAACAGCTGTTTCCAGGCGGTCGCGTGGATCGTCGCCGTCCGGGTGATCACGCCGTCGAGGTCAAACGCCGCCGCGTCGAAACGGGAGAGTTCGATCAGCGACCGGTTCGCGCTCCGGAGGCTTCCGGGTCCCGCCTTCGCACAACTCCCGGTCTTCACAGCTGAAGGGCCATCGTGCGGTCAGGCGCGCTCGGGAACTCATCAGAGCCTCGCTTGCGAATGCGGGTGACGGCCCGGTGAACCGGATCCTCGGCGAACGGCCGCCGCGCCAGCAGATCGCCGTAGACGTCGAGATAGCGCCTTGCCATGGCGGTCGAGGAGAAGCGCAGATCGAAACGGGCGCGGATGGCGTCGCGGTCCAGCAGGTGGGCGCGCCCGGCGGCGGCTATCGCCTGCTCAAGGGTGTCGACCAGGAAGCCGGTCTCGCCGTCCTCAATCACCTCGGAGGTCGAACCGCAGCGGAAGGCTACCACGGGCGTGCCGCAGGCCATGGCTTCGATCATCACCAGGCCGAACGGCTCTGGCCAGTCGATCGGAAACAGCAACGCCTCGGCCCGGCCCAGGAAGACGGACTTTTGGTGGTCGCCGATCTCGCCGATGAACTCGACCAGCGGATTGGCTTCGACCATCGGCCGGATGACGGTCTCCCAATAGACCTTGTCGGCGGCGTCGACCTTGGCCGCCATCTTGAGCGGCTTGTTCAGCTTCGTGGCGATCTCGATGGCCCGGTCCGGGCGCTTCTCCGGCGATATGCGACCGAGGAAGGCGAGATAGCCGTCCGACCGCGGGCCGAAGTCGTAGAGGTCTGCGGGCATGCCATGATGCACCGTCGCCTTCCAGCCGGCGAAGGGCATGGGACGGCGCTGGTCATCGGAAATCGACACCAACCCGAACTGGGGCCAGCGCTCGTAAACACCCGGCAGGTCCTTCATGTCCAGCCGCCCGTGCAGGGTGGTGATGGTCTTGTCCGCCAACCGCTCGAAGAAGGGGAAGTGGATCATGTCTGTGTGGAAATGCAGGACGTCGAAGTCGTCAGCGCGCTTCAATACATCCGACAACATGGCCATGTGGGCGGCGAGTTCCGATTTCAGCGGAGCGGGGTCCAGCCGGATCGCCTGATCCCGCACCGGGATCAGGCGGGCCCGCGTCTCGGCCTCTGCGGAGGCGAACAGGGTGACGTCATGGCCGAGATCGACGAGGGCGTCTGTCAGATGCGCGACGACCCGCTCCGTCCCGCCATACAGCCGAGGGGGAACGGCCTCATACAGAGGGGTGATCTGCGCGATCTTCATCGCGGAAGCGCGGCGTTGGCGACCCCGTGGCGCCCGTCCCCGAACCCTCGCCCGAGGCCGCGTTTCTGCAAGTGAAGATCCTGCCGCGGCGGCCCATGCCCAAGCCGGCGGCGCGACCCCCGCGAGAGAAGGGGGCCGGGCTCATGGTTCGTGGTCCCTGGAAGACTGTTCACGGCCCTTCTTCAATCCTGTTGTCCAACCACAGGATGTCATGTCGGACCCAGTCCGCCTTGATCCGCATCAAACGGACCTCGGCAGGAGGGTGCTGTCAGGCAAACGCTAGCACCCTTGGCGCTAGTGGCCGCCAGCATTCCTGCAGGTACTGACAAGTTAAGTCGAAGCCGCTGTTTCTTGGTTCGAACCGCCAATTCTCGCGCTGGGAAAATCGAGTAAAAACAGTGAGGGCGTGACTCCGTTCGTCCGCCGAAACCGCGCAAAATTCGCTCACAAGGCGACTCGAGGCGTTAACTTGTCAGCCCCAGCCGACCCTAAGCGGCGGCTTTGACGGACAACGCAGCCTCGTCTGCCCAAGCGACGACCTCGCCCAGAAGCTGGCCCAGCGCAGAGTCAAATGCGCCAACCACCGGCACTACCCGGTTGGCCACAGCCTGAGTTCTGACGTCAAACATTCGCTCGCTGATCAACGTCCCGTCCTGGCGCCGGACAATGGAGGCCGCAACCCGCAACCTGACCACAGGGGCGGCCGAAGCGCCGGCTTGGTAGAACGCCACGAACTCGCGCACTTCAAGACGTAGAACGTGCCTTGCCCGCGCAGCGCCGTCGTAGCCGACAAGGCTGGTTTCGACCGCTCCGGTATCGAAAGCACGGCTGAGTGCTTCGTCAAAAAGGACCGGCGCCGGGCTCGCCCACCTCGCTCCGGCCAGATACGCGACCTGGCCGTCGGTCACGGTCATAATCCGGTCTGTGGCGGCGGCGGCGCTGAACCGGGTCGGGGTCCTGAGGAGGTATAGACGTGGCGCGGCAACCGGGCTCTGCGCCGGTCGGACCTCGGCCTCAAGCCGATACAGTGTCACCGGATCCGTCTCCGGAAGAACGGTCACACATGCCGCCAGCCCGACCAGTGCAAGGGCCATACAGGCGTGTCGAAACAGCGTCATGGTTCCAGCTCCATTTCCTTCGCCGGCGGCTTGACCAACAAGCTTCGGGGGTCGCTTTCCACAGACGTGACCAGCCGATCCAGAGACGTTGCCGTGCTCTGCAGCGTACTGATCGCCTCTCTCAGCTGGGGCAGCCCCGTCGTCGCGAACTCCGTCGTTGGCTCGTCAAGTCGCGTCACCAGTGATCGAGTCTGAGCCGCTGCAGCCTGAAGCTCCACCGCTGCCCCCGCCATATCGTTCAGCGCCTGTCGACCATCGGAATCCAGCAGGCCGTCCATCGTCCGGGACAGGTTTGCGATTTCGCGGGCGGCCGTGTCGATACTCTGCACGGCCTGTTGGGTGTCGGCCAAAAGCGCGCGACGATCGCGCGCCTCAGCCGTCACCGCCTGAACGTCGGACAGAGCAACCCCGAACGTCTGCAGGTTCTCGTCAGAGAGGAGCCGGTTCACCCGAATGAGCGCTTCTCTCGTCTGGTCAAGTGCGGACTCGCCGCCCATGAGCAGCTCGGACATCGAACGGGCTCGGCCCGCGATCACCGGCGTGCGCCCGGCGGGGGTGGCACGCAACAGAAGGGGGCGGCCCGACGTGCCCGGGGAGATGTCGATCGAATAGACATTGGTGATGCCATCGGCTTCCAGGAGTGCCGACGCGTCCGAACGAATGGGAATCACACCGTTGATTTCAGCCTTCGCTACGATCTGGTTCGGATCGCCATTGACGAATTCGACGGAGGTGACGCGCCCCACGCGGATGCCGTTCACATTCACCGGCAGTCCGGCCACCAAGCCTCTGACCCGGCCCGTGAAGCGGATCTCGTAGCGATCAGACGGGGGGTTGATGTCGATCCTCGACAGCCACAGGCCAAAGCCCGCAAAGGCCGCCAGAAGCAGCATGAAGGCCGCACCGACCGCTGCAAAATGTCCGTCTCTTTCCATCGCTCGCGCTACCTCAGTGCGATCTTGGTTGGTTGGCGACGCCGCGGGATTCATGGAAATAGCCGCGTACGGACTCCATGGGAGACTGGGTCAACTCGTCGATCGTGCCCATGGCCACCACCGTCTGAGCGTCGATAAAGGCGATCCGGTCGGTGATCGCCGACAGACTGGCGAGGTCGTGGGTGATCATGAAAACCGTCAGGTCGAGCTGTTTTCTCAGATCTCGGATCAATGCGTCGAAGTCGGCCGCTCCAGCGGGATCGAGACCGGCGGTCGGCTCATCGAGAAAGAGCAGCTCGGGATCGAGAGCCAGAGCCCGCGCCAACGCCGCCCGTTTCCTCATGCCGCCCGACAACTGAGCCGGCTTCAGCGCTCCCGCCCGAAGAGGGAGGCCCATCATCGTGATCTTGATGCCGACGAGGTCGTCGACAACGTCCTGCGGAAGGTCGGTATGTTCGATCAGTGGAGCGGCGATATTCTGCCGGACGGTCAGGCTGGAGAACAGCGCTCCGTTCTGGAACAGGACGCCGCATCTGTGCTTCATCTCGGAGCGCGCCAGCGGCATGGCGCCATTGATATCGTAGCCCAGAACCTTGATCGTTCCACGGCGCGCGCGTCGAAGTCCGAGAATGGTGTCCAGCAGAACCGACTTGCCGGCGCCCGATCGTCCCACGACGCCCAACACTTCACCGCGCCGGACCTCCATATTTAGATCATCGTGGATGACCCGCCCCCCGAGACGTGAATGCAGGCCTGTCACCTCGACGACGATGGACCCAGACGCCGAATGTGGCTCCTGAGACGGCGTCACAGGTCAAGCTCCATGAACAGCAGAGCCGCCGCCGCATCGATCATGATGATCGCGAAGATGGCATGAACCACCGCAGTGGTGACGCGACGGCCTAAGGCCTCAATGCCGATCCCGACGCTCAGCCCCTGCCGGCATCCGATAGCCGCGATGATCATCGCCATGATCGGCGCCTTTGAAAGACCCACCCAGTAGTGCCTCGCATCGACGTTGTTCAGGACACGGTCAAAGAAGAAAGACGGCGAATATCCGAGTGAAAGCCAGGTGGACAGGAGTCCGCCTGCGAGACCGGCCACTGTCGCAATAAACGTAAGGATCGTGATGGTGAGCAGAAGAGACAGAAATCGGGGCAGAACCAGCGCGTCGTAGGGGTCGACGCCCATGACGACCATGGCGTCGATCTCCTGATTCATCTTCATGGCGCCGATCTCGGCGGCGAAGCTGGACGATGATCGACCTGCAATGATGATCGCGGTGATGAGGATGTTGAATTCGCGAAACATCGTCAGGGCAATAAGTTCGACTGTGTAGCCTTCGGCCCCGAAGTCGCGCAGCAGATTCGCCCCCAGAAACGCGATCACCGTTCCGATGAAGAACGATGTGACCGCTATGATCCATGCGGCGGACAGGCCCGCCCGCCCCACAAGCGCCGAAGTCGGGGCCAGACGGAGCCGTTGCGGATTGATCACCGCGCGGCACAGGGAACGAAGAAGCCGACCGACGAACACCAGGGACTGGTAGATTTCGACCATGAACTCCACGATGCCCCGCCCAATCACGGCCAGAAGCGCGAAGCGGTTGGGCCGGAACGCATTGTCCGGGTCGCCGATGACCTCCAGGGCCCGCGTCACGCGCGCGATAGACTCCAACGTCGCCGGCGCCGCGTGAATAACTCCCGGACTCCGTTGTCGTCGGGCCGCCGTTACCACTGCATATGCGCCGGCCGTGTCAAACCGACCCACTTCCCTCAGGTCGAGAGAGACGTTTGTGGCATTGTTCAATAACTCGGATAGAGAGTTTGCGGCGCCACCGAGCGTGCGGGCGCACCAGTCGCCGCGGAGAACAACCGTCGCAAGATCTGTAGAGGTCGAGTATGAAAACGTCGCCCGGCCCATTACAACGCAACCACTCATTCTACAGAACGCACATGACTCTTGCTATGGCTAAGCTAGGTTATGCGTGCTGGATCTCAACGCCTTTCTCGCAAAAAGGGATTAGGGCGCGGTCAAAACGGAGCCGGCAGCGCGTCCGAGGAGAGTCGAAGAATCCCTTGAGAGGCCTCTCAATCCGGCGGCGAATGCTCGCTAAGAGTCGGTGACGGAGCTCGGCACCGTCAGATGAACGTCCGTAGTTCGGCCGCCACTCGATGTCTGCTTCTAGCGCGAGACTGACTGGCATGATCGGGCTTGATGTCCGCTTCCCATCTGTGGACGCCCCCTTCAGCGCAAGACTGAATTCGGGATTGGCGCAAGGACCGGACCGAAAAGGCGTTGGGGCATTCGTTACTCGAGCATCTCGCTCACGGGTGCTGTCAGGCAAACGCTAACTTGTCTTGTGTGGACGGCGCTTGATTGGCAAGGGCGTTGAGGTAGGGATTGGTGGGTTACGGTCTTGTGTTCGGCCTGTTGATGCAGGGCTCGGCCTGCTGGCCCTGATGTCGTCCGCTGGCCTGGTCTCCCAACTCCACTGAGCGCTACGCTGCGCCGACAAGTTATCGGAGTGTCCTGGTCTTCGGTCCCGATCCGGATCGCATCACCTCGTGGTCCTAACCAATTCTGTTCCGTCGTCGGGTTTAAGCCGTGACGGGATCCAGTCGGAAGGCTTCACCCCGCCGCATGATTGCCCAGGCGATCCTAGCCATTTTGTTGGCCAGGGCGAGGGCGACCAGCTTTGTTGGTTTGCCTTTATCAAGCAGCGTTTTCGCCCAGACATCCAGGCGGCCGGTCCGAGTTTTTGAATGGCTCAGCACAGCTGTGGCACCGGTGACGAGCAGGGTGCGCAGGTAGCGATCTCCCATCTTTGATACTCGCCCAAGCCGGGTCTTTCCGCCCGAGGAGTTCTGTCGTGGAGCCAGGCCCAGGAACGCTGCGAACTCCCGACCAGAGGCGAACATGGAAGGATCGGTGACGCTGGCGGCGAGGGCCGTAGCTGTCACGGGACCGACACCCGGAATGCCCGCCAGGCGCTGACTGACCTCAGTGATCCGATGCCATTCGAGAAGCTGCTGATCCAACTGCGCGATCTGCTGCTCCAGGCTGATCAGCTGCTGCGCGAGCGGCCGAAGCGCCGCCCGGGCCAGGGCAGGGAGACTGTCGTCCTCGTCGTCGGCGAGGACATCGAGCAAGGGTCGGAGATTGCGTACGGCGCGAGGAGCCACAAGGCCGAGTTCCGCCATATGGCCTCGAAGCGCGCAGATCATCGCCGTGCGCTGGGAAGTCAGCAGCGATCGGGCACGATGCAGCATCAACGCGGCCTGCTGGTCCTCGTTCTTGATCGGCACGAACCGCATGCTCGGCCGGGTGACCGCCTCGCAGATCGCCGCGGCGTCGGCGGCGTCGTTCTTCTGACGACGCACATAGGGCTTCACATAGGCCGGAGGGATCAACCGCACCTCATGCCCCATGAGGCTCAGCAAGCGGCCCCAATGATGGGAACTGGCGCACGCCTCTAGCCCGATCAGACAGGGCGCCAGACGGCTGAAGAAAGGCTCCATATTCCGTCGCCGAAGGGCCTTGGTGACGACGACCCGGCCTGCTGCATCAACAGCGTGAACTTGAAAAACGCTCTTGGCCAGATCGACGCCGATAGTGGTAATCTTCTCCATGGACGGTGCTCCTGCGATGATGTGTTCGACGACAATCATCCTGGCACACAGATGCCGACGTGAGCGCCGTCCACACCATCTCCACTTAGGGCGGCGTAAGCCGCTGACGGGGATGATGTTTCGTGAAGCCCATTTCGTTTAAGCGCCACCGGTTTCCGGCTGGCGTGATCCGCCACGCCGTGTGGCTGTACTTCCGGTTCAGCCTCAGTTTTCGGGACGTCGAGGAGCTGCTGGCGCAGCGGGGGATCGAGGTCAGCTACGAGACGATCCGGTGCTGGACCATCAAGTTTGGGCCCCTGATCGCAAGGCGTTTGAGGCGGCTTCGGCAAGCTCCGTCGCCGCGCTGGCATATCGACGAGATGGTCTGTTGGATCGGCGGAAGGCGGATGTATCTGTGGCGCGCCGTCGATGACGAGGGCGAGGTCCTCGACCTCGTGGTCCAGCGCCGGCGGGACACAGAGGCGGCGGTCAGGCTTTTGAAGCGCCTCCTCCACAACCAGCCGGTCGAGCCGGAAACAATCACTACTGACGGCCTGGCGTCGTACGGAGCAGCTCTGGATCAGCTGGATCTAAGGCACCTGCACCGGCCGGGTCGGCTACGGGAAAACAACCGCGTCGAGAACTCCCACCTCCCGATCCGACGACGAGAACGACAACAGCAGCGGTTCAAATCCCAAGCCTCAGCCCAGAGATTCCTCACCACCCACGCGGCGATCTACAACACCTTCAACACCCAGCGGCATTTGATCAGCCGACCCACCCTTCGTCGCTTCCGCGCCGAGGCGACTTCCGTTTGGGCGGCGGCGGTTGCCTGATTCCAGGCAGGGTAGGGCGGCTTTCGACTTGGCGCAGTTAACCTGTCAGCACCCACCAGCGAGCGCATCCGCGACAAGATCGCGGCGTCCAAGAAGAAGGGCATGTGGATGGGCGGCTGTCCGCCGCTGGGCTATGACCCGGACGGCAGGAAGCTCAAGCTCAACGAGACCGAGGCCGAGCTGGTCCGGCACATCTTCCAGCGGTTCCTCAAGCTGAAGTCGGTTCCGGCGCTGGCCAAGGAGCTGAAGGCGGAGGGACGGGTCTCAAAACTACGGATCGCCACCACGGGCAATGTGCTCGGGGGCATGCCCTTCGACAGCGGGGCCCTCTATCACCTGCTCAAGAACCCCACCTACCTCGGGATGGTCCCGCACAAGGACAAATTCTACCCCAGCACCCACCCCCCGATCGTCGACCAGGCAACCTTCGACGAGGTGCAGGCGCAGCGTGCCACCCGGGCCGTGCGCAAGCGGATCCGGCGCAAGGGTCTGGCCGAGCCCGCGTCGGTTCTGCTGTCGCTGAAAGGACGGCTGTTCGATTGCGAGGGGACAGCGATGACGCCCAGTCACGCCTACGGCCAGAAGGGTAGGGCGCATCGCTACTACATCTCCAGCAGCGTGAACCGGGGCAGAACTACGAAGCGGCCGGATGGCATCTACCGCCTGCCGGCCCTGCCGGCCGAGCGCTGGGTGATCGAGACGTTGCACCGGCTGACGCCGGATCATGATCCGCTAGAGGTGCTCGTCCGCATGGAGGTGCATGAGGGGGCGGTGCACCTGGCGCTGAAGGCGTCGGCTCTGGCCGACGACGAGCGGAACGTGCCGCTCGCGATCGATCGCATCCGCCGGCTGCTGCTGGACGGCGAGCGGGTCCATCCGGGAGACGATCTGGTCTGGGTGCACATTCCCCGGCGCCTCAAGTTCCGAGGCGGCCGCGCCTGGCTCAGTGGCGAGGCGCCGAAGCGCAACCGCATGAGCCAGCCGTTGGTCAAGGCGGTGAAGTGGGCCCACCAGCTTCTCGACGCAAATGCCGATGCCAATCACGTGCTGCAGCAGGCGCCGCCGACGGTTCACGAGCGGGGTCTGATCCGGCTCGCCTGGCTCGCCCCTGATCTGCAGATGGCTATGCTTGAGGGACGACAGAAGCCGGGGCTCTGCCTTGAGGATCTGCGCTTCGCACGCATCCCGCTTTGCTGGGATGATCAGCGGCTGATGCTCGCGGGCTGAGCCGCGCCAGGCGTTCGCTGTTCGGCGGATTCGCTTCCCTGATAAGGCCGCATATTTTTCCTGCTAACGACAGGTCCAGCAAACCAGCCGGCGGATGAAACGGCCCGCTGGCCTTGGGTTCTGGCATCAAGGTGGTTCGGCCGCCGGCGTCAGGAAAGTGGGAAATTCCCTGTTAATTTCCCTGTTAGCAGGGAAACTCCACCGGATCTTTTGACGACAGAGACGGGCGCCCCGTGTTCGTAGGGTTTGCGGCCCGCAAACGCCCGCCGAGACTGGCGATCCCACCAGTTTGCACCCCGCAAGAGTCGAGTTTGCGGGGTGGGTGGGGATGCTGAATTGTTATGGATAAACAATAGCTTAGAGCGTGGCGGACAGGGTGGGATTCGAACCCACGGTAGGCTTTCACCTACGGCGGTTTTCAAGACCGCTGCCTTAAACCACTCGGCCACCTGTCCGTGCTCCTGGAGCGACTGGCCGCATAGCGCCAAACGGGTCGTTAACCAAAGCGGAAATGTCTTTGGCCATGCTGATCGCCTTCACGGGCGGGGACATGGTCGCAAATCTTGCCAGGAAAGCGCTTCGGGGCGTCCTCGTCGCGGCCTTGTTGTCGCTGGTCGCCGCTTGCGCCGGCGTCGCCCGACCCGAGGCTTCGCGCCTGCCGGTCGTGACCGATCCGGCACCCATCGTTTCAGGCACCATGCGCCGCTATCAGGTGCGCGGTCGCTGGCATCAGCCGGCCGAACAGCCTGGCTATGACGAGACCGGCCTGGCGTCCTGGTACGGAGAGCAGTTCAACGGACGGCCCACGGCGACCGGAGAGCCGTTCGACATGCATGCTCTGACGGCCGCCCACAAGACCCTGCCGCTGCCCGGCCTGGTCGAGGTGACCAATCTGGCCAACGGCCGCCGCATCATCGTGCGCGTCAATGACCGCGGGCCCTTCGTCGACAACCGCATCATCGATCTGTCGCGCGGTTCGGCGGAGGCGCTGGGCATGCTGCAGGCGGGCGTGGGCGAGGTCCGGGTCCGCTATCTGGGCAGGGCGCCGCGAACCGGTGGGGGAACGACCCGTCTATACGCCGCCGCCGGGCGGGCACCGCCTGAGCCCCCGGCGCCGTCCACGCGGGGGGACTACTGGATTCAGGCCGCGGCCTTCTCTGACCGCCGCGCCGCCCGCCGGGTCGCTGACGAACTGGGCGACCGGGCGATCGTGGACGGAGGCCGGAACGACGGCCTGTTCCGGGTCCTGGTCGGTCCCTGGCCCGATCCCAACGCCGCCGAGCGGTCGCGCCAGGCGGTGATCGCACGCGGATATGCCGACGCCCTGTTGATATCGGCGCGCTGAGGCTTGCTTGATCGCCCGCCGTCGCCATTGTGCGCCGGTGACCCAAGGCAGATTCATCACGTTCGAAGGCGGCGAGGGGACCGGCAAGTCGACCCAGGCGGCGCGGCTGGTCGAGCGGCTGCGCGCGCGCGAGCTGGAGGTGGTCCAGACCCGCGAGCCGGGCGGTTCGCCGGGAGCCGAGGATATCCGCGCCATCGCCCTGAACGGCGACGCCGGGCGCTGGTCGCCGGTGACCGAGACCCTGCTGATGTTCGCCGCCCGGTCCGACCATCTGGAACGAACCATCCGGCCCGCGCTGGAGGCCGGCAGCTGGGTGGTCTGCGACCGGTTCGCCGACTCCAGCCGCGCCTATCAGGGCGTCGGCGGAGGCACGCCGGCCGCATTCATCGAGTCGCTGGACGCCGCCATCGTCGGCGCGACCCAGCCGGACCTGACGCTGATCTTCGACCTGCCAGTCGAGGTCGGGCTGGAGCGGGCGTTCGGCCGCGGGCTGTTCGAGACGCGGTTCGAATCCAAGGGGCTGGAGTTCCACGAGCGCTTGCGTCGTGGCTTCCTCGACATCGCCGCGAGGTACCCGGAACGCTGCGTCATCATCGACGCCGACGGCGAGCAGGATGTGGTGGCCGCCCGGGTCTGGGCCGCCGTCGAGGCCCGGCTGCCGTGAACGAGCACGCGCGGGACCGATTCGACCTGGTCCCCGATGCGGCGGCCGAAGTCGCCTTCCTCGACGCTTTCGGCAAGGACCGGCTGCACCACGCCTGGCTGCTTTGCGGCCCCGAGGGTTCGGGCAAGGCGACCTTCGCCTTTCGAGCCGCGCGCCGCCTGTTGGGCGCGGCGCCTGATCCGTCGCACGGGCCTTTGGGAACGAGTCCGGACGACCCCGTCGCCCGGCTGGTCACCGCCCAGTCCCATCCCGATCTGCTGGTGCTGGAGCGGGCCGTCGAGGGCGGCAAGACGAAGAAGTCGATCTCGGTCGATCAGGCCCGCGAGCTGCCTGAGTTCTTCTCCAAGAGCCCGTCGCAGGCGCGCTATCGCGTGGCCATCATCGACGCCGCCGACGATCTGAACCTGAACGCCGCCAACGCCCTGCTGAAGGTGCTGGAAGAGCCGCCCGAGCGAGGCGTGCTGTTCCTCGTCACCCATGCGCCGGGCCGGCTGCTGGCGACGATCCGGTCGCGTTGTCGGCGCCTGGCCTTCCCGGTCTGGCCGCTGCATGCGCTGGAGGAGCTGGTGCGCAATCGCACGGGCGTGACCTCGGCCGAGGCGGCGCGGATCGCGGGCATGGCAGGCGGGTCGCCGGGCCGGGCGCTGGCTCTGGCGTCCGGCGCGACCCTCGAGGCCGACCAGCTGGCCCAGGCCTGGGTCACGGCGGCGACCGTCGACCGCGCCGAGGCGCTGGCTGTCGCCGACAAATTCCGCGGACCGGAGGGGCAGGAGCGGTTCGAGACCCTGATGGACCGGCTTTCCGCCGCCGTGAAGGTGCGGGCGCTGGAGGAGGGAGCTTCCGGAGCGCGCTGGGCGGAGCTGTGGTCTCGCCTGTCCGAACTGCCCGACCGGACCGCCGCCATCAATCTGGATCGGGCCGATGTGCTGGCCGGGGCGCTCGCGGACTTGCAGCGCGTCAAGGCGGGCGGCGGATGATCATCGACAGCCACGTCAATCTGCACGCCCCGCAGTTCGATGAAGACCGGGACGCGGTCATCGCCCGTGCCCGCGAGGCTGGCGTAGGCCTGATGGTCGAAATCTCGGACAAGCTGTCGACCTTCGAGGCCACCCATGAACTGGCCATGGCCCATGACGACATCTGGTGCACCGTCGGCGCCCATCCGCATGAGGCCAAGGATCACGTCGACCTTACCGCCGACCGGCTGATCGAACTGGCGGCGCGCCCGCGGGTCGTCGGGATCGGCGAATGCGGGCTGGATTTCCACTACGACCTCAGTCCTCGCGACGTGCAGGCGTCGGTGTTCCGCACGCATATCCATGCCGCCCGGCGAACGGGTCTGCCGCTGGTCGTGCACACGCGCGAGGCCGACGACGTCATGGCCGGAATTCTGGCAGAGGAACAGGCGGACGGGCCGTTCCGGTTCCTGATGCACTGCTACACCAGTGGGCCGGAACTGGCGGAAAAGGCGGCGGAACTGGGGGCGTGGTTCTCGGTTTCCGGCATCGCCACGTTCAAGGCAGCGAGCGAGGTTCGGGAGATCGTGGCGGGAATGCCCGCCGACCGCATCATCGTCGAGACCGACTGCCCCTATCTGGCGCCGATGCCGCATCGGGGGCGACGGAATGAGCCGGCGTACGTGGTTCATGTGCTGGACAAGCTGGCGGAAATTCGCGGCTGGAGCCGGGCCGAGGCGGAGGCGCGCACGACCGACGCCTTCTTTGCCCTGTTCGACCGCATTCCGAGGCCCGTGGGGGCATGAGCGTCGTGGGCGAGCTGGAGTTCGTCATCCTCGGCTGCGGCTCGTCGGGCGGCGTGCCGCGGGGGGACGGCGACTGGGGCGACTGCGATCCGGCGGAGCCGAAGAACTATCGCGCCCGCTGTTCACTGCTGGTCCGTCGGCACGGGCCGGACGGCGTGACCAGCGTGCTGATCGACACCTCGCCGGACCTGCGGGCCCAGATGCTGGCGGCCGATGTCAGGCATATCGACGCCGTCCTCTACACCCACGATCACGCCGACCAGACCCACGGCGTCGACGACCTGCGGGTCTTCGCCATGCGGACGCGGCGCCGCATTCCGGCCTTCATGGACGCCGCGACGCGCGAGGCGCTGTATGGCCGGTTCCGCTACATCTTCGAGAGCGTGGAAGGCTACCCGGCCATCCTCGACGCCCACCCGATCCCGGCGCACGGCGAGACCTGGACGGTCGGCGGCGCGGGCGGCACCCTGCCGGTCGTCACTTTCGACCAGGCCCACGGTCCGATCCGGTCTGTCGGCTACCGCATCGGACCGATGGCCTATTCCAGCGATGCATCCGACCTCGACGAGGCGGCGATCGAGGCTGTGCGCGGGTGCGACCTGTGGATCGTCGACGCCCTGCGCTGGACGCCGCATCCGACCCACGCCCATGTCGAAAAGACGCTGGACTGGATTGCGCGGGCGGGCGTGAAACGCGCCGTTCTGACCAATCTGCATCTCGACCTCGACTACAACGCCCTGAAGGCCGCCGTGCCCGCCAACGTCGATGTCGCGTTCGACGGCTGGACGGCGCGGCTTTCGCTTGAGACCGGAGCGCCGACCCCATGAAACGTCTTCTGCCCTTCGTCTGCGGCCTCGCCGCTCTGATGCTGTCATCGGCGTCCTCCGCCCAACCGGCGCCGGTCGAGGGCGATTTCTCCGCCGCCGACTTCGCCCTGGCTTCCGGCCAGTTGTTGCCGGAGCTGCGAATGCACTACCGGACCTTGGGCCAGCCGCGGCGCGGCGCGGACGGGCGGGTCGAGAATGCGGTCCTGCTGCTGCACGGCACGGGCGGGACGGGCGCGCAGTTCCTGTCGCAGCAATTTGCAGGCGAACTGTTCGGCCCGGGTCAGCCGCTGGACATCGCGCGCTACTATGTCGTCATGCCCGACAACCTCGGCCACGGCGGCTCGTCGAAGCCGTCGGATGGCCCACGGGCGCGGTTCCCTGAATATGGCTACGCCGACATGGTCGAGGCGCAGCGGCGGTTGCTGGTCGACGGCCTGGGCGTGGATCGGCTGCGGCTGGTGATGGGCACCTCGATGGGCTGTATGCACATCTTCGTCTGGGCCGAGACCCATCCGGACTTCGCCGAGGCCCTGATGCCCATGGCCTGCCAGCCGACGGCCATCGTCGGCCGCAACCGGCTGTGGCGGACCATGCTTAAGGACGCCATCCGCAGCGATCCGGCCTGGGCCGGCGGCGACTATGCAGCCCAGCCGGTCGAGGGCCTGCGCACGGCCGTCGACCTGCTGCTGCTGGCGGGCTCTGCGCCGATGGCCATGCAGCAGGATTTGGCGACACCGGCGGTGGTGGACGAGTGGCTGGCGGCCCAGCAGGCGCGGCGGCTCCCAGCCCTGGACGCCAATGATCTCTGGTACCAGGTCAACGCCTCTTTTGACTACGACCCCTCCGCCGGACTGGAGCGGATCACCGCCCCGATGACCTGGATCAACTCGGCGGACGACTTCATCAACCCGCCCGAGCTGGGACTGGCCGAGCAGTTCGTCCCGCGGATCGCCGGCGTCCGCTACCGCCTCGTTCCCAACAGCGTCGGCGGCAAGGGCCACGGGACCCATACCTGGGCGGTGTTCTGGAAGGACGATCTGATCGATCTGCTGGCGCGGACGGAACGCTAGAGGGCCGCGATCGCCGAGGGCGGGGCGCGGTGACGCCAGGCCCGGATCAGGGCGTCGCGCAGGGTCGCCTCGTCTGCCCTGGCCGGGAACACCAGCGTCGCGCCGCTCCTGCCCCAGCCGCCGGGGAAAGGGGCGAAGATGACCGGTTCCGCCTCGACCAGCATGGCCTGTTCCTCGGGCTTCACGAGGACCATGCCGGCGTCCCGGTCCGGATGCAGGCTGGCGAAGATGCGTTTCCCGACCCGGAAGTCGGTTCGACCCATGTGCGCGCCCTCGACCGCCTCGGGCAGGCTGAGGGCGACGCGCGTGAAGTCGTCGAGAGTCATCCGCCCAGCAACCTTGCCGCCTGCGGGGCGAAATAGGTCAGCACTCCGGCGCAGCCGGCGCGCTTGAAGGCATGCAGGGATTCCAGAATGGCGCGGTCCTCGTCGAGCCAGCCGTTGGCCATGGCGGCCCGCATCATCGCGTATTCGCCGGACACCTGGTAGGCGAAGGTCGGGACTTTGAAAGTCTCGCTAACGCGCTGAACAATATCGAGATACAGAATCCCCGGCTTGACCATGACGGCGTCGGCGCCCTCGGCGATGTCCATGGCGACTTCGCGCAGAGCCTCGTCGGAATTGGCGTAGTCCATCTGGTAGGTCTTCTTGTCGCCGGTCAGCGCTTTGGCCGAGCCGACGGCGTCCCGATACGGCCCGTAGAAGGCCGAGGCGTATTTGGCGGCGTAGGACAGGATCAGGGTGTCGCAGTAGCCGTTAGCCTCCAGCGCCTCGCGGATGGCCTGGACCCGGCCGTCCATCATGTCCGAGGGGGCGACCACGTCGGCGCCGGCATGGGCGTGGATGAAGGCCTGTTCCGCCAGCCGTTCGAGGCTGGCGTCATTGAGGACGCAGCCGTCCTCGACCACGCCGTCGTGGCCGTGATCGGTGTAGCAGTCCAGGGCTACGTCGGTGATGACGCCGATTTCCGGGGCGGCGTCCTTGATGGCCTTGATACAGGCCGGGATCAGGCCGTCCGGATCGGTCGCGCCTGTGCCGATGGCGTCCTTGATGGCCCCATCGACATTCGGGAACAGGGCTACGGCGGGGATGCCGAGGTCGCGGGCCTCGAGGGCGGCCGCGGCCGCGGCTTTTGGCGACAGGCGGAAGACGCCGGGCATGGAGGCGACCGGGACGCGGTCCTCGGCGCCGTCATGGACGATCAGGGGCCAGACCAGATCGGCCGGGGTCAGTACGGTCTCGGCTACCAGCCGGCGCACCCAAGGGCTGGCGCGCAGGCGGCGCGGGCGGGCGTAGGGGAAGGCGGCAGGGGCGAACGGCTGGGTCATGGCGGAGCTTATAGACGAAGCCCCTCTCCCATGGGGAGAGGGGTTGGGGTGAGGGGATTGGATGTTTGAAAGCCGTGGCGCCGGACGCCCTCACCCTTTCGCGCAAGGACGAGCGCCGGGCGTTCGTGCGCTCAAGCCCTCTCCCCTCGGGAGAGGGTAGCCGCTAGAAGCGCCCAAAGACTCGAGGAAACGCCCCATGGACTTCGCCCTCAACGACGACCAGCGCGCCATCCAGGATGCGGCCCGGCAGTTCGCCGAGGCCGAACTGGCCCCGCATAGCGCCGAATGGGACGAGACCAAACATTTCCCCGTCGATGTCATGCGTCTCGCCGCAGAGATGGGCTTCTGCGGCATCTACACCGGCGAAGAGCACGGCGGCATGGCCCTGGGCCGGGTCGAGGCGGCGCTGATCTTCGAGGAACTGTCGCGCGGCGACGTGTCGACGGCCGCCTTCATCTCGATCCACAACATGGCGACGTGGATGATCGACAAATTCGGGTCGGACGACCTGCGGGGCCGCTATGTGCCGTCGCTGGTGACGATGGAGAAGATCGCCAGCTATTGCCTGACCGAGCCGGGCTCCGGCTCGGACGCCGCGGGTTTGCGCACCACGGCGCGGCGCGACGGCGATCACTGGGTCCTGAACGGCTCCAAGGCCTTTATCTCGGGGGCGGGGACGTCGGACGTCTATGTCGTCATGGCCCGGACCGGCGCGGACGGCCCCAAGGGCATCTCCACCTTCGTGGTCGAGAAGGACGCGCCGGGGCTGAGCTTCGGGGCGCAGGAGAAGAAGATGGGCTGGAACAGCCAGCCGACGGCCATCGTCGCCTTTGACGACTGCCGCATTCCAGCGGCCAATCTGCTCGGCAAGGAAGGCGACGGCTTCCGCTACGCCATGATGGGTCTGGACGGCGGCCGGCTGAACATCGCCGCCTGTTCGCTGGGCGGCGCCCGGCTGGCGCTGGAGACCACCCAGGCCTATGTCACCACCCGAAAACAATTCGGCAAGCCTTTGTCAGACTTCCAGAATACCCAGTTCAAACTGGCCGATATGGCGACCCAGCTGGACGCCTGCCGCCTGCTGGTCCTGCGCGGCGCCTGGGCCATGGACACGCGTCATCCCGAGGCGACCAAATGGTGCGCCATGGCCAAGCGGTTCGCCACCGACGCCTGTTTCCAGATCGCCGACGAGGCGCTGCAGCTGCACGGCGGCTACGGCTATCTGAAGGACTATCCGCTGGAGCGGATCGTGCGGGACCTGCGGGTGCACCGCATCCTCGAGGGCACGAACGAGATCATGCGGGTGATCACGGCGCGGGAGATGTTGCGGCAGTGAGTGACCTGATATGCGACAGAGAATTCGGCGGCGTCGTCATTGCGGGAATCGAGCGCCGTATCGTCGTCGAGTGGTTCAAGCCGCTCCGTGACCGGGGCAGTTGGCGTTGCGACTGGACGATCCACCGGCCCGATCCCAATGCGGTGGCCCTCAATGGCCACTCATACGGTGTCGACTCGGCCCAGGCGTTGCTTCTGGCCATCGGCATGGTCGGAGGAATCATTGAGCACGACTATCCAAAAGCTTTCTGGCTGGAAGCTGGCGAGGACCTCGGCCTGCCCGGCGTGTCAGGGCGTTGACCTGACCTGGCTGTTGGGGAGGCCTTTACCGCTCAAGAGTCGCTCACTAAGGCCACCCTCATGAGTGAATCCGAAATCCTGACCCGCGTCGATTCCGGCGTCGGCCGCATCACCCTGAACCGGCCAAAGGCGCTGCACGCCCTGAACCGAGTGATGTGTGAGGCGATGACCGCGGCCCTGCTGGCGTGGCGCGAGGACGACGGCGTGCACTCGGTGCTGATCGACCACGCCGGCGAACGCGGCTTCTGCGCCGGCGGCGACATCCGCATGATCGCCGAAAGCGGGGCGGGGGATGCGTCCGAGGCCCGCGCCTTCTTCGAGGTCGAATACCGGCTGAATCATCTGCTGTTCGAATACCCGAAGCCGATTACCGCGATCGTCGACGGCATCGTCATGGGCGGCGGGGTCGGCATCTCGGAACCGGCGGACGTCCGCATCGCCACCGAACGCACCACCTACGCCATGCCCGAGACCGGCATCGGCCTGTTCCCTGATGTCGGCGGCGGCTGGTTCCTGCCGCGGTTGCCGGGTCAGACGGGCATCTGGCTGGCCCTGACCGGGGCGCGGCTGAAGGCGGCGGATACGGTGGCGCTGGGCATCCACACCCATTTCGTACCCGCCGGGCGGATCGAGGCGCTCAAAGGGGCGCTGACGGCACATCCGACCAACCCTCAGGCCGTCGCGGCCAGCTTCTCCGTCGATCCGGGTCCGTCGGCGACCGCGGCTTTCCGCGAGGCCATCGACCGGCTGTTCGTGTTCGATTCGGTGGAACAGATTTTTGCGGCGCTGGAGGTTGACGGTTCGGACTGGGCGATGGCCCAGCTCGCGACGCTCCGCACCAAGTCGCCGCAGTCGCTCAAGGTCACCCTGCGCCAGCTTCGGCTCGGCGCGACCCAGCCGTCCTTCGCCGACAATATGGCGCTGGAATACAGGCTCGGCGGACGGGTGGTCCGGACCCATGACTTCCAGGAGGGCGTCCGCGCCGCGGTGGTGGACAAGGACAACAGGCCGAACTGGTCGCCTGCGGACCTGTCGGGCGTCAGTGAGGCTGACCTCGACGGGCTGTTCGCGCCGATCCCTGCGGATCAGGCGTGGACACCGCTGCCGTAGGACTTGCATCCGGGTGACAATCGGGGCGTAGCTTCGCCCTCGCCAAGGGGACCGTCATGCTGAAATCGTTGCTCGCCGCTGCCGCTATCGCCCTGTCGCTGGGCGCCTGCGCCTCCGGCGCCTATCAGAACCGGGCGCTGACCGAACTGCAGCGCTCCGCCGTCGCCGATCCGCTTCGACCGGCTGACGAGGTCGCCCGGGACCCCTTCCGCCGCCCGGACCAGATGCTGGCCTTCGCGGGGATCGCTCCGGGCTGGAAGGTCGCCGACATCCGCCCCGGCGCCGGCTATTTCACCCGCCTGTTCGCCCGCACCGTCGGGGATACGGGCAAGGTCTATGCCTTTGTGCCCAACCGCACCGCCGAGCGCGAGAACGGCCGGGCCGACGCCCTGGTCGCCGCATATCCCAATGTGATGCGGGTCAACGGCGACCTGAACACGATGGCCTTCCCCGAGCCGCTCGACGCGGTGTTCATGAGCCAGGAATATCACGACTTCCACATCCCGGCCTTCAACACCGATGTGGCCCTGATGAACCGGGCCATCTTTGCCGCGCTGAAGCCCGGCGGCGTTTTCATCGTCATCGACCACGCGGGCCGGGACGGCACCGGGCACAGTGAGGTCCAGACCCTGCACCGGATCGAGGGCGCATCGTTGCGGGCTGAGGTCGAGGCGGCCGGTTTCGTCTTCGACGGCGAGTCCGACGCTGTCGCCAATCCGGCGGATGACCGCAGCACCAATGTCTTCGACGAGGCCATCCGCGGCCGTACCGCCCAGTTCGTCTATCGTTTCCGCAAACCCGGCTGACGCCGACGGGAGTTCGGTCTAGCTTGCGCCGTCAGCGCCCGCGCGGCGCCATGGGAGGATCCATCATGCGCCGTTCCGCTATTCTCGCCGTTGTGGCGGTGATGAGCCTTTCGTCGCTGGGCTGTATGGGCGGGACGGGCGCGCCCGCGCCGACGCTGGCGGACTATGCCGCCGTGCTGGCCGCGCCCTCGAGGCCCGCCGATGACCGCGCCCGCGACGAGGCGCGCCACACCGCCGAGACCCTGGCCTTCGCCCAGGTCCGTCCGGGGCAGAAGATCGCCGACATGATCATCGGCGGGGGTTATTTCACCCGCGTCTTCGCCGTCGCCGTCGGACCGGAAGGTCGCGTCACGGCCTGGCAGCCCGCGGAATTCATCGCCTTTCAGGCCAGCTATGGCGAAAGCCTGACGGCGGTCGACGCCCTGGCCAATGTCGACGGCATCCGCTCGCCGATCGCCACCCCGGACTTCCCGGCGGGACTGGATCTGGTCTTCACAGCCCAGAACTATCACGACCTGCATTTGAGCATCGCCCCGCCCGACACCGCGTCGCGGGTCAATACGGCTGTGTTTCAGGCGTTAAAGCCGGGCGGCCTCTATGTCGTCATCGATCACTACGCTGTGGCCGGCTCGCCCCTGACCTCGGCCAATTCGGTGCACCGGATCGACATCGATGCGGTCAAGCGCGAGGTCTTGGCCGCCGGCTTCGTCCTGGACGGCGAGAGCGCCGTTCTGGCCAATGCCGCCGATCCCCTGACGGCCAATGTCTTCGACGGCTCCATCCGCGGCCGGACCAGCCAGTTCATGTTGAGATTCCGGAAGCCCGGCTGAGCAAATTGGTGCGGGGTGCTGGCGAGAGCGCGGGTGAGCGGCTAACCCTCCCGCCAAAGCATTCGGAGACGACGCCATGACCCACAAGATCGCCTTCATCGGCCTCGGCAACATGGGCGGGGGCATGGCCGCCAACCAGGCGAAGGCCGGCCACGCCGTCGCCGCCTTCGACCTGTCGCAGGCCGCTCTGGATCGCGCCGCCGCCGCTGGCTGTACGCCGGTCGGTTCGGTCGCCGAGGCGGTAAAGGACGCCGATGTGGTCATCACCATGCTGCCCGCCGGACCGCATGTGCTGAAGGTCTATTCGGAGCAGATCATTGGCGCGGCCCCGACCTCGGCCCTGCTGCTGGACTCTTCGACCATTGACGTGGACACGGCGCGCAAGGTGGCGGGACTGGCCAAGGAGGCCGGCTACGCCTTCGCCGACGCGCCGGTGTCGGGGGGGACGATGGCCGCCGATGCAGGGACCCTGGCCTTCATGGTCGGCTGCGACGAACCCGACTTCGCCCGCATCGAGGCGGCGCTGGAGCCGATGAGCCGGGCCAGTTTCCGCGCCGGCGACCACGGAGCGGGACAGGCGGCCAAGATTTGCAACAACATGATCCTCGGCATCACCATGCTGGGGACGTGCGAGGCCATCGCCCTGGCCGAGAAGCTGGGTCTCGACCCGGTCAAATTCTTCGACATCGCCGCCAAGTCGTCAGGCCAGAGCTGGTCAGTGACGACCTACTATCCGTGGCCCGGCCCGGTGCCGACCGCGCCGTCGAACCGCAACTACGACGGCGGTTTCGCCACGGCCATGATGCTGAAGGACCTGAAACTGGCCCAGGACGCGGCGGCGAAGGCCGGAGCCTCGACCCCGCTCGGCGCCCAGACCGAGGCCCTGTTCCAGATGTTCAACGGCCTCGGCTACGGCGGCCGCGACTTCTCGGCCATCCTGCAGATGCTTCGCGGGCAACTGGACGGGTTGCCGAAGGGCTGAGGTCGCCCCCCGGGTCCGACCTTCGGTCGGCCCGGGGACAGGCTCTGCGTCGGGAAGGCGGAGCCTTGACCGCTGTCCAACGACATTGAGAACCGTTATCAATTAAGGGCTTGCGGCCTTTTGTCCGGTGCGATTCATGGACAAATCGGCCTGATCGGCGCATCACCCGACCATCAGTTTCGCGCCGTTCGGGGCCCACCGCTTGTTCGACTACCAGGCCGCATTCCAGACCGCTGTCGAGCAGGTCAAGGGCGAGGGGCGTTATCGCGTCTTCGCCGACCTCAAGCGCGTGCGCGGTGAGTTCCCCAGGGCCATCCGCCGCCGCGAGGACGGCAGCGAGCAGGACGTCATCGTCTGGTGCTCGAACGACTACCTCGGCATGGGTCAGCATCCGGTGGTGCTTCAGGCCATGCAGGCCGAGATTGACGCGGTCGGCGCGGGCGCCGGCGGCACCCGCAACATCTCGGGCACGACCCGGTCTGCGGTGGATCTGGAGGCCGAACTGGCCGCCTGGCACCGCAAGCAGGCGGCCCTGCTGTTCACCTCGGGCTATGTGGCCAATGAGGCGACCCTGACCACGCTGCAGCGCATCCTGCCGGGGTTGGTGATCTTCTCGGACAGCCTGAACCACGCCTCGATGATCGCCGGCATCCGCAACGGCGGCTGCGAGCGGCATATCTACGCCCACAACGATCTGGAACATCTCGAGGCCCTGCTGCGCGACGCCCCGGCCGAGGCGCCCAGGCTGATCGCCTTCGAGAGCGTCTATTCGATGGACGGCGACATCGCCGACCTGGCCGGCACCATCGCCCTGGCCCGCAAATACGGCGCCCTGACCTATCTCGACGAGGTCCACGCGGTCGGCCTGTACGGCGCGACCGGCGCGGGCGTGGCCGAGCGCGACGGGGTGCTGGACGGCATCGACATCGTCGAATGCACGCTCGGCAAGGCCATCGGCGTCATGGGCGGCTATATCGCCGCCGATGCGGTGATCATCGACGCGGTGCGCAGCTGGGCTTCGGGCTTCATCTTCACCACCAGCCTGCCGCCGGCCCTGACCGCCGGGGCTTTGGCCTCGGTACGCTGGCTCAAGACCCATCCCGAGGTGCGCGAGGCGCATCAGGAACGCGCCGCCACCCTGAAGGCCCGCTTCAAGGCCGCCGGCATCCCGGTGATGGACTCGGTCAGCCACATCGTGCCGGTGTTCGTCGGCGACCCGGTGCACACCAAGATGATCTCGGACATGCTGCTGGAAGAGCACGGCGTCTACGTCCAGCCGATCAACTATCCGACCGTGCCCAAGGGCACCGAGCGGCTGCGCTTCACCCCGTCGCCCAACCACACCGACGCCATGATGGACGACCTCGTCCGCGCCATGGACCGGCTGTGGACCCACTGCAATGTGGCGCGGCTGCCGGCTGTGGCCTGAGTTTTCTCAAACCGCTCAGCCCGGTGAATGCCGGGACCCAGATCGAAGAGCGATGAAAGCCGGATAATCTGATCAGATCAGCTGACTCATGGCATCTGGGTCCCGGCATTCGCCGGGATGAGCGGGGGTTGGGTTTGAAAGCGCAGGACACCAGCGACAGCCTTGGCGAGGTCATCGTCGAACTGACCCGCAACGGGCCGTACCTGAAATGCTCGGCCGTGCACGTGGCCACCGGGGTCGAAACCTCGGCCATCGGTCCGGCGACAGAGCGTGTGGGAATTGAACGGATCGCCATCGCCAAGCTGAAACGGGCGCTTCTGGCCCTCTGACCCACTAGATGTTGTGGTCGCTCAGTCGGCGGCGTAGAGAAGTCGCCTGTTTCGGCGCAACTCTAGTATTCGGGGCTCCTTCGTGACCGCCTTCACCCACGACGCCTATTTCTCGAAATGCCTCGCCGAGGCCGATCCCGACATCTTCGGCGGCATCCAGGGAGAGCTGGGCCGTCAGAAGGAACAGATCGAGCTGATCGCCTCCGAAAACATCGTCTCGAAGGCAGTGCTGGAGGCCCAGGGGTCGGTGCTGACCAACAAATACGCCGAGGGCTATCCGGGCCGGCGCTATTATGGCGGCTGCGAATATGTTGACGTTACCGAGAACCTCGCCCGCGAGCGCGCCAAACAGCTGTTCGGCTGCGCCTTCGCCAACGTCCAGCCGCACTCGGGCGCCCAGGCCAACCAGGCCGTATTCATGGCCCTGCTGCAGCCGGGTGATGCGTTCCTGGGCATGGATCTGGCCGCCGGCGGCCACCTGACCCACGGCTCGCCCGCCAACCAGTCCGGCAAATGGTTCCGGCCCGTGACCTACAAGGTGCGCGAGGACGACTGCCTGATCGACTATGACCACGTCGCCGAAATGGCGGAGAAGGAGAAGCCGAAGCTGATCCTCGCCGGCGCCAGCGCCTACAGCCGCCACATCGACTTCGCCCGCTTCCGCGAGATCGCCGACAGCGTCGGCGCGTATCTGATGGTCGACATGGCCCACTATGCGGGCCTGATCGCCGGCGGCGTCTATCCCGACCCGCTGCCGCACGCCCATGTCGTCACCACCACGACCCACAAGACGCTTCGCGGCCCGCGCGGCGGCATGGTGCTGTCGAACGACATCGAACTGGGCAAGAAGATCAACTCCGCCGTCTTCCCGGGTCTGCAGGGCGGACCGCTGGAACATGTCATCGCCGCCAAAGCCGTGGCCTTCGGCGAGGCGCTGAAGCCCGAGTTCAAGCTCTATGCGCAGCAGGTGGTCGACAACGCCCGGGCCCTCGCCGCCGTGCTGGTCGAGCGCGGCGCGGCCATCGTCTCGGGCGGCACCGACAGCCATCTGATGCTGGTCGACCTGCGGCCCAAGGGCGTGACGGGCAAGGCAACCGAGGCCGCCCTCGAACACGCCCTGATGACCTGCAACAAGAACGGCGTGCCGTTCGATACCGCGCCCTTCACCGTCACCTCGGGCGTCCGTCTGGGCACCCCGGCGGGAACCACCCGCGGCTTCGGCGTCGGCGAGTTCCAGCAGGTCGGCCACTGGATCGCCGATGTGATCGACTCGATGAAGGGCACGGACGAGGCGGACGCCGGCGTGTCGCAGCGCGTGGCGGGCGAGGTGCGTGAGCTCACACGCCGCTTCCCGATTTACGGATAGACCCGCGATGAAATGCCCTTTCTGCGGACACCAGGACACCCAGGTGAAGGACAGCCGCCCGTCGGATGACGGCGCCGCCATCCGCCGTCGCCGGTCCTGTCCGCAATGCAGCGGGCGGTTCACCACCTTCGAACGGGTGCAACTGCGCGAGCTGATGATCCTCAAGCGCAACGGCCGCCGCGCACCGTTCGACCGCGACAAGCTGGAGCGGTCCTTGAATGTGGCCCTGCGCAAACGCCCGGTGCAGGCCGAGCAGATCGAACAGCTGGTCAGCCGCATCACCCGCCAGCTGGAAAGTCTCGGCGAGACGGAAATCCCGTCCTCGACCGTCGGCGACTTCATCATGAAGGCGCTGAAGGGCGTCGATGAGGTGGCCTATGTCCGCTACGCCTCGGTCTACAAGGATTTCCGCCACACGGGGGACTTCGCGCGGTTCCTCGGCGACGAGGGTCTGGACGAAACCTGATGCGCCCGCGCGTCACCCTGAAACTGGCCACCTCGCTGGACGCCCGGATTGCGATGGCTTCCGGCGAGAGCCAGTGGATCACGGGCGAAGAAGCGCGGCTGGAAGGGCACCGGCTGCGCGCGGCCCATGACGCCGTTCTGGTCGGGATCGAAACCGTGCTGGCGGACGATCCGCTGCTGACGGCCCGGCTGTCCGGCCGCCCCATCGACCAGCCCGTGCGCGTCGTGCTCGACAGTCGCCAACGACTGGGCCTGGAATCGAACCTGGTGCGCACGGCGCGCGAGATTCCGGTCATTGTCTTCACCGTCCAGTTTCCGTCCTCCGGGCTGGAAGCGGCCGGCGTCAAGGTGATCAAGGTGCATGCGGCGCCGGACGGGCGCCCGTCGCTGAGCCACCTCCTGGCCGCTCTGTACGGCGAGGGAATCCGGGCGCTGCTGGTCGAGGGCGGCGGGGAGGTGGCGTCCAGCTTCCTGCGCGCGGACGCCGTCGACCGGATCGAGTGGTTCCGGGCTCCGATTCTGCTCGGCGCCGAGGCGCGTCCCGGCGTCGGTTCGCTCAACGTCGCCCTGCTGGGCGAAGCGCGGCGGTTCCGCCGTATTGCGGTCAAGCCCCTGGGTCCCGATCTGTGGGAGCGCTACGAGAGGCTCTGATGTTTACCGGGATTGTCACAGACATCGGCCGCGTCCGTTCGGTCCGTCAGACCGAGCGCGACCGGCGCTACGAGATCGAGACCGCCTGGGACACCTCGGGCATCGACCTCGGCGCCTCGATCAGCCATGCGGGCTGCTGCCTGACAGTCACCAAAAAGGGCCCGGGCTGGTTCGCGGTCGAGGTGTCAGGCGAGACCCTGTCGAAGACCACGCTGGGGGATTGGCGCGAAGGCGATCCGGTCAATCTGGAGCGGGCCGCGAAACTGGGCGACGAACTGGGCGGCCATATCGTCTCGGGCCATATCGACGGAATGGGTCGGGTCGTCTCGGTGACGCCCGAGGGCGGCTCGCACCGGATCGACATCGCCGCGCCGGCTCCGCTGCACCGCTATATCGCGGCCAAGGGGTCGATCACCGTCGACGGCGTCTCGCTGACCGTCAACGCGGTCGAAGGCGAGGTCTTCGGCCTCAATGTCATTCCCCACACCCGGGAGGTCACGACGCTGGGCACCCTGAAAGCCGGCGATGCGGTCAACCTGGAGATAGACATGCTGGCGCGATACCTCGCGCGGTGGCAGGAGACGGCGTGATGGCCAATACAATCATTCTCGCCTCGGACATGTTCGACAGCCCGATCAGCCCGATCGAGGACATCCTTGAGGACGCCCGCAACGGCAAGCCCTACATCCTCGTCGACGCCGAGGACCGGGAGAACGAGGGCGACATCATCATTCCGGCCCAGTTCGCCACGCCGGACCAGATCAACTTCATGGCCCGCCACGCGCGCGGCCTGATCTGTCTCGCCATCACCGCCGACCGCGCTCGCCAGCTGCGGCTGCCGCCCATGGCCGCCGAGAACCGCGAGAGCATGGGCACCGCGTTCACTGTCTCGATCGAGGCGCGGGAAGGCGTCACCACCGGCATATCCGCTGCGGACCGCGCTCGCACCGTCCAGGTAGCGGCGGACCCGGCCCGGGGGGCTGACGACATTGTCTCGCCGGGCCACGTCTTCCCGCTGGTCGCGCGCGACGGCGGCGTGCTGGTCCGCACCGGCCACACGGAGGCGGCCGTCGACATTTCGCGCATGGCCGGACTGACGCCCGCCGGCGTCATCTGCGAGATCATGAATGACGACGGCTCGATGGCCCGGATGCCCGATCTGGTCGCCTTCGCCCAGTTGCACGGGCTGAAGATCGGCACCATCGCCGACCTGATCGCCTATCGCCGCCGCACCGAACGCTATGTCGAACGGGTCATGGATACGCCGTTCGAGAGCATCCACGGCGGGCCGTTCCGGCTGATGCTGTACCGGAACACCATCGAGGGCCACGAGCACATCGCCCTCGTCAACGGTACGGTCGAGCCGGGCAAGCCGACCCTGGTGCGCATGCACCAGGTCGATTTCGCCGCCGACATTCTCGGCCACGTCGAGGCGCGCCAGAACTATGTGCCCCAGGCCCTGAAGGCGATCAGCGAGCATGACGGGGCCGGAGTCACCGTCTTCCTCCGCGACCCCGATCTGCACGGTCTCGCCGAACGGCTTGCCGGAGTCGAGAAGCCCGCGGCCGTCGACCGCTCGATCCGAAACTACGGCGTCGGGGCCCAGATCCTGCTGGATCTCGGCGTGCGCGACATGATCGTGATGAGCTCGACCCGCCCCAACCCCGCCGCGCTTGAGGGCTACGGCCTGCGCATCGTCGGCTGGCGCGACATGGACGGAGAAGACCAATCCTGAGCGATCCGCCCCGCGTCCTCATCGTCGAGGCGCGCTTCTATGACGACCTGGCCGACGCCCTGCTGGAAGGGGCGAAGGACGCCCTGCGCGCGCGCGGCGCGACGTTCGACGTCGTCCCGGTGCCCGGCGCCCTGGAAGTGCCGACCGCCATCGCCCTGGCCGAGGAGGCCGGCCGCTTCCCGACCGCCCCGCGCTATGACGGCTATGTCGCCCTGGGCTGCGTCATTCGCGGCGAGACCTATCATTTCGAGATTGTTGCGGACCAGTCGGCGGCGGCCCTGGCCAGTCTCGGCCTGAAGGGCCTGGCCATCGGAAACGGCATTCTGACCACCGAAGACGAGGATCAGGCCTGGGCCCGGGCGCGGATCAGCGAGGGCGACAAGGGCGGCGGCGCGGCCCGCGCCTGTCTGGACCTCATTGCCTTGCGCAAGCGGCTGCGGCTAGGACTGGGCGCGTGACCGAACCCGCCAGCCTTCAATCCGTGCTCGAGCAACTCGCCGAGGCCGAAAAGCAGCGCGCCGAACCGCAGCTGACCAGCCGCCAGCGGCGCGCCCGCACGGTCGCGCGCCTCGCCGCCGTTCAGGCCTTGTACCAGATGGAGCTGGCCGGCGAGGGCGTGGACACGGTCATCGCCGAATTCTCCAACCACCGCTTTGACTCGGACATGGAGGGCGAGCCGCTGGCCGAGGCTGACGAAGCCTATTTCGCCGAGATCGTGCGCGGCGTGGTCGATAGCCAGCGCGATATCGACACGGCGGTGAAGGCGCGGCTGGCGTCGAACTGGCGGCTGGAGCGGTTGGATTCCACCCTTCGAGCCCTGCTGCGCGCGGGAGCCTGGGAGCTGCGCAACCGTCAGGATGTGCCGCGCGAGATCGTCATCGATGAGTATGTCGAACTGGCCAAGGCCTTCTTCGACGACGCCGAGGCCAAATTTGTCAACGCAGCGCTGGACGGCGTCGCCCGAGACGTCCGTCCGAAGGCCTAGGTGAGGCAATGCCCGCTGTCGATGTCGCCGGCGAGTTCGAAACCATCCGACGGCTGTTCGCGCCGCTGGCGCATCCGGTATGGGGCCGGGGGCTGGCGGACGACGTCGCCGTCGTGCCGTCCCGGGCAGGGCATGATCTGGTTCTGACCAAGGACGCCATCGTCGAAGGTGTCCACTTCCTGCCGACCGATCCGCTCGACACGGTGGCGCGCAAGCTGATGCGGGTGAATCTGTCCGACCTGGCGGCCAAGGGGGCCGAGCCGTTCGGCTATCTGCTCGCCTGCCACTGGTCGCCGCGCTGCGGCTGGCCGGAGCGAATGACCTTCGTGGATGGCTTGCGCGCCGATCAGAAATCCTTCGGCATCGCCCTGCTGGGCGGGGACACCGTCGCCACGCCCGGGCCGGCCAGCTTCTCGATGACGCTGCTGGGCTGGATCCCCAAGGGCCGTACGGTGGGACGCGCCGGCGCCAGACCCGGCGATCTGGTTTTCGTCACCGGAGCCATCGGCGACGGCTGGCTGGGACTGGAGGGGGTGCAGGGCCGGCTGTCGCTGGATGCCGAGCGGGTCGCCGCCCTGTCTGACCACTATCGGACGCCGACGCCGCGGACCGATTTCGCCCTGCCGATCCGCGACATGGCCAGCGCGGCCATCGATGTCTCGGACGGCCTGATCGCCGACCTTGAACATCTGGCCGACGCCAGCGGCGTCCGCGTTGAGATCGACCTTGAGACCGTACCCCTGTCCGCCGCGGGCCAGGCCTGGTTCGACGGGCGCGTCGACGAGCAGGCGGCGCTGGAGAAGCTGGTCACCGGCGGCGACGACTATGAGATCGCCTTCACCGCCTCGGCGCGTGACGAGGCGGCCCTCAGGCGCGAGGCGGAGCGCCGTCATCTGCGACTGACCCGGATCGGCCGCGTCACCGCCGGGCAGGGCGTTGCTGCCCGTTTCGGCGGTCAGCCGGTCACATTCGACCGCTCCGGCTTTACCCACAGCTGACAACGATTTCTCAAGGCGTCGGCGTCACGGTGACGCCATGCGCCGTCGTGACCTTATCGCCGCCACCGCCGCCCTGTCCGCTGTCGCCCCCGCGGCGCTGGCGGAAGATGCACCTGCGGGCGGCCAGAGTCTGAGCATGCCCGGCGTCGGCCTGCCGATCATCGTGGGCGGACGGTTGCGCAACTATGTCTTCGTCTCGCTTCGCCTGCATCTCGGCGGTTCGGCGACGCCGGAGATGATGCGCCCCAAGGAGGCCTACCTGCGCGACGCCCTGGTCCGCGCCGGTCACCGGACACCCTTCGTGGTGGCGGATGACTGGACCCGAATCGATCCGGCCGCCCTGTCCGCCAGCCTGATACGGTCGGCGGCGACGATCGCCGGACGCGGCTCGGTCATCCGGGTCGAGATCGTCAGTCAGGCCCCGCGCCGTCGGATCGGCGTCCAGACCGGCTGATCAACATCGCCTGTTGCGTCGCCTGCCGGTATTTGGCACGTTTCCGCCGCAATTCCCCAAGGACGCAACATGCGTCCGGTGCGCACGGGGGGACCGGAAGGCGGAATGAGGCGGACAACGCCCACCGCGCCAAGGGACCGGGCGTCTGAAGATCACAGGACTTGGAAACGTCATGAGCAACTATCTGTGGCTGGTCATCGCCGCAGGCGCGCTGGGGGTCCTCTATGGACTGATCCAGACCGCCTCGCTGATGAAGGCCAGTACCGGCAACGACAAGATGCGCGAGATCGCCGCGGCGATTCAGGAGGGCGCTTCGGCCTATCTGCGGCGGCAGTACACCACCATCGCCATGGTCGGCGTGGTCATCCTCGTCGCAGCCTATTTCCTGATCGGCGAATGGGCCGCCATCGGCTTCGTCATCGGCGCGGTCCTGTCGGGCCTTGCCGGTTTCGCCGGCATGCTGATCTCGGTACGGGCCAACGTCCGTACGGCGCAGGCCGCGTCGGAGAGCCTCGGCAAGGGGCTGGATCTGGCTTTCCGTTCGGGCGCCATCACCGGCATGTTCGTGGCGGGCGGTGCCCTGCTGGGCGTCGCCGGCTACTACGCCATCCTGACGGCCGGCATGGGCTTTGAGCCGACCAGTCGTGAAGTCATCGACGGCCTTGTGGCCCTGGGCTTCGGCGCCTCGCTGATCTCCATCTTCGCCCGTCTGGGCGGCGGCATCTTCACCAAGGGCGCCGACGTGGGCGGCGACATGGTGGGCAAGGTCGAGGCCGGCATCCCCGAGGATGATCCCCGGAACGCCGCGACCATCGCAGACAACGTTGGCGACAACGTCGGCGACTGCGCCGGCATGGCCGCCGACCTGTTCGAGACCTATGCGGTGACCACGGTCGCCACCATGGTGCTGGCCGCGATCTTCTTCCGCGACCAGCCCTATGTCGACACCATGATGCTGTTGCCGCTGGCCATCTGCGGCATCTGCATCGTCACCTCGATCATCGGCTCCTTCTGCGTCCGTCTGGGCAAGAGCCAGAACATCATGGGCGCCCTCTATCAGGGCCTGATCGTCACCGGCGTGTTGTCGGCGATCGCCGTCTATTTCGTCATCGACGGCCTGATCACCGGCCCGATCGTCACCAACAGCGGGCTGACCATCGAACCGATGAGCCTGTTCTGGTCCGGCATGGTCGGCCTGCTCGTCACCGCCGCCATCGTGGTGATCACCGAATACTACACCGGCTCCAACTTCCGTCCGGTGCGCTCGGTCGCCAACGCCTCGGTTTCGGGGCATGGCACCAACGTCATCCAGGGTCTGGCCGTCTCGCTGGAATCGACCGCCCTGCCGGCTCTGACCATCATCGTCGGCATCATCGCCTCCTATCAGCTGGCGGGCCTGTTCGGCATCGCCATCGCCACCACGACCATGCTGGGCGTGGCGGGGATGATCGTGGCGCTGGACGCCTTTGGTCCGGTCACCGACAACGCCGGCGGCATCGCCGAAATGGCGGGCCTGCCGTCGGACGTGCGTCACGTGACGGACGCGCTGGATGCGGTGGGCAACACCACCAAGGCCGTGACCAAGGGCTATGCTATCGGTTCGGCCGGCCTCGGCGCCCTGGTGCTGTTCGCGGCCTATACGTCCGACCTGGACTATTTCGCCGCCAATCCGGAGCTCTATCCCTTCTTCGCGGGCATGGCCGAGATCGATTTCGGCCTGACCAATCCGTATGTCGTCGTCGGCCTGCTGTTCGGAGGGCTGCTGCCCTTCCTGTTTGGCGGCATGTCGATGATGGCGGTGGGCCGCGCGGCCGAGGCCGTAGTGGCCGAGGTGCGTCGCCAGTTCCGCGAGAACCCGGGCATCATGACCTATGAGGTCAAGCCCGAGTACGGCCGGGCCGTCGACATCCTGACCAAGGCGGCGATCAAGGAGATGATCGTGCCGTCGCTGTTGCCGGTGCTGTCGCCGATCGTTCTGTTCGTCGCGGTGCTGTCGATCTCGGACAAGGCCACGGCCTTCGCCGCCCTCGGCGCCATGCTGATGGGCGTCATCGTCACCGGCCTGTTCGTCGCCATCTCGATGACCTCGGGCGGCGGCGCCTGGGACAACGCCAAGAAGGTGATCGAAGAGGGCTTCACCGACAAGAACGGCGTCGTCCACGGCAAGGGCTCCGAGGCGCACAAGGCCGCAGTGACCGGCGACACGGTCGGCGATCCCTACAAGGACACCTCCGGTCCGGCGGTGAACCCGATGATCAAGATCACCAACATCGTGGCCCTGCTGCTGCTCGCAGTCCTGGCCAGCGGCAAGGTGTTCTGATTCAGTTGAAAGAAGCCGCTGCGTCCTGATCGGGACGCGGCGGTCGCCAAAGAAAGAGGCCCCGGAGAGCGATCTCCGGGGCCTTCTTTATTCCTCCTCCAAGCGTAGCGCAGGGGGAGGGGGACCACCCGAAGGGTGGTGGAGGGGGCCTGACCGCAAACGCAAGTGGACGAGGCTGCCCCCTCCACCGCTTCGCGGTCCCCCTCCCCCGAGGGGGGAGGAATGGTCGACCTATTCCCGGCGCTGCTGGCCCGGCTGGTCCTCGTCCGTGCGGGGCAGCTGGCCGCGGGCGACGTTGCCGAGCAGCTGCTCCAGGATGGTCAGCTGACGTCCGCGGGTCGGGGTCTCGCGATCGTTCATGGCCACCCGTTGTCCGTCTTCGAGGCCGAGGGTGCGGACTTCGGACACCAGACCGGCGTCATTGAAGGTGATTTCCGTCACCGAGCGCTGGGTCACCTGCGGCCGGTTGTAGGTGTATTTCTCGGTCACCTGGCTGATGTAGTACCAGACATTGTCGCGCTCGAAGGTCGAGGTCGTGGACGGCGTGCCCAGCCGGGTCAGGACGGTCTGTTTTGTGTCCGTGCCGGCGACGATGTCGGTCGGCTTGGCGTCGATCGCCTGGAAGCCGTTCTGGCCCACGATCGGGGCGCAGGCGCTGGTCAGGGCGACGGCCGAGAGGGCGGCGATCAGGAGGTTCGTACGGAGCATTTGCGGCGCCTGCGACTTCAACAAGGTCTTTGACCTAACCGGACCCGAGCCTTAGTTCAACGGCGCGGCGGAAAAGGGGCCGTATGATCATGCTTCAGAATCTGTTCCGAACCCGTCCCCGCGAGCGTCCGGGCCAGCTGCTGTATGAAGCGGCGGTGCGTCAGGCGCGCGATCCGGCCTTCTACACCCGGTTCGGCGTGGCGGACCGTATCGACGCGCGGTTCGAGCTCTATACGCTGCACGTCCTGCTTCTGGTCATGCGTTTGCGCGACGAGGGCGACCGCGGGGCGGAGGCCGCACAGGACCTGTTCAACACCTATGTCTCGGCGCTGGACCACGCCCTGCGCGAACTGGGCGTGGGCGATGTCTCGGTCGGCAAGAAGATGCGCAAACTGGGCGAGGCCCTGTACGGACGAATGACGGCCTGGGAAGCTCCGCTACGTCACGGGAACGCGGCGGCGCTGGCCGCTGGCCTGGCCCGCAATGTGTATGAGAGCGAGGACGCCGCCACGGGCGAGGCTCTGGCCGCCTATGCCCTCGCCAGCCGCGCCCGTCTGGCGGCGCAGACCTTTGACGCCGTGACGAATACCCCGGAATGGGCGAAGACAGCCGTATGACCCTTCCCGATCTTCCCTACAGCGAGCCCGTCCGTCTGCATCAGGTCGCCGGCGGCGTGAAACGGACGTTGGAGCCCGACGCGGCGGCCCGCGCGCGGATCGTCAAGGCGCTGGATCTGGCCTCGCTGGACGCCTTCACCGCCGAGATGCATCTGGCTCCGTCGCCCGCGGGCTGGCGGTTGTCAGGCCGGGTGCGCGCCAGCCTCGCCCAGACCTGCGGCATCACTCTGGAGCCGCTGCCGCTCGAAATCGATGCGCCCTTCGCCCTGACCCTCGCCGAGGCGGTGGACGAGGAGTCGGACGAGATCGTCATCACCATGGACGACGAATCGCCCGACCTGATCGAGAACGGCCAGATCGATCTGGGCCAGTACGCTGTGGAACAGCTGGCGTTGAGGCTGGACCCGTTCCCGCGAAAGCCGGGCGCCGAGTTCGTCCAGCCGCCCGAACCCGCTGAAATCTCGCCGTTCGCGGTGTTGAAGCAGCTTCGGCCTTCCGACGAAGGTTGACGCAGGGGCGGCGCGGTTGCATCCCCCCGATGCGGCGCTATCGTCGCCAAACTGACAAGCGCCGGGCTGACGGCGCTACGGAGTCGAAACGGCTTGTCATCCCCGATCCTGATTTCGCTCGACGCCATGGGCGGAGACCACGGTCCGTCTGTCGTGGTGCCCGGCGTGCGCGACTACCGCAAACGTCACGGCGGCGAAGGCGTGCGCTTCATCCTGCACGGCGACGAGACGGCGATCCGCGCCGAAATGGCCAAGGCGGGTCTGACGGACGACGTCTGCCTGGTTCGGCACACCGACAAGGTGGTGGCCATGGACGAGAAGCCGGCCACGGCCATGCGTCGCGGCAAGGGCTCGAGCCTGTGGAACGCCATCGAGGCGGTCAAGTCGGGCGAGGCCGGCGCGGTGGTGTCGGCCGGGAACACCGGCGCCCTGATGGCCATCTCCAAATTGCTGCTGCGGATGTCGGCGCCCGGACTCGAGCGGCCGGCGATCGTGGCCAGCTGGCCGACGCCGAAAGGCGTCACCGCCGTGCTCGACGTCGGGGCCAATATCGAGAGTGATGCGGCCCAACTGGTCGAGTTCGCCATCATGGGCGAGGCGTTCATGACGGCTGTCCACGGGGTCGCGAAACCGACCATCGGCATCCTGAACGTCGGCTCCGAGGACGTGAAGGGCCACGAGGAGGTGCGCGAAGCCGCGCGTCTGCTGCGTGACGGCGGTTTCGGGCTGGATTACTTCGGCTTCGTCGAGGGCACAGACATCGCCAAGGGCACGGTGGATGTGGTCGTGACCGATGGCTTCACCGGCAATATCGCGCTGAAGACGGCCGAAGGGGTGGCCAAATTCATCGCCGGCCTGATGAAGGAAGCCCTGACCTCAAGCCTGACGTCGAAGCTGGGCGCGCTGCTCGCGATGCCGGCGCTCAAGCGCATGAGTCAGAAGATCGATCCCAACGCCAACAACGGCGGGCCTCTGCTGGGGCTGAACGGGATCGTGGTGAAAAGCCATGGCGGGGCGACGTCGGGCGGCTTTGGCGCCGCCATCCGGGTGGCTGTCGAATTGGCCCGCAGCGACTATATGGAAAAGGTCGGGGCGAACCTGCAGCGGCTGACGACCCTGCTTGAGGACCCCATCGTCAGTTCGGCGGAAGAACCCGTCCGGGAGAGCATTCAGTGAGCGTAGTTCGCAGCGCCGTGACCGGCGTCGGCTCCTTTCTGCCGGAACAGGTCGTCACCAACGCCGATCTGGCCCTGATCGTCGATACCTCGGACGAGTGGATCCAGGAACGGACCGGGATCAAGCAGCGCCACCGCGCCCGCGATGACCAGCCGACCAGCGACCTGGCCACGGAAGCCGCCAGACGGGCCCTGGCCGATGCCGGCCGGACCGCCGCCGACGTCGATCTCATCATCGTGGCCACCACCACGCCCGACATGACCTTCCCGTCGGTCGCCTCGATCGTGCAGCGCAAGCTGGGCGCCCCGACCTGTATCGCCTTCGATGTTCAGGCCGTGTGCTCCGGCTTCGTCTACGCGCTCAGCATCGCCGACGGCTTCGTCGCGCGGGGGCAGGCGAAATGTGCCCTGGTCATCGGGGCCGAGGAAATGACCCGGCTGATGGACTGGACCGACCGTTCGACCTGCGTCCTGTTCGGCGACGGGGCCGGCTGCGTCGTGGTCGAGCCGCGCGAGGGGCAGGGGACCAAGGCCGATCAGGGTCTGCTGGGCTTCGCCCTGCGCTGTGACGGCACCAAGACCGATCTGCTGTACGTCGACGGCGGACCCGCCACCACCGGGACCGTCGGCCATCTGCGCATGGCCGGAAACCAGGTCTTCCGTCATGCCGTGGTCAACATCGCTGAAGCCATCACCGCCGCCTGCGCAGCCGCCAAAATCGAGGTGGCTGACGTCGACTGGTTCGTGCCGCACCAGGCCAACCAGAGGATCATCAAGGGCGTCGGGGATCGTCTGGGTCTGGACGAGAACAAGGTCATCTCGACCGTGGCCATGCACGCCAACACCTCGGCGGCCTCAATCCCGCTGGCTCTCGACGCGGCGATTCAGGACGGCCGGATCAAGCGCGGCGATCTGGTTCTGCTGGAGGCCATGGGCGGCGGTCTGACCTGGGGCGCATGCGCGTTTCGTCTCTAAGGCGATTTCCGGCTTTCCATTTGACGACGCTTGGCCTTTTATGTCCGTCGACCGACCTTTGGAGGGGAGCGGACCTTTGCCCGAACACCAGACGCTGACGCGCGCGGATCTCTGTGAAGCGGTGCACGATGACGTGGGCCTGTCCCGCCAGGAGTGCTCGGCGCTGGTCGAGCGCACGCTCGAACTGATCATTGAATCGCTGGAACGCGGCGAGACGGTGAAGCTGTCGGGCTTCGGGGTCTTTCAGGTGCGCGAGAAGCGCGCCCGGATGGGCCGCAATCCCAAGACCGGCCAGCCGGCTGCGATCCATCCGCGGCGGGTCATCAGTTTCCGCGCCTCCCAGATCATGAAGGGCCGGGTTCACGACGCTGTCGTGAGCGCCTGACGCCCGTGGCCAAGAGCGCCAACGCCTTCAGAACCATTTCAGAAGCGGCGGCAGAGGTCGGCGCGCCCCAGCATGTGCTGCGCTTCTGGGAGACGAAATTCGTCTTTCTGACGCCGTTGAAACGGGCCGGCGGGCGGCGCTTCTACCGGCCGCAGGACGTGGTGCTGCTCAAGGCGGTCAAGCGACTGCTGCATGAGGAAGGCCTGACCATCAAGGGCGTCCAGCGCCTGCACAAGGAACAGGGGTTGAAGCGCCTGGCCCACTATGGCGACCCCGACGGCGCCGTCACGTTCGAGCCCGAAGGCGCCGCCCCGGCGACCGTTTCCGCCCCTGCGGCGACAGGCCAGTCCTCGATCCGTCTGCGCCAGGTGCTGGCCGAGCTGGAAGGCGCGCGGGCCCGTCTGGAAGCCGTGCTGTCGAGAAGCGGCTAGAGCGAAATCGGCCTTGTCAGACGCAGTCCGGCAAGGCTCAGATTTCGCTCCAGCATCATGCAGGAGCCTGATTCACGGCATCGGCGGAATCGCGAAGCGATTCCCCCTCAACCGATCAGGCTCCGAGAGCTGCTTTTTCGGTTTGCGACGTCGCGAACCCCGTCTATAGGGAGCGCCTCTCGGAGCGTGGCGCAGCCTGGTAGCGCACTTGACTGGGGGTCAAGGGGTCGCAGGTTCGAATCCTGTCGCTCCGACCATCTTCCGCAATGAAGACGGTTGGTCAGGGGGTCGCTTTCGGGCGGCCCCTTTGCATTACGGTGCTACTTCTTGCGGCCTTCGGCCCAGCTGAGCAACGGGATCAGCGGGACGCCCCAGGCGATGCCGGCGACACCGTAGAAGATCAGGTCGATCCACATCGAGGCGGGCAGGCGGTCGCGGATGGCGACGACGGCCCAGACGTAGAACGCCAGGAAGGCGATAGCGACGATAGCGGCGACGAAACGCCGGATCTGCGGACCCATGGTCAGCGCTTGCTCCGGAACAGGAAAAAGGCGCCGAGGGCCAGGGTCGAGGCGGCCAGCGACCATAGCACCCAGGTCCAGTCGTTCATCGTGCTGGCGCCGAAGACCCGAACCGCCAGGAACCAGCCGGCGACCGCGGCGACGGCCGAGACCAGCGAGGTGGCGAACAGGCCGCGGCGGCCGCTGACCAGATCAGCCAGCCAGGCGAGGGCGAAGGCGCCGAGGACCGCAATGATGATTTCGACGTACGGCAACCGGCCTCTCCAGACTTGCGGCGATGCGACGCCGAAAAGCGACTCGATCTCGCCGCACAGCGCGGGCATACCGCTGGGGCCGGCGCGATCCAAGGACGCGCGGGCACTGTAACGGTCGGGACGGCAGGCGTCGAATGAAGCGTTTCATTGGTGGCGATCAGAACCGCGCGGTCGCCATATGGCTGTTCATTTGCGCCGCCCTGGTGTTCGCCATGGTCGTGGTCGGGGGCATCACCCGCCTGACCGGATCGGGCCTGTCGATCACCGAGTGGCAGCTGATCATGGGCGCTTTGCCGCCGATGAATGCGGCCGACTGGAACGAGGCCTTCGGGAAATACCGGGCTATTCCGCAATATGCCCAGGTCAATGCCGGCATGAGCCTGGCCGAGTTTCAGGGCATCTTCTGGTGGGAGTGGGCGCACCGGCTTCTGGGCCGGCTGATCGGCGCCGCCTTCGCCCTTCCGTTCGCCGTCTTCCTGATCCTGCGCCAGATGCCGCGGCGGCTGATCGTGCGCTGCGGGGTCTTGCTCGTCCTCGGCGGGCTGCAGGGGCTGATCGGCTGGTGGATGGTGTCCAGCGGCCTGTCGGAACGGGTCGACGTGGCGCCTGAACGGCTGGCGGTGCACCTCGGGCTGGCGTTGGCGATCTTCATGGGGCTGGTCTGGACCGGGCTGGAGGCCTGGAACGGCGAATCACACAGCCGTTCGCCTGTGGGCTGGAGCCGCGGCGCGGCTGTCCTGTTGGGCGCGGTCTTCGTCCAGTGCCTGCTGGGCGGGCTGGTGGCGGGAGCCAAGGCGGGCTTCGTCTATACCGACTGGCCGCTGATGAACGGGGCGGTCCTCGCGCCGGTGGACTGGACCGGGGGCGGTCTGGCCTTTCTGCATGATCAGGCGCTGGTCCAGTTCAATCACCGCATCTGGGCTTATGGTCTGCTGATCGGCGGGACGGTCTATGCGGTGCAGGCCTGGCGCTGGCGGCTGGCCGAAGGTCTCGGCGCGGCGGCGTTCGCGGTGGCGGCGGCCCTGTGGTTGCAGGCCCTGCTGGGAATCTCCACCCTGATGAACGCAACGCCGCTATGGCTCGGCGCCCTGCATCAGGCGGGCGCGGCTCTGGTTCTGGCGGCGGCGACGGTCAATCTGTGGCTGGTGCGGCGCTCGCAGGCCCGGCTGTTTACGTCCGGACCGAGGACCAGGGGCCTCTGATCGCGAAGGTGATCCCCGGGTACATGATGTTGACGAACATCACCGATCCGTCGGGCGAGAAACAGGCCCCGGCGAACTCGGAGTTGCCCGTGAAGACGTTCCGTCCGAGCGTATAGACCTTGCCCTCGGGGGTGACGCCCTTGAGGTGGTTGCGCAGCTCGGTGGAATAGTTGTCCTCGCACACGATCAGGTGGCCCCACGGGGCGATGACGATGTTGTCGCCCATGTTTATGGTCCGGATGTCCGCGCTCTCGAAGAAGAGTTCGATACGGCCGGGCAGGAGGCTCTCGCCACGGCGGCCCTCGATGCGCGACGGGACATAACGCAGGATCTGGCCGCGCCTCAGCGGGCCGCCCGCGGTCGCGGTCATGAACAGTTCGCCGTCGCCCCAGAATATGCCCTCGCCTCGCGCCACCAGAGCGGCGCCGGCGGCATGACCGCGTTGGCGCAGGTCGCCGTTCGGGGACTCGACGTCCTCCATGTCGATCCAGACGACCTCGCGCGTCTCGCCGACGGCCCATTCGCGCGCACCGTGATTGGACGTGTCGGCGCCCGGCTTGCCCTTCAGGGCCATGGCCTGCAGCCGGCCGCCCTCGGCCAGTTTGCCCGGCGTGGTCGGAATGAAGCGGTAGAACAGGCCGTCGACCTTGTCCTCGGTCAGATAGACGATGCCGGTGCGGGGATCGACGCAGATCGCCTCGTGATCGAACCGGCCCATGGCTTTCAGGGGCTCGGGGGCGACCAGGCCGGTGGCGTCCGCCGGCACTTCGAAGACATAGCCGTGGGACTTCGTCACATCCGCGTCGGCGGGCGTCTGTTCGGTTTCCTCGCAGGTCAGCCAGCTGCCCCAGGGGGTGTGGCCGCCGGCGCAGTTGGTGCTGGTGCCGGCCAGCGACAGATACTGACGCACGGTGCGGCGGGTCTCGAGGTCGTAGATCAGGGTGGTGGTTCCGCCCGGCAGCACCCGTCCGTCCTTGTAGGTGTCATAGGCGCGAGCGGGGTCGAGCAGGCCGATCCGCTCCTGATGAAATCCGCCGGGGCCGAGGTTCCGGTGCAGGGCGCTGGAGCCCTTCAGTTCGTGATTGCGCACCAGGGCGACACGCGGCCCGTCGAGGGGAAAACAGCCCATGCCGTCCGGCTGGCCCGGAACGAACAGGCCATCGTCCATGGTGTCGCCGCTCTGGGAGATGACCTGGTAGGAAAAGCCCTCAGGCAGGTCGAGCAGGCGGTTCGGGTCGCGAACGAGCGGACCGTAGCCGTGAACCTCGTTGACATAGGTCTCTTCCGTCGCAGCCGTCTGGGCCGCAACGCTGCGGGCCAGGCCGGCAAAGGCGAAGGCGGCCGCCGAGCCGGCGATCAGGTCACGACGATGGGGGCGCATGGGGACTCCGAAGGGGTTGTGGCGCTTATGACCGGAGCCGCGGCCGCGGTCATCATGGTTCCGTGACAGGCGAGCGCAAGCGCCGCTCGCGCGATCGCGGTCGGAAGGGGAAGGCGTGCGGAGCGCCGGGCCCGCGCCCGGAGTTCTTTGTGGTTTACCGTTTCGACGCAGACAGACGCTCCGCGCGGAGATTGATCGGAAGCTTGCGTCCGGTGGCGGTTTTATCGCCTTACCGCAGCGCCTCCGGCGGGCGGGCCGTGCTTGCGACACGGTCCCCGGACCGGGCGAGTATCCCCCTCGCCCCTGACATCCGTTTGGTTATCAGACCCCGGGCGTTGGCTGCCTTGCTCTGGCAGCCGGGAACCGGGCCCCCGCTTCTCCACATCCCGCCGCCAAAGGACGCAAGGCCTCTGCGCCTCCCCTGCGACGGAACGGGGGGGAGTCTAGGAGGGGGCGTTCCTATGGCGGGCTGGGGACGCTGAAAATTTTGAAAGGCGTTCGGAGTCAGTGGCTTGGCGCGGCGGGATATGCTGACAATCGGCGGATTGTCAGCATAGCGTCACGCTACCCGTCTCCTCCCTGTCGCGAAGCGATGGGGAGGTGGCGCGGTGCGTCTTCGCGCCGTGACGGAGGGGTAGAGACGGCGGCGCGGCGGGCGCCCCTCCACCA
>NZ_JBHYDN010000008.1:0-145689 GCF_051860745.1 Brevundimonas sp.
CCGCCGAGCCAGCCAACGAACAGAGCGGCCCCTGGAGCGATCCGGGGGCCGTTTTCGTTTGCCGTTGATGGAGCGGACCTATCCCACGACGCCCGACGGCCGATATTTCGTTGTACGTGGTCGCCTTTGGCGGGCGACCAACCCCGCCCTGCCGCCGGAGCAGAGGGATGCGCTGGTCAAGGCCCTGATGGCGGCCCGGCGCGAGGTCGGGCGCGCCCGACGGGCGAGTGACCGGGACGCTCTCGCACGGGCGGGACATGCCGTGGATAAGGCCAAGGTCGCGCTGGGGGAGCGGGGACCGGTCTGGTGGGCGGATGGTTCGCCTGACCAAAACCGCCGCATGGCCTGCAACACGGAATATGCGGAGTGGTATTCCCGGCTGGACCTCGACCCTAGATGAACCGCACCACCACGCCCGGCTTGACCCCGGCCGCCAGCTGCTCGGCGTCCCAGTTGGTCAGGCGGACGCAGCCGTTGGAGGCGGTCTTGCCGATCCTGGACGGGTCGGGCGAGCCGTGGATGCCGTAGGTGTCGCGTGACAGGTCGATCCAGACCGTGCCGACCGGATTGTTGGGACCGGCGGGCACGACGATCCGGGTCTCGCCCCGGTCATAGCTGACCCGTTCGGGGTCATAGGTGTAGTCGGGCGCGGGAGCGACGCCGACCACGGTCACGGTTCCGGACGGGGCAGGCCGCTCGCTCGAGCCGATGGTGGCCGGGTAGAAGGCCAGCAGGGTTCCGGCGGCGTCGAAGGCGCGGGCCGAGCGTTCGGTCTTGTCGATGACGATTCGGGCGACCCCGGTCAGGGGCGTGTCATTGACGGCGGGCACGGTGATGGTCTGGCCCGCACGGCGGAAGTCGACGCCGGGGTTCAGGCCCCGGAGCAGGGCCTCGGTCACGTGGAAGCGTTCAGCCAGGCGTTCGAGGGGACTGGTGAAGTTTACGCCGTCGCGGGCCAGGTCGCTGAGTTCGCCGGTTGGGGGCGGGCTGAAGGGACCGGCGACGTCGGCGGCGCTCAGGGCGTATCGCGCCATGACGGGGCCGGCGTCGGCCGCGGCCAGCCGCTGCAACAGGTCGGCGTCGGCAGCGCCGCCCTCGCCGAGGTCGTTGGCCTTGCGCCAGGCGGAGATGGCCTGGCGGGTGTTCTCACCGCCGAGCCCGTCGATCACCCCGGGCGAGAAGCGCGACCGGTCCAGCAGGATCTGCAGCCGCACCATGCCGGCGTCGGGCGCATAGGCGGCGGGAGGCTGGCCTTCGACCGGCGCGGTCTGCATCGGCGGCGCGGCCGTAGGGACCCCCGCCTCGATCTGGGCGGCGGTGAGCAGGGGAGGGGCGGCGGGGGCAGGTGGCCGGTCGGCCGGAGCGGGTTCCGGGGCGCCGCAGGCGGCGAGGGCGATCAGGCTGGCGGAGGCGAGGATCAGGCGAAAGGACATGGGATTCCGGTTGGTTGCGGTCCGATCCCAACCCCTGACCCGGGGTCCTGTTCCCGCACAATTCCGGCATGGGGCCGGTCGTCAGGGATTGGGCTTGCCGGTCGCCGGGTCGGTGGCCGTCTCGCCGGAGTTGGATGAGCCTTCCGATCCCTTCGGTTCGGTGGCCGGGCGCGGCGGAGCGCCATCGTGCGCGGGCGTCCGCTGGTTTTCGGTCTCGGTTTCGCGATTGTCAGGTCGGCCGGGTGTGGACATGGGAGCTCCGCTGGATTGCCTGCAACGGCAACGCCCGCGGCGCGCCGAGGCTCCGCACAGACTTCGTTCACCATGAACGCTCACCGGCCCGAAATGCGCGCCGTGTCAGGTTTGGCGGGAAGGGCGGTCCGTCATGGGCCGCCGAAGGACGGCTGCATGGCTTCGCTGAAGGTGGAAATCGTCGGGATCGACGCGCTCGGCGATGCGGAGTGGGCGATGTGGCGCGCCATGCTGGACGCCAACCCCGCTCTGGCCAGTCCCTATTTTCGACCCGAGTTCGCCCGGGTCTCCGGCCGCGTAAGCCCGAAGGCGGCGGTGGCGGTGTTCTCGCGCGGCGGCGAGACCGTCGGCTTCTTCCCGCATCAGCGGCGCGGCGGGGCGATGCAGCCGCTGGCGGCGCCGATGAACGACTATCATGGCGTCATAGCCTTCCCCGGCACGGCGCCGTCGCTCGAAGAGGCCGCCGAAGCGCTGGGCGCCACCCGCCTGAACCTCACCGCCTGGGTCGGGCCGACGGATCTGGGCGAAGACCGTCGCACGGTTCAGGTCGAACTCGGCGACGACGGCTATGACGGCTGGTACGCCGAACGGCGGGCGACCTACGGCAAATTCTTCAAGGACAAGGAACGCGCCCGCCGGAGCATGGAGGCCGAGCTCGGTCCGTTGCGCGTCGAGCGGGACCTGCGCGATCCGGCGCTGCTGGACTGGCTGATCGACCTCAAGCGCGATCAGTACCGGCGCACGGGTCGCCACGACATCTTCGCCTGCGGCTGGACCGTCGACCTGCTGCACGCCCTGATCAGGGAAGACGGCGACGGCTTCGGGGCCTCCATGGCCGGCCTGTGGGCCGGCGACCGGCTGACGGCGGTGGAGTATTCGCTGCACGCCGGCGACCAGTATCATTTCTGGTTCCCGGGCTATGAGCCCAGTCTGGCGCGCTGTTCGCCGGGCATATTGCTGAGCATGGACACGATGCGTCTGGCGGCCGACCACGGCTACCGCACCTTCGATTTCGGGTTCGAGGGCGAGCACTACAAGAAATATTTCTGCAACGGCTTCAAGGTCGTGCGCGAGGCCGTGGTGCTGAAGCCGGGTCTGGGCGCGACCATGAGCCAGGCCGCCGTCGGGGCATTGAACCTGGCCGGCGCCGGGCGCGGCGAACAGCTGCGCAACAGCGTGCGTCGTCGCTGGGCCGCCATCGAGGCCTGCGAGACCACCCCGGGCGCCCGGATGAAGGGCGCCATGCAGGCGGCGGGCGCGGCCCTTGCCAAGGTCCGCGCGACCGCCAGCCCGGCCTGAGACAGATGAAGAGCAACGCCCCGATCCGCACCCGATATGCCGGCCCGATCGCCGAGGCCGCCGTCCATCCGCATGGGCTGGTCGAACAGGGCTTCGCCTCGGACGAGGCCCTCGCGGCGATGCTCGACCGCTATCCGGCCGAACTGTTCGACATCAATCTGTACGACTACGACGACGAGGGTCAGGTCTCCTTGCGCACCGGCGCGCGGGGGCGGCTGAATGGCGAGGAACTGCTGGCGGCGATCCAGCAGGGACGGCTGTGGTGCAACCTGCGTTCGGTCGAGACCGGCTGGCCCGAGCTCTGGGCCGCCGCCATGGGCGAGTTCGGCAAGGTGCAGGGCGCCTATGCCGGCCTGCGCGCCGTGAACAGATCCGGCCAGCTGATCCTGTCGTCGCCCAAGGCGCGGGTGCCCTATCATTTCGACGCGGCGGGGGTGGTGCTGTTCCATCTGCGCGGCCGCAAGCGGATCTTCGTCTATCCGGGCGACGAGGCCCATCTGGCCGAGGTCGACATGGAACAGGTGGTGTCGCGCCAGACCACCGAGGAACTGCCCTATGTCCGTGCCTTCGAGGCCGACGCCCAGGTCATGGACCTGGAGCCCGGACAGGCCCTGACCTGGCCCTTCTATGCGCCGCACCGGGTCGAGAACCTCGACCGCTTCTGCGTGTCCCTGTCGATCGAGTTCCAGACCTGGCCGACGCGCTTCCGCAACGGAGCACTGTTCACCAATGCGGTGCTGCGCAGCCGGGGCGCCCGGCCACGCATGACCGACCGGATGGCCACGCCCGAACTGGCCGCGCGCTGGGCCGCTTCGCTGGCGCTGAAGCGGGCCGGGATGCTGAAAAGCCGGCTCGCGACCTTCGAGCGCGACTTCGTGCCCGAGGTCGGCGTCGAGGACGGAGCCGGGGCGTTGCGCGGCTGAGTGCGCGGCGGGCCGTTCCTTACAACGAAGTCATGACCTCGATTTAAAGTGACTTGACGACGGGGCGGTCGCACTTTCCGGGCACAGTCCGGAGAGGGAACCCGTGTCATGAAACCCGTTATCACGTCCGCCGTCATCGCCGCTGCCGCCGCCGTCATGGCCGCACCGGCCTTCGCCAAGGACGGCCCCGAGGTCGAAATCCGCCACGCCGTGGCCCGCGTCGCCGTCATCGTTGAGGACCGAACCGACGTCGTCGTCGAGGTCGAGCAGGGCGCGTCCGGTCTTCCGGCCATCCAGGTGACCCGCGTCGGCAATGAGGTCCGCATCGACGGCGGCCTGCGCCGCCGCGGCTTTCTCAACCGGCGGAGCAGCATCCGCGAGTGCCGCTCCGGTCCCGACAACGCCGCCCGCCCCGGCGAGGGTGCCTCGGTCGAGGTCCGCGACCACGGCCGGATCAACATCTCCGACGCACCACTGATCGTCATCCGCACGCCGCGTCATGTGGACGTCTCGGCTTCGGGTGCCGTGTTCGGCTCGGTCGGGCGCGGCGCGTCCTCGGTCGAGCTCGGCAACGCGGGTTGCGGGTACTGGAATGTCGCCAATACCGAAGGACCGGTATCGCTCAGCATAGCGGGGTCAGGCGACCTGCGCGCCGGAACCTCGACGTCGCTGGACGTGAGCATCGCCGGATCGGGATCGGCCATGGCCGGAGCGACCCGCGAACTCGATGTGTCCATCGCCGGATCGGGCGATGTCACCGTCGCCCGGATCGACGGCCCGATGGACGTTTCCATAGCCGGGTCGGGTGACGTCGTGGTTCGAGATGGAACCAGCCCTGACGTCGACATCAGTATTCTGGGGTCGGGCGACGTCAATTTCGGCGGCGTGGCCGTAGACGTCGACATCTCGATCGCCGGCGGCGGTGATGTGGCCATCGCCCGCGCGACCGGCTCGGTCAGCCGCTCCATCGCCGGCAGCGGAGACATTCGCATCGGCAACTGATCCCCCCTCAGCCGCCGCGAGTGGAAAGGCCCGGGAGCGTGGAACCCTCCGGGCCTTTTTCCTGTCCGCTGCTGGACGAAAGACCGTCCGGACACAGTTTCGCCGCTTGACGAAAGGGGACTCAATCGTCATAAGCGCCAACTCTTGTTGGACCGGCTGTGCATCCCGCGTGTTTTTGGGATGCAGACGCGGTTCGCGGGAACGACCTGAGACCTGTTCTTTGCAGTGACCCAGGACTTCAACGGCCTTCGCGGTTCGCTGCGTGGGCCGATCGTTTTTGCGGACGTGCGTACTCTGAAGACCCTCGCGGTCTGAAGACTCCGGTCTTTGAAATGGTTCACAGGGACGCAGGTTCGCCTGCTTGGGAAATACGACCGATATGGATCAAAGCATCCGCATCAGGCTCAAGGCCTTCGATCACCGCGTCCTCGACTTCTCGACGCGCGAGATCGTCAACACGGCCAAGCGCACGGGCGCGACCGTTCGCGGTCCGATCCCGCTGCCGACCCTGATCGAAAAGTTCACCGTGAACCGCTCGCCGCACGTCGACAAGAAGTCGCGCGAGCAGTTTGAAATTCGCACGCACAAGCGTGTCCTCGATATCGTCGACCCCACCCCGCAGACTGTGGACGCGCTCATGAAGCTCGACCTGTCCGCCGGCGTGGATGTCGAGATCAAGATTTAATAAGAAAGAGGCGGGATCCGATGCGCACGGGCGTGATCGCCAAGAAACTGGGTATGACGCGTGTCTTCGCTGAAGACGGCGCGCATGTTCCAGTCACGATCTTGCAGCTGGATGGCTGTCAGGTCGTGGGTCAGCGGACTCAGGAGCGGGACGGCTACGTCGCCCTGCAGCTGGGTGCTGGCTCCAAAAAGGCCAAGAACACCAACAAGGCCCAGCGCGAATCTTTCGCCAAGCTTGAAGTGGAACCCAAGGCCTATGTCACCGAGTTCCGCATCGATGCGGACGCCATGATGGATGTGGGCTCCGAGTTCTCGGCTGACCACTTCGTCGCGGGCCAGAAGGTCGACGTTCAGGCCGAGACCATCGGCAAGGGCTTCGCCGGCGCCATGAAGCGCTGGAACTTCGGCGGTCTGCGGGCGACCCACGGCGTCTCGGTCTCGCACCGTTCGCACGGTTCGACCGGCCAGCGTCAGGATCCCGGCAAGACGTTCAAGGGCAAGAAGATGGCCGGCCACTACGGCACGGAAATCGTCACCACCCAGAACCTCACCGTGTTCCGCGTCGACGTCGAGCGTGGCCTGCTGCTGATCAAGGGCGCTGTCCCCGGTCACGAAGGCACCTGGGTAAAGGTTCGCGACGCCATCAAGAAGACCCGTCCGGCCGACGCTCCCTTCCCGGGCGGCGTCAAGTCGAACGCCAAGGCTTCGGCCGGGCAACCCGCCGCCGCGGAAACGCCGGCTGAGGACGTTGCCGTGGTCGAGACCACCGAAGGCGGTGAAGCGTAATGAAACTCCCGGTCATCAAACTCGACGGCAAGGCCGCCGGTGACGTCGAACTGTCGGAAGCCGTTTTCGGCATCACCGACATTCGCGGCGACATCCTGGCCCGTTACGTCAACTGGCAACTGGCCAAGCGCCGCGCCGGCACCCACAAGGTCCAGACCCGGAACGAGAACTCTCGCACCGGCAAGAAGATGTACAAGCAGAAGGGAACCGGCGGCGCCCGTCACGGTTCGCGTCGCGCCCCGCAATTCGTCGGTGGTTCGCGCGCCTTCGGCCCGGTCGTTCGCGACCACGGCTTCTCGCTGCCGAAGAAGGTTCGCGCCCTGGCCCTGCGTCATGCGCTGTCGGCCAAGGTCGTCGCCGGTGATCTGGTCGTCGTCGACAGCCTGACGCTGAAGGACGCCAAGACCGCCGGTCTGCGCGAAACCCTCGGCAAGCTGGGCTGGACCCGCACGCTGATCATCGCCGGCCCGGACGTCGACACGAACTTCGGCCTGGCCGCCCGCAACATCCCGATGGTCAACGTCCTGCCGAACGCCGGTCTGAACGTTTACGACATCCTGCGTGCGGACAAGCTGGTGCTGACCAAGGCGGCCGTTGAGGCCATCGAGGCCACCTACGCCGACTACACCCCGTCGCGTCGTGAAGCCGAGGCCGCCCAGGCCGCCAAACCGGCTGCCAAGACGAAGAAGGAGGCCGCGTAATGGCTGGCGCCAATCCCACCGCTAAACACTACGACACCATCCTGGCTCCGATCATCACGGAAAAGGCCACGATCCTGTCGGAGCAGAACAAGGTCGTGTTCCGCGTCTCGGGCACCTCGACCAAGGACGAGATCGCCGCTGCGGTCGAAAGCCTGTTCAAGGTCAACGTCCTGAAGGTCAACACCCTGGTCCAAAAGGGCAAGACCAAGCGCTTCCGCGGCATCATGGGCCGTCGGGTCGACATCAAAAAAGCGATCGTGACGCTGGCTGAAGGCCAGTCGATCGACGTCACCACGGGGCTCTGATCAGATGGCCTTGAAAACCTACAATCCGACATCGCCGGGCCGTCGCGCCCTGGTGTTGATCGACCGTTCGGAGCTCCATAAAGGACGCCCCGAGAAGTCGCTGACCGAAGGCCTGACCAAGTCGGGCGGTCGCGGCGCCGGTGGTCGTATCGCCGTCCGCTTCCGCGGCGGCGGCGCCAAGACGCTGTACCGCAAGATCGACTTCAAGCGCCGGAAGTTCGCCACGGCGACCGTCGAACGCCTGGAATACGATCCGAACCGGACCGCCTTCATCGCCCTCGTGATCTATGAGGACGGCGAAAAGGCCTACATCATCGCGCCGCAACGCCTGAAGGCGGGCGACACGGTCGTGGCCGGCGAGAAGGTCGACGTGAAGCCGGGCAATGCGATGCCGCTGCGCTCGGTGCCGGTCGGCACGATCATCCACAACGTCGAAATGAAGCCGGGCAAGGGCGCCCAGCTGGCCCGCTCGGCCGGCGCCTACGCCCAGCTGGTCGGCCGCGATCAGGGCTATGCCCAGATCCGTCTCGGCTCGGGCGAGCTTCGCATGGTTCTGGACGGCTGTATGGCCACGGTGGGCGCGGTTTCGAACCCCGACCACATGAACCAGAACCTCGGCAAGGCCGGCCGCGTCCGTCACATGGGCTGGCGTCCGCACGTTCGCGGCGTCGCCATGAACCCGATCGACCACCCGCACGGTGGTGGTGAAGGCCGGACCTCTGGTGGTCGCACCCCGGTTACGCCGTGGGGCAAGGACACCAAGGGCACCCGCACCCGCAAGAACAAGGCGACGGACAAGTTCATCATCCGTACCCGCCACGTTAAGAAGGCTCGCTAAAGATGGCCCGCTCCTCCTGGAAAGGCCCGTTTGTCGACGGGTATCTGCTCAAGAAGGCCGACGCCGTTTCGACGTCGGGCCGCAAGGACGTGATCAAGACGTGGTCGCGCCGCTCCACCATCCTGCCGCAGTTCGTCGGCCTGACCTTCGGCGTCCACAACGGCCTCAAGCATGTGCCGGTGTCGGTCTCCGAAGAAATGGTCGGCATGAAGCTCGGCGAGTTCGCCCCGACCCGGAGCTTCCCCGGGCACGCGGCGGACAAGAAGGCCAAAAGGAAATAACTGATGGCCCAGACAAAAAACCCCCGTCGGTCCGCCCCGACTGAAGCGCGCGCCAAGCTGGTGAACGTCCGGATCAGCCCTCAGAAGCTGAACCTGGTCGCCCAGTCGATCCGCGGCCTGCCGGTGCAGAAGGCGCTGAACGAGCTGGAATTCAGCCGCAAGCGCATCGCCACCGACGTCCGCAAGGTGCTGTATTCGGCCGTGTCGAATGCCGAGAACAACCACAACCTCGACATCGACAACCTGGTCGTCGCCGAGGCCTTCGTGGGCAAGAACCTGGTGATGAAGCGTTTCGCGAGCCGTGCTCGTGGCCGCTCGTCGCGCATCCTGAAACCTTTCGCGGAGATCACCATCGTGGTTCGCGAAGCCGGTGAGGCCGCCTGATGGGTCAGAAAGTCAATCCGATCGGTCTGCGCCTCGGCGTCAACCGTACGTGGGACAGCCGCTGGTTCGCCCGCGGCGCCGAATACGCCAAGCTGCTGCACCAGGACCTCAAGCTGCGCACGTGGCTGAAGGAACGCCTGAACGCCGCCGGCGTGTCGCGCATCATCATCGAGCGTCCGCACAAGAAGTGCCGCGTGACGATCTACGCCGCCCGTCCGGGTGTCGTGATCGGCAAGAAGGGCGCTGACATCGAGAAGCTCCGCAAGGACATCTCGGCGCGCACCGAGGGTGAAGTTCACCTGAACATCGTCGAAGTGCGCAAGCCCGAGACGGACGCCCAGCTGATCGCCGAGAACATCGCGCAGCAGCTGGAACGCCGGATCGCCTTCCGCCGCGCCATGAAGCGTTCGATGCAGTCGGCCATGCGTCTCGGCGCCAAGGGCGTTCGCATCAACGTGTCGGGCCGCCTCGGCGGCGCGGAAATCGCGCGGATGGAATGGTATCGCGAAGGCCGCGTGCCGCTGCACACCCTGCGCGCCGACATCGACTACGGCTTCATCCAGGCCAAGACGACCTACGGCATCATCGGTGTGAAGGTGTGGGTCTTCAAGGGCGAGGTGCTGGAGCACGACCCGATGGCGCAGGACAAGCGCTGGGCGGCCGAGGCTGCTGGTCCGTCGTCCAACGAAGGCCGTGAACGCGGCGGTCCCCGCGGTGATCGCGGTCCGCGCCGCGACCGGGCACGTGAGAGCTAAGTCATGCTGCAACCGAAGAAAACCAAGTACCGCAAGGCCTTCAAGGGCCGCATCCACGGCGCCGCCAAAGGCGGCTTCTCGCTGAACTTCGGGTCCTATGGCCTGAAGACGGTGGAGCCGGAACGCATCACCGCGCGTCAGATCGAGGCGGCCCGCCGCGCGATCACCCGCCAGATGAAGCGTCAGGGCCGCGTCTGGATCCGCGTGTTCCCCGACCTGCCCGTCACGGGCAAGCCGGCCGAAGTCCGCATGGGCAAGGGCAAGGGCGCCGTGGATCACTGGGCGGCGCGCTGCCACCCGGGCCGGATCCTGTTTGAAATCGACGGCGTGCCGGACGACATCGCCCGCGAGGCCCTGCGTCTCGGCGCCGCCAAGCTGCCGGTCCGTACGAAGGTGGTCACCCGCCTCGACGCCGGTGTCGCCCACACGGAGCACGTTGGCGCATGACCAAGATCGCCGATCTCCGGGCCAAGACGCCCGACCAGCTGTCCGACGAGCTGCTGACGCTCAAGAAGGAACAGTTCAACCTGCGCTTCCAGGCCGCCACCGGCCAGATGGAAAAGACCCATCGGGTCTCGGAAGTGCGCAAGGACATCGCCCGCATTTCCACGCTCCTGCGTGCAAATCGCGCAGCGGTTTAAGGAAACGAAGATGCCCAAACGAGTTCTCGAAGGCGTGGTCGTCTCCGACAAGGGCGACAAGACTGTCGTCGTCGTCGTCCAACGCACGCTGCTGCACCCGGTCCTGAAAAAGATCGTGCGCCTGTCCAAGAAGTATCACGCTCACGACGAAGCCAACGCCCTCAAGGTGGGCGATCAGGCCCGCATCATCGAGTGCGCCCCCAAGTCCAAGCTGAAGCGCTGGGAAGTCCTGTCGGACTCCTCGGCCTCGGCCTCGTAACCAGAAGGATCGGATCTCATGATCCAGATGCAAACTAACCTGGAGGTAGCCGATAATTCGGGTGCTCGCCGGGTCATGTGCATCAAGGTGTTGGGCGGCTCAAAGCGCCGCTACGCCTCGGTGGGCGACACGATTGTCGCTTCGGTGAAGGAAGCCATTCCTCGCGGCCGCGTGAAGAAGGGCGACGTCGTGCGCGCCATCGTCGTGCGCACCGCCAAGGACATCATGCGCAAGGACGGCTCTGTCATTCGTTTCGACAAGTCGGCCGCCGTCATCGTCAACAAGCAGAACGAGCCGGTCGGCACGCGGATCTTCGGCCCGGTTCCCCGCGAACTGCGCGCCAAGAACCACATGAAGATCATCTCTCTGGCTCCGGAGGTCCTGTAGTCATGGCCGCCAAGATCAAATCCGGCGACAACGTCGTGGTGCTCACGGGCAAGGACAAGGGCCGCACCGGCAAGGTGACCAAGGTCCTGCCGACCACGAACCGCGTCATGGTGCAGGGGATCAACATGGTCCAGCGCCACACCCGCCCGACCCAGGCCGACCCCCAGGGCGGCATCAAGAACAAGGAAGCGTCGCTTCACCTGTCGAACGTCGCGATCGCCGACGCCAACGGCAAGGCGGCCCGCGTCGGCTTCCGCATGGAAGGCGACAAGAAGGTTCGCTTCGCCAAGACGACGGGAGACGTCATCTGATGGCCGAGACCAAATACACCCCGCGCCTCAAGGGCGAGTACAACGACCGCATCAAGGGCGTGCTGACCGAGAAGTTCGGCTACACCAACCCGATGCAGATGCCCAAGCTGGACAAGATCGTCCTCAACATGGGCATCGGTGAAGCCGTGGCTGACTCCAAGAAGGCCACCGCGGCGCTCAAGGACCTGGCCGCCATCGCCGGTCAGAAGCCCGTCGCCACCAAGGCCCGCAACTCCATCGCCGGCTTCAAGCTGCGCGAAGGCATGGTCATCGGCGGCAAGGTCACGCTGCGCGGCGACCAGATGTACGAGTTTCTCGACCGCCTGATCACGATCGCGCTGCCGCGCGTGAAGGATTTCCGCGGCCTGAAGCCGACCTCGTTCGACGGTCGCGGCAACTACGCCATGGGCCTCAAGGAACACATCGTGTTCCCCGAGATCAACTACGACCAGATCGACCAGATGTGGGGCATGGACATCATCGTCTGCACCACGGCCAGGACTGATGACGAGGCGCGCGCGCTTCTCACCGAGTTCAAGTTCCCGTTCGTGACGAACTGAGCGGGAAGGGAAAGAAACCATGGCTAAGAAAAGCGCCGTAAACCGCAACGAGATGGTCAAGGCCCTCGTCGCGAAATACGCCGACAAGCGGGCCGCCCTGAAGGCGACCGCCAACAACGAATCCCTGCCTCTCGAGGAGCGCTTCGAAGCACGCCTCAAGCTGGCCAAGCTGCCGCGTAACTCGGCCGCCAACCGGATTCGCAACCGCTGCGAAGTGACGGGCCGTCCGCGGGCCTTCTATCGCAAGCTCAAGATGAGCCGGATCGCCCTGCGCGAACTCGGCAACCTGGGTCAGATCCCGGGTCTGACCAAGTCCAGCTGGTAAGGGGAGCGACAGATATGATGATCAACGATCCCCTGAGCGACATGATCGCTCGCATCCGGAACGCGCACATGCGCAAGCGTTCCAAGGTGCTGACCCCGGCTTCCCGTCTGCGTCAGCGCGTCCTCGACGTGCTGCAGGACGAGGGCTACATCCGCGGCTACGCGCTGGTTCAGAACCCCGGCGAGTTCCCGCAGTTCGAGATCGAGCTGAAATACTTCGACGGCCAGCCGGTCATCGCCGAGATCGCCCGCGTGTCCAAGCCGGGCCGCCGCGTCTACTCCGCGATCTCCGACCTGAAGCCGATCAAGAACGGCCTCGGCATCTCGATCCTCTCCACGTCCAAGGGCGTCATGTCGGACACCGCGGCTCGCGAAGCCAAGGTGGGCGGCGAAGTCCTCTGCAGGGTCTACTAAGATGTCCCGTATCGGAAAACGCACCATTGAAGTGCCGAAGGGCGTGACCGTCACGCTCGACGGCCAGACGGTCTCGGTGAAGGGTCCCAAGGGCGAACGCTCCTGGACCGTCGCCGACGAGATCGAGATCAGCCAGGGCGACGACGGCCTGAACCTGACCATGCGTGAAGACAACCAGCGTTCGCGGGCCATGTGGGGCCTGTCGCGCACCCTGGTCGACAACATGGTCGTCGGCGTCACCACGGGCTTTGAAAAGAGCCTGGACCTGGTCGGCGTGGGCTATCGCGCCGCGATGAAGGGCAACGCCCTGTCGCTGCAGCTCGGCTTCTCGCACGATGTCGACATCCAGCCGCCTGCCGGCGTCACCTTCGCGGTGCCCAAGCAGACGGAAATCAAGATCACCGGCGCTGACAAGCAGGCCGTGGGTCAGATCGCCGCCGTCATCCGCAAGCTGCGTCCGCCGGAGCCCTACAAGGGCAAGGGCGTCCGCTACACGGGCGAAAAGGTCCGGCGCAAGGAAGGCAAGAAGAAGTAGGTCATGGCTCTCTCTCTTCGACAACAAGCCCAGCGCCGCACCGAGCGCACCCGCCGCCGCCTGAAGGCTGTCGCCAACGGACGCCTGCGTCTGTCGGTGCACCGTTCGGACAAGAACATCTCGGCCCAGATCATCGACGACCTGAACGGCGTCACGATCGCCTCGGCCTCCTCGCTGGAAGGCGAGAAGGGCAAGAAGGCCAAGGGTTCGAACGTCGCCGCCGCTGCGCTGATCGGCAAGCTGGTCGCCGAACGCGCCATCGAGAAGGGCGTCAAGGACGTCGTCTTCGATCGCGGCGGCTACATCTATCACGGACGGGTGAAGGCGCTGGCAGATGCCGCGCGTGAAGCCGGCCTGAATTTCTAAGGGACGCGACAGATGGCGCAAACACCCCAACGTGGCGGCGGCGGCAACGATCGCAATCGTCGTGACAACCGCAACGCTCCCGTCGATGGTCCGGATTCGGACATCGTCGAGAAGCTGGTGCACATCAACCGCGTCGCGGCCACGGTCAAAGGCGGCCGCCGGTTCTCGTTCGCGGCCCTGATGGTCGTCGGCGACGGCAAGGGCCGCGTCGGCTTCGGTCATGGCAAGGCGCGCGAAGTGCCGGAAGCCATCCGCAAGGCGACCGAAGAAGCCAAGAAGACCATGATCCGCGTGCCGCTACGCGAGAACCGCACCCTGCACCACGACGGCAATGGCCGTTGGGGCGCCGGCAAGATCATGATGCGCGCCGCCCCTCCCGGAACCGGCGTCATCGCGGGCGGTCCGATGCGCGCCGTGCTCGAAACCCTCGGCGTCCAGGACGTCGTCGGCAAGTCGACCGGTTCGTCGAACCCCTACAACATGATCCGCGCCACGTTCGAGGCCCTCAAGGTCCAGTCGTCGCCCCGCCAGGTCGCGTCCAAGCGCGGCAAGAAGGTCGCCGATCTGATGGGCCGTCGCAACGACGGCGCCTCGGCTCCCGAAGCGGCGCCTGAAGCCCAGGAAGCCTGACCATGGCCAAGACCGAATCCAAAGCCACCGTCACCGTTCGTCAGACCGGCAGCCCGATCCGTCGCAAGTCGGATCAGCGCGCCACCCTGTCGGGGCTGGGCCTCAACCGCATGGGCCGCGAGTCCACGCTGGAGGACACCCCCTCGGTCCGCGGCATGATCGCCAAGGTCGCGCATCTGACCGAGATCGTCGAAAAGTAAGGCGTGATTGGTGGCTGGTGATTGGTGGCTCGACCGGGCTGCCTCAATCACCAATCACCAACCACCAGCCACCTCTGAACATAGCCGAGTCCGGTCCCAGACCGGGCGCTAGCACCCGAAAGGATCAGGCACATGAAACTGAACGAAATTCGCGACAACGAAGGCGCCCACAAGAAGCGCATGCGCGTCGGCCGCGGCCCGGGTTCGGGCAAGGGCAAGACCGCCGGTCGCGGCGTCAAGGGCCAGAAGTCGCGTTCGGGCGTCGCCATCGGCGGCTTCGAGGGCGGCCAGATGCCGCTGTACATGCGGATGCCCAAGCGCGGCTTCAACAATCCGGGCGCGCTGAAGCTGGCTGAAGTGAACCTGTGGCGCCTGCAGGACGCCATCGACGCCAAGAAGCTGGACATCAAGGGCGAGATCAAGGGCGACGCCCTGGTCGCCGCCGGCGTGATCCGTCGGGTCAAGGACGGCGTCCGCATCCTCGGCACCGGCGAGATCAAGTCCAAGCTGAACCTGGTCGTCTGGTCGGCCTCGGCCGGCGCGATCAAGGCCATCGAGGCCGCCGGCGGCACCGTCGTTCAGGAGCGTATCGCCGCTGAAGCCAAGGCCGCCGCGCGCATCGAGAAGCGCAACGCCGCCAAGGGCAAGGCTCCCCCGGCCAAGGCGCCGCGCGGCGACGCCAACAAGATCTCGGCCCGCACCACGCGGACTGCCGCGAAGAAATAAGCTTGAAGGGCGCCCTCGCTAAGCGGGCGCCCTTCGCCTATCTGGACGCTGGCGCCGGATTCAGGTCCGATGCGCCGCGTTCTGACAAGTCGGGGTGACGACACATGGCTTCGGCCGCCGAACAACTCGCAGCAAACATGAACATGGGCTCGTTCGCCAAGGCGACCGAGCTGCACAAACGTCTGCTGTTCACGCTCCTGGCGCTGCTGATCTACCGCATCGGCACCTATGTGCCGGTTCCCGGGATCAACTCGGAAGCCTTCCTGGCCTTCTTCCAGAACCCCGACAGCCAGCGCGGCGTGCTGGACATGGTCAACATGTTCTCGGGCGGCGCCGTTGAGCGGTTCGCCGTCTTCGCGCTGAACGTGATGCCCTATATCTCGGCCTCGATCATCGTCCAGCTGATGGGCGCGGTCTATCCGCCGTGGGAGAAGCTGAAGAAGGAAGGCGGCGAGAGCGGCCGCAAGCAGCTGAACCAGTACACCCGCTACCTGACCGTGGTGCTGGCCCTGTTCCAGTCGACCGGCATCGCTTTCGGCCTGAACGCCCAGCCCAATCTGATCGACCAGCCGGGCCTCTTCTTCATCATCTCGACGGTCACGGTCCTGACCGGCGGCACCATGTTCCTGATGTGGCTTGGCGAGCAGGTGACGGCGCGCGGCGTCGGCAACGGCATCTCGCTGATCATTTTCGCCGGCATCGTCGCCGTCCTGCCGGGCACGGTCGCCCGCATGTTCGGCCTGGCCCAGCAGGGCCAGATCTCGGCCTTCACCCTGCTCTTCTTCGCCGCCATGGCCATTGGCGTGGTGGTCTTCATCGTCTTCATGGAGCGCGCCCAGCGCCGGCTGCTGATCCAGTATCCCAAGCGTCAGGAAGGCAACCGGATGGCCGGCGGCGAACGCTCGTTCCTGCCGCTGAAGGTCAATACCGCCGGCGTCATCCCGCCGATCTTCGCCTCGTCCCTGCTGATGCTGCCGACCACGGTGGCGCAGATGACGGCGAACGCCGACCTGCCGTCGTGGATGGGGTGGCTGCCGCTCGTCACCGCCCAGATGCAGCACGGCCAGCCCGTGTTCATGCTGCTGTACGGCGCGCTGATCATCTTCTTCTGCTTCTTCTACACCTCGATCACCTTCAACCCCGAGGACACGGCCGAGAACCTGCGCAAATACGGCGGCTTCCTGCCGGGCATCCGTCCGGGCAAGCGCACGGCGGAGTATCTGGACTATGTCCTGACCCGTCTGACGGTGATCGGCGCGGCCTACATCACCGCGGTCTGCCTGCTGCCCGAGTTGATGATGGCCAACTCCGGCATGGGTCCGGCTGTTATCGGCGGCACCTCGATCCTGATTGTGGTTTCGGTGACCATGGACACCGTGGCCCAGATCCAGTCCCAGCTGCTGGCCCACCAGTACGAAGGCCTGATCAAGAAGGCCAAGCTGCGCGGTCGCGGCAAGACTTCCGGCAAGGGCGTCACCGCCCCCGCCCGGCGCTAGAGCCGGTCGGGAAGGGGCGGCGATGAACCTCATCCTGTTCGGACCGCCGGCGGCGGGCAAGGGCACCCAGGCCAAGCGACTGGTCGAGACGCGCGGCATGGTCCAGCTGTCGACCGGCGACATGCTGCGCGAGGCCATCGCTTCGGGATCCGATCTGGGTCGTGAGTGCCAGGCCATCATGTCGCGCGGCGACCTGGTGTCCGACGCCATCGTCATCGCCCTGATCGAGGCCCGCCTGAAAGAGGCCGGGGACGCCGGCGGCGCCATCTTCGACGGCTTCCCCCGCACCGTGGCCCAGGCCGTGGCCCTGGACGCCATGCTGGCCAAGCTGGGCAAGCAAATTGATCGAGTGGTCCGGCTCAGGGTCGATGACGCGGCCCTGCTGGACCGTGTCGCCGTCCGCTTCGCCGACCAGGGGCGTCCGGACGACAATCCGGACAGTTTCAAGGTCCGGCTGGACGCCTACAACCGCAACACCGCGCCCCTGTTGCCCTACTATGCCGACAAGGGCCTGCTGAGCGAGATCGACGGCATGGGCGCCATCGCGACCGTCGCCGCCGCCATCGATGCGGTGCTGGACGGCCCCGCCGTCTGAACCTGATCTGACCGATCCGGCGTCCTGCGCGTTCAGTCGTGCGTGATAGGATCGGCCCGTGAAACCTGAACCCCCGCTGTTGAACAAGGACCGGCTGCGCAAGCTGGGCTTCGTCGTGGGCGTCACCGCGGCGCATCTGGCCGTGTTCAGCATCATGGCCCGCGCCGATGCGCCGGCTACGCTGCCGGACCCGGCGCCCCCGATCAGCGTATTCCTGTTCCGCCCGCCGCCTCCGCCGCCGCCGCCGCCCGTCAAGCCGGCGCGCACACAGGGCGGCGGCGCCCCCGCCGCTCCCTCGCGCATCCATGTGACGCCCAAGCCCGCGGACAAGCCGCGCGAACTGCCCGCGCCGCCGGTCCAGGCGCCCGAGCCGGCCCTGGTCATCGGCCTGGCCCCGGTCGCCGGCCCAACCCCGGGCATGGGGCAGGGCGGGACGGGAGCCGGGACCGGAACGGGCGACGGCGACGGAGACGGCCCCGGTTCCGGCGGGTCGGGACCGATGATCCTGCGCCCGGCCACCTCGGCCGAGATCCAGTCGGTCGCCCCGCCTCCGGTCCGGGGCGTGCGCCGCCCGGCGGGCCGGGTCGTCGTCAACTGCGTCATTCGCATCGATCAGCGCCTCGACGACTGCCGGATCGTCGAGGAAAATCCGCGGGGCTTCGGTTTCGGCGAGCAGGCGCTGAGAGCCACGGCCTTCTTCCGCTACCGCCCGCCCATGACTGCAGCCGGCCGGCCGATCGAGGGCCAGCGGGTCACCACCTTCGTCAGCATGGGCCGCGCCGGCCGCTGAGTCCGGGCGCGGAGGACCCGTCACCCGTTGACGAGCGGTGAATCCCCTGTATAAGGCGCGCTTCCGCGAAGGACGTCGGCGCTCCTGGTCTGTTGACCGGAGCGTTTGTTGCGTCCGTCAACGCGTATCTGGAGAGCTTCGTGGCCCGTATCGCTGGTGTCAACATCCCGACCAACAAGCGCGTAGAGATCGCGCTGCAGTACATCCATGGCATCGGCTCGCACGCCGCCAAGGAAATCACCTCCAAGGTCGGCATCGAAGCCGCCCGCCGGGTGAACCAGCTGACCGACGCTGAAGTGCTGCAGATCCGCGAGACCATCGATCGCGACCACACCGTCGAGGGCGACCTGCGCCGCGAGACGTCGATGAACATCAAGCGTCTGATGGACCTGGCCTGCTACCGCGGCCTGCGTCACCGCAAGGGCCTGCCGGTCCGCGGTCAGCGCACCCACACCAACGCCCGCACCCGCAAGGGTCCCGCCAAGCCGATCGCCGGCAAGAAGAAGTAAGACAGACACATGGCCAAGGAACCGGGTCGCGTAAAGAAGCGCGAGCGCAAGAACATCACCTCGGGCGTCGCCCACGTGAATGCGTCCTTCAACAACACCATGATCACGATCACCGATGCCCAGGGCAACGCGATCTCGTGGTCGTCGGCCGGACACATGGGCTTCAAGGGTTCGCGCAAATCGACCCCTTACGCCGCCCAGATGGCGGCCGAAGACGCGGGCAAGAAGGCCCAGGAACACGGCGTCAAGACGCTGGAAGTCAACGTTTCCGGTCCCGGCTCCGGTCGTGAGTCGGCCCTGCGCGCCCTGCAGTCGGTCGGCCTGACCATCACCACCATCCGCGACGTCACGCCGATGCCGCACAACGGTTGCCGTCCGCCCAAGCGCCGCCGCGTCTAGGCGACTGCAACCGACTGCTTATCTATCTCCGCCGGTCCTGGCGCGCCTGACGAGGGGCGAGGGACCGGCGAACTCCGTTTTCGAGGGACACCCATGATCGAACGTAACTGGCAAGAGCTGATCCGTCCCGAGAAGCCGCAGATCGAGGCGAGCTCCGACCCGCAGCGCAAGTCGCGCCTGGTCGCCGAGCCCCTGGAACGCGGCTTCGGCGTGACGCTCGGCAACGCCCTGCGCCGCGTTCTCCTGTCGTCGCTGCAAGGCGCCGCCGTGACCGCGATCCAGATCGACGGCGTGGTCCATGAATTCTCGTCGCTGGAAGGCGTGCGCGAGGACGTGGTCGACATCGTGCTGAACATCAAGCAACTGGCGCTGCGCATGCACGCCGAAGGCCCCAAGCGCATGACCCTGCGCGCCACGGGCCCCGGCGCCGTGACCGCCGGCCAGATCGACGTCCCCTCGGACATCGAGGTGCTGAACCCCGACCACGTCATCTGCACGCTGGACGAGGGCGCTTCGGTGCGCATGGAACTGACCGTCCAGAACGGCAAGGGCTATGTCGCCTCCGAGCTGAACCGTCCGGAAGACGCCCCGATCGGCCTGATCGCCGTCGACGCCCTGTATTCGCCGGTCAAGCGGGTCGCCTATCGCGTCGAGCCGACCCGTCAGGGCCAGTCGCTGGACTATGACAAGCTGATCCTCGAGGTCGAAACCAACGGCGCCGTCTCGCCGGTGGACGCCGTGGCCTACGCCTCGCGCATCCTTCAGGACCAGCTGCAGATCTTCATCACCTTCGACGAGCCCAAGAAGGCTGTGGAAGCCGCCGACGGCAAGCCGGACCTGCCCTTCAACCCGGCCCTGCTCAAGAAGGTGGACGAGCTGGAACTGTCGGTGCGTTCGGCTAACTGCCTGAAGAACGACAACATTGTCTACATCGGCGACCTGATCCAGAAGACCGAGGGCGAAATGCTTCGCACCCCGAACTTCGGCCGCAAGTCGCTGAACGAGATCAAGGAAGTTCTCGCGACGATGGGCCTCTCGCTCGGCATGGATGTGCCGAACTGGCCGCCCGAAAATATCGAAGACCTGGCCAAGAAGTTCGACGACCAGATCTAGTTTCAACCCTCCGCCCTTGATCCTCCGGGATCGCGGAGCGGTTAGAATGTGAGAACCCCAGGTCCGCGTCAGTGGAAACCAGGGTGAGTAGGAGAGACCCCGATGCGCCACGGCGCCGCCTATCGCAAGCTCGGTCGTACGAGCGCACACCGGACCGCGATGTTCGCCAATATGGCTGCGTCGCTGATCAAGCATGAGCAGATCACGACGACCCTGCCGAAGGCCAAGGAGCTGCGCCCCTTCGTCGAGAAGCTGGTCACGCTCGCCAAGAAGGGCGACTTGCACGCGCGTCGTCAGGCCATCAGCCAGGTCCGCGACGTGCCGCAGGTCGGCAAGCTGTTCGAGACGATCGGCCCGCGCTACGCCGACCGTAACGGCGGCTACATCCGCATCATGAAGGCCGGCTATCGCCACGGCGACAACGCCGCCATGGCCGTGATCGAGTTCGTCGATCGCGACACCGACGCCAAGGGCCTGGACTCGGGTCCGGTCTACGCCATCGAGGGCGACGACGAGGCGTAGGGGTTCCCATCCGTCCCGACTGAACGTGAAGGGCTCCGGCGCTGCCGCCGGGGCCCTTTTTCGTGCCCGCCGTTCCGAATCGTGGGGGGTTTGTCAAGGGTAGTTTCGCGTAGTTGCGATATTTCCAGCCTACCTCCCTTTCGGTACATGATAATGTCGCCTAGCTTTCGTCCTTGCGGCCAATTTCATCCATGGGGGATAAGATGCATAACAGGTTGAACTTCAGCATGCGGACAAAGGCGGCCCTGCTGGCGGCCACCTCATTGGCGGCGGTTCTCGGCGCGCCCGCAGTCGCCACGGCGCAGGACCAGCAGGCGTCCAACCTCGACGACGTGATCGTTACCGGCACCCACCGCGACTCGGCCATCCAGGACGTGCCGTTCTCGATCAACGCCCAGACCCAGGAAGACATCCAGCGGTCCGGCGCCGTCACCCTCGAGGACCTGTCGCGCAATGTCGCCGGCCTGACCATCCAGAACCTCGGGCCGGGCCAGAGCCAGGTCTCCGTGCGCGGCGTCTCGGCCGGGCAGGTCGTGCGTGACCAGCCGGGTGTGAAGGAGCAGGTCGGCGTCTATCTTGACGATTCGGTGATCTCCCTGTCGTTGTTCACGCCTGATTTCGATCTGTTCGACCTGAACCGCGTAGAGACCCTGCGCGGGCCCCAAGGGACGCTGTTCGGCTCGGGCTCGGTCGGCGGCACCATCCGCTACATCACCAACCAGCCCCGCCTGAATGAAGAGGGTGGCCTGATCGAGGGCAACCTCAATCAGGTCGACGGCGATGGGACCGGCGGTCACTTCAAGGCGGCGATCAACCTGCCGCTGGGCGACATGTTTGCGCTTCGGGCTGTCGGCTACCACACGATCTACGGCGGCTTCATCGATGCCCGCGGCGAAGGCGGACGGCGGACGGAGAACGTCAACGACGGCCGGCGCACCGGCGGCCGTCTGGCCTTGCTGTTCCAGCCGAATGACTCCGTCAGCATCACCCCGCGGGTCGTCTACCAGGAAATCAGCACCAACGGGTTCAACCGCCAGGAGGTGTTCAACCTCTTCGCCAACCCGTTCACCACAACCCGGCCAGCGATCACCCTGGGCGAGCGCGAACAGTATCTGCTGTTGAATGAAAGCTTCACGGACGAGACCCTGCTGACCGACCTCACCGCCCGGTTCGACCTGGGCGGCATGGCCCTGGATTCGGTGACGACCTACATCGACCGCAACATCCTCGTAAGTCGCGACGCCAGCGCCCTGACGGGCAGCGTCTCGGTCGACCTGGCCTATCCGGCCGCGGCCGTGACCCTGCCGTCCAATCTGCTGGATGCGACCGATCTGCAGCAGTTCACCCAGGAAGTGCGGCTCAGCTCGACCGGGGACGGTCCGTTCCAGTGGCTGATCGGCACCTTCTACTCCCAGGTGGATCGCATCTATTCGCAGCGCCTGCCCACCCCGGGCTATGACGCCTTCACCGACGCCCGGTTCGGCGCCGGAACCTCGGCGGCGGTGGCCAACGGCTTCCCGCTCAACTCGCCCTACAACGCCGACCTGCCCTATGACATCCAGCAGACGGCCGTGTTCGGCGAGGCCAGCTACAACATGGGCCGGCTGACCATCACAGGCGGCGGTCGCTTCTACGACTTCACGGAGGAGCGCCGCTTCACCTCGGGCGGCCTGTTCGCCAATGGGGACGACCAGACCGACGAGACGTCCTCCAGCGGCTTCAACCCGCGGGTGCTGCTCAGCTACGAGGCCTTCGACTCGGTCACCCTGAACGCCCAGGCGGCCCAGGGCTTCCGGCTCGGCGGGGTCAACGACCCGCTGAACCTGCCTCTCTGCTCGCCTCAGGACGCCGCCATCTTCGGCGGGTTCCAGTCCTATGAAGACGAGACGCTGTGGAACTATGAGGCGGGCTTCAAGTCGCGCATGGGGGGCATGACCCTTAACGCGGCGGCCTTCTACACAGACATCGAGAACCTGCAGACGACGCTGGACGCCGGTTCGTGCTCATCGCGCGTGGTGTTCAACGTGCCAGAGGCCCACACCATGGGCCTTGAGGCCGAATTCTCCGGTCAACTCGGTCCGAACCTCGAGGTCGGCATCTCGGGCAGCTTCGTGGAGGCCGAGTTCGACTCCACGGTTCGCGACGGCACGGGAACGGTCATCGGCGGGATTCGTGAAGGCAACCGGCTGCCGTCGGTGCCGAAATTCCAGATCTCGCTCAACGCCACCTACTCGTACCAGCTCAACGAAAACACGGACGGCTATTTCACCGCCTCGTTGCAGCATGTCGGTAGCCGCTTCACCCAGGCCAGCGACCAGGAAAACAACCCGCGCAGCTTCGTCTCGGGCCTGCCGTTCGGCGGCGCCTCGGGGGCCAATGCGACCGTGGTCGATCTCGAACTGCCCGCCTATGAGATCGTCAACTTCAGCGCCGGGTTCGAAATGGACAACGGCGTCGACTTTGTCGTCTACGTCAACAACGTGTTCGACGAGAACCCGCTGCTCTCGTTTGACCGCGAACGCGGCGGCCGGGCGCGTTTGGGTTATACCGTCGGCCAGCCCCGGATCTTCGGGATGACCGTGCGCAAGTCCTTCTGAACCCCGTCAGGATCCAAGCGGAGGGGCGGCCGGAGCAATCCGGCCGCCCTTTTTTCATTCGCCAGAACCGGCCCTCGCGACCGTTACAATTCGGGCGAGACAACCTCGACAACCGGTCCGCCATAAGCTCGACAAGCAAGACATAAGCGACACTCGCTTGCCCCCCGTCGTCGATCCGGCGAGAACCGGTCATGGACCTCGCCATCGTTCCTTACCGCCCCGCCCACGCCGCCGCCTGGCGGTCGATGAACGAGGGCTGGCTGATTGCCGGCGGCTATGCGCTGGAGGCCAAGGATCAGCTCGTCCTCGGCGATCCGCAGGGCTCCATCCTCGACCGGGGCGGCCATGTCTTCATCGCTGAGCGGGACGGGGAACCTGTCGGCTGCTGTTCCCTGATGGCCATGCCGGACGGCGGATACGAGGTCGGCAAGATGGCGGTCGTGGAAACCGCGCTGGGGCAGAACCTCGGCTGGCGGCTGCTGGAAGCCTGCGAGGCGGCGGCGCGGGCGGCGGGCGCGCCGCGTCTGTATCTGGAAACCAATGCGGCCCAGACCCACGCCATCGCCCTGTACCGCCGTTTCGGCTTCCTCGACCTGCCGGCCCAGCCGACGCCCTACGCCCGTTGCAATGTCTGGATGGAGAAGCCGCTCTGACGGCTACTCCTTGGACAGGTCCTGACGCCGGAACCAGGCCAGGGCTCCGGCCAGCGGCGCGAGGGTCCACAGACCGACGCTGAGCCAGGACTTCAGCAGCAGGCCGTCGGGCAGGGCCGCGGCGACCGCTCCGCCCCGGATCGAGGCCTGGATCGCATCGGTCGCCGCGCCCGGGTTCAGCAATATGGCCAGCCAGGCGTCGGGCATCACGCCCATCTGCATCAGCGGATTGGGCGTGAAGAACTGGGCGATGCCGAACACCAGAGGCACGAACAGCGCCGCCAGCAGCGAGCGGGTGACGACCGCCGCCAGCATTCCCATCATGGCGAACTGCAGGATGCGCAGCCACGACAGGCCCACGAAGCCGAGGAATTGGCCGACCATCTCTCCGGTGAGGGAGAAGGCCAGGGTCCGTTCGAACACCGCCGCCTTGATCAGGTTCTCTATCACGCTGGCCAGCAGCATGAAGCCCATGGCCGCCAGCGCCAGCACGGCCACGATGGCCAGCTTGGCCAGCAGCAGGTTGACCCGGCTGTTGCGCGCGCTGATCAGACGCCAGGTCTCCCAGCGATAGTCGCCGGCGTAGAGGGTGGCCGCCCCGATCAGGACGAACAGCAGCACCAGAGGATTGGCCAGACCGGCCGCCGCCTGGACGAGGGCCTCGCCCATGTCCAGCGTGCCGCGGGTCAGGGCCTCGCGGACCTCGGGCGGCATCTTGGTGTCGCCGAGGATCTTGGTTTCGCTGCCCTTGAGCACGAAATTGGTCAGGGCCCCGATCGCCACCGAGATGATCGGCACGAAGGCGAGGCTCCAGAACAGGGCGGTCTTGTTCTTCGACACGCGGAAGCCTTCGGCGCGGATGGCGTCAACCAGCATGGATCGTCTCCGGCGCCTGCACAGCGCCTGTCTCGGTGAAGAAGATGGCTTCGAGGTCCGTCCCGACCCAACGGGCTTCGCTGATGTCGATCCCGGCCTCGACCAGGGCGCGGATCAGGGCCGGGCCCTCAGCGCGGGGAATGTCGGCCAGCACACCCTCGCCGTCGCGAACGCCCGTGGCGCCCAGCACGGCCAGAACCTTGTCGACCGGTCCGGCCGACAGGCGCAGGCGCTCGCCGACAGCCGTCAGCTCACTGACCGCGCCTTCACGCACCAGCTTGCCCTTGTTCAGGATGGCGACGCGGTCGCAGACGCGCTGGACCTCCAGCAGCTGGTGGCTGGCCAGGACGACGGTCAGGCCGTCGTCATTGGCCAGGCTGCGGATCAGGGCCCGCATCTCCTGAATGCCGGGAGGATCCATGCCGCTGGTTGGTTCATCCAGAATGATCAGCTCGGGCTTGCTGATCAGGGCGGCAGCGACGCCGAGGCGCTGCATCATGCCCACTGAGAAGCCACGCACCTTGCGGTCCGCCGCTTCGGACAGCCCGACCCGCTCCAGCCAGTACGGAATGTCCGCCGTACCGGTGATGCCGTGCTCCAGCGCCAGCCAGCGCAACACCTGCCGCGCGGTCAAATAGGGGGGATAGCGCGGGGTCTCGATCATCGAGCCCGTCAGGCGCATGTGGGCGATGTCGCCGACCGGCCCGTTCATGATGGTCGCCGTGCCGTCCGTCGGCCGGATCAGGCCCAGCAGGATGCGGAACAGGGTCGACTTGCCGGCCCCGTTGGGCCCCAGCACGCCATAGACCCCGCCCCGCGGAATGGAGAGGTCCAGCCCGTCGAGGGCGCGGACGGTTCCGTAGGTCTTGGTAAGCCCCAGGACCTGGATAACGGGGGTTTCAATCACGGCTGTCATGCAGGCAGCTTGGCCTTGCCCGGCCGCGCCGCGCAAGCCGTCATGGCATTAAGCTTTCGCAACCTCGGCTTGCGGAATGGCCATCCGCCAGCCCCCGGCGCCTTGATCCCGTCCCAATGGCGAGGCGGAATGGCGATGCCGCCGCCCGACTGACCGACTGGATGATGATGAAGACCCGAACCCTTGCGATCGCGATCGCACTGACCCTTGCCGCCTGCGGCCAGCCGAACGAGACCCAGGCCCAGGATGGCGTCTTCGCCGAGAACCGCGTGGTTCCGGGCGACGCCCTCGCGATGAAGTCCAGCTTCGCCCCCGTGGTGCGCACCGCGGCTCCCGCCGTGGTCAATATCTCGGCGCGCGGGGTGCAGCAGGTCCGCGACCCCTTCTGGGGCATTCCTGGCCAGCGCCAGACCGGCTCGGTCGGTTCAGGCGTGATCGTCCGCTCCACCGGAGTGGTTGTGACCAACAACCACGTCATCGCCGGCATGCAACAGATCCGCGTCACCTTGAATGACAGGCGCGAATTCAACGCCCGGGTGGTGCTGGCCGACGAGCGCTCCGACATCGCCGTACTGCAGCTGGAGGGTGTCGAGGAGCGACTGCCGACTCTCAACATCGACGACCGCGAGGAACAGCAGATCGGCGATCTGGTGCTGGCCATCGGCAATCCGTTCGGGGTCGGCCAGACCGTGACCAACGGCATCATTTCCGCCCTGAACCGGACCGAGACGGGCATCTCGGACAGCGGCTCCTTCATCCAGACCGACGCGGCCATCAATCCGGGCAATTCGGGCGGGGCGCTGGTCGACATGGACGGCGACCTGATCGGCATCAACACCGCCATCTTCTCCCGCTCCGGCTCGTCTTCGGGCGTCGGCTTCGCCGTGCCGGCCTCGATGGTCAAGCGGGTGGTCGACTCAGCCGTCGGCGGCGCCTCCGCCGTGGTTCGGCCATGGCTGGGCGTGAAGGGCGAGGGGGTTTCGGCTGAGATCGCCCGCAGCCTCGACATGGACCGACCGCAGGGACTGGTGGTCACGGAAGTCTGGCCCAACGGTCCCGGCGCGCGCGCGGGGTTGCGCCAGGGCGATGTCATCACCGCCGTTGACGGGGCCGAGATCAACGACCAGGGCGGCCTCAACTTCCGCGTCGGCACCCGGGCGCCGAACGAGACAGTGCAGGTCACCGTCCTGCGCGACGGCAGCAACCAGACGCTGAACGCGCGGGTTCAGCCGCTGCCGGGCGATGTGAGCACCGACAATGCGACCGTCGTCCGCTCCGGCGTCCTGTCGGGGGCCCAGGTGCTGGCGCTCAACCCCGCGCTCGCCGACAGTCTGGGCGGCGATCCCTTCGCCAGCGGGGTCATCGTCGGCCAGGTGCAACGCGGCAGCTACGCCAACCGGGTCGGAGTGCAAGGAGGGGACATCATCCTGACCGTCAACGGGCGCGCCGTGACCTCAGTGCAGCAACTGGCCGACGTCGGCCGCGGCTCCGAGCTGACCATCAACCGTCGCGGTCAACGCCTCAGCGGCGTGATCCGCTAGGTTTTTTGCTTCCACCGCCGGAGCTATTTGCGGATCGGCGATCCGATCGACCAGGTGTGGCCGAAGGGGTCGCGCAACTGGCCATAGCGGTCGCCCCAGACCTGGTCAGCCAGCGGATAAAGCGGCACGCCCCCGGCCAGCAGGGCGCGGTTCCACCATTCGTCGGCGTCATCGACCTGCAGATGGATCGTAACGCCCTTCGGGACGATGTCCTGCTCGCCGTTCATCTCGGGGAACTCGTCGTGCAGCATCACGCTGGCGCCGTTGATTGTCAGGTGGGCGTGCATCAGCCTCTCGCCGTCTTCAGCCGGCATGCGGCGGATCTCGGTGGCCCCGAAGGCGCGGGTGTAGAATTCGATCGCCGCCTGACCGCCCCGCGACGGAATGGTCAGATGAGGGGCGATGCCGATTACCGGACCCTGCGCGTTGTGGTCGTCAGCCATGTCGCGCGCTCCTCGCTTCGCAGCCACACTAACGCGTGAAATGCGCGCCGGTAACGCCTATCTCTGATCGTCCATGACCGACCTGTTCGAAGCCTCCGGCATCCATCCTCCCGACGCGCCGCTGGCCGACCGGCTCCGGCCGCGCACGCTTGAGGAGGTCGTGGGTCAGGATCATCTGCTGGGACCGGGCGGGCCGATCCGGCGCATGGTTGAGGCCGGGCGGCTGGGCTCGATGATCCTGTGGGGACCGCCGGGCACCGGCAAGACCACTATCGCCCGCCTGCTGGCCCAGGCCGCCGGCTACCAGTTCCAGTCGCTGAGCGCGGTCTTCTCCGGCGTCGCTGACCTCAAAAAGGCGTTCGAGGCCGCCCGCATGCGCCGCGCCGCCGGCCAGTCGACCCTGCTGTTCGTCGACGAGATCCACCGCTTCAACCGCGCCCAGCAGGATGGCTTCCTGCCGTTCGTGGAGGAGGGGATCATCACCCTCGTCGGCGCCACGACCGAGAACCCGTCGTTCGAGTTGAACGGCGCCCTGCTGTCGCGGTCGCAGGTCTATGTGCTCAAGCGACTGGACGATGCGGCTCTCGATCAACTGTTGATTCGGGCCGAGGCGCAGGAGGGCAAGACCTTGCCCCTGACCCCCGAGGCGCGCCAGGCGATGCTCGCCCTGGCCGACGGCGACGGCCGCTACCTGCTGACCATGTCGGAGGTGCTGTTCGACCTGACCTCGACCGAGCCGCTGGACGTCCAGGCCCTGGCCGGCATCCTGCAGAAGCGGGCGCCTGCCTACGACAGGAGCAGAGAAGAACACTATAACCTCATATCCGCGCTGCATAAATCTGTTCGCGGGTCTGACCCTGACGCCGCCCTCTACTGGCTGGCGCGGATGCTGAACGGCGGCGAGGATCCGCTGTATCTGGCCCGCCGCATCGTGCGTATGGCGGTCGAGGACATCGGCGAGGCCGACCCCCTGTCACTGCTGGTCGCCAATGCGGCCAAGGATACCTACGACTTCCTCGGCTCTCCCGAGGGCGAGCTGGCCCTCGCACAGGCCGTTGTCCACCTCGCCACCGCGCCCAAGTCGGTCGGCGTTTACGAGGCCTTCAAGGCGGCGAAGCGGGCGGCGCACGAAACCGGCTCGCTGATGCCGCCGGCCCACATCCGCAACGCCCCGACCAAGCTGATGAAGTCGCTCGGCTACGGCCAGGGCTACCAGTATGACCCCGACGCGCCGGAGGGTTTCTCGGGCGCGAACTTCTTCCCGGACGGGATGGAGCGCCGCGTCTTCTACGCCCCGAAAGGCGAGGGTCATGAGGCCAAGGTGAAGGAGCGGCTCGACCGCTGGGCGGCGATGCGGGCGGCGCGACAGGGCGACGAATGAACCTCAACCAGGTCACCGTCGAGGCCTCCGACATCCCCCGCGCCCGCGCCTTCTACCAGCGGCTCGGACTGGAGCTGATCGTCTCCAGCGACCACTACGCCCGCTTCCTCTGCCCGGGCGGCGCGACCTTCTCGGTTCACCTCGCGGAGGTCCCCGCGCCCGGCGGGACGATGGTCTATTTCGAATGCGACGATCTTGACGACCGGGTCGCCGCGCTGAAGGCTGCCGGCGTCGTCTTCGACAGTGATCCGGTCGATCAGCGCTGGCTCTGGCGCGAGGCGCGCCTGTCCGATCCCAACGGCAATCGCCTGTGCCTGTATTTCGCCGGCGAGAGCCGCATCAACCCGCCGTGGCGGGTTCCCGCGGCCTAGCGTTGCCGTAACGGCGGTTTTGGGTCTAGCTTCCGCCCATCGATCAACCTTGGGAGGGGAAGATGAGCGATATGATGAAGGCCGCGACGCCGTGGCATCTCTGGGCCGTGGGGGTGATTTCCCTGCTGTGGAACGCCTTCGGCGGCTATGATTTTGTGATGAGCGTGACCCAGGGCGAGACCTATTGGCGCGCCTCCGGCATGACTCAGCCGATGATCGACTATTACAACGCCATGCCGACCTGGATGTACGGTCCCTGGGTGCTGGGCGTCTGGGGCGCCGTCGCCGGCTCGATCCTGTTGCTGATGCGGAACAAGCTGGCGGTTCCCGCCTTCGCCCTGTCGTTTCTCGCCGCCTTGGGCAGCCTGGTCTACGGGTTCGCAAACCCGATGCCGCCGCTGCCGGAAGCCATGGCCATGATGACCTACATGCCCTGGGTGATCGTCGTCGTCGCCGCCTTCCTGGCCTGGTACGCCTGGACGATGAGCAAGAAGGGAATGCTGTCATGAGCGGCATGAGCGATCGCGTCTCGACGCCCTGGCACCTGTGGGTCGTCGGCGTTCTGGCGCTGCTGTGGAACAGCTTCGGCTGTTTCGACTACTTCATGACCCAGACGCGGCAGGACGAATGGTTTGCGCAGATGGGCATGTCCGCGGCCCAGCTGGAGTATTTCAACGCCATGCCGATGTGGACGCACGCGGCCTGGGCCATCGGCGTCTGGGGCGGCGCCCTCGGCGCGATCCTGCTGCTGCTCCGCCGTAAATGGGCGATGCCGGTCTTTGTGGTGTCTTTCCTCGGCTGGCTGGCGGGCACGATCTACGCCTTCGCCCTGTCGGACGGGTTGGCGGCCATGGGGTCGATGTGGCCGATGCAGATCGTCATCGGCGGCGCCTGCCTGTTCTTCATCTGGTACGCTTGGATGATGAGCAAGAAGGGCGTGCTGCGCTGAGGGGCTGACGGACGGTCGGTCTTTCGCCTATGCAGGCGCGGTGACCGACCGTTCCCCCGTTTCCCTGTCCGAGGCCGAAATCGCCGCCGTCCGTTCGTGGATACTCCACGAGGACGAGGCCGTGATCGTCTTCAACAAGCCGGCTGGCCTGTCCAGCCAGGGCGGCCGCATCCAGGCGCATACGCTGGACGACCTGCTGTGGGCCTTCGCCCGCTCGAACGGCAAACGGCCTGATCTGGTGCACCGACTGGACCGCGACACCTCGGGCGTCATCCTCGCCGCGAAGAATAAACCCGCCGCCGGATTCCTCGGCAAGGCCATGCAGGCGCGGCGGTTCAAGAAGACCTACCTCGCCCTGCTGTCCGCGGCGCCGGAGCCGACGTCCGGGACCATCGACACGCCGCTACTGCGTCAGGAGATCGGCCGCGAGAGCTATATGCGCGCCGTGTCCGCCGACACGCCCGGCGCCCAGGCCGCGCTGAGTCGCTATCGCACCCTGTCGGCCTCCGATGACGGGGCCCTGGTCGAGCTGGACCCCGCCACGGGCCGGATGCACCAGCTGCGCGTTCACATGGCCTCGATCGGCCGTCCGCTGGCCGGAGACGCCCGCTATGGCGGCGCCCTGACCTTCGCCGGTCGCGCCGCCCCGCGGCTGATGCTGCACGCGGCCAAACTGACCTTCCCCCACCCCGAAGGCGGCTACCGCACCGTCGAAGCACCCCCGCCGGAGGATTTCGAGGCGCTGAAGGCTGCGGCGGGGCTGTAGGCGCCGGAACCACGCCGTTCGACCCGCGCTATTCTCCACACGCCCGGAGACCCGCCATGACCCGCCTGACCCTGCCCCTGATCGCCGCCGCCGGCCTGGCGCTGTCGGCCTGCGCCAGCCTCGCGCCCTACGGCGCCCAAATGGGACCGGGCGGGCAGGGCTACGCCGAACAACGGATCGAATCCAACCGCTTCCGCGTCACCTACAACGGCGTCGGCGCGCCGGGTCCGGTCATGGACATGGCCCTGCTGCGCGCGGCCGAGCTGACCACGGCCGAGGGCCACGACTGGTTCGAGGTCACCCAGCGCTGGACCGACGGCCGGCTGGACAGCGCCGGCGGCATGCGCCCCAGCGTTGGCATCGGTTACGGCGCCGGTCGTTCCTCGGGCCGCTACGGCCGCTATTCCGCCTCAGGGGTCGGCGTCGGGGTCGGACTGAACTTCAGCGGACCCTCGCAGACCTCGACCACGCTGGAGGTGGTGCTGGGCGACGGGCCCCGTCCCGACCGCCCGAACGTCTTTGACGCGCGGGCAGTGCAGGACAGCCTGCGACGTTGATCAGCGGCCACCGCGGGTGAGCGCCCGGTATTCGACCAGTCGTTCCTTGTCGCGCCGCACCTGATCCGAGACGGCGTTGTCGACGTCCAGCGAGGCGTAGCGGACCCAGCCGTCGACGCCCAGCTTGTCCTGGATCGCCCCCACCGGCGTGCGCCAGCGGAAATAGGACAGCCAGCTGACCAGAACGCCCAGCACGGCGGCCAGTCCCTGCAGGGCGCGGAAACCCGCCTCGCCGGTTTCCGGCGCGGGTTCAAGCGCCAGCACAGCCAGACCGGCGATCAGCACCAGCGGCGTCATGATCCGCTGCGCCCAGCGCATCCAGTAGCGCTCGCGGCGCACGCGCCACAGCTCCATCTGGACGTGCTTTTCAAGGTATTCCATCCGCGCGCCCAGCCACATGGTCAGCCGGGTCAGATACTGCGCCCGCTGGCCCCAGCCCTTGCCGTCCTGCTGGAACTGGGTCTCGGCCTGGTCCGCCATGGCGCGGGCGCTGGTGAACAGGTTCTGCAGTTCGCGGGTCCGCTGCACGATCTCGCGCGACAACTCGTAGGAGTCGTTCTCCAGCTGGAACCGGTACTGGATGAACAGCACCGCCTGCAGGCCCCAGTAGAGACCCAGGGAGGCGATCATGGCGCCCGCGGCGAGGCCGAGGCCCATGGCCTCGGAGCCGGTCCAGCTCGTGAACCAGCCGGGGCCGAGGATGGCCAGGGCGGCGAAGGCGGCCAGCGCCCCGGCCTGGCTCAGCCGCTTGACCGTGACGTGCGTCACCAGCGCCTTGAATATCCGCCGACCATAGCCGTGGATGCGGCTGCGAATGTCGGTGTCGACCGGGAATCGCTCCTCGATCTGGCGGCTGAACAGGACATGGAACCGGTCGGGCTTTCCGTCGGTCTCCCAGAACGGAAAGATGTCCAGCGGCTGGTTGAAATATTCGTCGATATGCGAGCTGACGATCGCCTCGGCCTCGGGCGTGGCCGAGAAATACTCGCTCTCGGAAATGGGACGCAGGATGCCGTCGCCGCCGCGCAACGCCTCGCGACCGCGGCTCGGGGTCGGCGGCGGCACGGCGCGGTTGGGGCTGTCTTCGCCCCCGCGCGGCGGCGGATTCGGCGTCGCCTGCAGGCGGGCGTCCTCGCCGTGGCCGCCATGACCACCGTCATGCGGCGCGCCGTGGCCGTCGTTCCCGTGGTTGTGATCGTCGTGCGACATGGCGCGTGCGGCGGTCCTTGAATCGTCAGCCCGGCAATATGGCAGATCGCGCCGCAGGGCCGACGGCGTTCCCCTTGGGCGCGAAGCGGCGCCGCAGGGACTAGATATCGGCGTTAACCCTGCGGTTGGGCAAGTGAAGTTTCGGTCAGGCTTTCCGGGCCGGGCCTCACACAACCGGCGTCGATGTGTATAAGCCCCGCATCATGACACGTCTTCTCATCGTCGCAGCCGGGGGCGCTCTCGGCGCTGTCGCCCGCTACGGGGTCGGCGTCTGGGCCATGCGCCAGTTTCCGACGGCTCAGTGGCCGTGGGCGACGCTGACGGTCAATGTCGTCGGCGGCCTGCTGATGGGGCTGCTGGCCGGCTGGCTGGCCTTCCGGGGCGGCGCCAACAGCGAGAGTCTGCGCCTTTTCGCCGCCGTCGGCGTGCTGGGCGGCTTCACCACCTTCTCGGCCTTTTCACTGGAGGCGGCGCTGATGATCGAGCGCCGTCAATTGGCCATGGCCGGCGGCTACGTCGCCGCCTCGGTGGTCCTGTCGATCGCCGCCCTGTTTATCGGCCTGATGGTCGCCCGCCGCGCCTTCGGAGCCGCCCTTTGACCGATGACCCCATTCAGGACACCCCCGAACCGCCCAGGCGCGAGGTCCAGACCCTCTATGTCGCGGAAGCCGAGGACGGCATCCGGCTGGACCGCTGGTTCCGCCGGCGCTGGCCGCACCTGTCCAACATCCAGGTGCAGAAGATGGCCCGTAGCGGCCAGATCCGCGTCGACGGCGCCCGCATCAAGCCCGAAGGCCGCCTGACCGCCGGCGCCGCCGTACGCGTGCCGCCGATCCCGGATGATGCGTCGCGGAAGGCAGGGGACCTGCACACCCTGTCGGCCAAGGACATCGCCTTCGCCAAATCGCTGGTCCTCTACGAGGACGACATGGTCATCGCCATCAACAAGCCCCACGGCCTCGCCGTCCAGGGCGGCACCAAGACCAGCCGCCACGTCGACCGCCTGTTGTCGGCCTGGGGGGAGGGGATGGACCGCCCGCGCCTGGTCCACCGCCTCGACCGCGACACCTCCGGCGTCCTGCTGCTCGGCAAGGGCCCCGAGGCGGCCAAACGGCTGGCCGGCGCCTTCGCCCGGCGTCAGGCGAAGAAGACCTACTGGGCCATCGTCATCGGTAACCCCAAGCCCGCCGCCGGCCAGATCGACATGCCGCTGAAGAAGACCGGCATCAACGATTTCGAGATGATGCGCCCCGCCGACCGCAAGGACCCGCGCGCCGAACCGGCCGAGACCGCCTTCGCCACCATCAGCCGCGCCGCCCACCGCGCCTCGTGGATGGCCCTGCGGCCGTTCACGGGGCGGACGCATCAGCTGCGCGCCCATATGGCCGGCATCGGCCATCCGATCCTCGGCGATCCCAAATACGGCGACGAGGCATCGAAGGAGCTGTCGGGCCCGCTGAAGCTGCAGCTCCACGCCCGTCGCATCGAGCTGGAACATCCGTCCGGCGGCATGCTGGTGGTCGAGGCCCCGCTGAGCCCCGAAATGCGCGCCGGCTTCGCCCATTTCGGCTTCGAGGAGGCGGAAGGAAACGAGAGCGATCCGTTTGAAGGGGTGAAACGGCAGCGATGATTTCTATCCCTTCCGCTCACCCCGGCGAATGCCGGGGCCCAGATGGAAAACAACAAGTCCGCCGCGGCGAACGCCGGTGGTCGGTCCCGTCCCTTTGCGTTCGTGATCTGGGTCCCGGCATTCGCCGGGATGAGCGGTGATTTCTTGAGACCCCTCGCAGTCTTCGACATCGACGGCACCCTCGTCGACAGCCGCGCTTCCATCTTCGAGGCGGCGACCGAGGCGTCGCGGGCGCTCGGCCTGCCCGAGCCGGAATACGACCGGGTGCGCAAGATCGTCGGCCTGTCCCTGCCGGTGGCCCTGCGTGAGCTCGAGCCGAATCTGAACGACGCCGACCTCGCCCGCTTCGTCGAGGCCTTCAAAGCGGTGTTTCTGCGCATGAACAGCGATCCGGACTTCCATGAGCCGCTCTATCCCGGCGCCATGGAGACCCTGCGCCGCCTGCATCGCGACGGCTGGCGGCTGGCGCTGGCGACGGGCCAGTCGCGCCGGGGCGTGGCCCGCAATCTGGCCCGCGAGGGCTGGGCCGATCTGTTCATCTCGTCCCACTGCGCCGAGGACGGGCCCGGCAAGCCGGACCCCGCCATGCTGCACGCCGCCATGGCCGCCTGCGACGCCTGTCCGGCCACCACCCTCATGATCGGCGACACCGCCCATGACATCGAGATGGCGATCAACGCCGGCGTCCTGCCGCTCGGCGTCGCCTGGGGCTTCCATACGGTCGAGGAACAGCAGGCCGCCGGGGCCCGCCACGTCGCCCGATCCTTCGCCGAACTGACCATGGTGCTGGACGGTTTCGCCGACCTGACCCGTGCCGCCTGAGATCGCCCGAGACCCCGCATGAGCCACATCCCGCCCCTCGATCCCAACGTCGCCGCCCGCAAGGGCTTCCGCGAGTCCGAGGAGCGGCTCAAACGCTTCTGGACCGACGTCGACGTGGCGGAAGGCGAGGGCGGCTGGGTGGTGACGCTGGACGGGCGCACGCCGAAGACGCCGGCCCACGCCCCGCTGCGCCTGCCGACCGAGGCCGCCGCGCGGCTGGCGGCCGGGGAATGGGCCGCGCAGGGCGAGTTCATCGACCCTGCGACCATGCCCGCCACCCGCCTGGCCTCGACCGCCATCGACCGGGTTTCGCAGGTGCGCGAGGCCGTGGCCGAAGAGATCGCCGCCTTCGCCGGGTCGGACCTGCTCTGCTACCTCGCGGAGCATCCGACCTCGCTGGCGACGGAACAGGCCCGCGAATGGACGCCCTGGCGCGACTGGGCGGCGCTGGAGCTGGGCGTGGTGCTCGAACCGGCCGAGGGCATATGTCACCGCCCGCAGGACCCCGCCGCCATCGCCCGCGTGGCCGAACTGGCCCTGCGGCTCGACGACTTCGCCCTGACCGGCCTGGCCATGGCCACGCCCCTGCTGGGCTCGGCGGTGCTGGCCCTCGCGCTGCAGCGCGGCCTGCTGTCCGGCGAGGCCGCCTTCGAGCTCAGCCGCCTCGACGAGGCCTTCCAGGAGCGCCAGTGGGGCGTCGACGCCGAGGCCGCCGAACGCACCGCCGCCCGCCGCGCCGAGGCCGCGCTGCTGGACCGCTGGTTCCACGCGCTGGGCTGACTTTCCAAACTGGAAAATAATCACTTTCCAATATGGAAAATCATGCTACGCTTTCCATATTGGAAAGTGAGGTTTCCCGATGACGCAAGATCCGAGCCCGCATGAGGCCCTTGAGACGATCCGGAGCGCCCGCGCGGCGTTTGGCGGCCGGCTGGTCTATCCGCTCACCTCCAGATTGGTGCACGCGACCCTGATGGCCGGACTGGTCGGCGTCTTCGCCGCGCCGGCCTGGCTGAGCTTCTGGTTGGCCGCCGTCGTCGCGGTGGGCGGCGTCCTTCTGGTCCGCCACGACAGGGCCCGGATGGGATGGCGGCTCGGGGTCGGATTGTCGCGCCGGGCTCCGGTGGTCGGTCTGGGGCTCGGCATCGTCCTGATGGCGCTGATCGCCTTGGCGATGTCGCCCCGGCTCTTCGACGGGCCGGCCTGGGCACCGCCGCTGGCGGTCGCTCTGGCCTGGCTGACGGCCTACTGGGCCGGCGAAGCCTGGATGCGGGCCTATCGGCGGGACGTCGCCGGGAACGGCGGATGAGGGCCCCCGTCTTCGATGCGGTGATTCACGCCCCCGGCCGGCTGCAGATTTGCGCCATGCTGTCAGGCGTGGAGGCGGCCGAGTTCGCCATGCTCCGCGACGCCATCAAGGTGTCGGATTCGGTCCTGTCCAAACACCTGAAGCAGCTGGAGGAGGCCGGCTACGTCAAGCTGACCAAGGCCGCTGAAAACGGCCGTCAGCGCACCTGGATCACCCTCACCACCGCGGGCCGCAGGGCCTTCACCGCCCATGTCGCCGAGCTGACCCTGTTGGCCGGGATGACGGCGCCCGAGCGTCTGGGGCAGGGGTTCTCGGGGTAAGGCCAACCTAGTCATCCCGGACGCCGCGAAAGCGGCGATCCGGGACGGCGGCGGCGCCAGTTCGTACTCCCGGAAATCGCAACGCGATTGTCCGGGAGACAGGTGGCCTTGGCGCTATGTCCTGACCTGTCTCCCGGATAGCTGCTGACGCAGCTTCCGGGAGGAGAAATCCTGTGCCCCCAACGTCCCGGATCGCCGCATTCGCGGCGTCCGGGATGACAAGGCGCCAAACTCTCCTTAAGCCTCGCGCTCAAGGAGACCCGACCATGCAAGACATCCTCGAACAGCTCGAAGCCCGCCGCGCGGCCGCCAAGCTCGGCGGCGGCGAGACCCGCATCGCCAGCCAGCACGCCAAGGGCAAGCTGACCGCGCGCGAACGCATCGACGTGCTGCTGGACGAGGGCTCGTTCGAGGAAACCGACATGTTCGTGGAGCACCGCTCGCACGACTTCGGCATGGAAACCCAGCGCATCCCCGGCGACGGCGTGGTGACCGGCCGCGGCACGATCGGCGGCCGTCTGGTCTATGTCTTCTCCAAGGATTTCACCGTCTTCGGCGGCTCGCTCTCGGGTGCCCACGCGGCCAAGATCGTCAAGATCCAGACCATGGCCCTGACCAACGGCGCCCCCATCATCGGCCTGTTCGACGCCGGCGGCGCCCGCATCCAGGAGGGGGTCGAATCCCTGGCCGGCTATGCCGACATCTTCCTGCAGAACACCCTGGCCTCGGGCGTCATCCCCCAGATCAGCGTCATCATGGGCCCCTGCGCCGGCGGCGACGTCTATTCCCCGGCCATCACCGACTTCATCTTCATGGTGAAGGACACGAGCTATATGTACGTGACCGGCCCCGACGTGGTGAAGACGGTCACCAATGAGGTGGTCACCCACGAGGACCTCGGCGGCGCCCGCGTCCATTCGCAGAAGTCCGGCGTCGCCGACGGCGCTTTCGAGAACGATCTGGAGGCCCTCAGCGAGGTCCGCCGCCTGATCGGCTTCCTGCCCCTGTCGAACCGCGAAAAGCCCCCGGTCCGCGACTCCTACGACGACCCCGAGCGCGACGAAGCCAGCCTCGACACCCTGGTCCCGGCCAATCCGAACCAGCCCTATGACATCAAGGAGCTGATCCTGAAGACGGTCGACGAGGCCGAGTTCTTCGAGATCGGCCCGGACTTCGCGAAGAACATCGTCACCGGCTTCGGCCGCCTCGACGGCCAGACCGTCGGCGTCGTCGCCAACCAGCCGCAGGTGCTGGCCGGCGTGCTGGACATCGATTCCAGCCGCAAGGCCGCCCGTTTCGTGCGCTTCTGCGACGCCTTCGACATCCCGCTGGTGACCTTCGTCGACGTGCCCGGCTTCATGCCCGGCACGCGTCAGGAGTACGGCGGCCTGATCAAACACGGCGCCAAGCTGCTGTTCGCCTATGCCGAGGCCACCGTGCCCAAGCTGACCGTCATCACCCGCAAGGCTTATGGCGGCGCCTATGACGTGATGAGCTCCAAACACCTGCGCGGCGACGTCAACTACGCCTGGCCCTCGGCCGAGATCGCCGTCATGGGCGCCAAGGGCGCGGTCGAGATCATCTTCCGCAAGGAGGCCGGCGACCCGGAAGCGCTGGCGGCGCGAGAGGCCGAGTACAAGGAACGGTTCGCCAACCCGTTCGTGGCGGCGGGGCTGGGCTATATCGACGACGTGATCATGCCGCACGGGACCCGGCGGAGACTGATCCGGGCGCTACGGACGCTGAAGAACAAGCAGCAGGAGAACCCGTGGAAGAAGCACGATAATATTCCGCTTTAAGGGTCTGCAAATATTGTCCCGAGCCAGTGATTCATGAACTCACTCGCGTCCAAATCAGTCTCGATCATGGAACCGAGTAGGGATGTGTTCCGCACTAGCGCCGCTTTCACCGCTCTGACAGCCAAGACTCGTTCTGGGTTGGGCATAAGATACTGATTCATCAGCGTCAGGCGAGGTGGCGGTTCGTTGTCTCTCCTCAAGAGCGTCATGTTCTGGCGGATGTATCCGAAGCCATTGAAGCAGACTTGCTCGGCATTGTTGATCGCCACGTTGATTTCTTGGCCAAGTTTACTTTCGACTGTTTCTGTAAAGGTTCGGATTGATTTGGACGCCATAAGTATTGCGCCATATTCATCGTGCCCACGTCCGAACTCCACGACATTGGAGCCGCCCTGCCAAGGAATATTCCCCAAGCTTCCGTAAGGATGAAGAACGCGAAGCTGGGAAAGCGCCGCGCGTGTTTCACCCTCATCATTCGTAGCGTTTCTGATTTGATGATAAGCGATCTGCTCGATAATTCGATCATAGTTGAAGCAGATGAACGTAAGATTGGAAAACATCTCGGCGATGTTGCCCCGTCCCAAATCGCGCAGAATGCGCGAAATAAGTCGGGAAACCCAAGTGTGGGCAAAGCTTCCCACGCCCGTTCGCAATTTTTCATCTGTTAGACCGCTCGCGTGTTCCTGCTCGAGGATGCACCTTGCTATGGCAATCTTACCTAAAGCGACGGAGAGTTGGTCGTTTTGTATAAAATCGAGGTACTGATCTATCGTTTCGTGACTCTGTAGTCCGGCCGAAAACGTTGTAAGGCGGCGTTTGACATCTATGTTGCCTCCAGGAAGGCGGACAAGCGCGCTGGCTATGACTTCGTCTTCCCTCGCCGTTTTTTTCACTATGTTTGACAGGAGTTCGCTGCCCACATCGAATTTGTAGTTCTTGCTGCATCCTGCCCCGATGACGAAGACTGTGCGATGTCGGAACATATGAAGTCTCGATGTTGCGGTCAGAAGCTTTAGCGGGTTTTGACGTGGAAAGCCGAAACCCGGCCAAATCAAACATCATTGAGCAGATATAGCATCCTGACCAACCTCCTCTTCCTCTGCTCCCGCAACCGCCTCCGCTCCCCCACGGCCGAGCGGGTGTTCGCCTCACACCCCGGCGTCGAGACCGCCTCCGCCGGCCTGGCGCCCGATGCGGAGGAGCCGGTCACGCCCGAACATCTCGATTGGGCCGACCTGATCTTCGTCATGGAGCGCGCCCACCGCGCCAAACTCCAGCGCCGCTTCAGACCGCACCTGAAGTCCGCCCGCGTCATCTGCCTCGACATCCCCGACGTCCCGGATAGCGCCTGGGGCGCTTCCGGGATGACAAGGCATCGCACGCTCTTCTTGTCATCCCGGCCGCAGCGAAGCGGAGAGCCGGGACGGGACGAGACCCCCCTTATCCCCTCCCGGACAGCCCGCTTGGGCTGAGCCGGGAGACAGGTTGGGGTGACCCCGGCGGGGCCCTTTTTTCAAACAGACCTTTCGGCGGCAGCCCTTCTTCCGGCTCAGCCCTGCGGGCTGTCCGGAAGCGAGGGATTAATCGCGCCGTCCGTCCCGGCTCTCCGCTTCGCTGCGGCCGGGATGACAAGGGACCTGCTCCGCTTTGACGCCCCCCATCAAGCGCGGATAGGTTGTCAAAGGGAGGCGCCATGAACAACCACAACTACTGGGTCTATATCGTCGCCAGCGGCCCATGCGGCTGGCTCTATGTCGGCATGACCAACGACCTGATCCGGCGGATCGAAGAACACAGGCACGGTCAGATCGACGGCTACAGCCGTGAACGGGGAACAGAGCGTCTCGTCTGGTACGAGCACCATCGCTACGTCGACCAGGCGATTCTCAGGGAGAAGCGCATCAAGCGCTGGCTGCGGCCCTGGAAATTCGCCCTGATCGAGGAGATGAACCCTCATTGGGCCGATCTGTACGGCGACCTGGTGGCGCTTCCGGAATGACGGTAGCGGCGGAAATCACCCCTCGAACGCCTCCAGGATCGGGCACGGCCCTTTCCCCCCGCCCGCGCAGGCGGTCGCCAGCCGCCGCAGCGCCGCGCGCGCCGTCTCCAGGTCTGCGATCCGCCGGTCCAGCTCGATCAGCCGCGCCTCAGCCAGCGCGCGAGCCCGCACCCGGTCCTCGCCCGCGTCCAGGGCAAGCAGCTCGCCGATCTGCTCCAGGGTGAATCCCGCCCCCTGTGCCGAGCGGACGAACTTCAGGCGCCGGACGTCCTCGGCCCCGTAGCGCCGCACCCCGCCGCCCAGGCCGGAGCCCCCGGGCCGCGGCGGCGTCTCCAGCAGGCCGCGCCGCTGGTAGTAGCGCACCGTCTCCACGCCCACGCCGCCGGCTTCGGCCAGTCGGGCGATGGTCATGGCGAAAAAGGAAGGGGACATCGCTTGACTCCGGACCATGGTACGGACCCCACATAGGGCGCGGATCATTATCGGCAACAGGAGATTCGCCCATGTCCGCCCCACAGAAGACCGCCGTCCTCTACCGTATGGTCCTGCCCGACCACCTCTGCCCCTCTGGCCAGAAGGCCCGCTGGCTGCTGGCCCGCAAGGGCTACAGGATCGAGGACCACCATCTGAAGACCCGCGCCGAGACCGACGCCTTCAAGGCCGGGCACGGCGTCCCGACCACGCCCCAGACCTTCATCGACGGCGTCCGCATCGGCGGCTACGACGACCTGCGCCGCTTCTTCGGCGAAAAGGTCCCCGAGCCGGGCGCGACCAGCTATGTCCCGGTGCTCGCCGTCTTCGCCGTCGCCGCCCTGATCGCCCTCGCGATCGACTGGCTGTCGATGCGGGCGATCACGGCTATGGTCCTGCCCAATTTCATCGCTGTAGCGATGTGTCTGCTGGCCATGCTCAAGCTGCAGGATGTCGAGCGCTTCTCGACCATGTTCCTGAACTACGACCTTCTGGCCCGGCGCTGGGTTCCGTACGGCTACATCTATCCCTTCGCCGAGCTGGGCGCGGGCGTGCTGATGCTGGCCGGAGCCCTGACCTGGCTGTCGGCTCCCGTCGCCCTGTTCATCGGAGGGATTGGCGCGGTCTCGGTGTTCAAGGCCGTCTACATCGACCGGCGCGAGCTCAAATGCGCCTGCGTCGGAGGCTCTTCGAACGTCCCGCTGGGCTTCGTCTCACTGACGGAGAATGTGATGATGGTCGGCATGGCCGTGTGGATGCTGGCCTGGGCGATGTAGGCAGATCACTTCACCTCCGCCGTCAGCGCCTCCAGCGTCGTCGTCATCGTGAACACCACCCCCACCGGGTCATAGGTCAGGGTGGTCGCACCGCCGACATAGCCGGACAGGGCCCGCTGGATCATGCCCGAGCCGAAACCCGTGCGGGTCGGCTGGACCACCGGCGGGCCGCCGCTTTCAGTCCAGGTCAGGACGAAGGCCGTGGCGTCCGGTCCCGGCGTCACCGTCCAGTTCACCGCCACCCGCCCGCCGTCGGCCGACAGGGCGCCGTATTTGATGGCATTGGTGGTCAGTTCGTGAAGCGCCAGCGACATGGCCAGGGCGCAGCGCGGCGACAGGTCGACGTCGGGGCCCGTGGCCGTCACCTGACCCTCGCGTCCATGCGGCCGGAAGGCGTCGGCGACGATGTCGGCCATGCGGGCGCCGGTCAGGGTCGTCTGGGTCAGCAGGTCCTGGGCTGAACCCAGGGCGCCCAGCCGGTCGATAAAGGCCGCCTTGGCCTCGACCGGGTCCGACGAGACGCGGAAGGTCTGGCTGGCGATCGCCTGCACCATGGCCAGGACGTTCTTGATCCGGTGGTTCAGCTCCAGCGCCAGCAGCCGGTGCTGTTCCTCGGAGCGTTTCAGCTCGGTGATGTCGCGCGAGACGGACAGCAGGCGGATGGGTTTGCCGTCCGGACCGGGGATGGGCGTGACCTGCACGTCCCACCAGCGCGGATTGCCCATCGCGGTATTGGCCGGGCCCTGGAAGCGGGCGTTGCGCCCGGCGCGCGCCTCGGCGACCGCCCTCACCGCGTCGGCGTGGCCCAGGCCTTCCCAGAACGCGGGCCACGGACAGCCGCGCAACTGGTTGAAGTCGCTGACTTCCATTACCCGCTGCCCGCCCTCGCTCATGAAGGTCAGGTCGCCGTCCAGAGACAGCACCTTGATGCAGTCGGTGGAGGCGGCCAGCACCGTGCGCACGAAGGCGGCGTCAATGATCTCGGTGTCCAGGGGCATGGGCGACCCCTAGAGGCTCCCGGGGCGGTTAGCCAGCGTGGCCATTCCGTTGATTTCAGTCCGTATGTCGACCGCGCTGAGGCCCGCCCGGCGTTCAAACGGGCGCTGGCGGACGAGCTGAAGCCGTTCAAGGTTCACGCGCCGGCGTGACGTTCTATCCCCCGCTATCGTCATCCCGGCGAAGGCCGGGACCCAGAGGAGCCGAAGGCGATCTGCTCAGGCACGGTGTCCGCAACAGCTTCGCGCTCGCGCGCCGCTGGGTTCCGGGTCTACGAGCCGCTACGCGTCTCTCCGCCCGGAATGACGATAGCGGCAGGGGATGTTCTTTCGGCGCTTCAGCCGACCAGCGCCATTCGCTCCTCGGCCGTCAGCATCCGCCAGCGGCCCTCGGGCAGGTTGTCCAGTTTCAGCGGTCCGATCCGTACACGGATCAAGTCGATGACCTCGAGGTCGACCATCTCGCACATCCGCCGGATCTGGCGGTTGCGGCCCTCGCGCAGGATGAATTTCAGCCGGAAGGACTCCATCCGGCTGACCCGCGCGGCCTTCAGCTGACGTCCGTCCAGCATCAGGCCGAAACGCAGCAGTTTCAGCTTGTTCTCGGTGACGTCGCCCGCGACGCGGACCAGATACTCCTTGTCCAGATCGGATTGCGGCCCGATCACCGCCTTGGCCACCACCCCGTCGGATGACAGCAGCAGCAGGCCCCGGGAGTCCTCGTCCAGCCGCCCGATCGGGGGCAGGGAGGCGTCCTCGGCCGGGACCGCGCCGGGGCCAATCCGGTTAGCCTCGGTGATCAGCCGCACCGCCGGGATCTTGTCAGGCTCCGGCTGGCCCGAGACGAAGCCCAGCGGCTTGTGCATGACGATGGTCACACCCTCAGCCAGCGCCGCCGTAGCCCGGTCGCTGAGGGTCAGGGTCTGCCCCGGCTCCAGCTTGCGGCCTGCGTCCGCGACCACCTCGCCGTCCACCGAGACCAGGCCGTCCGCGATCAGGGCGTCGGCCTCGCGCCGCGAGCAGACCCCGGTCTGGCCAAGCCATTTGTTGATCCGGACCGGCTCGTCGCCGTCGTAGGTTCTGGAAAACGCCATGCCGGGTCCGTAGCCGCAGGGCGGAGCCGGGTCTAGCCGCCCAGCACCGCGGCTATGGCCGCCCGCGCGACCTCGTCGTCCTGCGCCGACGACGCCCCCGACACGCCGATGGCCCCGACCACCCGGCCGTCGACCACGATCGGCACGCCGCCGGCGACGGGCATCATCCCGTCGATGGCCAGCAGGGCGATGCGCCCGGCGGCCAACCGTTCCTCCGCCGAGGCGGAGGAAGCGCGGAACCGGGCTGCGGACCGGGCCTTGGCCTGGGCGACGGTGATCGAGCCGTACTGGACGTCGTCCATCCGCCCGAAGGCGACCAGTTCGCCTGACGGCTCGACCACGGCGATGGCCAGACGGAAGCCGCGGGCGCGGCCGGCCTCGATGGCCCGGTCGACCAGCGCCTGCGCCGCCTCCAGCCCGATCGGTGCGCCATAGGAGGCGGCTGGGGCCGGAGCAGCGGCTGGCGCGGCTGTCGGCGGCGTCTGCCCCCAAGCCGGAGCCGCAACGGCGAGAACGGTCAGAACAGTGAGGAGACGTTTCATGTCGGTGCTTTCGATCAGGTTCAGCCAGCTTGGCCGGGATGCCGCCACATCCCCGCCGGAAGCACAAGGGCCGCTCAGACCCGGCGGAACAGCAGCATCAGATTGTTCGCCGGCATTTCGACCCGCCGCGTCAGCGCAAGCCCCTCCGCCTTCGCCACGGCCGCCACCGTGTCCCGATCTCTCAGCCCCCAGGCTGGATCGCGGGCCTTGAGGCTCTGGTCAAACGCCGCATTGGACGGGGCCAGCGCAACGTCCGCCTCGCGATACGGCCCGTACAGGACCAGCAGGCCGCCGGTCGCCAGCCGGCTCCCGGCCAGCGCCATCAGGCCTTCGGTCGCCGCCCACGGGCTGATGTGGATCATGTTGACGCAGACCACGGCCTGCAGCGGCCCCTCCGGCCAGGTCGCCGCGTCCAGCACGTCCAGCGCCAGCGGCGGGCGCAGGTTCGGCAGGCTCGCCGCCGTCGCCCAGGCCGTGATGCTGGCCCGTGCCTCCGCATTGGGATCGCTGGGCGTCCAGTCGAGGCCGGGCAGGGCGCCCGCGAAGGCTGCGGCGTGCTCGCCCGACCCAGCGGCGATCTCGAGCACCCGCCCGCGCCCCGGCATATGGGCCTTCAGCACCTCAAGGATTGGCCCGGTGTTCCGCGCAGCGGCGGGCGAGGCGAGGGCGCCTCGGGGCGCGGCGGCGAGCGGGTTCATCGTCTGCATGGCCGTCCCGATACCCCGCGCCGGACCTCCCCGCGACCGGAAATATGCAGGCCACTCCGGGCGCCCCGCTCGCGAGAGGTTGAAACGTGCATCGGTTGACGCCGCGTCGCCTAAGGTGTCATTCCGCCCCTGAAACATTGCGTGATATCACGCGAGGGAGAGCCACGGCGGCGCAGATCGCCGGGCGACGTTCAGGAGAGTGACAGTGATGGCTTCCGCAATTCCGGGCCTGCACCCGGCCCCTACGAACCATGCAGGCCTGGTCGCCTGGGTCGAGCAGATCGCCGCCCTGACCAGGCCCGCGCGGGTTCACTGGTGCGACGGCTCGGAGGCCGAAAAGGCCGCCATCGTCGCCGACCTGATCGGCAAGGGCACGCTGCGCGAACTGGACCAGACCAAACGCCCGGGCTGCTACTACGCCGCCTCGGACCCCAAGGACGTCGCCCGCGTCGAGAGCCGCACCTTCATCTGCTCGGCCAATGAGATTGACGCCGGCCCGACCAACAACTGGTCCGATCCGGTCGGGATGCGCGCCCGCCTGAACGGCCTGTTCGACGGCTGCATGGCCGGCCGCACCATGTATGTCGTGCCCTTCTCGATGGGGCCGCTGGGCTCGAAGATCAGCGCCCTGGGCGTCGAGATCACGGACAGCGGCTATGTCGCCGTCTCGATGGGGATCATGACCCGCATGGGCCAGCCGGTGCTGGACCTGATGGGCGAGGACGGTTTCTTCGTGCCGGCGGTGCACACTCTCGGCGCCCCGCTGGCCGGGGGCCAGGCTGATGTGCCGTGGCCCTGCAATGACGACAAGTGGATCGTCCACTATCCCGAGACCCGCGAGATATGGTCCTATGGCTCGGGCTATGGCGGCAACGCCCTGCTGGGCAAGAAATGCTACGCCCTGCGCATCGCCTCGGTCATGGCCCGCGATGAGGGCTGGCTGGCCGAGCATATGCTGATCCTCAAGCTGACGGATCCGAAGGGCCGCGCCAAATATATCGCCGCCGCCTTCCCCTCGGCCTGCGGCAAGACCAACCTGGCCATGTTCCAGCCCACCATCCCCGGCTGGACCGCCGAGACCATCGGCGACGACATCGCCTGGATGCGCTTCGGCGATGACGGCCGTCTGTACGCCGTGAACCCCGAAGCCGGCTTCTTCGGCGTCGCGCCCGGCACCAGCCGCAACACCAACGGCAACGCCCTGGCGACGATGGGCTCCAACACCGTCTTCACCAACACCGCCCTGACCGCCGACAACGACGTCTGGTGGGAAGGCCTGACCAAGGTCGCTCCCGAGGGCCTGACCAACTGGAAGGGCGCGGCCCACGACCCGGCTTCGGGCGAGCCCGCCGCCCATCCCAACGCCCGCTTCGCCGCCCCGGCCTCACAATGCCCGACCATCGCGCCGGAATGGGAAGATCCGAAGGGCGTGCCGATCGACGCCATCCTGTTCGGCGGTCGACGCGCCTCGGCCGTGCCGCTGGTGACTGAAGCCTTCGACTGGGAGCACGGCGTCTTCATGGGCTCGTCGGTGGCCTCCGAAGGCACCGCCGCCGCCGAGAACGCCATCGGAACCCTGCGCCGCGATCCCTTCGCCATGCTGCCGTTCTGCGGCTACAACATGGGAGACTATTTCGCCCACTGGCTGTCGATGGGCGGACGCACCGAGGCGGCCAAGCTCCCGCGGCTCTATTTCGTCAACTGGTTCCGCAAGAACGAGGACGGCCAGTTCGTCTGGCCCGGTTTTGGCGACAACGCCCGCGTGCTGAAGTGGATTTCCGAACGTCTCGACGACGAGGCCGGGGCCGTCGACACCCCGGTTGGCCGCGTTCCGACCCGCGAGGCGCTGGACCTGTCGGGCCTGAGCCTGTCCGACGCTGACCTGTCGACCCTGCTCGATGTCGACGCCGAGGTCTGGGCCGAGGAGGCGTCGCTGATCCCCGACTTCTACGCCCAGTTCGGCGACCGCCTGCCAGCGGCGCTCTGGGACCAGCACGCCGCCCTCACCGCCCGCATCGGTGCAACCCGCGCCGCGGCTATCGCCGCCGAGTAGCGCTTGCATTCAGGCTGCGGGCGGTCGATCAGATCGTCCGTGGCTTCCTCCCCTGATGTGATCGTCATCGGCGCCGGCGTGCTCGGCCTCTGCACCGCGGCGGAGCTCGCCGCGCGCGGCCACGCCGTGACCGTCATCGACCCCGGGGCCCCCAACGCCTCCTCCATCGCCGCCGGCATGATCGCCCCGGCGCTGGAATCGCTTCTTGAGGACGTAGACGCTGAACGCGCCGCGCTGCTGAAGCGCGCCCGCGACCTGTGGCCCGCCTTCGCAGAGAGCCATGGTCTGAAGCTTCTGCGCGAGGGTGCGGATTGGCGCGGACCGGACGCCGATGCAGCAGTGGCGCGTCTCCGCGCGCTCGGCTTTGACGTACGGGCGAACCCGACCGGCCTGACCACCCCCGAAGACTGGCGCATCGAGGTCGCCCCGGCCTTGAAGGCGCTGGCGCGGACGCCCGGTCTGGCGATAGTGCGGGGCCAGGTCGTGCGCCTGACCGGCGACGCTCGCCGTTGGCGGGTCGAGGCGGGCGACGGCCGCGTCTGGTTCAGCTCCACAGTGGTGCTGGCCACGGGCGCCGGGGAGCCAATCGACGGTCTGCCCGACTCTGTCGCCGCAGCTGTGTCCGCCATCACGCCGATTCGCGGCCAGCTGACATTCGTCGCCACGGCGGCCCCGCCCCGCGTGGTCAGAGGCCCCGGCCTCTATGCCGCGCCATGTGACGGCGGCGTGGTCATCGGCGCGACGATGGAGCCGGGGCGCCGCGACCTGGAGCCCGATCCGGCCGAGGCCACACGTCAGATCGCGGCCGGTCTGGCGCTGCTGGACGTGACAGGTGAGGTCGGTCCGACCCGGGTGGGCATACGCGGCGCGACCGCCGACGGGCTGCCGCTGGCGGGTCCCTCGGGCGAGCCGGGTCTGCATCTGGCCCTGGCGCCGCGCCGCAACGGTTGGCTGATGGGGCCTCTCGTCGCCCGGATCACAGCGGACGGAATCGAGGGCAGGCCGCTCATGGCGGACGCCGCCGCCCTCGATCCGCTCAGGTTCGCCTGATCAATCTTCCGGCAGGTTGAAGCGCAGGTTGATGTTCACCCGAGATCCCTCCGCCGCGCCGTTGACTGTACGCGGATTGACCCGGAAGTGGCGCGACAGGCCCTGCGCCGCCCGGCCGAAGCCGTAGCCGCCCGGCGTCTCCCGCGAGACATCGCAGTCGGTCACGGCGCCCGTCGGCAGCACCAGGCAGTTCAGCGACGCCGACCCCGCCACGCCCGCGACGATGGCCCGGTCCGGATAGGCCCGCATCATCTGGTCGGCCGAGGGCTGACGCGACCAGCTGGGATTGCGGATGACAGCGGGCGGCTGACGGACCGGCTCCACGACCGGGGTGTCAGCGACCGGGTCCGGCGCCACTGCCGTCACGATGATGGTGGTGCTGTCTTCGCGGGTCGTTTCGCCTTGAATGACGGTGACGGTCTCGACGTTGTCAGGGGGCGCCGTCGTCTCGTTGAAACGCGTGTTCGGCGGTGTCGGATCGGTTTTGGGTTCCGGGAGGGGCTTGGGCAGCCGCTCGAAGGTGACGTCAATCGGGTCGCGAAGGACCGGCTGCCCTATCAGGGGCATCTCGAACCGCTGATAGTACATCGCCGCGCCGAGGCCGACGTGGGCCGCGACGACGATGCCGACGGCGACCCAGGTCGCCTTCGAGAATCGGGGCGTCCTGCGTTCGTGGTAGTCGAGGGGGCTCACCAGTCCGGGGCCGCCCGCTGTCTTGATCATCATGGCCGTCTCTTCCCTGTCTATCGCCGTCCCCACAGCGTCCCACGGTGAAGTTGAGCGCTGACCTGACGGCAAGTTTGGGGCGAGCGCCGCCTTGAAAGCGCCACCGTGGCTTTGCCATCCCCCGAAGGTTAAGAGGTTGTGGACGCTCCGGCCGGCGTTAGGATTTGATTAACCACGAGCCCTCAGCGTCATGACTCATGAACGTCGGAGCGATTCCATCCGCAGGGGGAGTTGAGGCAGCCATTCGGCGCGCCTCAAACGCCACGGGCGTGGACGCCGATTTCCTGGTCCGGACGGCGCGTCGCGAAAGCGCGATGAACCCTTCCGCCCGGGCTCGAACCTCATCGGCGGCGGGCCTGTTCCAGTTCATCGAACAGACCTGGCTCGGCACTGTGAAGGCCCATGGGGCCAAGCATGGCTACGGCCAGTACGCCGACCTGATCCATCGCGGCGGGGACGGACGCTGGCGGGTCGAGGGCTCGGCGCGCAACATCGTGCTGGACCTGCGGTTCGACCCCCAGGCGGCCTCGACCATGGCGGCGGAGCTGACGGCGTCCAACGCCGCCTATTTGCGGGGCCGCTCGGGGCGCGAGCCGGGCGCCGGAGACCTGTACGCGGCGCATTTTCTGGGTCCGGCGGGCGCGGCCCAACTGATGGATGCGATGGAGCGTCGGCCGGGCGCCAGCGCCGCGGCCCTGTTCCCCGAGGCGGCCGCGGCCAACCGCTCCATCTTCTACCGCGACGGTCGGCCCGCCACCGTGGCCGAGGTCCACACCAATCTTCAGCGCAGCGCCGGAGACGGCGCGCCCGCCTCGGCGGCCGGCTCCTTGCCCGGCGCACCGGACCTGACCGAGCGGGATCAAATGCTGGCGGCGCGGCTTGACCGCCTGAAGCAGGACCAGAGCCTGCTGGCCCTGCTGATGGGCCAGGACGGCAACGGTAAGGGCGGCGGTTTCGGCGGTGTCTTCGCCCCGGAACCAGGCAAGAGCATCTGATTGCGAATCCAGCGATGGTGAACCGCCCGTTAAGGATGCCGGGCCGATGCTGACCGGCAAAGCCTGGACCCGCCCATGACCGCCTACCGAGCCCGCCTGACCGAGATCGACATTCGCCGCCTGATCAAGGCGACCGACGCGGATGAACGGGCCGCCGCCGCGCACAAGCTGTGCCGCAGCATGGACAAGGCCGATCTGCACGACGAGGATCGGGAGGCGGCGCAGAAGATTCTGCGCATGCTGGCCCAGGACGCGGCCGAACTGGTGCGGCGCGCCATGGCTGTGACGCTGAAATCGTCAGACCTGATTCCCAACGACGTCGCCCGCAAGCTGGCGGCCGATGTCGACAGCGTCGCCCTGCCGATGATCAATTTCTCGCCGGCCTTCTCCGACGAGGATCTGATCGAGATCGTTCAGGCCGGATCGCCGCTGCGTCAGGTCGCGGTGGCCGGCCGGCCCGGCGTGGGCCGTGATGTGGCGACAGTGCTGGCCGAGGTCGGCTGCGAGCAGGCCGTGCGCACCCTGGCCTCCAATGACAATGCAGACGTGGCTGAAGCGGCGCTGGGACGCTGCATCGACCGCTTTGGAACCTCACCCGAGATCGTCGCCGCCATCGCCTACCGTCAGGTTCTGCCGTTGTCCGTGACGGAGCGGCTGGTCGAGCTGGCCTCCGAAGCTGTCCGCGAACATCTGGTCACCCGCCATGCCGTGGCCCCGGAGACAGCAATCCGCCTCGCCGCCTTCGCTCGCGAGCGCGCCACAGTCGATCTGGTGGACCAGGCCTCGAACCATGCCGACCTGCCGCAGTTCGTCGCCAATCTGAATGCACGTCGGGTTCTGACCGCATCGCTATTGCTGAGGGCGCTGGCGAGGGGACAGATGACACTGTTCGAACACGGGGTAGCCGAGCTGGCGGGGACGCCGCACGCGCGGGCCTGGCTGATGATCCACGACGCCGGACCTCTGGGGCTGAAGGCCATCTATGACCGGGCGGGCCTGCCGCCGCGCCTGTTCCAGGCCTATCGCGCCGGCGTCGACACCTGGCGCACCCTTCAGGCCGAGGGTGCGGACACCTCTGGCGATTCCTTCCGCCAGCAGATGCTGGAGCGCTTCCTGACCCAGCGCCCGAACGCCCCGCGTGAGGATCTGGCCTATCTGATGGAGCGGCTGGATCACGATCCGGCGCCGATCAAGGCCCAGATCAGCGCCGCCGCCTGACAGCAATACGCCCGCCGGTGGCGGGCGTCTGCGTCTGTGGAATGCCCGGAACCGGCTCAGCCCCGGTGGTCTGCGACCCGGGCTTCCAGCGTCTCGGCCAGAATCTTGCCGACTGGATGATCGTCGGTCTGGATTTCGTCGCGAACGACGGCCTTGATGGCGTCGATATGAGCGTCAAGCAGTACGACCGGCGCCGCCATGCGCTTGGCGGGATCGTCCATCATCTTGCAAAGCGAACCTGCAAGGCGAGTGACCAGCGGATATTGGTAGGTGGTGCCCAGGCCCTTCAGGTCATGGGCGCGGAAATAGAGGGCCTCGGCCGTCGCAGTGTTGTAGCCGGAGGCGCGAATGTCGGCCTGAGCCTTGTCCAGCTTGACGATTTCGTCCTGCAGCCATTGTCCGAACTGCGACGACATCGCCTGCAAGGCTTGCTCGGCCTTGGCGATGGCGTTGGCGTCGATGCCGCCAAAGCCTCCGCCGACCTTCATGCGGAGGGTGTTGGGCGGGCGAATGACCTGGGCCGGGTTGCTCACGGCTGACTCCTGCGAACGGATTGGAGCAACCCTCGCACTCACGTCATTAAAAAGCGGTGCACGTGCGTCAGGATGCGAATTGTTCAGCCAGAACCCGCTCCTCGAATGACTTGCCGGCGTCGAACAGCATGGTCAGGGCGATGTCGCGGCGTTCCCTGACCTCGACACGGGCGACCCGCCGGATCTCGAGGTCGTCGGCCGTGGCGCTAACGGGCCGCTTGTCGGGTTCCAGCACCTCGAAGCAGACCTTCGATTGATGGGGGAGCAGGGCGCCCCGCCAGCGCCGCGGGCGGAAGGCGCTGATCGGCGTCAGAGCCAGCACCCGCGAGTCGAGAGGAATGATGGGTCCGTGGGCGGACAGGTTATAGGCCGTCGATCCCGCGGCCGTGGCCAGCATGCAGCCGTCGCACGACAGCTCCTCCAGTCGCACGCGGCCGTCGACCGAAATCCGCAGCTTGGCGCTCTGGCGGGTCTGGCGCAGCAGAGAGACCTCGTTGATCGCTACGCCGCTGTGCGTCTGCCCGGCCTCGGTCCAGGCGTCCATCTGCAGGGGGTGGATCACCGCTCGTCCAGCGCCCGCCAGCCGCTCAAGCAAACCCTCTTCCTCGAAATCGTTCATCAGGAAGCCGACCGAGCCGCGATTCATGCCGAACACCGGGGTTCGTTGATCCATGACCGTGTGCAGCGTCTCCAGCATGAAGCCGTCGCCGCCGAGCGCCACGATGACCTGGGCGTCGATGGGTTCGACCGTGCCGTAACGCGCAATCAGTCGTTCTCGCGCCGCTTGGGCCTCGGGTCGATCCGAGGCGGCGAAGGCGATTCGGATGGGGGCCGGCGCTGGTTCGGTCACGAATGCACGCAAGCCGAGCCCGGCGGGGAAGTCAAACGGCGGTTTGCAGCGCGCCTTGATCGGCGCCGATCAGAACCTTGAACGCGCGCGCTGCAGAGCCCTGCGACAGGGCTCCCCGCAACCAGACCGGTTCACCCCGATCGCCGGGGAGGGACTCATTGAGCTTCCGCAACTCGACCAACAGCGTCGGGAATACGGCCCGGTCGATCCCGACCGCGGCGCAGGCGTAGTAGAGGGCTTCCGGCGTCGGCGCTGAGAGAGCCATGCGGACCTGACCAACGGCGAACCCGCCCAGCGCCGACAGGCCGTGCGCGAACAGGCTCAGTCGCTTTTCACGGACAGCGCGGATCAGCAGGCCGGCGCGCAACTGCCCGGCGGATTGCAGCTTGTCGATCAGTCGCCGCTCCATCTCATCGCGGTCGCCCTGATCCACCGGGTTCTGTTCAGGAGCGGGGGGACGCATGACATGCTCCACCGCGTCATAGACCGCGGCCCCCAGCGCCCGCTCGTCGACGGTGAACCGGGCGGCGATTGATTGGCGCAATGCGGTCCCGACCCACTGGTAGAGCTGTTCGGCCAGGGCCTCGGTCAGCAGCGGATGGCGGGTGAGGGGGCCCCGCAGGGCGGCGATGCGCCGGGAATGCTCGACCAGCCGCCGCACGCCCTCGGTGCTGATCTCGGCTGTGCGATTGGTGGTGAGGGCCATGAGCACGGCCGGTTCGGCCTGGTCGATCACGGCGTCCGCCACCCGTCCGCTGATCCGAGGGCGGCGGGCAACAGCGATCTGGTGTTCCAGCGACGCCTCGATCAGCACACGCAACAGGTCTTCGTCCTGCAGGATGGGGCTGGACTCGAGGATGGGCCGCGCGATCTCGATCTCGTCCAGCGCCAGGACGTTCAACAGGGCGGCGGGCGCCCATTCGGCATGAGCCAGCTTTTCGGACAGGACCTTGCGCACTTCGCGCTCGGCCTGACGGGCGAGGGTCAGGAATATCTCGCTGAGCACGGGGGACAATTCCCCTGACGGCGGACAGGCGTCGCACAGGGCCACGACGCCCAGCAACAGGCGCTGGCGGGCTTCTGTGCTGGAGTTGTGGGCCAGGGCCAACAGGTCGCTGGCCCGCGGCGCGGCGCCGGCGGTGCGACTGGCGGGCACGAGTTTGACGAGGACCACAGGCGTCTCCGGCGCGCCGAGGATGGAACAGTTGGGGCGAAGCTAGGCCGGGGCCACTAAGACGCAGTTAACGGAAGCTGAATCTTGACGGCGGCTCCGCACGGCGCGAGCGTGCGCGGCCAAGTAGAATGAGGACCGAGACCATGGCCGACGGCGCCGCTGTTTCCCTGAAATCCAGGGTGTCCGAGGCGGAATGGACCGCACGCGTCGAGCTGGCGGCCCTGTACCGCCTGGTGGCGCTGCACGGGTGGGATGACATGATCTTCACCCACATCTCGGCTCGCGTGCCGGGACCTGAGCATCATTTCCTGATCAACCCCTACGGCTGGTATTTCGAGGAGATGACGGCCTCCTGCCTGGTCAAGGTCGATCTGGATGGAAATATCGTCCAGGACACGACCAGCTTCATCAATCCGGCCGGTTTCACCATCCACTCGGCGATCCACGGCGCGCGCGAGGATGCGCATTACGTCATTCACCTGCACACGGTGGCCGGCGTCGGCGTGGCGGCGCAGACCGAGGGGCTGCTGCCCATCGGCCAGAACGCCTGCCTGCTTCAGCATCAGGTCGCCTATCACGGCTATGAGGGACTGGCGCTGAACCACGACGAGCGCGCGCGTCTGGTGGCTGATCTGGGCGACAAGCCGCTGATGCTGCTTCGCAACCATGGCACGCTGGCGGTGGGCCAGACGGCGGCAGCGGCCTGGGTCGCGATGTTCTTCCTCGAGCGCGCCTGCGCCCAGCAAGTGGCGGCCCTTTCAGGCGGGCGCGAGCATGTGCTCTTCGCGCCGGATGCGGCCCAGGCCGAGACGAAGGAGCAGGGCCGGGGCATCGGCTTTATCTCGTCCCTGGCCTGGCCGGGCGCCCTGAGGATGCTCGATCGGAAATCACCGGGCTACGACGTTTGAAGTTCGCCGGCGGACTTCTGGTCGTGGTGACCCTGCTGGTCGGGACCGAACCCGCCGTGGCCGGCCCCTGGACCCAGGCGAAGGCTCAGGGCCAGCTGATCGTCAAATACGAGGATATGCAGGCCGACCGGGGCTTTGATCCAGACGGCTCGCTCGCGGACCTGCCGGGCGAACGCCGCGACATGGTCGCCGGAGTGTTCGCGGAGTATGGCGTCACTGACCGGCTGACCGTGCAGTTCAAGGGCGACTGGCAGTCGGGCGAGGACGCCTTTGTCGACTATGACGGTCGGGGACCACTCGAGATCGGAGTGACCTGGCAGGTGTGGCGCGACGAGCGCGGGGCGGCCAGCCTGTACGCAGGCTACGCGGACGGCGGCGAGGGGCGCAACGCCGGCTACGCGGCGCCCGGCGTCGGCGACAGCGACTGGGAGGTCCGGGCCTCCGTGGGTCGCTCGTTCGGCGGCCCATCGTCCGGTGGATTGGGGCGCTGGGGTCCCAGTGGCTCTTTCATCGATCTGCAGGCCGCGCGGCGGATGCGGCAGGGGCTGCCGGACGAAACCCGGATCGACGCCACCGCAGGGGCGCATCTCAACGAGGACTGGATGGTTCTGGCCCAGGCTTTCGGCGGGCAGGCCGACGACGGCGGGCCGCGCTGGCTGTCGATCGAGGCGTCGGTCGTCCGCGACCTCGGCGACTGGAGCATTCAGGCGGGCTGGCGCCGGGCCGTCGCGGGCCGTGAGACCCCCGAAAGCGGCGGCCCGGTCATCGCCCTGTGGAGGCGGTTCTGAGCGCGACATTGAGGCGCGCCTTTCGGCGACGGAAACCCAAACAGTATCCGTTACATGGACTTTAGTTGCGTCGACGGCGGCAGCCGTTAAGTCGGCTCGTTCAGTCGCCAGAAAGCCTCACGCGTGATCAAACGCCACTTCTTCCTCGTCGCCGCTGTTGTCCTGCTGGGCCTGATGATCGTGGCCGTCGTCCTGAGGATGGCCTTCGCCGGCGATGAGAAGGCCGGCGGTGGTCCGGGCGGACGCGGCGGCCCCGGCGGCGGGCGCGGTCAGACGGTCTCCGAAGCGGTCATCGGCGCACGGTCCTTCACCGATGAGATCCGGGTACTGGGCGTGGCGCGGGGCCGGCGGTCGGTCAACATCACCTCGTCAACCAGCGAACTGATCACCCGTGTCCTGTTCACCGACGGCCAACGGGTTTCTGCAGGAACGCCCCTCGTCGAACTTCAGGCGCGTGAGGAAGACGCCGGCATTATCGAGGCGCGGGCCGAGGTGGCCCAGGCCCAGCGCCAGTTTGATCGCTACCAGACGCTTGCTGATCGCGGCATCGCCCCGCGCGTGACGGCCGAAGACGCCGAAACGGCGCTGGCGACGGCCCAGGCCTCGCTGACAGCGGCCCAGGCCCGGCGCGGCGACCGCCTGATCCGGGCCCCTTTTGCAGGCGTCCTGGGGCTCAGCTCCGTAACGGCGGGCACCCTGGTCAATCCGGGCGGCGTGATCACCACCCTGGACGATATTGACGTCGTGCGGGTCGATTTCCCTGTGCCCGAACGTTACCTCGGAGTGCTGCGCGCGGGCACGCCGATCCGGGCGAACATCGATGCTTATGGCGATGAGGCCTTCGGGGGCCGGATCGCCCTGATCGACACCCGCATCAACGAACAGACCCGGGCCGTTACCGCTCGGGCCGAAATTCCCAATCCGGGCGCCCGCATACGGCCCGGCATGGCCGTGCGGGTCGCCGTCCAGCAGGGCCAGCGCACCGCGCCGGCCGCGCCGGAAGCGGCCGTCCAGTATGAGGGCGACGGCGCCTTCGTTTATCGCATCGCCCGCGGTGATCGTGGCTCGACCGCCCAGCGCGTCGAGGTCGAGACGGGCTCGGTCGAAGGCGGCTTCGTCGAAATCCTGTCCGGGCTTAACGTCGGCGATCGCATCGTCGGATCGGGCCTGAACCGCATTCAGCCCGGCGCCCCCGTCACGGTCGCGGGGCAGGGCGGGGCCAGAGGCCCGGCTGCCGCCCGCCCTGCACGGGGCGCCGCGCAATGATGCTGTCCGATCTCGCCGTCCGCCGCCCGGTGTTCGCGGCGGTCGCGGCCATCGTCCTGTGCGTGATCGGGGCCGCGGCCTTCTTCTTCCTGCCGGTGCGCGAACTGCCCGATGTCGATCCGCCGATCGTCTCGATCAGCACCGCCTACGCCGGGGCCTCGGCCGAGGTGATCGAGAGCCGGATCACCGAGCCGATCGAGCAGCAGATCGCCGGCATCCAGGGCGTGGAGCGGATCAACTCCACCAGCCGTGACGGCCGTTCCAACGTCTCCATCGAGTTCTCGCTGGACCGCGACATCGATGCGGCGGCCAACGATGTCCGCGACCGCGTTTCCCGCGTCGTCGGCCGCCTGCCGGATCAGGCCCAGCCGCCGGAGGTGTCCAAGGCCGACACCGACAGCCAGCCGATCATGATCCTGTTCCTGCGCTCCACCGCGATGAACCGGCTGGAGCTTACGGACTACGCCGACCGCTATCTGATCGACCGTTTGGCGACCGTGCCCGGTGTGGCCCAGGTGCAGATCTACGGCGAGCAGCGCTACGCCATGCGCATCTGGCTGGACGCCGCCGCACTGGCCGCCCGGGGCCTGACGGTCACCGATGTCGAATCCGCCCTGACCACCCAGAACGTCGAACTGCCGGCCGGCCAGCTGGAGTCGGGACAAAAGGACTATACCGTCCGGGTCGCGCGCACCTATGCGCGGGCCGAGGACTTCCGCCAGCTGCCCATCGGCACCCGCGGCTCGGGAACGGCCGCCGCCGCCCAGACAGGCAGCGCCACGGCCCTGCCCAGCGGCGCGTCCGGCGCCATCCAGGGCCAGTCCGGCTATGTCACCCGGCTGGGGGACATAGCCCGCGTCGTCGAGGGGCCGGCCGAGGACCGCCGCCTGTTCCGCGGCAACGGGCAGGACCAGATCGGCCTGGCCGTTACGCGTCAGGCCCAGTCCAACGACCTGGCCATCTCTGAAGGCGTCGAGGCGATGCTTGAGCAGGTTCGGCCCAGCCTGCCAGAGGGGACCGAACTGGTCGTCGGGTCTGACAACTCCGTCTTCACATCCCATGCCATCGACGAGGTCTGGATCACCATCGGCATCTCACTGGCCTTGGTGGCGCTGGTGAATTTCATCTTCCTGGGCAGTATGCGGGCGGCGTTCATTCCGTCGATCGTGGCTCCGATCTGCCTGCTGTCGACCTTCATCATCCTGGCTCCGCTGGGCTTCTCCCTGAACCTGCTGACCCTGCTGGCGATGGTGCTGGCCATCGGCCTGGTGGTCGATGACGCCATCGTGGTGACCGAGAACATCCAGCGCCGTCTGGACCATGGCGAACCACCGCTGGTGGCGGCCGAGCGAGGTGCGCGACAGGTGTTCTTCGCCGTTGTGGCGACCACCGTCGTGCTGCTGGCTGTGTTTGCGCCCCTGTTGTTCCTGCCCGGCTATGTCGGCCGGTTGTTCGTGGAACTGGCGGCGGCGATCGCGGCCGCCGTGGCGTTCTCCGCCTTCCTGGCTCTCACGCTTTCCCCCATGCTGGCGTCGCGCATCCTGCGGCCCGCGAAGACCGGCGGTTGGGTCGCTCGCAAGGTCGACCGCGCGATGGAGGCCCTGCGCAACTCCTATCAGAACTCGTTGCAGGCCATGCTGGGCAAGCGGATCGCGGTCGTCGGCATGGCGGGGCTCATCGTGGCCGTCGCAGGCGGCGCTGCGGTTATGTTCTTCACCTTGCCGAATGAACTGGTGCCGGGGGAAGACCGGGGCCGGGTGCAACTGCGTGTTCAGGGACCCGAAGGCGCAGGGTTTGACTACACCCGCAACATCATGATGGGGATCGAACCCATCCTGGCCGAGTACAAGGCCCGCGGCGAAGCGAGCAGCTATCTGATCTCCGCGCCCGGTTTCGGCGGCGGCAGCTTCAATTCCGGCAATGGTGTTCTGATCCTCAGCGACTGGTCCGAACGCGACCGCGCCGCAGACGAGATTGCTCAGGAACTTAACGGCAAGCTGCGGGGCCAGACCGGCGCCCAGGTCAACGCCTCGGTCCCTGGCGCCTTCCAGCGCGGCGGCGGGAACTCCAACTCGATCGAGATGGTCGTTACGGGCTCTGAATACGAGGACATCTACAACTGGCTGCAACCGGTTCTGGCCGCGTCGCTGGAGAACCCCGGCTTCTCACGCCCGCGCCTGAACTATGAGCCGAATGCGCCGCGGCTGCTGGTTGATGTTGATCCCGAGAAGGCGGCGGCGCTGGGCGTATCAGCCCAGACCATCGGGCGGACGCTGGAAACCATGTTCGGGTCCCGGCGCGCGACCACCTATCTGCGGGGCGGCCAGGAATATGATGTCATACTGCAGACCGAACGCGCCGAGCGCCGCAGCGTCGCCGACCTGGAGGCCCTGTACGTCGCGACCGGCTCGGGACAGCTGGTGCCCTTGTCGGCGGTGGTCACCACCGAGACCTCGGGCGATACGCCCGACCGACGGCGACTGGATCGCCAACGCGCCATTTCGATCTCCGCCGACCTCAATCCGGGCACGACCCTGGTGGAGGCGACCGAGTTCATGACTCGCATCTCGCAGGAGCAGCCGCAGGGCGTTGTCACGACCCAGTGGGGCGGCGCCGCGCGCGACCAGCAGGAGGCGGGCGGCGCTGTTGCAGCGGCCTTCGGCCTGGCGCTGCTGCTGGTCTTCCTGGTGCTGGCGGCGCAGTTCGAAAGCTGGATCACCCCGGCGGTCATCATGCTGACCGTGCCGCTGGCTGCGGCCGGAGGCCTGTTCGGTCTGGTGATGGCGGGCTCCAGTCTCAACATCTACAGCCAGATCGGCCTGATCATTCTGATCGGGGTGGCGGCCAAGAACGGCATCCTGATCGTCGAATTCGCCAACCAACTCCGCGATCAGGGCCGATCGATCCAGGAGGCGATCATCGAGTCGTCGACCTTGCGGCTGCGCCCGATCATCATGACTTCGATCGCCACCGCCTTCGGGGCCTTGCCGCTGGTGCTGTGGCAGGGCGCGGGCGCGGGCAGCCGTCAGACCATCGGCGTCGTGATCTTCTCGGGCGCCATGTTCGCGACCCTGCTGACCCTGTTTGTGGTGCCGGTGATCTATGGCGCGCTGGCGCGCTTCACCCGGTCGCCCGAGTACACCGCCCGCAAGATCGAGGAGTGGGAAGCTCAGGAGGCCACGGCCAACGACGCGGTTTCGGCGGCGGCGGAATAGTCTTCAGGACTGCGGCGGCGGCGTGTAGCCGGTCTCGACCTTGAGGAAGGCGATGACGTCGCGGCGATCCGTCGGGTCGGGGATGCCGGCGAAACTCATCTTCGTGCCCTTCAGGAAGGTGCGAGGGTTCTCAAGCCAGTCGTCCAGCCGGGCGCCGTCCCAGACGAAGGCCGCCTCCTTCATCGCTGTCGAATAGTTGAAGCCGGGATGGGCCCCCGCCTGACGCCCGAACACGCCGTACAGATTTGGCCCGGTCATGTTCGACCCGCCTTCTGTGATGGTGTGGCACGAGCGGCAGCGGGCGAAGGCGCGGCGGCCGTTGTCCAGATCAGCTGCGTTGTATGGGGCGGGCAGGGCGGCCAACAACGCCGCCTTATCCGCCGCCGTCGGTGCGGGACGGGCGGGCGTCGAGGCCGGGGAGGCGCGCGTGGCCGCGTTTTGGGGAGAAGCCTCGCCTTGACCGCAGCCGGTCAGCGCCAGGACGGCGAGGACGATCAGGGCGGGGCGGTTCATCGGCGGTCTCCGGTGGTGTGCGCCTGTGATAGCCCAACCATCACGGCGGACAACCGCCTGCGGCGAGATGCCGGGCTGGACGAATGCCAGTCGCACCTGATAATCAGTGTCAACAGGCGCAGAGGCATGCGCCGCTGGTCCACGAGCGTGATGTCCGACACCTTGAAACTCAGCCACGCCCGGAAAGGCGATCGCGGCGTTGTCGTCCGGGTGGGAGACCACGCCCGGACCGACGAGCATGCGTTGGAGCTGGAGCGTCGGTTGCTGGAACTGGGCTTCGTCGAGGGCGCCAACGTCGAACTCCTCCACGAGGGCCTGTTCGGCCGCGATCCCATCGCCATGAAGGTGGATGACATGCGGGTCGCGTTGCGTAGGCATGAGGCCGCCAGCCTGACCGTGCGGTTCGAACCGGCCTTCGTCGCCGGCCCTGAATTCGTGCCGGAAGAGGTTCCCGCCTGATGGACATGGCGGTGCGGAGCGCACGGGTCGCGCTCGTCGGAAACCCGAACAGCGGCAAGACAGCCCTGTTCAACGCCCTCACCGGCGCCCACCAGAAAGTCGCCAACTACGCGGGCGTCACGGTGGAGCGGAAAGAGGGCCTGATCCGGTCGGCGGCGGGCCGGACAATGTCGGTTCTGGACCTGCCGGGCACCTATTCCCTGCGCGCCCGCAGCCCCGACGAAGAAGTCACTCGCGACGCGGTTCTGGGAAAGCTGGCCGGCGAGGAGACGCCGGACGTGATCGTCGCCGTCGCCGATGCAACCAACCTGCGGCTGGTGCTGCGACTGGTGCTGGAGCTCAAGGCCGTCGGACGGCCGATGGTGCTGGCGCTCAACATGTATGACATCGCCCAGCGCCAGGGCCTGCGGATCGATCTGGAGCGGCTGTCGGCCGAACTGGGTCTGCCGATCCTGCCAACCACGGCGACGCGCAAGCGCGGCATTGAAGACCTGATCACCGCCATCGACGCCGCGGCGGGCGCGTTATCCGCCTCCGCGGAGAGCGCCTGGACCGCGCCGGACGCCGACGCCCTGCGCGGCGCGGCCCGCGAGGCCGAGCGGATCATGAAGGCCTGCGTCCGTCCGCCGGAACGGCCCGACACCCTGACCGGCCGGATCGATTCCGTCCTGTTGCATCCGGTCGGCGGACTGCTGATCCTGGGAACGCTTCTGTTCGTGATGTTCCAGGCCGTCTTCACCTGGGCCACCCCGCTGATGGACGGCATCGAAGGCAGCCTGGGCGCCCTGGGCGGCTGGGTGGCGGCGGTCATGCCCGACACTATCTGGCAGAGTCTGATCGTCGATGGCCTGATCTCTGGCGTCGGGAGCGTGCTGGTTTTCCTGCCGCAGATCCTGATCCTGTTCCTGTTCATCATCATGCTCGAGGACTTCGGCTACATGGCCCGGGCGGCCTTCCTGATGGACCGCATCATGGGCGGGGCGGGGCTGCACGGCCGCGCCTTCATCCCCCTGCTGTCCAGCTTCGCCTGCGCCATTCCCGGGATTATGGCGGCGCGGGTGATTGACTCGAAGCGGGACCGCCTGACCACTATCATGGTGGCTCCGCTGATGACCTGTTCGGCGCGGATTCCGGTCTACACCCTGATTATCGCCGCCTTCATTCCGAACGAGACGGTCTGGGGTTTCGCCAGCCTGCAAGGGTTGGTCATGTTCGGCCTCTACGCCGCGGGCATCGTCAGCGCCCTCGCCGTGTCCTTCGTCATCCGAAAGGTGTTCTGGCGCGGCGCGGTTGAGCCTTTCATGATGGAGCTTCCGGCCTACAAGACGCCCGATTTCAAGAGCGTGCTGTTCAATCTCTGGCTCCGGGCCCGCATCTTCCTTGAGCGGGCAGGGCGGATCATCCTGCCGTTGATGATCATCGTCTGGGCCCTGGCGACCTTTCCCTATCCGCCCGAGGGCGCGACCCAGCCGGCCATCGACTACAGTTTCGCCGGCATGATCGGCCACGCGCTGGAGCCCATCTTCGCCCCCATCGGTTTCAACTGGCAGATGGTCATCGCCCTGGTGCCGGGCATGGCGGCCCGCGAGGTCGCGGTTGCGGCCCTGGGCACAGTCTATGCCGTCGCCGATCCCGAAAGCGCCACCAGCCTGCTGGGCGCCACCCTGGCCGCCCAATGGTCGCTGGCCACGGGTCTGGCCTTCCTCGCCTGGTATGTCTTCGCGCCCCAGTGCGTGGCGACGCTGGGCGTAGTCAAGCGCGAGCTGAACTCCTGGAAATGGATGTGGGTGATGGTCATCTACATGTTCGGCCTGGCCTATCTGGCGGCCTTTGTCGTGTACCGGATCGCGGTCGCCATGGGCGGCGGCTGACGGAAGACGATGGTGCCGGCTGCAGGAATCGAACCCGCGACATCCAGTTTACAAAACTGGCGCTCTACCAACTGAGCTAAGCCGGCCGCCGCCTTGACCGGCGGCCCTTATGCTGGCGCATGGCGGACGACGTCAAGACAGGTCCGCCATGCCGGTTTCGTTCGCCGTGATTGTCGCCGGAGCCTGGTTCGTGTTCCGCGGACCGCTCCAGGCGGCAGGATCGGCCAGCAAGGCCAGAAGGGCGAAACTGGCCAGCCAGTGCTCACCCATATAGTCGCCGGTGACATGGGGCAGGGCGGCGTGGAGATGGTCGCGCGCCGCCTCGAGGACGATGGAGCGCCGCGGATCGTCAGGCGACAGGGCCGAGGCGATCTCGCGCCAGCACCAGGCCCGGCTCAGGTTCAGACCGTCGAGATGGGCGATCTTGCCGTCGGACCGGTCGCTGACGCCGGCGGGCTGGAACAGTGTCGCGGGCTCGCGCCGGTCAAGCCGGGGCAGGAAGCCCGCGAACCAGTCAGCAAAGGCGTCCGGCGTCATCACCCGCCGCATCAGGACGGCCTCCATCAGGGCCGGGGACAGGAACTCGTCCTGCGAGGGCTCCCATGCCTGGCAGTCACGGTCTCCCGAGTGCCAGCGCAAGGCGCGGTCGCGGCAAAGCGCGACCGTTGAGGCGTCGCCGGCGCTCTCGGCATAGTCGAGCGTCAGTCTCAGGGCGAAGGCGGTGTTATAGTGGGTCCCGACCCGGACCGGGTAGTCCGCCAGCGGCAGGAAATCGGTGAACCGTTTGGCGAAGGCCAGCGCCAGGGGACGCAGGGTCGATGCGCGGTCGCCATCGTGTCGCGCCAGTTCCGCCGCCAGCATCAGCAGCCAGGCCCAACCATAGGGGCGCTCGAACCCCCGACTGCCGGGACGATCCAGATAGGCGGTTTCAGCGGCGACATTGTCCGGCGTGAACAGTTCGTCCGCGAGGGCTCTGATCCGCACCGCTTCGGGCATGTCCGGATAGAGCCGCAAGAGGGTGAACAGCGTCCACCAGCCGTGCACGCAGGAATGCCAGTCGAAACTGCCGAAGAAGAGCGGGTGCAAGGCGCGGGGGCCCAGGACGTCCCCGGGTCCGGCGAGAACGTGATCCATCTTGTTCGGATATTCGCGCGTCACATGGCCGAGGGCGGCGGCGGCGAAGCGGGAGGCGGTGGCGGCGTCGAGGGCATGCGTCATTGTCAGAACCGGAAGGCCAGGGCGTACATCAGGGCGATGTTGACGCCGAGCAGGATCAGGGCGGTCGGAATCTGGGCGCGGATGACGCCGTTCAGGGCCGAGTTTCGATCAGGCAGTTCCAGAAGATTGGCCGGCACCACGTTGAAATTGGCCGCCATCGGCGTCATCAGCGTACCGCAGAAGCCGGCCAGCATGCCGATGGCGCAAACGATGGCCGGATCGCCTCCGAACTGCCCCACGACGAACGGCAGGCCGATGGCGGCGGTCATCACCGGGAAGGCGGCGAAGGCGTTGCCCATGATGATGGTGAACAGGGCCATGCCCAGGCAGTAGGCCGCCACGGCCAGCAGGGGCGAGCTCATCGGTACGGCCCGGGTGACAAGTTCTCCGACCACGCTCCCCACGTCCGCCGCGAGGAAGACGGCGCCCAGCGAGGCCAGCATCTGGGGCAGCAGGGCCGCCCAGCCGATGGAGTCCATCAGCCGCCGTCCTTCCTGCACCGGGGCCATGACGGGGGCGCGCAGCCAGGCCATGGCCGCGACGAGTGCAAGGATACAACCGAGGCCAAGCGCGATCAGGGTCGTCTGGGTCGAGGAGATCAGCCATTCCCCGACGCTGGTGTGTTTGGCGGCGAGGGTGCCGCCGACCGCCACCAGCGGCACGATCAGGGCCGGGATGAACAGGATGTTGCGTCGCCGGGCCGCGCTCTCGCGCCGTTCCTCCGGTGTGGTCGTCACGGGGCGACCGACTCCCAGCGCCTTGAGGCCGCCGACGGCGACGAGCGCAAGAACCAGCACTCCGTTGCCGAGTCCGCCGAGCCACGAGCCAAACAACATGGAGGCCGCAATCAGGCCCCAGAAGACGGCGCTGCGGATCCGGGTTGGATGCCCGGGGTCGCGAAGGGTCAGGACGGCGAATGCCAGAAACATGAGGCCGACGAGAATGTAGGCGTGCTCCAGCGTGATCATTGGCCCGCCTCCGCGTCACGGGCGGCCAGGTCGCGCCGGATCTCCCGGTCGAACAGCAGCAGGCGCGCGCCATGGACGGCGAAGGCTGCGATGGCGGTGGGAATGGCCCAGACCGACAGCTGCAGCGGCTCGACGATGATCCCCGCCTGTTCGAGGAAGCCGACCATCAGGACGATCGAGCCGATGGCGATGAAGATGTCCTCGCCGAAGAACAGGCCGATGTTGTCGGTGGCGGCCGACATGCCGCGGATGCGGAAGCGGACCTTGTCGGGCAGATCGCCGCCCGCCAGGACCTCGGCCGCGCCCTCGGCCATCGGCGCCACCAGCGGCCGGACCATCTGCGGGTGGCCGCCCAGCGAGGTCAGGCCGAGGGCCGAGGTGACCTGACGCAACAGCAGATAGCTGAGCAACAGCCGCCCGGCCGTGGCCGCCCTGACCTGCGCGATCAGCATCCGTGCCCGCTCCTGCAGACCCGCCCGCTCCAGCAGGCCGATCACCGGCAGGATCAGCCAGGTGATGTGGAAATAGCGATTGTCGTTGAAGGCGTCGCCGAAGGCCGCCAGCGTGGCGACGCCCGCCTGCGCCAGCGCCCGGAGATCGACGCCCGGAGCCATGGCCGCCATCACCCCGGTGACGATGGCGGCGATCAATATGACCAGCAGCGGATTGATCCGGGCGACGAAGCCCGCGACCACGACCGCTATTCCCAGAAGCACCAGCATTGAATTCTCCCCTCGGGCGGATGGTTGCGCCGAACGCGCGGTTCAGGAAGCCCTTTTCGCGCCGAAACCGCCGCCGCCCGGTGTTTCGATGACGAAGACGTCGCCCGCGGCCATCCCGACCTCGGCCGTTGCGCCCAGCTGTTCGACCGAGCCGTCGATCCGTTCGACCCGGTTCACGCCGACGGCCCCGTCCTCGCCGCCGGCTGCGCCGAAGGGGGCGGTGCGCCGATGGTTGGACAGGATGGCCGCCGTCAGCGGCTCCAGGAACCGCACCCGACGCACCGCCCCGTCGCCGCCCCGGTTGGCCCCTTCGCCGCCGGAGCCGCGCCGGATCGAGAACTCCTCAAGCAACACCGGGAACCGCGTTTCCAGCACCTCGGGGTCGGTCAGACGGCTGTTGGTCATATGGGTCTGGACCGCCGACGCCCCGTCGAAGCCGGGCCCCGCCCCCGAGCCGCCGGCGATGGTTTCATAGTACTGGCGGGCGTCATCGCCGAAGGTGAAATTGTTCATCGTCCCCTGGCTGGCGGCCAGCACGCCGAGTGCCCCGTACAGGCAGTCGACCACTGCCTGGCTGGTCTCGACGTTCCCGGCTACCACCGCCGCAGGGTAACGGGGGTTCAGCATCGAGCCCTCCGGAACGATCAGCCGGATCGGCTTCAGACAGCCCTCGTTCAGCGGGATGGCGTCGTCCACCAGCGTGCGAAAGACGTACAGGGTCGCCGCCCGCGCGATCGACAGCGGGGCGTTGAAATTATTGGGCAGCTGCCCGCTGGTCCCGGTGAAGTCGACGACAGCGCTGCGGGCCTCGGTGTTGACGTCGATCCGCACCCGGATGACCGCGCCGTCATCCATCTCCAGTGCGAACGACCCTGGCTTCAGCGCGGCGATGGCGCGGCGCACGGCCTCTTCGGCATTGTCCTGGACGTGACCCATATAGGCGGAGACTACCGGCCGTCCGAACTCGGCGACCATCCGCGTCAGCTCGCCGCCGCCGCGGGCGCAGGAGGCGACCTGGGCCTTCAGGTCGGCCATGTTCTGATCGACATTGCGTGACGGATACCGGCCCGAGGCGAACAGGGCGCGGGTTTCAGCGTCTCTCAGCCGTCCGGCGTCGATCAGCAGGAAATCGTCGATCAGCACCCCTTCCTCCTCGACCGTCCGCGACGAGGGCGGCATCGATCCGGGGGTGATCCCGCCGACGTCGGCGTGATGGCCCCGCGCCGCGACGAAGAAGGCCGGCGCCTCGTCGGCGTCGAGGAACACCGGCATGATGACGGTGATGTCGGGCAGGTGGGTGCCGCCGTTGTAGGGGGCGTTCAGCATATAGACGTCGCCGCGTTTCATGCCGCGTCCGTCCGCGCCGCGGCCGCGCGAGGCGATGACGGTGCGGATGCTCTCGCCCATCGAGCCGAGATGCACGGGGATGTGCGGGGCGTTCGCGATCAGGGCCCCGGTGGCGTCGAAGATGGCGCAGGAGAAGTCGAGTCGCTCCTTGATGTTGACCGAATAGGCCGTGGCCCGCAGCGCCTCGCCCATCTGTTCGGCGCAGGCCATGAAGCGGCTGTTGAACACCTCCAGCATGATCGGATCGGCGTCTGTGCCGATGGCCGTGCGCGCGGGCAGGGGCTTAACCCGCTCGAGGATCAGGTTCAGCGCGGCGTCCGCCGAGGCGCGCCAGCCCGGTTCGACCACGGTGGTTCCTGTGTCCTCCAGGATGATGGCCGGACCGTCGACGGCGGCGTCGGGTCCGAAGTCGCTGCGGCGATAGACCGGCACATCATGGCCGGCGCCCGCCATGCGCACCGGGACTCGCGTGACGGCGACCGGGGCCTGGCCCGACGCGCCTCCCGCGACCGTGGACGGCGTTTGACCCGAGGCGGCGACGGCCTCGGCTTCCAGCGTCTCAACCAGCAGGGCCTTGTCCCCGGCGAAAAAGCCGAACCGGAGCCGGTGCAGGGCCTCAAAGGCCGCGCGCATCTCGTTGGCCGGGCCGAACGGAACGACCAGCGGGGTGTCGGAACCGGCGAATTTGATCTCGGCCCGGACCAGGGTGGAGAGCGCCGTATCAGCGAAACCCTGGGCGATCAGATCGCCGCGCGCCTGACGGTCCAGAGCCTCGACGCGTGCAGCCAAGGCGGCTTCGCCGGCGGTCCCGAGTGGCACGGCCACCGTCGCCTGCCGGATCGCCCGCACCTCGGCCAGTCCCATGCCGTATGCCGAGAGCACGCCCGCGAACGGGTGGAGCATGACCCGGGTCATGCCGAGGGCGTCGGCCACGAGACAGGCGTGCTGGCCTCCCGCGCCGCCGAAACAGTTCAGCACATAGCGGGTGACGTCATAGCCACGTTGGATCGAGACCGACTTGATCGCCTCGGCCATGTTCTGGACGGCGATGGTGACGAAGCCCTCGGCCAGGGTTTCGGGGGTCGCGTGGCGGCCCGTGGCGCGGGTTACCTCGGCAGCCAGCGTCTCGAAGCCCGCCTTCACCGCCTCCGCGTCGAGCGGCTGGTCGCCGTTCGGCCCGAACACCGCGGGAAACTGATCCGGCCGGAGCTTGCCCAGCATGACGTTGCAGTCGGTCACCGTCAGGGGGCCGCCCCGGCGATAGGCTGCCGGGCCCGGCACGGCCCCCGCCGACTCCGGCCCGACCCTCAGCCGCGACCCGTCGAAGCGGCAGATCGAGCCGCCGCCGGCCGCCACCGTATGTATGCCCAACATCGGCGCCCGCAGCCGGACCCCCGCCACCACGGCGTCCGAGGTCCGCTCATAGTCGCCGGCGAAATGCGAGACGTCGGTCGAGGTGCCGCCCATGTCGAAGCCGATGACCCGGTCGAAGCCCGCCGCCCGCGCGGTCTCCGCCATGCCGACCACCCCGCCCGCCGGGCCGGACAGGATGGCGTCCTTGCCGCGAAACGCCTCGGCCGCCGTCAGCCCGCCGCTGGACTGCATGAACAGCAGCGGGGTCGACGGGCCGAGGTCCGCGCCGACCCGGTCCACATAGGCTCTCAGGATCGGCGACAGATAGGCGTCCGCCACCGTGGTGTCGCCGCGCCCGATCAGCTTGATCAACGCCCCGACCTCATGGCTGACCGAGATCTGTTCGAACCCGATCTCGCGGGCGATGGCCGCCAGCCGCCGCTCGTGGTCGGTGAAGCGCCAGCCGTGCATCAGCACGATGGCCACGGCCCGGAATCCGGCCGCCCGCGCCGCCGTCAGGTCAGCCCGCGCCCGGTCCTCGTCCAGCGGCCGGTCGATCCCGCCGTCGGCCCGCACGCGTTCGTCGATCTCGATGACCCGGTCATAGAGCTGGTCGTTCAGCACGATGTGGCGGGCGAACAGGTCGGGCCGGCTCTGCCAGCCGATGCGCAGGGCGTCGCCGAAGCCGCGGGTGATGGCCAGCACGACCGGCTCGCCTTTGCGCTCCAGCAAGGCGTTGGTGGCCACGGTGGTGCCCATGCGGACCTCGGCGACGAGGCCGGCGGGCAGGGGGCCGGTCTTTGCATCCAGAATCCGCCGGACGCCTTCGACCGCGGCGTCGGCATACTGCTCCGGATTGTCCGACAGCAGTTTGCGGGTCTGCAGCGACCCGTCCGGCGCGCGGGCGACGAGGTCGGTGAAGGTGCCGCCCCGGTCGATCCAGAAGCGCCAGCCCGCCGCCGTTCCGGTCTGCGCTGCGCTCATGATCCGCTCCGACTCGCTCATTCCGACCAGCTTATCGCAGACTTTGCGGCTCCGGTTGGCTTAGAGGCCTGTCGCAAGGGCGTTCCGGTTGCTAGATCGACCCTACCAGACCGGGGACCCGCCATGACCGAGACGATCGAACTGAACCACTGGATCAACGGCGAGAAGGTCTCAGCCGAGCGTCCGGGCGAGAGCCTCAATCCGTCGGACACCCGCGAGGTGGTCGCCCGCACCCCCGACGGCGGCGAGGCCGAGGTCGATGCGGCGGTGGCGGCGGCCAAGGCGGCCTTCACAGGCTGGTCCGAGGCGTCGCCCGAGTTGCGCTCGGATGTTCTCGACCGCGCCGGGACGCTGGTGATGGAGCGGCGCGAGGCGCTGGGTCGGCTGCTGTCCCGTGAGGAGGGCAAGACCTTGGCGGAGGGGATTGGCGAGACGGTCCGCGCCGGTCGGGTGCTGAAATATTTCGCCGGCGAGGCCCTGCGCGTGCACGGCCAGAACCTGGCCTCGGTCCGACCGGGCGTCGAAATCCAGACCTATCGTCAGGCGGTCGGCGTCTATGGCCTGATCACGCCATGGAATTTCCCCATCGCCATCCCGGCCTGGAAGGCCGCCCCGGCCCTGGCCTTCGGCAACACGGTGGTGATGAAGCCCGCCGGCCCGACCCCCGCGACGGCCGAGGCCCTGGTCGCGATCCTGCATGAGGCGGGTTTGCCCAAGGGGGTGCTCAACATGGTCATCGGGCGGGGCCGGGTCGGGCAGGCGATCGTTGACCACCCGGACGTCGACGGCCTCAGCTTCACCGGCTCCCAGGGCGTCGGCGCGGGCGTGGCGGCGGGCGCGGTCCGCCGTCAGGCGCGGGTCCAGCTGGAGATGGGCGGCAAGAACCCCTTGATCGTGCTGGACGACGCCGACCTCGACCGGGCGGTGCAGATCGCGCTGGACGGCTCCTTCTTCGCCACCGGTCAGCGCTGCACGGCCTCAAGCCGGCTGATCGTGCAGGACGGCATCCACGACCGCTTCGTCGCGGCCCTGGCCGAGCGGGTCGCGGCTCTGCGGGTCGGCGACGCCCTTGACCCCCAGACCCAGATGGGCCCGGCCGTGTCCGAGGACCAGATGGAGACCTCCTACCGCTACATCGAGGTGGCGCGCGGCGAGGGCGGCCGGGTGGTCACCGGCGGCCAGCGGCTGCAGCTGGAAAAGCCGGGCTGGTACGTCCAGCCGACCCTGATCGTCGACACCGGGGCCGGCATGCGGATCAACAACGAAGAAATCTTCGGCCCGGTCGCCTCGACCATCCGCGTCAAGGACTATGAGCAGGCGCTGGAGATCGCCAACGGCGTCGAGTTCGGCCTCTCGGCCGGCATCGTCACCAGTTCGCTGAAACACGCCCGCGATTTCCAGCGGCGGGCGAAGGCGGGGATGACGATGGTCAATCTGCCGACGGCGGGGGTCGACTATCATGTCCCGTTCGGCGGCTCGAAATCATCCAGCTATGGCGCGCGGGAGCAGGGGTTCGCGGCGGTCGAGTTCTTCACCCAGACCAAGACCAGCTACTCCGCCGGCTGACGGCCTCAGGGCGAAGGACCTCAGGCTGGCGCCAGGAGCTGGTTCATGACAAGGGGCGGTGGCGGTGCTGTCAGTCCAATGACAACTTGTCTCCGCGAGGCGCGCACGGGGCAGGGGGCGTGAGGCTGTGCGGCTGGCGTCTTCGACTCGGCCAGCGCCCTCAGATCGCCAGGCTGTGCCTCGCTGATGGCGGGGCTGCCTGATGATCGAAGCAGGCGGCGACCACCCGCACCAGCCGCGAAAGTTCAGGTGAAACGCGGATCCGCCGTCCGGACACGGCACAGAGACCAGCCGCCATCAGCGTCCGAGCCGACTCCAGTTCATCGTCGAGAGTGCTCACCGCGTAACCATGATCCGTGCAAACGGACTCCACGTCCACTTCCAGACTGCACATCAGTCGCTCAATGACGGCTCCTCGGAGGCGATCTTCTCTGGTCGTCGCCAGCTGGCGCGACACAGGCAACTGGCCGCGCTTCACGGCCATCGCCCATTGGTCCACGCGCGATGCGTTCTGGCTAAAGCCTTGAGGAAAAGCGCTGATCGCCGAGGGGCCAAGGCCGATCAGCACTGCGGCCGGGTCGTCGGTATAGCCCTGGAAGTTGCGGCGCAGGCCGCCGTTCGCCAGCTGCGCCGCCATGGGGTCGCCGGGGTGTGCAAAATGGTCCATGCCGATCCGGATGTAGCCGTGCGCCAGGAGAACAGCCTCGGCTGCCTCGGCTTGACTCCATCGTCCGGCGACATCGGCCAGATCCTGGTGGCGGATCATCGACTGGTGCTTTTTCATCCATGGGACATGGGCGTAGCCGAACAGGGCGACCCGGTCCGGGACCAGAGAGAGAGCGGTCGTCAGGCTGGCCGCGACATTGTCCGGAGTCTGGCCAGGCAGGCCGTACATCATGTCGAAATTGATCGCCTCGACCCCGCCCCGGCGGATGTCGCCGACCGCCGCTTCGACCCGCTCGAACGGCTGGATGCGATTGACCTGCCGCTGGACCTCAGGATCGAAGGTCTGGACGCCAAGACTGGCTCGGGTGACGCCGGTAGCGCCAAGTCCCCGGGCGAAGTCGGAGTCCAGATGGCCCGGGTCCAGTTCGACCGCCACCTCGGCCCCGGGCCGCAGCGTGAACCGGTGCGCAATCGACGTCATCAAGTCCGTGAAGTCGGCCGCCGTCAGCGAATTGGGACTGCCGCCCCCGAAATGGACATGGGCGGCGCCGGCGTGCGGCGGCAGGGCGTCGGACCACAGGTCCAGCTCTCTCGCGAGGTGGCCCAGAAAATCGGCGATCCGGTCATAGCCGTTCGGCACGCTGGTGTGGCAACCGCAGTACCAGCAAAGACGTTCGCAGAACGGAACATGGACGTAGATCGACAGGGCATCGGTCGGCTGGATCGCGCCCAGCCAGTCTCTCGTCAGGGTGTCGTCGGGGGCCGGCTGGAAGGCGAGGGCGGTGGGATAGCTCGTATAGCGCGGCAGACTCCGCGACGCATGGACCAGTAGCGGTTCCGCCAGCGCCGTCATGTGAGGGTCGCCTCCGCCGCTGCCAGGTCCTCGGCTGTGTTGATGTTGATGAAGGGGTCGCCCCCCTCGACGGGCCAGTCCACGACGGCGCAGCCGACGGCTTCGCTCAGTCCGCGAAGGGACAATCGCCCCTCGCCCGCCCGTCGCACCAGCGTCGACACAACGGCGGTGCGCCACAGGGCGCAGACCGGATGCAGCCGTCCGTGGCTGGCGGCGACTGCTACCCCGAGGTTCAGCGTCAAGGCCTGCTCCAGCCGATGGTGCAGGTCGAAAGGCAGGAAAGGCATGTCGCAGGGGAGGGTCAGCACCCGGTCGGCGCCGGCGTCCGCGGCCCACGTCAGTGCCGAGAGCAGGCCCGCGAGCGGACCCTCGATCCCGGGGGCATCGAGCACCACTGTCCCGGCGAAACCCTCAACCTGTTCGGGGTTGCGCGCGACCAGGATGAAGGGCGCTGCCGTACTGTGCGCCCTGGTCAGGGCATGATCCAGCAGACGAGATCCACCGAGCAGCCGGCGCGGCTTGCCTCCGCCGATCCGCCGTCCCGCCCCGCCGGCGAGGATCGCTACGACCAGGCTCATTCACGTGCCCCGGGTCGCCGCGGGATCGGTGGGCGTGAGGCGATCCGGGGGCCGCCGCCGCGTCGAGGAAGCGGGAGCGGCGCGACCAGTCGTCCGGCATCGCCAGCGTCACTGACCGTCGTCTCGAGGTCCCGGACCAGGCCGTCGCGGATGGAATAGATCCAACCGTGGATCGACACCGACTGACCCCGGCGCCAGGCGTCGGTGACAAAGGGATTGCGGGACAGCGCCCGCACCTGTGCCAGGACGTTCTTCTCGCAGATGAAGTTGACCCTGGTCTCGGGGTCCTGGATGGCGTCAAGATCCGGCTGATGGTCTTCGCACAGGCGCTGAACGCGCTGCATCCAGTGATCGAGGATGCCGTGGCGCTCACCGTCCAGCACGGCGCGCACACCGCCGCACCCATAGTGGCCGCAGACAATGATGTGCCGCACCTTCAGCGTCTCCAGGGCGAACTGGAGCACGGCCAGCAGGTTCATATCCTGGGCCGGCGCGAGATTGGCGACGTTGCGATGGACGAACAGTTCGCCGGGCTGCAGGCCGACGATCTCATTGGCCGGGACCCGGCTGTCGGAACAGCCGATCCAAAGATATTCCGGCGCCTGTTGTTCTGAAAGGCGGCGAAAATACTTGGGATCAAGCCGGGTTTTGGTGGCCGCCCAGTTGAGGTTGTTGCGCAGCAGCGACTCGATCATGACGCCGCCTCGTCTCCTTCAGGATCCAACAGGACGCCGCGACGCGCTGCCAGCCGAATGCTGAGCGACCTCAGGTCGGCGGCGGTCAGGCGAAGGCGGGCGATCGGCAGAACAACGGCGTTTTCCAGGGCAATATGGCGGCGCTCATGCAGCGCGAACTCCGTGAAAAGGCGTCGGCTCTCCCGATCATGACCCGGCGCCCGCCCTTCCGCTAAGGCCCGTTCCAGCGCGGCGATCAGGGTGCGGGCTCGGTCAAGATCATCGTGGTGCTCGGCCGAAAGCGCCCCCAACACGGCGTCCAGTTCGTCGGCGGGCTGACAGCGCCGTCGCAGCAGCGGAAACAGATCATCCTCCTCGTCGATGACGTGAAGCGGCATGTCATGGCGCAGGAAATCAAGGATCTCATGGGCCTCGTCGTTCAGCAGAACCGTCGCGTTGCCGACCCGTTCGATCAACTGGCACAACTGCCGATGGCGATAGTGTTCGGCGAACAGCCAGTTCAGCGGTTCATGAATCAAACCTGGCGGCAGCGGCTCGATCCGGGGGCTCTGGGTCATCGATCATGCGCTCCCTGCCCGGTCATCGGCCTAAAACCGATAGTCGAGGGCGGCCCAGACCTTGTCGCGGGCGGGGAAGGCAGCTGCGGCGCCGTCGAAGTGCGCGGCTTTGATCTCGATCGCCCAACGGGGGTCGAGCACCAACCGCGCCGACAAGTCCAATTCGCTGCCATAGCGCGCGGACCCGTCGACGTCGTGAAACTCACGCCAGGAGACGGTAAGGACGCCGCTGCGCCCCACGGGCGGATGGGCGACCGCATAGCTCACCGTGGCGGAGACGTCGCGCAAACCGTCCCTCGGCGTGGTCAGGAAGACGTCGGCCCAGCCCTGGAAGGCATGCAGGGTCGCCAGGGGTGTTTGGAACGCCTGGGCGCCGTTTCCGTCCAGTCGCTCAAGGGCCAACGTCCCCGTAAAGGGACCGCGCTTCAGACTCGCCGAGACCAGCCCATAGTCGAGGTCGAACCGGGCCGGATTGGCCCCGTACTCCGATTGGCGAGCGTACTCGACCGCATAGAGGGCCGACCAGTCCGGCGACAGGCTGCGGCTTCCCTCCAGTCGCGCGCCCCAGGTCGCCGAGGACTGGGCCGGGGCGTTGCTGAAATCCAGCAGATAGCCATAGGCCGTCAACTTGCCCGCCGGGGTCGGGGCCTCGACATTGATCAGGTGACTGTCCGAGCGCCACTCGCCCACGGGACTGTCGTCGCCGAACACCCTGTGAACCCGGTCGATCCAGGCATAGGTGAGGGTGAGCGGCTCAAACGCGCGGGTCGTCACCTTGACCGCGTCGAAGGTTTGCTCGTTCTGGCGGAAGCCCACATTGCCTACGAACCGGGCGGAGCCCAGCACGATGCGTTGTCGGCCCACGATCACCTCGGTATCCGGCAAACCGGTCCAGGCGACCTGAAGCCGGTTCAGTTCGAACACTTCCGGATCGGCCACCACGGGATAGCGGGCGGGCCCGCGGATGGTGTCGTTGTAGTCATCGACGAGGGCGACGACCGCCTCGCCCTCGACCAGCAGGCGGAAGCCGGAACGCTCCGGGCTTTGCCAACCCAGACGCGCGCGCAGCGTCACCGCCGTGGCGTCATCGAGCCCTTCCTGACTGACGCCCTCATAGCGCAGACGGCTCTCGAACAGGATATCGCCCGACCGGGTAGAGGCGGCCGCCGCCCCCGCCGCAGGCGACGGCGCGGGAGACTGGGCGTAGGCCAGGACCGGGGCCGCCATCACAGCGAGCGCCAGAAGGGCCGTGTGGCCAACTGTCGGCATATCAGTGTCTCCGGACGATAGCGTAGGATCGGGCTGGCGTTTTCAATTTCGATTTCAGGATCGCTCGCACACAGGCCAATGCCGGATCGTCCGAGCCTTGGGCGGCCGAAATCAGTCGGGTCCAGCCCTGGTCATCAGCGCCCTGGATGAAGCTGGCGATTTCACCCTGGACGAATTCGGCCAGACTGGCGCCGGTTGCGGCGGCGGTCTCCCGGGCATGCGTGGCCAGCGCCGCATCGGCCTGGTCCAACCAGACTTCCAGACGGGCCGTGACCGCGGACTGATCGCGTAGCAGGTCGCCCAAGGAGAGGGCTCCAGGCGCGAGCCCGCCGTCCTCGGTCACGCTTAGCGCGACGCCACAGTCGCGAGCGTCGGCCGCGAGGCCGGAGACGTAGCGGGCCGCAGCCGCCGTCCAGGCCCGGCTTTCCAGATGCAGGGCGATACGGGGCAGGACATGTTCGAAAGGCAGCCGGCGACCCTCGATGCGGCGCTCAAGGCGCAGGACGTGCCAGCCGAAACGTGATCGCACTGGCTCGGAGGCGGTTTCGCCGTCTTGCAGTTGGTCCAGCCCGGCCTCGACCTCGGCGGCGAGATCACCCGGCGAGAGCTGGCCCAGAGAGCCGCCGACGCCCTTGGACGGGCAGTCCGAGAGAGTTTCGGCCAGGTCCGCAAACCGGTGCGGATAAACCGCCAGCTCGGCGATGGCAGCCCGGGCCGCGCTGCGCGCCGCCGCCCAGGCGGCCTCGTCTTCGCCCTTCGGCGCGAACAGGATATGGGAGGCCTGGGTCAGGGCCGGGGTGCGGAACCGCTCGGGCGTGCTGTCATAGACTCGCCGGCATTCCGCCTCGCCGGGGCGCTCCACCTCGATCTCCACGTCCAGCACTGCCCGGACCAAAGCTTCCTCCGGCGTTTCCTCGCGACCGTCCTCATCCATCTCCGGCCGCGGCGACAGGCCGAGCTGATGCGCCCGGTTCAGCAACAGGGCCTTGATGGCCAGGGCGTGCGCCGCCGCCATCCGTGCCGCCTCGGGTGTCGCGGCGGGATGGTTCTGGGCCTCCTCGGCGACCAGGCGTTCGGGAAGCGCGACTCCGTCGATGACAATGACGGCGCTCATCGTCTCACGTTCCCGGTGCGGCGCGCGACGGGCATCTGGCGTTTGCTGCGGACGAGCTGCCAGCCGCGGCGGTTCAGATACCAGACTGGCGCCGACAGCATGTGGACCAGCCGGGTGAACGGGAAGATCAGGATGATGGTCAGGCCGAGGCTGAGGTGCGCCTTGAAGATCCAGTGGACGTCGGCGATGAAGCCCGCGCTGTCAGGATTGAGGGTGAAGATCCCCTGCGCCCAGGTCATGAATTTGATCATCTCGTGGCCGTCGAGATGGCCCAGCGAGAGAGGAATGGTGGCCAGGCCGAGACATAGCTGGATCAGCAGGATGGCCAGGATGGCGGTGTCGCCAAAACTGGAAGTCTGGCGGATCCGTGGATCAAATACCCGTCGATGCAACAGCAGGAGCCCGCCCACGAGGCAGAAGGCGCCGGCGACGCCACCCGCGACAATGGCCAGCATCTGTTTGAAGCCATGGCTGACGCCCAGGAAGTCCCACACTGCGATTGGCGTGAGCAGTCCAACGAAATGCCCGGCGAAGATGGCGAGGATTCCGAGGTGGAACAGGACGGAGCCCAGCATCAGCTGCTTGCGCCGCAGAAGCTGCGACGAGCCGGTGCGCCAGGTGTATTGCTCGCGATCGAAGCGCAGGATCGAGCCGATCACCAGAACCGCCATGGCGATATAGGGATAGACGCCGAAGACGATGAAATTCAGGTCCATAGTGGAGATCCTCAGGCAGCCGCGCCGGCGCGGCGGCTCTTGTCGGGGGGCGGGGCGGCGTTCATGGCGGACAGGATGGAATCGGCTTTTGGACAGCCGGCGTCGGCCGGGCCGAAGGTGACGGCGGTCTCTTCCCAGGCCTTGTCCAGCGCCTCCAGGTCGTCCGGATTGTCGTCGGGCTCCTGCATCAGGGCGGCGACGGCGTCGGAGTCGGGCACGGCTCCGGTCATGGCCGTGAGCGCCCCGAACACGGCCCGATAGGGGCTTTCGCGCTTGTGCAGCCGTTCGGTCAGGGCGGCGAGAACATGGGCCCCTTCGCCGAGCAGGGAGGCGGCTTCCTCGTTGGGCAAGGTGGACAGGAAGTCCAGGAACACCGGCAGGTGGTCCGGCAGCTCATTGGCCGTCAGCTCCAGCCCGTAGGAGCGATAAAGCTCGATCAGGGCTGCCATCGCCTGTCCGCGGTCTCGGCTCTCGCCGTGGATATGTTCATACAGATTGAGCGACAGCGACCGCGTCCGGTCGAACAGGTGAACGAAGCCCTCCTGGAGATCAAAGAGGTCCTCGCATTCCAGCTTGCGGACCAGCTTTTCCAGCGCCCCGACGATGGGCGCGGGGACCATGCCCTCCTCGCGGATGGCGGCCATGGCGGCCGGCGCGGCGGCCTGGATGTCCGCAGTCGGATAGCTGAGGAAAAGCGCGAGGGCGCGATAGGTCAATGCCATGATCAAGCCACCTCTGCTGTCGGTTTGGCGCGCGAGCGTTTGTCGGGGCCGAACAGACCCAGTTCGGTGCGCCCGCCCGAACAGCCGTTGCCGAAGGTGAAGCCGCAGCCGCCGCGGAGGTCATAGGCGTCCTCGACCGTCTCGCGATGGGTTGAGGGGATGACGAACCGATCCTCGTAATCGGCGATGGCCATGATCTTGTACATGTCGTCGATCTGGGCTGCCGTCAGGCCGACCGTCTCAGCCAGGCCGTGGTCGATGCGCCCGTCCACGGTCCTGGCCCGCATATAGGCGCGCATGGCCAGCATGCGTCGCAGCGCCAGGGTCACCGGCGCCTCGACCCCGGCGGTCAGCAGGTTGGCGAGGTATTTCACCGGGATGCGGAGCGAGTTCACATCCGGCATCTCGCCGTCCATCTCCAGGGCGCCGACGGCGGCGGCGTTCTGGATCGGCGACAGCGGCGGCACATACCAGACCATCGGCAGGGTCCGGTATTCGGGGTGAAGCGGGAAGGCGACTTTCCAGTCGATGGCCATCTTGTAGACCGGGCTGCGCCGCGCGCCTTCGAGCCAGGCCTCCGGCACGCCGTCGGCCCGGGCCTGGGCGATGACGGCCGGATCGTGGGGATCAAGGAAGATGTCGAGCTGGGCCTGGTAGAGGTCCTTCACGTCCGGGGTCGAGGCCGCCGCCTCGATCCGGTCGGCGTCATAGAGCAGCACGCCCAGATAGCGGATCCGTCCCACGCAGGTTTCCGAACAGACCGTCGGCTGGCCGACCTCGATCCGCGGGAAGCAGAAGGTGCATTTCTCCGATTTGCCGGAGTCCCAGTTGTAATAGATTTTCTTGTACGGGCAGGCCGAGACACACATCCGCCAGCCCCGGCACTTGTCCTGGTCGATGAGGACGATGCCGTCTTCCTCGCGCTTGTAGATTGCGCCGGAAGGACAGGCGGCCACGCAGGTGGGGTTGAGGCAGTGTTCGCACAGCCTCGGCAGGTACATCATGAAGGTGTTTTCGAACTGCCCGTAGATCTCCTTCTGGATGCCCTCGAAATTGGAATCCTCTGACCGCTTGGCGAACTCGCCGCCGAGGATTTCCTCCCAGTTGGGGCCCCATTCGATCTTCTCCATCCGCTTGCCGGTGATCTGCGAACGGGGCCGGGCGGTGGGGAAATGCTTCATCTCCGGGGCCGTCTGCAGGTGGCCGTAGTCGAAGTCGAAGGGTTCGTAATAGTCGTCGATCTCGGGCAGGTCGGGGTTGGCGAAGATCTTGGCCAGGATGCGCCATTTGGCGCCCATGCGCGGCTCGATCTTGCCGTTGGCCTTGCGCCGCCAGCCGCCGTTCCACTTCTTCTGGTTCTCCCACTCCTTGGGATAGCCGATGCCCGGCTTGGTCTCGACGTTGTTGAACCAGGCGTATTCAACGCCCTTGCGGCTGGTCCAGACGTTCTTGCAGGTGACCGAGCAGGTGTGACAGCCGATGCACTTGTCGAGGTTCAGCACCATGCCGATCTGCGCGCGGATCTTCATTGGCCGAACTCCTTGGACTCGAGCGGCTCATCCAGCCAGTCGACCGTCTTCATCTTGCGCAGGACAATGAACTCGTCCCGGTTGGAGCCCACGGTGCCGTAATAGTTGAAGCCGTAGGACAGCTGGGCGTAGCCGCCGATCATGTGGGTCGGTTTGAGCACGGTGCGGGTGACCGAGTTGTGGATGCCGCCGCGTCGGCCGGTGATCTCCGACCCCGGCGTGTTCACGATCTTCTCCTGGGCGTGGTACATGAAGGTCGTGCCTTCACGGATCCGCTGGGAGACCACGGCCCGGGCCGTCAGGGCTCCATTGGCGTTGAAGACCTCGATCCAGTCATTGTCGACGATGCCGGCCTTGCGGGCGTCCGTCTCCGAGATCCAGACGACCGGCCCACCGCGGTTGAGCGTCAGCATCAGCAGATTGTCGGAATAGGTCGAGTGGATGCCCCACTTCTGGTGCGGAGTGATGAAGTTGAGGACGATCTCGGTCTCGCCGTTGGGCTTGAGGCCTTTCACATGCGTCGTCTTCAGATCGATCGGCGGCTTGTAGACGCACAGCGCCTCACCGAAGGCCCGCATCCACAGGTGATCCTGATAGAGCTGCTGCCGGCCCGTGAGCGTCCGCCAGGGGATCAGCTCATGCACGTTGGTGTAGCCGGCGTTGTAGCAGACTTTCTCGCTCTCGATGCCCGACCAGATGGGCGATGAGATGATCTTGCGCGGCTGGGCGAGCAGATCACGGAAGCGGATCTTCTCATCCTCCTTGGGCAGGGCCAGGTGGGTGTGTTCGCGACCGGTCTGCTTCTCCAGCGCGGCCCAGGCCTTGACCGCGACCTCGCCATTGGTTTCCGGCGCGAGCATCAGGATGGTCTCGCAGGCGTCGATGTCGGTATCGATGCTGGGCATGCCCTCGGTCAGGCCGACGTCCAGCACCGCGCCGTTCAGTTCGCGCAACAGATCGACTTCGTGACCGGTCTTCCAGGCCAGACCCTTGCCGCCGTTGCCGACCTTGTCGAGCAGCGGGCCGAGCGCCGTGAACTGCTTGTAGAGGTTGGGGTAGTCGCGCTCGACCACGGTGATCTGGGGCATGGTCTTGCCGGGGATCGCCTCGCACTCGCCGAGGAACCAGTCCTTGACCTCGAAGGGCTGGGCCATCTCGCCGGGGCTGTCGTGCTGGATCGGGGTGAGGACGACGTCCTTCTCGACCCCGAGCACCTCCGGCGCGACAGCGGAGAATTTCTTCGCGATGGCCTTGAAGATCTCCCAGTCCGACTTCGACTCCCAGGCCGGGTCCACCGCCGCCGAAAGCGGATGGATGAAGGGGTGCATGTCGGAGGTGTTGAGGTCGTTCTTCTCGTACCAGGTCGCCGTCGGCAGGACGATGTCGGAGTAGACGGCCGTGGTCGACATGCGGAAGTCGAGGGTCACCAGCAGGTCGAGTTTTCCCTCCGGCGCCTCGTCATGCCAGACAACATCGACGGGCTTGACCTGCCCGGTCTCGCCCAGGTCATTGCCCTGGACGCCGTGCGAGGCGCCGAGCAGGTGTTTGAGGAAATACTCGTGGCCCTTGCCCGAGGACCCCAGCAGGTTCGAGCGCCAGATGAACATGTTGCGCGGCCAGTTGGCCGGGTCGTCCGGGTCCATGCAGGACAGTTCGATCGAGCGGTCCTTCAGCCCATCGAGGGTGTAGGCCTTGGGATCGACTCCAGCCGCTTCGGCGGCCTTGGCCACGTCCAGCGAGTTGGCTTTCAACGCCGGGGCGGAGGGCAGCCAGCCCATCCGCTCGGCCCGGACGTTGAAGTCGATCATCGAGGCCTTCCACGGCCCTTCGGGGGCCGTCGGCGACAGCAGTTCGTCGATGCCGACGGTCTCGTAACGCCACTGGTCGGAGTGGGCGTAGAAGAACGAGGTGGAGTTCTGCTGGCGGGGCGGCCGGATCCAGTCGGTGGCGAAGGCCAGCGGGGCCCAGCCCGTCTGAGGCCGCAGCTTCTCCTGTCCGACATAGTGGGCCCAGCCGCCGCCGGACTGCCCGACGCATCCGCACATCACCAGCATGTTGATGACGCCGCGGTAGTTCATGTCCATGTGGAACCAGTGGTTCATCGCCGCGCCGATGATCACCATCGACTTGCCGTTGGTCTTCTCGGCATTGGTGGCGAACCCCCGGGCCGTGGCGATGATCTGGTCGCGCGGGACCGAGGTGATGGCCTCGGCCCAGGCAGGCGAATAGGGCTGCAGGTCGTCGAACGACTCCGGCATGCAGTCGCCGCCGAAGCCCTGGTCGACGCCATAGTTGGCCAGGAACAGGTCATAGACGCAGGCCACTAGCGCCTCGCCATCCTTCAACATCACCCGCCGGACCGGCACGTTGCGGGTCAGGACGTCGGGGTGATCGGTAGAGGCGAAGCCGTTGCTGGCTGTGTTGGCGAAATAGGGGAAGCGGACGCCGGCGACCTCGTCATGCGCGTCCTTGAGACCCAGCTTCAGAGTGGTCTCGCGGCCTGCGGCGTCGCGTTCCTCGAGGTTCCAGCGGCCGTCCTCGCCCCAGCGGAAGCCGATAGAGCCGTTGGGCACGACGATTTCGCCGCTGGCCTCGTCGACGGCGACCGTCTTCCAGTCGGGATTGTTGACCTGCTCGAGATCACCAACGAAATCCGAGGCGCGCACGAGGCGCTCGGGGACATAGCCGCCCTCCTGGGGGACCAGCCGGACCAGCATCGGCAGGTCGCTGTACTGGCGGAGGTAGTCGCGGAAATACGGCACCTGCTTGTCGACGTGATACTCCTTGAGGATCACGTGACCGAAGGCCATGGCCAGGGCCGCGTCGGTGCCCTGTTTGACGGGCAGCCACAGGTCCGAGAATTTCGAGGCCTCGGAGTAGTCGGGGCAGATGACCACCGACTTGGCCCCGCGGTAGCGCGCCTCGGTGTAGAAATGGGCGTCCGGCGTGCGGGTCTGCGGAACGTTTGAGCCCCACAGCAGCATGAAGCTGGAATTGTACCAGTCGGCGCTCTCGGCCACGTCGGTCTGCTCGCCCCAGGTCTGGGGCGAGGCCGGGGGCAGGTCGCAGTACCAGTCGTAGAAGGAGCCGCAGGCGCCGCCCAGCAGCTGAAGATAGCGCGCGCCGGCCGCATAGGAGATCATCGACATGGCCGGGATCGGCGAGAAGCCGAACACCCGGTCCGGGCCCCAGCGTTTGACCGTGTGGGCGTTCGCGGCGGCGATGATCTCTGTGATCTCTTCCCAGTCGGCCCGCACAAAGCCGCCGGCTCCGCGCATGCTGGTGTAGGATTTTCGGGCGGCGGGATCGTTCTGGATCGAGGCCCAGGCCGCGACCGGCTCCATGGTCTCACGCGCCTTGCGCCACACCCGCAGCAGACGGGAGCGCACCAGCGGATATTTCACCCGGTTGGCCGAATAGAGATACCAGCTGTAGCTGGCCCCACGCGCGCAGCCGCGTGGTTCGTGATTGGGCAGGTCCGGTCGGGTGCGGGGGTAGTCGGTCTGCTGGGTCTCCCAGGTGACAATCCCGCCCTTGACGTAGATCTTCCACGAGCACGAGCCTGTACAGTTCACGCCGTGGGTCGAACGCACGATCTTGTCGTGACGCCAGCGGTTCCGATAGGCCTCTTCCCAGCTGCGGTCGTCGTCGTTCATGACGCCGTGGCGGTCCGAGAACAGTTCTGTCTTGCGCGTGAAGAAGGCGAGACGGTCCAGGGTATGGCTCATGATCAGGCCGCCGTGTTGGGAGAGAGGTTCAGGATCGAGCGCCGGCGGGCGTAGAACACCCAGTTCACGACGGCGCAGGTGATGTAGAAGACAAGGAAGATGTAGAGGGCCGTCGTCGGCCCTCCGGTGGCCTTCATGGAGTTGGCGAAGGCCAGGGGGATGAAGAAGCCGCCATAGGCGCCGATGGCCGAGGAGAAGCCGACGATGGCCGCCGACTCCAGCTCCGAGGCCTTCAGCCGCTCAGCCGGCGTTGCGCGGGGCAGCAGGCGGGGCATGTCGGCGCGCACCAGGGCGGGGATCATCTGGAAGGTCGAGGCGTTGCCCACGCCGGTCCAGAAGAACAGCCAGATGAAACTGGCGAAGAACAGACCGAACACCGGCTCGCCGCCGAAGGCGCCGACGCTGTAGAGCACCGCCAGCACCCCCATGATCAGGGCGGAGAAGACCACCTGGGTGACGTTCTGGCCGCCCCAGCGGTCTGACACCCAGCCGGTCATCGCCCGCGACGCGGCTCCGACCAGGGGCCCCAGGAAGGCGATCTGGAGGATATTCACGTCGGGGAACAGCGTCTTGCCCAACAGGGGGAAGGCCGCAGAGAAGCCGATGAATGAGCCGAAGGTGCCGATGTAGAGGTAGCACATCAGCCAATTGTGCTTGCGCTTGAACACCACGGCCTGCTCACGGAACGAGGCCCGCGCGGAGGCGACGTCGTTCATGCCAAACCAGGCGGCGGCGGCGGCGATCAGGATGAACGGCACCCAGACGAAGCCGGCGTTCTGCAACCAGACCTGATGCTGGACGCCATTTTCCAGGTAGGTCTGCGGCGCCCCGAAGAGAGGCGTGAACAGGGCGAGGCCGGTGACCAGCGGCGCCGTGAATTGCAGGACGCTGACCCCCAGGTTTCCGAACCCCGCATTCAGCGCCAAGGCGTTGCCCTTCTGGGCCTTGGGAAAGAAGAAGCCGATATTGGCCATCGACGAGGCGAACGCCCCGCCGCCCAGGCCGCACAGCAGGGCCAGGACGACGAACATCACATAGGGCGTGTCGGGGTTCTGCACCGCCATACCGATGCCGATCGCCGGGATCGCCAGCGACAGGGTGGACAGCGTGGTCCAGAGACGACCCCCGAAAATGGGGACCATGAAGCTGTAGAAGATTCGCAGTGTCGCGCCGGAAAGGGCTGGCAGCGCCGTCAGCCAGAACAGTTCGGCCGTCGAGAACTGGAAGCCGACCATGTTGAGGCGGGTGGCCGCCGTCGACCACAGCATCCAGACGGAAAAGGCCAGCAGCAGGTTCGGGATAGAGATCCACAGATTGCGACGCGCGATCTGCTGGCCGGTGGAGGCCCAGAACGCCGGCTCTTCCGGGCGCCAGTCGTGTAGAATGTGACGGGACATGCGCGTCTTTCTCTAGTTCGAGCGGAGGGATGAGGCGGCCGCTGCCTGGTCGGGACCGACGCCGGCCAGTTCGGGGAATTCCGGCAACGTCGCCAGCATGGGGGAGCGACGACGCTCCATCCGACGGACGGCGAAATGCATCCAGACGAGGGCGGCCAGGACCAGCAGGAACAGCAGCATGAAACAGCTGGTCCAGACGCCGGTCAGGTCATTCAGGACGCCGAAGGTGATGGGCAGGATGAAGCCGCCGAGCCCGCCGATCATGCCTACCAGCCCGCCGACCGAGCCGACGTGATCGGGGTAGTAGACCGGGATGTGTTTGAAGACGGCCGCCTTGCCCAGGCTCATGGCGAAGCCGAGGATGAAGACCAGCACGGTGAAGACCGGCAGGCTGATCGCCAAGCGGAATTGGATCGGCCCGTCGATGCCGTCGACTACATACGAGGTCGCCGGATAGGACAGGATGAAGGCGCAAACGACGCTGATGACGAAGGTCAGGTACATGACCTTTCGGGCCCCGATCCGGTCGGAGAGCCAGCCCCCGAACACCCGGAACAGTGAGCCGGGGATCGAATAGGCCGCGGCCAGCATCCCGGCCGCGCCGATTCCCAGCCCATAGGCGCCGGTCAGATAATGCGGGAGCCAGAGGGCGAGAGCGACGAACCCGCCGAAGACGAAGAAATAGTAGAGGGCAAAACGCCAGACCCGGATGTCTTTCAACGGCGCCAGTTGCATCCAGGCGGCCACGGGCTTCTGGCCCGTCCGCCGACGCTCGATCAGCTGGGGCTCGTCCCGGGTCAGGACGAAGGACACGAGGGCGACGATCAGCAGCGCCCCGGCCCAGATCTGGGCCACGGCCTCCCAGCCCAGCGCCAGCATGACGAAGGGCGCCGCGAACTTGGTCACCGCCGCGCCGACATTGCCCGCGCCGAAAATGCCGAGCGCCGTTCCCTGCCGGCCGGCCGGAAAGAATTTCGAGACATAGGCGATGCCGACCGCGAAGGCCCCGCCCGCCATGCCGACGCCGAGCGCCGCGACCAGGAACTGGGGATAGGTCTCAGCGTAGGACAGCAGGAAGGTCGCGGCTGCGGCCAGGATCATGACGATCAGATTGACGCGCCGTCCGCCGAACTGTTCGGTCCAGACGCCGAGAAACACCCGCACCAGCGAGCCGGTCAGAATCGGCGTCCCGACCAGCAGGCCGAATTGCGCTTCGCTGAGGCTGAGGTCAGTCTTGATCTGGACCCCGATGATCGAGAAGATCGTCCACACCGCAAAACACGCCGTGAAGGCGAAGGTGCTGACCCAAAGGGCGGACGCCGCGCCCGGCGCTGATGTTTCGGAGGCGGATACCACCTGGCCTGCTCCATGGAACGTCGCCGCTCGCCGGCTGTCGTTCCATGTGTCCTAGCGCGCGTTTCGCGTGCGCTATTTGATCGTTATCAATTGAACTCTTGGTGGAGTTGGACCAAATGGGTCTCGATACAAGAAAACTGCAGTAAATCTACAAGGTGCGGCTGGTGGATTGCCTTAAACATCTACGTTGATTGATAATCATCAAGTGGTGCTTTAGGGAGAGGCTGCGGTCGTGCGGAGCGGAGCCGATCAAGTTAGAGCCTCGCTAACGAACCGCACCAGGAGCAAGCCCGATGACCATGCGCGCCGCCGATCTTGACCGTGTCAGGGCGCTGCCGCTGTTCTCCCGGGCTTCGCCAGAAGTCTTCAGAGACGTCACGGCCGGGGCCTTCCTGCAGCGGTTTCCCGCGGGCACGACCCTGCTTATGGAAGGCGACACTGTCGATTTTCTCTATGTTGTGCTGGACGGGGCAGTCGAACTCCAGGGGTCCTGGAAAGAGAAGGAGACGACCCTGGCGCTGCTGCGGCCGGTGTCCACCTTCATTCTCGCCGCCGTCGTCCTGGATGCTGACGCCCTGATGTCCGCGCGGACCCTGGAGCGGTCCGAAATCCTGATGTTGTCGGGGGAAGCCCTTCGCCGCACCATGCGGCAGGACGCCGACTTCAGCTTTGCGGTGGCCCAGGAACTGTCCGGCTGTTACCGCGGCCTGGTCCGGGCGGTGAAGAACCAGAAGCTCCGGGGCGGGGTTGAGCGGCTGGCCAATTATCTGATCACCCAGAGGGTCCGTCAGGGGATGAGCGACCCGATCGTCCTTCCTCATGAGAAACGGGTGCTGGCCTCGTTGCTGGGCATGTCCCCGGAGAATCTGTCACGGGCCTTCGCCAATCTGTCCAGCTACGGGGTGGTCGTGCATGGGGCGGAGGTCAGCCTGGGCCGTCCGGAGGCCCTTGAACGGTTGGCGCGGCCCCACCCGCTGATCGACAATCACATGCCGCCCCCGTCTGGCGCCGTCGGCAAGGCCGAGAGCGAGCGATGGGCCACGCAAACGGGCCGAACCTGCGGCGCCGTTCTCGGCTGATCAGCCTCCGAGCTGCGCCAGGTTTCGTAGGTCGCCTGAACGCCCCAGGGCGAGAGAATGGCCGGCTGACTTGCCTCCCAGAGACGAGACGATGCGCTGCGTCAGCGCATCGCGGTCGTCGTCGTCCTGCAGGAGATCGCGCAGATCGACGCCGCCGTCCCCGAACAGGCACAGGCGCAGCTTGCCCCGCGCGGTGACCCTCAGACGGTTGCAGCTGTCGCAAAAGCCTGGAGCGTAAGGCGCGATCAGGCCGATGGCCCCCGCGTGATCGGGATGACGATATTCCAGCGCCGGCCCCGCGTCGAAGGCGCGCGGCGTCGGCGTCCACCCATTCTGGTCCAGCCAGTCGCGCAGGCCTTGGGCCTTTACATGATGGCGGGCGAAGTAGTCGTCATTGTCGGTTGTCTTCATCAGCTCGATGAAACGAACAGCGACCGGCCGATCGCGGACAAATCGCGCCCAGCCGTCGAATCCGGCCTCGACCGTCTCGCGCAGTAGAACGGCGTTGACCTTTACGGCGGAGAAGCCCTCGGCCAGGGCCAGGTCCAGGCCTGTCAGGACCTGGTTCAGCTTGTCGTGACCGGTGATCTGGTGGAACGTCTCCGGGTTGATGGAGTCAATGCTGACGTTGATGTGACTGAGGCCCGAGCTTCGCCAGGCCGGTGCGTGACGCGCCAGATTCCAGCCATTTGTGGTCATGGCGACCTTTGCCACTCCCGGCGCGGCCGAGACCGTTTCGATGATGGCGTTGAAGTCCTTGCGGACGGTGGGTTCGCCGCCGGTCAGGCGAACCTTACTGAGCCCCAGATCGGAAAATCCGGCCACCAGCCGGCCAATCTCCTCCACCGTCAGGAAGGAGAGGGGGCCAGTCTTTTTCCAGCCGTTCGGCAGGCAGTAGGTGCAACTGAAATTGCACACCTCCGTCACCGACAGGCGAAGGTAGTGAAACCGACGGCCGAAGCCGTCGGCCATGGGGGCGGCGTCAAGCGCCATGGAAGCTCCTTTCCAAACACGGGAGGCGAAGGGATTTCTCCCGCCGCCCTTGATCCTCGCGGATCCGGCTGCCGGACCGTGGCGCGGAGGCGCTTTAGGTCGGACAGCTCGGAGCGAACTCACGAAGATTACTATCGGACCAGATTGCCTCAACCTATAACGCGAGGCCTTCCGGGCCTTGATGAAGATCAAGCCCTATCGCAGCGTCCCCTGTCCCGCTAACGACGCTGGCCATGCTAGTCAGGAGCTGCGGACCAGACCAACTGGCTCAGGAAGAGACGCGGATCCATGGCGAATGCGCGGGGCATCGGACGGCGAAACGGGGTGATGCTGCTTGCGGCTACGGTCCTCGCCGGCTGCGCGCCGCGCCGCCGCGCCGGCCCTGCGCCGATCGACCTCTTCGCTGCGGCCAGTCTTCGGGAGGTGCTGGACGCAGCTCTCGCCGATCACCGGGGGCGTTCCGGCCGAACCGTCCGGGCCATCTATGCGGGCAGCGCCCAATTGGCCCGCCAAATCGAGCAGGGTGCGCCCGCTGACCTGTTCGTTTCAGCCGACGAGGTTTGGATGGACTGGCTGGAACGACGCGGTCTGATCGAAACTGCGGCCCGATGCCGGCTCGCCTCCAACACCCTGGTGCTGATCGTCCCGGACGCGACCCCCCTCACTTCTGTCAATCTGGCCTCGCCAACCGACCTGGCCGCGCAGTTGGGCGATGGCCGGCTGGCGATCGCCGAAGCCAACGTACCGGCCGGGCGCTACGGGCGCGAAGCCCTGACCCGTCTGAACCTGTGGCAGTCGGTCGCAGACCGGCTGGCCCCCGGCGGCGACGTCCGCGCGGCGCTGGCCCTGGTCGCGCGCGGTGAGGCTCCCTTGGGCGTGGTTTATGCGACGGACGCACGCGCCGAGCCGCGGGTGCGGGTTGTGGCCGTCTTTCCCGCCGCCAGTCACGCACTGATCACCTATTCCGCGGCTCCGGTTCAGCGTCAGGACGGGGCTGGTGACCCTGCGGCGGCCAAGGCCTTTCTGGATTTCCTGAACGGCGCGGACGGACAGGCCCTGTTTCGGCGCTTCGGCTTTGCGCCGGCGCCTGTCTGAGCAGCCTGGATGATCGCGCTCAGTCCTGAGGAACAGCAGATCATTGGCTTGTCGCTGAAGGTTGCGGCGACGGCGACGCTGTTCAGCCTGCCGCCGGGCGTCGCCCTGGCCTACCTGCTGTCGCGTTGCAGCTTTCCCGGCAAGGGCCTACTTTCGGGCCTCACCCATCTGCCCCTGATCCTGCCGCCGGTGGTGACCGGCTATGTGCTGCTGCTGCTATTCGGTCACAATGGGCCGCTTGGCCGTCTGCTCGCACCGATGGGAATCGTCTTCGCCTTCGACTGGACGGGCGCGGCGCTGGCCGCGGCGGTCATGGGCTTTCCGTTGCTGGTCCGCGCCGCGCGATTGTCGTTTGACATGGTCGATCCCCGGATCGAACGCGCGGCCGAGACTTTAGGCGCCAGACCCATAACTCGCTTCCTGACCATTACCCTGCCACTCGCCCTGCCCGGAGTTGTTGCCGGGGCGGTTCTGTCCTTCGCCAAGGCGCTGGGCGAGTTCGGCGCCACCATCACCTTTGTCGCCAGCATACCCGGAGAGACCCGCACCCTGCCGCTCGCCATCTACAGCCTGACCCAGGTTCCCGGCGGCGAGGCGGCCGTGCTGAGACTGGTCCTGATCTCGGTCGGCGTATCGATCGGCGCTCTTGTCCTTTCCGAGTGGGGCGCGCGCTCCGTTGCCCGGCGGGTCGGAGGGACGCGGTGATGCTGGAGGTCTCGGCCCATATCGTCCGCGAAGATTTCTCGCTTGAGGTCGCGTTTTCGAGCGACGCCCAAATCACCTGTCTGTTCGGTCGTTCGGGGGCCGGCAAGACCACGGTGGCCGAACTGGTCGCCGGCCTGATCCGCCCTGTGCGCGGTCGGGTGCTGCTGGACGGAGAAGTGCTCCTGAACACCGACACGGGTCTGTCGGTCCCGGTTTGGAAACGGCGCATAGGCTATGTGTTTCAGGATGCGCGCCTGTTTCCGCACATGACCGTCCGCGACAACTTGTTGTACGGACCCCGTCGATCGGGTGACCTTCATCCCGCCCTTGACCAGGCGGTGGGTCTGTTGGGACTCGAAAGCATTCTGGAGCGCCGGCCGGGCGCGCTGTCCGGTGGCGAGGTCCGCCGGGTCGCGATCGGACGGGCCCTGCTGACCCGCCCCCGCCTGCTTATCCTCGATGAGCCTCTCGCGGGGCTGGACGGGGCGCGTCGTGGCGACATCCTGCCCTATCTGGACCGACTGGCCCGGGATGGACCGCCCATCCTCTATGTCAGCCACGCGGTCGAGGAGGTCGCCCGCCTTGCGGATCGCGTGGTGTTGGTCGGCGACGCTCGGGCCATGGGGGCGGAGCCGCCGGACGCGGCGTTCAACCGACCGGAGGCCGAGACCGCCGCCGGGCTGAGCGCGCCGCTGTCCATTCTCGACGGACGGGTCACCGCGCACGACTCCGCAAGGAACGCCACCCGCATCGATCTGGCGGGAACCCCGTTTCTGGCCCCGCTCCTCGACGTGCCCCCGGGCGATCGTTTGCGGGTTGTCGTCGACGCGCGGGATGTGGCGCTCGCTCTGACGGATCCGGTCGACGCCAGCTTTCAGAACCGGCTGCCGATGCAGGTTGCGGCGCTCGAACTCCGACCTGACGGCGTCCTCGTCCGGCTCGAGGCGGGCGGGCTGAGGCTGAAGGCACTGATTACCCGGCAGGCGAGGGAACAGCTCGCCCTCGCTCCGGGGAAGCGCGTGATCGCCCTGGTCAAGGCGACCGCCGCCGCCCGCTACGCCTGACTGCGATCAACCGCGATCAGGACGGGGCGACAGCAGCATCGGACCATAGCCGATCGCGAAGGCCAGAAACGCCGCCGACCAGAACCCGGCCGAGACGATCAACAACGGCTGATAGACGGTCGGCAACAAGCCGCCCGCCACCCGGGTCAGGGCCGCCGCATTGATCAGGGCATAGATCAATACCTCAACCTTGCCGGCCGTCAGGGCCCGACCGGTATGGCCCCGACTGGCGCGGGTCATAATGGCCAGCGTCATGACTCCGACGGCGCCGGCCGTAAGGGCATGGACGCCCGCAGAGGGGGGAACGAGGCCGGGAGCCGCGACCGACAACCCCGTCAGGACCAGACCCGCCGCAAGCCACAGGTAGCCGAGGTGAAGGATCCACACGAGCGGTTCGGCCAGGGTGGCGTCGCCGCGCCAGCGGATCAGCCGCACCAGATTCAGAATGCCCGCCGCCAGCAGCAGGGCGCCCGCCGCCGGATGCGTCGGGGCGAAGCTCCAGGCGGCCAGACCCACCGCGGTGGTCGCCAGGGTCACGGCGTCGAACCGGCCGGCGACGGCCGGCAGAGGGCCGTCGCGCTTGATCTGCCAGTTGCGGGTAAAGCTCGGGGTGACCCGGCCGCCAATCACGGCGATCAGAAGGGCCACGACCGCGAGGCCTATCCGGGTCGACAGGGTAGCGACGCCGCCGGCTCCGGCTTCCAGATGAAATCCCGCATTGGCCAGGGCGAACAATGTGACCATGACGGCCACCGGAACATTGCGCCAGTTCTGTCCTGCCAGCACCTCGCGCCAGACCACGAGGGCCATGGCGAACAGAAACAGGCCGTCAATGATCAATGGCCAGGCCGCCGCCGCCAAATCCGCATTCAGGGCCATGGCCAGCATGGCTGCCCGACCCGCCAGCCACAGGCCAAACAGCAGTGCCAGGGGCGTGCCCACCACGGGCAGGCGGCCGGTCCAGTTGGGCACGGCGGTCAGCAGGAAGCCGACGATGACCCCGCCCGTATAGCCGAACAGCATCTCGTGCACATGCCAGCTGAGCCCCACAGGCCCGCCGCTGAGAAAGGCGTAGAGCCAGAGCGGCGCGGCGATAGCCGACCACAGGGCAGAGAACAGAAAGAAGGGGCGCAGGCCGACGCTGAAAACGGCGGGACCGCGATGAGCGCGGATGGCGGCGGCGGTGTTCATAGGGACTCCCGAACGACGGATACGGTCTGCATAGGGGACCCGAGCGGAAACCCAGTTGACGAACTGGCCGCTGCGGCCTGCCCATCGTCAAGGCGATCGATCAGCCTGTTCGGCGCGCGCAATAAGCGTCTGCTGAGCCTCGGCCGACCGCTCGAGAAGTTCGCGCCAGACCGGAATCGCGATCGCCTCATCCAATCCGCAACGCCGCGCTGCCGACCGGACCCGGGCGAGGATGATGGCGATCCGGGCAGGGTCCCGAACGCTGTCTGGTCCGGCCTTGAGCGCAGCGATGACGGCGACCTGGCGCTGGCGCGCGGCGACAAGCCGCACCAGGACCGAGTCGATCCGGTCAATCCGGGCCCGGCGGGCCTCCAGTTCAGACATGCTCATGCCGCAACCCCGCCGGTCCCCCAGCGGGCTCCAGCCACCCCGTGCAGGTAACCGCTGACCAGAGGGCCAGGCGGCCCCAGGGACCCGATCCCCAGGGCAAGTTGCCGCGATGCAATCCGCCCGGTGATGAAATTCTGGAACAGGTCGCAGACCGCGACCATGTCCAGGCTGTGCGGCGATAGCCTCAGGACCGACACGCCGGCTCCCTTGAGCGCCTCGACCTCAACGTCGACCAGCTGGCATCCGTGCGACAGGGTCTGCAGCCCATTAACGGCCAGGAAGTCCTGTCCCTCAATTGTCGCGACATCCATCCCATCGGGATGTCGGTCGCAGACATAGCGGCAGGCGTCCCGGTTCAGCCCCTCCATCCGAGCCTGGGCACACCGGCTCGACAGGGCGAGCGGCAATCGGCCGAAGGCGAACAACTCAAGTTCGAGCCCAGGGCAGGCCTGCGCGATTTCGGCGATTGAGGTCAGGGGAAGTTCGACGTTGGCGCACAGACGCACACAGCCCAACCGCACCAGCTCTGCCGCCGCAGGGGCGTTGTAGATGTTCAGCAGGGGGCCGGCGACGAAGGGGGCGGGCGTCCGACTCCAGACTGCTGACATGTCCCCGGCCTCGATCAGATGATCGGTGTCCGCGGTAAGCTCGGCCGCCAACCGGCGCTCCCTGGGCGTGGAGGGGAGGGCGAGGGTGGACCAGATCACCGTCTTGCCCGCCCCCTCCAGCCGCTCGGCGGCCCGCGCCAGGACGTCCTGCAGCAGGGGTTGACGCTTTCCGCACACCACCTCGCCCAGATAGACCGTTCCGACCGGGGCCTCGTCGGCGATCCGGGCGTAGAAGGTCTCGACCCGGTCCGCCGCCCAGTTGAACAGCAGCGGTCCGATCGCCAGCTCCAACGTCCTGTCCGGTTTCGTCGACGCCTTCATCGCCAGCGCTTCCTGTAGGCGCCGGTAGTCTCTCTCGCGCCCTCGGCGAGATCGCCCAGCAGGGACTCATAGGGGGTCGGCGACTCCCCGCGCCCGATGGCGTCAATGGCGGCCCGGAAGGCGGCGGTGACGCGCGCCACATAGGCGCGGCCTCTCTGTCGCCCCTCGATCTTGACGGCGGTGACACCTGCCCGAGCCAGGCCGGCCAGCAGACTCATGGCGTTCAGGCTGACCGGGTCCTCGAACAGATAGGCCGGCTCGGCGGCCTCGCCCCCAAGAAACCGGCCCTTGCACAGGGTCGGATAGCCGCCCACCTCGCCCGCCGGCAGCCGATCGATGGCGAAGCCAGACAGTCGCGTTGTTCGCTCTCCATGATCGTCGGTGAAGCTTACCGCTTCGGGCGGCGAACACACTCCGGACAGGTTCGGCGATCGACCCGAGGCATAGGACGACAGGGCGCAACGGCCTTCCGCCATGACACACAGGCCGCCATAGACGAACGCCTCGGTTTCGACGGTTATCTCCGGAGTCAGGCTCCTGATTTCCTCGACGCTCAGGACGCGGGGCAGAACCACCCGCTTTACACCGTATTCGCGAGCGTAGAAGGCGATCGCCTCCGGGGTGCCCGCCGCCGCCTGGACCGACAAATGGAGCCGGGTATCTGGATGGTTGGCGCGCATATGCGACAGCACGGCGAGATCGGCGGCGATCACGGCGTCCACGCCGGCTGCGGCGGCTGCGTCGGCGGAGGCTCGCCAGAGGTCGGTGGCGTCGGCTCGGGCGAAGGTGTTAAGCGCCAGCAGAACCCGTGCGCCGCGATCATGGGCCCAGTCGGTCGCTGCCCGTAGTTCCTCGGAGGAAAAGTTCAGGCCCGGGAAATTGCGCGCATTGGTCTCGTCACGGAAGCCGCAGTAGACGCTGTCCGCCCCGGCGTCGATCGCCGCTTTCAGCATCGCAGGCGACCCGGCGGGGCAGACCAGTTCCAGCGTCGGGGAGGCCGTGTCGTTCATGGGCGGACCTCGCCCTGACGCCAGCGCCCGACGACGGAAAGCGCCGTCTGAAGCGCCGGATCGAAGCCCCGAGGCAAGCCCAGGATGTCAGCCATCGTCAACTCCGAGGCCTCAAGCGCATTGTGCAGGGCGAGGATGGCGGCGGTGTCGCCGTCGATATCAATGCAGCGTTGGAAGAAGGCCCCATCGGCGTCCCCGCGCCCGTCGAACAGGGCCAGAAGAGTCAGCAAGGGGCCGCTGATACTGGCCGAGGCCGCACCCGCGTTCGAGTCGGGCCGCACCACGCGGATGGACCCGGCCACGCCGTCTGGCCGCATCTCGAAGGCGACGGGCAGGTCGGCGGGGTTGATCCGGATGGTGGCATGGCGGACCGGTCCGAGCCGGTCGAAAGCCTCCGGCTGCCGTCGGGCGACGCTCCGCAGCGACGCCGTCAGAAGGATCTCCGCCGGTCGCCGCGCCCAGTACATAAGATTGGCCCAGCGACGGGTCGGCGGTCCACGGCGCAGGGAGGCTATCCGCACCGGGAGTAGCCGCAGTCCAGGCAACTGTCGCAGCCCTCCTTGCGGACCAGCCCCGGTGTTCCGCATCGCGGACAAGCCGAAGGGGCGTGGACGGCCGTGGTTGCCGGCCCAGGTGCGGGGTCAGGCGCAGAAGCGGCCCCGCCGGCCGAGAGGCTCATATGACGCTCGATCACGGCGCCGATGGCGGCCGGGAGTGACGGCGTATATCGCCCTTCCATCCAGGCCCCTCCGCCGGGATCGAACACAGCCTTCAGCTCTTCCGCCACAAAGGAGACGTCGCCGCCGCGCCGGAAGACGGCGGAGACCATCCGGGTCAGGGCGACCGTCCAGGCGTAGTGGGCCATGTTCTTGGAGTTGACGAAGATCTCCAGCGGACGGCGTTCGCCTCCATCCTCTTCGCCGGAATCGTTGATGGTCACATAGACCGCATGCGGGTCCAGCGGCCAACGCACCTTGTAGGTCGCGCCCTCAAGCCGCGCCGGCCTGGGCGTCAGGACGGGCCCGGTCGGAACCCTATCGTTCGCGGGCGGCGGTTCGACACTAAGCACCGAGCCGGTGATGGCGTTGGGCCGGTAGGTGGTCAGCCCCTTGCAGCCCAGACGGTAGCCTTGGCGATAGACATCGGAAAAGGCGTCGAAGGCGATGTCTTCCGGGCAGTTAATGGTCTTGGAGATCGAGCTGTCGATCTGGGCCTGGGCCGCCGCCTGCATCCGCAGGTGATGCCCGGGGGTCAGGGTCTGGGCGCTGACGAAGGCGTCACCAGGCGCGCTCTCCAGCGGAGCGTCCGCCCCCTTGAGCCGCTTCCAGAGCGCCAGGGCGTAGTCCTCGACAGCCTCCTCGCGCTTCGTGCCGTCAGGCTGCAACACCTTGCGGGTATAGGCGAAGGCGAACACCGGCTCGATCCCCGACGAGACATTCCCGGCCAACAGGGAGGTCGTGCCGGTCGGGGCGATCGAGGTCAGACAGCCGTTGCGCAGGCCGTGGCGGGCGATCAGTTCACGGGTCTCAGGGTCCAGCCCTGCCAGGTTGGGCCGCTCGAGCATGGCCAGATCGTAAAGGGGGAACGCCCCCTTTTCGGCGGCGAGTTCAGCGGAGGCGCGATAGGCTTCGCGTCGGATCACTCCCAGCCATTGTTCGGTCAGGGCCACGGCCCGGTCCTCGCCATAGCGGGCGCCGCAGAAGATCAGGGCGTCGGCCAGTCCCGTCACGCCCAGGCCGAGGCGGCGCTTGGCCCGGGCTTCCGCCTCCTGGGCGGGGAGGGGAAAACGGGAGATGTCGATGACATTGTCCAGCATCCGCACGGCCGTTCGGGTGAGGGTCGCCAGCTCCACCTCGTCCATGGCTGCGCCGGCTTCGAACGGCGCGGAGATGAGACGGGCCAGATTGATCGACCCCAGCAGGCAGGCCCCATAGGGCGGCAGCATCTGTTCGCCGCAAGGATTGGAGGCCGAGATCACCTCGCAATGGGCCAGGTTGTTGGCAGCGTTGACGCGGTCGATGAAGATCACCCCCGGTTCGGCGGCGTCATAGGTGGCCTGCATCAGACGGGTCCACAGGTCCGCCGCCCGGACGGTGCGCCGCACCTCGCCGCCGAAGACCAGAGGCCAGTCCGCGTCGGCGTCCAGCGCGGTCATGAAGGCGTCCGGCACCAGAACCGAGAGATTGAAATTCCTGAAGCGAACCGCGTCCCGTTTGGCGTCAATGAACGCCTCGATGTCCGGATGGTCGATCCGGAGACAGCCCATCATCGCCCCGCGTCTCTGACCAGCCGACATGATGGTGCGGCACATGGAGTCCCAGACGTCCATGAAGCTGAGCGGGCCTGAGGCCTCCGCCCCGACTCCCCGCACTGGCGCTCCTGACGGTCGGACCGTCGAGAAGTCCATGCCCACGCCGCCGCCCTGCTGCATGGTCACCGCGGCCTCCCGCAGATGCTGGAAGATGCCGTCGAGGTCGTCAGGCACCGTGCCCATGACAAAACAGTTGAACAGGGTTACGGCGCGTCCGGTGCCGGCTCCGGCGAGAATTCGCCCGGCGGGCAGGAAGCGGTAGCCTTCGAGCGCTTCCCGGAACCGGTTGCGCCAGCGACCGCGCGACTTTACCGGTTCAGCTTCGGCGAGGGCGGCGGCGACCCGGTCCCACGTGGCCTCGACGGTCGCGTCTCCTGCCCCGTCGAGAGGCCGGAAACGATACTTGCTGCTCCAGATTTCACCGGCCAGCGGACTGTCGAACGCCATGTCTGCACCCTTAAAAAACGGAGGTCAGACTCGGTGATTCCCTGCGGCGCGGTGAAGGGTTCCGGGGGTGTCGCAGACCCGGACCGCCGTCAACGGGAGGCTTGACTGACGTCAAGTGACGGTCGGCTCCAGCGGCCTAGGAAGACGCATCGCCGCGCCCGGGAATCGGAGCGTGAAACGGAGAGGACACCCCGGAACATGGCGCTTGAGCATCTGTCTGTGGGCGAGATCGCCGTCATCCTGCCGGGAGCCACCGCGGTCTTTCGCCGTCACAAGATCGATTTCTGCTGCAAGGGCGAAAGCCTGCTCGCCTGGGAAGCGGAAAGCCGCGGACTGGACCTGTCGGCCCTCGAGGCGGAACTCCATGCTCTGGAGACACCGGGCGTCCATGCGCCCGCCGAGACCGCTGATCTGATCGCCCACATCATCGAGCGCTATCACAAGGTGCACCGGCGCGAATTCCCGGCGGTCATCGAATTGGCCCGCCGCGTCGAGTTCGTGCACCAGGACAGGATCGACTGTCCGCGGGGGCTCGCCAATCTGCTGTCCGACATGTTCGAGGACCTGGAAGACCATCAACACAAGGAGGAGGCGGTTCTGTTTCCGGCCATGATCAACGGCGTGGGCCCGGTCCTGCGTATTCCGATCGCCCGGATGATGCAGGACCATGAGGAATTGGGGGAACTCCTCGCCTTCATGGCGGACCTGACCGACGATTTCGTCGCGCCGGAGGGAGCCTGCGCTACCTGGCGAGCCCTGTATGCCGGCTGCAGCAAGCTGGATATGGACCTGCGCGAGCACGTCCACCTCGAGAACAATATCCTGTTCCGGCGCTTCCTCTGAGCCGGATCAGAAGTCCAGAACGGCCGCGACGTCGCCGGGGCCGAGGCCGGGGGCGCCGGGGCGGCGACGGATCAGGACGTCGGCTATGGCCAAGGCTTTCTGGGTCGCGGAATCCTGAACGTCCAGTCCTGCGACGCCGTCGCCGACCAGACGGCCGCGCTCGAATGTCTCCCGATCTCCACAGGGCTTTAGCGGCGTGGTCAGGGTCAGGTTCCGCCAGTTCAGCAGCGCGGCAGGATCCCGGCCCGTCAGGCCCGCGATCAGTGGCGCGAGGAAGAGTCGGGCGGTCACCATCGCCGAGGTCGGATTGCCCGGCAGGCCCAGAATCAGTACGCTTCCCACCCGTCCAAACCAGACGGGCTTGCCGGGCTTGATGGCCACTTTCGAGAAGATCAACTCCAGACCCAAAGGGGCGAACATGGAGCGGGCGTAGTCCTTCTCCCCGACGGACGCCCCGCCCGTCACAACCACCAGATCAGCCTCGCTGAGGGCAAGACCAGCGGCGGCCTCAAGCGTCTCAGGCGTGTCGGTCAGCCGACGGCGGGCGATCACCTCGGCGCCGCATTGCCGCGCCAGGCCGGCGACACCGAACGAGACGCTTTCCGGGATACTGCCGGGGGTCTCCAGAGCCTGTCCCGGTTCCGCCAGTTCATCACCGGTGCCGAGGATGATTACGCGCGGCCGGCGCACGACCGACAGGTTGGCGACATCCGCCGCCGCGGCGGCCACCATGGCGCGGAAGCCGAGGACGGTCCCGGCCGGAAGCAAGGTATCGCCGGACCGGAAATCCGACCCGGCCGCGCGGATGTGGTTCCCCGGTCCGGGCGAAACCTCGAACAGGGCCGCGTCGCCGTCGCGGCCGACGATCTCCTGGACCACGATCCTGTCAGCCCCGGGCGGCACCGGTCCTCCGGTGAAGACCCGGGCGCATGTCCCCGGAAGCAGGACGGGCACGTCGGCTCGCCCCGCGAAGGCGACAGTAGCGATCGGCAATCGAGCCGGCAGTGTCGCGAGGTCGGCGTCGCGCACGGCATAGCCGTCCATGGCCGATACCGCCGCGCGCGGGGCGTCGCCGCGCGCCCTCAGATCGGTGGCCAGGACCCGATCGGCGGCGGCGTCCAGGGCTACGGACTCAGAGGGGAGGGGGCGGGCCTCGTTCAGGACCAGGGCCAGGGCCGTGTCGAAATCGATCACGTCGCGGGCCCATCGCCGGCGATCCAGTCCCCTGATCGTCCGCCGGACTTGGACAGCAGCCGGACCTGGCTGATGACCATTCCGCGGTCGGCCGCCTTGAGCATATCGTACAGGGTGAGGCAGGCCACCGAGACGGCGGTCAGGGCCTCCATCTCGACACCGGTGGGCCCGGAGACCCGGGCCTCCGCGGTGACGACGAAGCCTGGCAGGGCGTCGTCCAGGGCCACCGTCACCGAGACCTTGTGCAGGCCGAGCGGGTGGCACAGCGGAATCAGATCGGCCGTGCGCTTGGCCCCCATGATCCCGGCCAGTTCGGCGGTCGTGATGACCGCACCTTTGGGGGCATGGTCGTCACGAACCAGTGCGAGTGTCGCAGGCGCGCAGATCACTCGACCTTCAGCCACAGCCCGCCGCGCCGTCGCCAGCTTGTCGCCGACGTCGACCATGTGCACGCGCCCGCCGCTATCCAGATGTGTCAGGGTCACGGGCAGATGCCCCGGAAGCGTGGGATCTGGCCGACGAGGGAACAGGGCCGGAAGCGGCTGTCCAGTTCCTCGGCCAGCACCAGATCCCAGGCGTCACGGCAGGCCCCGGTCGAACCCGGCACGCAGAAGACGAAAGTGTCCTCCGCCTGGCCTGCCAGAGCCCGCGACTGCAGCGTCGCCACGCCGACGGTGCCCAGGCTGGCCAGATGGAAGACCACGGAAAAGCCCTCCAGCTCCCGCCGGAACAGCGGCTTCACTGCTTCGGGAGTCACATCGCGAGGTGAAAAGCCGGTGCCCCCCGTCGTCAGCACGACGTCGACGTCCGGGTCCTGTATCCAGATCTTGAGCTGGCCGCGAATGGCGTCCACCTCGTCGTGGACGATGGCCTTCCCCTTCAGCACATGGCCTGCCGTGGTCAGCCGTTCGACCAGCGTGCCGCCCGAAGTGTCAGTGGTTTCGTCGCGGGTGTCCGAGATGGTCAACACTGCGATGTTCAGCGGGTGAAACGGCAGCGTCTCGTCAATTTTACCGGCCATCAGGGCGTCTCGTCCTTCCAGCGCGCCAGGGCGGCGCGGTCCTCGTCTACGGGCTCGATCCAGCGCGTGCCGGAGGGGCCGGTCTCGCGCTTCCAGAATGCAGCCTCGGTCTTGAGCCTGTCCATCAGATAGTCCGCTGCCGCGAAGGCTTCGCGCCGGTGGGCCGCGGCGGCGGCGACGAAAACGATCGTCTCGCCCGGGACGATCTCGCCACAGCGATGGACCACGACCAGATCCGTAACCGGAAAGCGCGCTGCGGCGGCTTCGGCGATATCCCGCATAGAACGCTCGGTCATGCCCGGATACCAGTCGAGGGTGAGAGTCTGGACGATCGACCCGTCCTTGCTGGTGCCTCTCGCAAGACCGGTGAAGGTCACCACAGCGCCCTCGAACGCGCGGCCGGCAAGAAAGGCCTCCAACTCCGCGGGAGCTGACAGAGGTGTTCGGATCAGCCTGACGTCGAGGGCCATCCTAGCCCCCCGAAAAGAGGGAAAAGAAGGCGATCTCCTGGTCCGGCCGGGCCAGGGCGTCCTCACCGACCACGACCAGGTCGACCGAGGCGCGGACGTCCGGGCGCAGCAAGGCGTCTGCCGCGACCTCGTCGCGCTCGGCCAGCAGGCGACGGATCTCCCGGACGGGTAGTCCCTCAGCCGGCAAGTCCACGCGCCCCTCAGGGCCGAGGCGCTCACCGACCCGGCCGAAGAACAGGATGCAGGTCACGGTCGTCTCCATATCAGGCCGTCTGCGCTACGATCGGGCTGACCAAAGCCTGGCGCAACTCCTCGATGAAGCGCGGCAGCAGGTCGTGCCGCACCGAGGGGTCGGACCAATAGGGATTCATAAAGACGCAGCGGATCACCAGCATTTCGGCATCACCCTCCGGCCGGTCATTGTAGCCGCCATAGCCGCCGAGCAAGTCGGCGATGAGCGCAGCGTTATCGACGCCCAGAGTCGTCTTGGACACGGCGAAATGGGGCGATCTCTGGAAATAATCAAAGACGCCCTGGGTTCGGGCGTTGGAACGGCTCAGCCCCTCGTCGGGTCGGGCGAGCGAGAAGCAGGCGATATTGCTGTCGGCGGGCAGGAATCGCGCTTCCGGGACAGCCTCTCGCACCGCGGCTTCGAACGCCTGACGTGCCTCAAGCGTGGCGGCCATCAGGGACCCGAGGCCATCGGCGCCGAAGCCCAGGGTTTCCGCCGTCAGCCAGGTCGCCGCGGCGCCCGCCGCCGACCGTGATCCTTCAAGCGTAGACGACCATTTTCCATCGCCCAGTTCCGGCCGGTCCAGGTAAGGGGCGTCAAAGGCGGAGACAGCATAATGTTCCGGGTCGGGCGTCAGGAACGCCCCGCAGGCGTAAGGCACATAGCCCAGCTTGTGAGGATCGATGGTGATTGAATCCGACCGCGCTATGGCTCGCAGTGCGGCGGCGGTCTCCGGGGCCAGAGCCGCCTCGGACGGACCGTCCAGCATCGCCCGGAGGAAGCCGCCATAGGCCGCGTCGACATGACGCCAGATGCGCCAGCCCCGCTCCGCCCGCCACAGGTCCAACCGGTCATACAGGCGGTCGAGAGGATCGACGGCTCCGGTCTCGGTAGCGCCGGCCACGGCGACGGCCATCAGGATTGGTCTTCCGTCAGCTCGGGCGCTTTCCACCCGGCGTTCGAAATCGGCGAGATCCAGGTGTCCACTCTTGTCCAGGGCAATGCTCCAGATCGCCTCGCCGCCGAGACCAAACACATTGGCCGACTTGCTCCAGGAATAGTGTCGGTTTCCAGGAACCAGCATCACCGGCCCCCGGTAATCCCGCCCCGAAGCCTGGCTGATCCGACGCCAGACATCGCCTGGATTGGACGCCGCCGCGCTACAGGACTTCAGGATATCGTCCGACACGGCGTGCGTGGTCTGTAGCCTGCGGAACTGGTTCCAGCCCATATGGGCGGCCGCGAAGGCATCCAGTGTTCCGCCGGTCGTTTCGGAGACATGCAGCGCGAGGGCCAGCCAATGGTCCAGTCGGTAGCGCGCGCGCCAGACCGCCTCGAAATTGGCCACCGTCCCGCCGGAAGTGAAATGACCCTGGGCCCGGGCAGGATCATAGCCCAGCATTCCGGCCAGGGCGGCGATGGCCTCGGTCTCGATCACGCTGCCGACCCGGCTGGCGTCGCGCGAACTGTTGTTGGGATTGTGCAGCATGGCCGCGAACCAACCCAGCAGGCCGGGCAGAGACAGATCGGCCTTCATGTGGGCGATGTAGCGTGGGGAGAAGGTCGGCGTTTCCGCCGTCAGAGCGTCGCAGAGCGTCAACAACCGGCGCCCGAGTCGATCGCCCTCGCGCGCGGGAGAACTGGCAGCGGCTGGCGCGCAGTTCGAGGCGCTGTCCTCGAACCGGCCGGAGCGCCATCGAAACCAGTGGTCGAGGGTGGCGTCGATCTCGCTGCGCAGACGGCGTTCGTTTTCGGATCGCGCGCCGGGGAAATAGGTGCGGACGAGTTCGCGCGACGGGTCTGCGGTCATCGGGACGTCGGTTGCCTCTTTGCCCGAAACGGGCCGGTCCGCTGGACTTACAGCCCGCGTCGCCAAAACGAATTGGCATCGATCAATTGCCCGGACGAACCTCGTCAAGGAACTACGCGAGCGGCTACTATCCGGTCGGTCACCGCCACCTTGAGGGGCAGAAGGGCGCGGCTCCGGGACCGCGTTCACCAAGGTCGGACGGGCCCTCTCTGCGTTATCCGATGTCGAGGAATTCGCCCTGAGGTCTGTAGGCGGCGAACCCGTCAACCCGGCCGTCGCGCACGGCCGCGGTCATGGTCTCCAGGGCGAGGTCGATCCGGGCCTTGTCCGGCGGACGCCCGGCCTGTCCGGACAGGCCGGCGGCAAACACCACGCTCCAGGGCAGGCCGGCCCGCCCGGCTTCCGCGACCAGGGCCGGGAAGTCGGCCAGATCCCGCGGGGCCTTGTCCACGCACATCAGCGGCGCAAGTGCGCCTCCACGGCCTGATGCGCCCGCGCAATGCCAGCGCCAGTTCTTTCGGACGGCGGTTCCGGCGCTCGGCGGCTTTTCCGCGGTCAAAGGGTCTGGTCTGCGGCTTGTTGGAGCATACCGTCAGAGTTTGCAGATCCCCATGCGAACCCAACGATCAACCAGGCGTGCATACTGCCGCGTTCCAATATGCCCACCGGCTTGGCTGCGGCTCGGGAATAACCAGTCACCCGGCCGACAGCTTCGTCGGTCAAGCCATTGCGTCAGCGTTACCCAGCAGGATCGGGCGGGCGAAATCCCTAGGCCCAGTCGTAGAGACCGCTGGTGTCGATCCAGTTTTCTCCACCCAAAATTTGGCCATCCTCTGTAACCGCCAGCTGCATCACCCCGTGTCTAGCCGCGAAAAGGTCCGAGAGCGGTCCGACATGCAACGGAGCGATGTCCGGAGCGGCCGGCAGAACCCAGGGCTGGTCAATGAGATCGCCAGACAGGACGAACAGGTCCTCTTCGGCGTCCAGGCCGCCGAAGTTGAACGACCCGTCCCGACCGTCGAGGCCTCCGAGCACCCGACCGTCATCAGTGACCGTCAGATGCATGTCCCCGTGCCGGCCCGAGTAGAGGTCGGACAGCGGTCCGACATCGAACTGGCCGGCGTCACGCTCACCCGGCAGGACCAACGGTTGGTCGACAAGATCGCCGAACAGGACGAACGGATCTTCGTGGGCGCCCATCCCTCCAAAGTTGGTGGAGCCGTCCTGGTCGATAGTCAGGAAACGGTCGTCATCCGGCATCACAAACCAGCCGGCAGGCGCGTCGTAGAGATCGGGGCCAACCGTCTCGCGGGGCAGGATTTCCGGGCCAGCGACCGGCGACGCAAGGCCGTCGTCGGGGGACAAGGGCATGATCTCGCTCATTATCCGGTTCATCCCAGGAACTCCCAGTCGGTGGAATGGATTGCGCCGCCGTTCTCGATGGTGATCACATCATGGATCGTACCGTCGGCGGAGTTGATCTGCCAGTGGGTCGCGTCCAGCTGCACGAAGGTGGCGCCCTGGGCCGCTGTACCGTACCCGCGGAAGACCAGTTCGTCGCCGGCGGCAGCGCCATTGCCGATGAAGTCAACGATAACGTCGCCATTGGCCTGACCGGCGTGGAAGATGAAGTCGTCGTCACCGAGACCGCCGATGAGCCGGTCCATACCCGCGCCGCCGTCGATGACGTCGTTGTTGTCGGGTGTGACCACGCCATCGCGGACATTGAACACATAGACCCCGGCGATGCCGGTGTTCCCCAGCGTGTTCTCCAAGTCTAGCATGGCCGACGTGCCCGACGAGGCGAACTCGAACGAGGTGCCCGTTCCGGAGTTGTAGCCGGCTCGTGCGTTGGCGCCCCAGTTGATGTCCTCATAGCGGTAGATGATGTCGAAATCGCCGCCGCCCCGGCTGATCAACTGGATCTGGAAGGCGTTTGGCGTCGTGCCGTTCGAGTATTGGCCGACGTCATCCCAGGTGAAGGTCAGGACTCCGTTGGCTGCATCCAGATCGTAATAGACCTGGTTGGTGCCCTGCGACGTTCCCCCCGGACTGGTTTGGCCCGCGGCGTTGCGGGTGTCGATATCGGTCCAGAAGGCGGCGATCAACGGGTTGCCGATGCCGGCGCTGATGCTCGACGGCGTGTAGCCGCCAAACGCGGTGTTGAAGGTGATGTTGCCGTTGTTGTTCAGGAACAGCGAGGTGTAGGTCGTGCCGAAGAAGTCCAGACCGGCGGCCCCGAACACCGAGGTGATGTCGATGGGGCCGAGCGACGAGTCGTCATTGCGGAAGAACAACTGCTCGCCAAACCCTTGTGCGCCGCCCAGTCCCGTCACCAGATTGTGGTTGGCCGTGTAGTAGGACGCGGCGGTCGCCGTAAGCGGGGCCTGCACCGCCCCCTGGACGCCGGCGACATTCTGGGCGTCGCCCGATATTGTGTCATTGCCTGCGCCGCCGTTCAGCGTGTCGCTGCCGTCGCCGCCGACGATGGTGTCGTCGCCCACATTGCCCGTCAGGGTCTGGGCTCCGGCGGCGCCCGTCAGCGTCAGGTTGACGACGTTGACGTCCAGGCTGAACACATCGGACACCGGCTGGCTGCTGCCCGAGGCCGTGACCCTGACCTCGAGGTTACCCACGTCAACCCCTTGGGGCGTGCCGGAGAAGGTCCGTGTCGCGGCATTGAACGTCAGCCAGGACGGAAGCGGGTCGCCGTTGGCGAGAGTCGCCGTCAGCGTCAGCGTTGAGTCGGGGTCCGTGAAGGTGTTCGCCGCCAGCGTGTAGCTGAATGCGCTTAGCATGTCGGTCGACTGGTCCGTCGCGGCGTTGGCGACCACGGTCGCGTCGTCCTTGCCGATCACCGTGACGCTGGCCGTGGCGGTGCTGAAGCCGCCGCGACCGTCGCTGAGGGTATACTGGAAGGTGTCGACCAGCTGCTGTCCGGCGGTCAGGAAGTCCAGGTGGCCGGCGGGGTTGTACAGGACCGTGCCGTCGGCGTTCAGGGTGACGGTCGCGCCATTGGCGCTGGCGCCGACCGACACCACGCTCAGGGCGCCGCCGTCGGGGTCGATCGCCCCGGCGGTGAAGTTCGAGGCCGCGAAGGTGAAGCTCTCGTCCTCGCCGACGCCGTTCCGCAGGATGCCGGCGAAGCCGAGATCCAGACGCGCGCCTACGTAGCGACCGCCCGTCGCGTCATACGAGCCGACCCGGAAGTCGATCGTATAGTTGCCGCTGCCGGTCAGGACGACGTCCTGGGTCACCACCCCGGTCGAGCCGGTGAACGGAGTCTGGTAGTTGAAGATCGTCTGCACGATCGCCCCGGTCACTGCGTCGCGGATGTAACCCGTGCCGATCGCATAGTCGCCGCCTGAGGACAGCTGGTAGATGAAGCGGACAGTGTCGCCCGCCTGTCCTGTGAACGCGGCGCTTGTGATCGACGGTCCCTGAGCGGTTCCGTAACCGTTGGGAACATTGCCGGTGAACTGGAGCACGGCGACCGCCGCGTCACCCGCGATGATGGCCCCGCCCCGGTCAATCGTAGCCGTGCCGTTGCTGGCCGAGACCAGGCCGCTGGTCGCGGTGTTGACCGTCCATCCCGAGAAGTTCGGGGTGGCGTCGAAACCCCCATTGCCCAGCTGGTTGGCCTGCAGGGTAACGTTCTGGGCCACCGGCGCGTCGTTGGCACCGTTGATCGTGATCGTGAGCTGGGCGGTATCGGTCAGGCCGGCGGCGTCCCTGGTCGTATAGGTGAAGGTGTCGGTCAGCGTACCGCCCGTGTTCAGCGCCTGGACCGCCGCGTTGGTCTCATTCACGGCGTAGCTGTAGCTGCCGTCGGCGTTGAGGAGGAGGGTGCCGTAGGCGCCCGCAAGTGGCGATCCCACTGTTCCGCTGGTCCCGCTGCCGCCTTCGGGGCCCCGGCGTTCGGCGGAAACCACCAGAACAGCGTCGTCGATGTCCAGGTCGTTGGACAGTACATTGCCGGTGGCGGCCTGCCCGGCCGTCCCGTTCAGAACACCGCCGGCCTCCGTCGCCGAGGCGACGTCGTTGACGGCGACCGGACGGTCGTTGACCGGGTTGATCGTGAGGTTGACCGAGCTGGTAGCCGAGCCGCCCTGACCGTCGCTGATCGTGTAGTCAAAGGTTCGGGCGCCGTTGACGTTCGCTGCCGGCGTATAGGTCAGGGTGCCGTTGCTGTTCAGTACAACGCGGCCACCGTCCGACAGGATCACCTGACCGCCGGCCGCGATGGCCGTGCCATTGATGTGGGTCACCGTGCGGGATCCGCCGTCGATATCCGTGTCATTGGAGCGGACGTCGAAGTTGACCGACGCATCCTCATTGACGGTGACCGAGTCGGGGTTGGCCACGGGTGCGTCATTGACCGGAGTCACGGTCAGATTGACCGTGCTGCTCGCCGAACCGCCGTCGCCGTCGCTGATCGTATAGCTGAAGCTCCGGGCGCCGCTGGCGTTCAGGGCCGGCGTATAGGTCAGGGTGCCGTCGGTGTTCATTCCGACGAGCCCGCCGTCCGCCAGCGTCACCGAACCGCCGGCTGCGATCGCCGAGCCGTTGATGTGGGTGACGGTGCGGGCCGCGCTGTCGATATCCGTGTCGTTGGCGCGCACGTCGAAGGTGACGGGCGTGTCCTCGCTCGTGGTGACGGCGTCCGCGTTGGCCACCGGCGCATCATTGACCTGCGTCAGTGTGACCTCGACCGTGGCAGTCGTCGCCGCACCCAGTCCGTCCGTGACGGTATAGGCGAAGGACCTCAGGCCCGTGGCGTTGGCCGCGGGGAAGTAGCTCAACGTGCCGTCCGCGTTCAGGCGAACGCTGGCGCCGTCGCCGAGTGCGACCGTGCCGTTGACCGCGATATTGACTCCGTTGACATGGGTGACGGCGAGGGTGTCGCCATCCGCATCGCTGTCGTTGGCGAGGACGTTGATGGTGACCGAGGTCTCCTCCGCTGTTGTCGCCGTGTCGAGCGTCGCCACCGGAGCGTCATTGGTGCCCGCGACCCGGACGGTGACCGTGCTCGGGCTCGAGACCACGCCGTGCGCGTCGGTCGCGGTGTAGGTGAAGGTCACCGTACGGGTTTCGCCCTGTCCCAGATCCTGGAAGTCCGTTCCCGGCGAGAAGCCGAAGGTGCCGTCGCCGTTGTTGACCACGGAGCCTTCCGAAGGGGCCGAGGTGATCGTGTAGGTCAGGCTTGCGCTGTCGTCGTCGGAGTCGATGTCATCGCCGTCGAACGAACCGGTGACCGTCGGACCGTCTTCATAGGCGCCCGAACCGCCGCCGCCGCCGCCCTGGGGCGTGAACTCCGCGTCCCACGACATGTCGACGCCGGTCATCTGGACCGAGGTGAAGTTCAGCTGGCCGTCGTTGTCGGTGTCGCCCTGGTTCTGAAGGTAGGAGGCGTAGCCGTTGTTCAGCGACGGGATGACGATATCCATGTCGCCGTCGCCGTCCATGTCGCCCACAGCGAGGCCATAGCTGTAGTTGTTGCTGGTCCCGATCGCACTCTGGACGGTGAAGTCGACAAGACCGTCGTTGTTGGTGTCGCCGTTGTTGTAGGCGATCCTGACGTCGCCCCAGCCAGCGTCGGACGTAACGATGTCCAGGTCGCCGTCGCCGTCGATGTCGACCAGCTCGCTTTCCATGGTGTAGCCGCCGGTCTGCACCTCAAAGGTGCGGAACTCGATGTCGCCGTCGCCGTCGGTGTCGCCGTCATTGATGTAGACGACTTCGTCCTGTCCGTTCCAGCGCGAGAGGACGAAGTCCTGGTCGCCGTCGCCGTCGAGGTCGCCGGTATCAACGCCCATGTCTGCGTAGTTGGAATAGTTCTCGGTGAACTGCTGAACCAGATAGTCCACGTCGCCGTCGCTATCGGTGTCGCCGAGGTTCAGGAACAGTTCCGAGACGCCATAATAGCTGGCGACCAGGACATCCATGCGACCGTCGCCGTTCATGTCGGCGGTCGTGAGGCCGTACGAGTATTGCTGGCCCGTGGTGTACAGCGAGGTCTGGTTGAAGTCGTTGATCAGCCCGTCGCCGTTGGCGTCGCCCGTGTTCAGGAGTTGCACCAGCCCATTGTACGACGACGTGACCACGTCGAGCCGTCCGTCGCCGTTCAGGTCCGCGAGTGCGACGTCATATCCGTTGAAGCCGGACGCGATGACCGTGCGGGTGAAGTTCGCCACACCGTCCCCGTCGGTGTCCCCGACGTTGGTGAAGGAGACGATGCCTTCGTTGTTGGCTGTGACGACATCAACGTCGCCGTCGCCATCGACGTCGCCCACAGCAAGACCGTAGTTCACGTCAGAATAGTAGTTCTGCGTACTACCATGCGGCAGTTCCGCGCTTGAGCCTGGCGCATCCGGAATCCCGTCGTTGTTCGTATCGACAAGCGAGAAGATGACCTGACCGTTATTTTCGTCGGAGTAATAATAGTAGTTGTAGTAGCCGCCGAACACGAGCGGGAAGCCTGCGCCGACCGCGCTTCCGCCGATCGCCACGTCGTTGGTCACAGGCGCGTCGTTGACGCCCGTGATCGTGATTGTCACCGAACCCGGCGTCGTCGCGCCGTGGGAGTCGATCGCGTCATAGCCGAAGGTGACATCGCGGGTTTCGCCGGCCGCCAGGTTCTGGAAATCGGCACCCGGGTTGAACGAGAAGGTGCCGTCGCCATTGTTGACGACACTGCCTTCGGACGGGGTCGAGGTGACCACATAGGTCAGGCTGCCGGCATCGTCGTCGCTGTCCGCGTCGTCCGCCGAGAAGGCAGCCGTCACCGGCGCACCGTCCTCGGTCGCGGCGGCCGCGACGTTCTGCACCACGGGCGCATCGTTCGCGCCGGTGATGGTGATGGTGACCGGCTGGCTGACCGTGCCGCCCTGCCCGTCCGAGACAGTGACGGTGTACGTCTGGGTCAGGGTTTCGCCCACTGCCAGATACTGGATCACCGCGTCATCGACCGAGAAGCTCCAGGTCACTGATCCCGCACCGTCTCCGGCACCGTCGTCAGTAACGGTAGCGGTGAAGGCACCGAGATAGCCGGAACCGTCGGCCGTGCTGGTGATGGTATGGCCGTCGCGCAGGTCGACATCAGCGAAGGCGATGGCACCGCCGGCAGTCGTGGTGCCGTCTTCGGCTACGGCGCCCGTGGAAACGGCCGAAGTGATGGTCGGGGCGTCGTTCGTGCCCGTGATGGTGATGTTCACCAGCTGCTGGGTCGTGCCGCCATTGCCGTCGTCGACGGTGACGATGTAGCGCTGAAGCAGCGACTGGCCGGCCGCGAGGTATTGCAGCTCGGCGTCGCTGGCGTTGAAGCTCCAGGTGATCTCGCCCGCGCCGGCCCCGGTCGCCGGGTCGCTGATCGAGGCGCTGAACGTCCCCAGATAGCCGGCGCCGTCGGCGGCGCTGCTGACGCTGTGGACGTCGATCAGGTCGACATCGTCAAAGGCGATGACGCCCGAGGCCGCGAGCGTCGCATTCTCGACGACCTGGCCTGAAGAGAAGGCTGTGGAGATGGTTGGACGGTCGTTTTCACCGGTGATGGTCACCGTCACCGTCTCGCTGGCCGAGCCGCCCTGACCGTCGCTGACGGTCACGACATAGGACTGGGTCCGGGTCTCGCCTGCGGCCAGGAACTGGACGGCGGCGTTGGCGACCGAGAAGGTCCACTGGACAGCGCCCGCACCGTCGTTGGTGCTGGCGTTCGAGACAACCGCCGTCAGGCCGCCGAGATAGCCGTCGCCCCCGGCGGCGACGCTGACCGTGTGGCCGTCGCTGAGGTCAACATCGGCGAAGGTCATTGCGCCAGTGTCGGTCAGTTGCAGGTTCTGGCTGTCGACGCTGACGTTCAGCGCATAGGTGCCAGCCGAGGACTGGCCGAACAGGTCGAAGTCCTTGACGACGATGTAGTAGGTCCCGCCGAGTGTCGCGACGAACTGCAGGAAGGAGTCCATGGTCGACGTCGAGCCGCCGCCGCCGACGGAGGTCGACGAGTCGTCATTGAAGTTCAGCAGATTCCCCGCAGCGTCATACAGGAAGACGAAGCTGTCCAATCCGCCGACGCCGGGGATGATGCCCGCGAAATCGATGTCGAGCGTCAAGGTTTCGCCCGGCTGCAGGTCGATCCGGAAAACGTCCTGGTCGGCGCTGGTGGAGATGGCTCCCTGGATCCGGACAGAAGGATCCGTCGGATCGGCCAGATTGGTGTTGCCGGCCGCAATGCGCAGGTCGGAACGGTTGATCAACTGGGCCGTGGCGAAGGAGTTATTCGCTTCTGTATCGGGCAAAACGGGGGTCGTCGCGGCTACAACGCCGGTGACCGGCTCGGCCTCAGCCACTCCGCCCGTGCGGTCGGCTGAAGTGATCACGGGCGCGTCGTTCGTGCCGGTGATGGTCACGGTGACCGGCTGGCTGACCGTGCCGCCGTTGCCGTCATCGACGACGACCGTATAGGTCTGGGTCAGGGTCTGGCCCGCAGCCAGATACTGGATCGCCGCATTGTCGACCGCGAAATTCCAGCTCACCGATCCGGCGCCGTCGTTGGAGCTGTCGTCCGTCACCGTGGCGGTGAAGGTCCCGAGATAGCCGGAGCCGTCGGCGGTGCTGGACACGGTGTGGCTGTCGCGCAGGTCGATGTCGGCGAAGGCGATCGCGCCGGTCGCGCTCAGAGCGCCGTCCTCAACCACAGCGCCGCTCGAGACGGCGGCCGTGATGGTCGGGACGTCGTTGGTTCCGGTAATGGTCACGGTGACCGGCTGGCTGACCGTGCCGCCCTGCCCGTCATCGACGGTGACGGTGTAGCTCTGGGTGACGGTTTCACCGGCGGCCAGATACTGGATCGCCGCGTCATCGACCGCGAAGCTCCAGGTCACCGATCCCGCGCCGTCGCCGGCGCCGTTATCGGTCACCGTCGTGGTGAAAGTTCCCAGATAGCCCGGCGCCCCGGCTGTGCTGGTGGCGGTGTGGGCGTCACGCAGGTCAACGTCGGCGAAGCCGATCTCGCCGGAGGCGACGACAGCGCCGTTCTCAACGACGGCGCCGCTCGACACCGCCGAAGTGATGGTCGGCGCGTCGTTCGTGCCTGTGATGGTTACAGTGACCGTGGCGGTGCGAGTGTCTCCGTCCGAATCCGTGACGGTGTAGGTGAAGGTGTCCGTCGCCGTCTCACCCGCAGCCAGGTACTGCCAGTGGGTGGTGCTGGGCGTATAGACGAAGCTGGCCGTGTCAGGCGAGCCTGGCGCGCCGCTGGTGCGGGTCAGGGTGACAGAGCCGTGGGCCGGATCGGTGTGCGTCAGGCTGGCGATGAGGTCCGGCACGCTGTCGTTGGCGAGTACGTTGACCGCGGCGCTGACGCTCTCCTCGCCGACGGACATCACGTCATCGACCAGTGTCACGGCTTCATCGCGCGGGTCCATGGAAACACCGTCGACCAGGACCTGGATGTTCTCGAACTTCGAAACCGTAAGGCCGAAGGAGAAGGTGAAGTTGGCGTTTGAGGCCTGGCCGTTCTGCGGATTGGTCTGCTGGGTCAGGAACGTCAGGAAGCGGGCGAGGTCGGCCTGAACGGCCGGGGACTGCCATTCGGCGCGGGTCAGGACCAATTGGAGCGTATCGATCCCCGAGCCGCCGTCATAGACGTCCGTCGATCCTACGTTTTCGCCCATAACGTAGATCGCCAGATCGTCGCCGGAGTCGCCGCTGACGATGTCGTTGCCGGAGCCGCCGTCGATGACGTCATTGCCCGAACCAGCGTTGATGCGGTCGTTGCCGCCCATGCCGTTGATGATGTCCGCGCCCGATCCGCCGTTCAGGTGTTCGCTGCCTGCGGTGCCGGTGATGATGTTCGAGCCCGATTTCGACTTAGACATTGGTTCGCCCCTGGATTGATACACTCTGGAGCGATGAGTGAGCCGGGCGACCGATCGGGATGTCTCGCCGATCCGGCGAAAGAGTCCCGTGCACCCGATGTCGATTCACCACCCCGAACGGCGCGTCCCGACTCCCTCGGGATCACGCACCGGTTCGAGACACGCGTTCAGCGAAACCTCAACCGGCGGCGGGAACTTAAGGATTTGTTAGGGACGCGATATGCCCAAGCGTCTCAGAAATGAGCGTTGCCATTGCAAAACCTCACGTTTTTCCCCTGATTGGAGAAGAACTTGGTTTACGTCGCGCCTTCACAGAACATGGCTCGAACAGCGTTGATTCGCCGACATGATCGATACAGATCGGCGCGGGTGTTTGAGTGGGTAGCGTTTTATGTCGACCAGTGACCGGAGCGTCGCCCGTCCGGGATTAGCGGCATGGAGGATCACGGCCGACGACAATCCGTATGCGGAAGAGTTCTACCGTGGCGCGATCCGCGATTGGTACGCCGTATCGCATCTCGACCCGGATCGAGCCTTTTTCACGGATAATCTGATCTACCAGTTCGGCGACTATGTGATTGGTCGGGGCCGGTCTGTGGGCCAGATGCTAGTGCGCGGGCCAGACCAGATTCGTCGCTCCGGTCTGGACAGCGTGGCGGTCATGCTGGACCTGGCCGGTATGAAGGGCGATGCGGACGGTCGTGACGTCAACGCGCCGCCCGGCTCCTTCCATCTTCGCGATCTTGCCCGGCCTTCGGGGTTCAGGGTCGACGCCGTCGACGCCATTGTGCTGGCCATGCCCCGCGACCGGGCGCCGGCCTGGCTGGTCGATCAGAACGTCCATGGCATGAATATGGATGGAACCCCGCAAATCAGCCGTCTGCTGACGGGACATCTGATGGCGCTCCTTGACGCCGCGCCGGGCCTTTCAGTGGAGGAAGGCGTGGTCTCCATAGAGGCAGCCCTGGTGATGGCGGAAAGGGCTTTCAAGAACACCGGCCAATTGACCACGACCCAGAGCGCGGCCGTTTACCGTCGACTGCGCGCGTCAGCTGTCGCCCAGATCGACCGGAAACTTCACGAACCGGATCTAAAGATTGACCAGCTCGTTCGGGCCTTGGGCGCGTCCCGGGCCACCCTGTTCCGCGCGTTCGCCTCGTCAGGCGGGATCAATCTCTACATCAAGCAAAGGCGTCTCGAGAGAGCGCGCGCGGCATTGCTGGCCCGGGGGGGGCGCCATCCCAGTGTCGCCGAAATCGGGCGTGCGCACGGCTTCACCAGTGAATCCCATTTCAGCCGGTCATTCCAGGATCGATTCGGCCACCGACCGGGTGTACTTCAAGCCCCGGTAGCTGCGGCGCCGCCCGGAGATCCCGGAGGCATACGATATGATCTGTTACTGGGCTGGATCAGCGGCGGCTAACCGCGAACGGCTGCCCGGTTCACCGTCCCTCCTGCCAGGGTCGAACACTCACAAAGCCGGACCAATGGCGCCACCGCGACGCGGCTAGGCATAAAAAAGCCGGTGGCGGAGAGGGTGGGATTCGAACCCACGGTGCCCGCAAAGGCACGCCGCATTTCGAGTGCGGTACATTCGACCACTCTGCCACCTCTCCGCGGGGCCGTAGGACGCTTGGTCGAGCGAGCGGCTTCTCTAATGGGCGAGTGGCTGCGCCGCAAGCCGGTTCGGGAGAAATCACGTCAGCGCTGCGCGGGCAGCGGCAGGCCGAGGGCCTCACCGGGGCTCAGGTCGCCGTCGATGACGCGGAACAGCTCGGCGGGACGACCGCCGGTGGCGGCGGAGAGGCGGCCGGTCGGCTGGACCAGACTGGTCCGTTCGACGCCACGACGGAAATTCTGCTTGTGCAGCGACAGACCGGCGATCGCCTCGGCGGCGGACTGCAGCTCGGACAGGGTGAAGGTCGGAGGCATGAGGTCGAACAGGACCGGACGGTATTTCAGCTTGCTGCGCAGCCGGCCCAGGCCGGTGGCGAGGATGCGGCGATGGTCGGAGACCATGGAGCGGCCGGGCGCTCCGGGCGCGGGCGGCCGGTTCTGGTCGCGGGCGGATTCAGCCACAAGGCCGGCCTCGTAGAGGAGCTCATAGCGTTCGAGGACCCGGCTCTCACTCCAGCGATGGGCGAGGGTCGCCGCGAACAGGCTGTCGATCCGGGCCTGACGGCGGGCGTCGCCGGCGGCCCAGGCCGTGAGGTCGGAGATCAGCGGGGCTAGACAGGCCGGGTCGCCGTCGCGGCGATCCTCCCACGGGAAAATGTCCAGCACCGGGGTCCAGCGGGCCTCGGCGAGAGGGGCGTCGGCGGCGTCGGCGGTCAGGGCGAGATAGCCGACCGAGACTTCACGGCGGCGCTCAGGGCCCGGGGTGGCGCGGGGGCTGGCGCGGCCGAGATCGCCGAAGGTGTAGAGCTGTTCGACGAAGCCGAGGCGAAAGCCGGTCTGGGCGGTGACGAAGTCGCGCAGGGCCAGTTCGAAGGTGCGGTCGCGGGCCGGGTCGAAGGGGCCGAAGGGCAGGGCGGCTCCGCCGTCAGGGCCGGGTGTGGTCAGGACGCAGGCCTTGCGGTCGCGCAGCGCAATGACGACCGCCGAGAGGCCGATGCGGACGCCCTGTTCAGCCGGCGACCCCATCGGCTACTCCGTATGCCAGGCGTCGGCGGCGGGCATCAGGCCGACGGCCTCGGCCAGGACGCGGTAGCGTTCGAGGTAGCGCCGCTGGGCGACGGGGGCGGGCAGGGGGTCGATGATCAGGTCATAGCCGGGGGGCGGGGTCCCGAAGAGCGTCAGCGATTCCTTCTTGTTGAAACCCGCCAGCTGGGTGGCTTCAAAGAAGGCGCAGGCGCGGTCGGCCTTCTTGATCAGGGTCTTGATCTCGACCGGATTGCGGGGCGGCAGGCCGAAGCGGACATGGATGGCGCCTTCCAGCCGGGCCTCGAAGGCCTTGTAGTTGACGCCCAGCGCCGCCTTGAACGGCGAGATCATGTCGCCGATGACGTATTCAGAGGCGTCGTGGAGCAGGGCGGCGAGCCGCCATTTCGGTTCGAGCCCGGGCTTGATGTGGGCGGCGATCTCCTCGACGACGCAGGAGTGCTGGGCGACCGAAAAGGCGTGTTCGCCGACGGTCTGGCCGTTCCAGCGGGCGACGCGGGCGAGGCCGTGGGCGATGTCCTCGATCTCGATGTCGAAGGGCGAGGGATCGAGCAGGTCAAGGCGACGGCCGGACAGCATGCGCTGCCAGGCGCGGGGTTCTTTCGCGGAAGGGCGGGGCGTGACGGCCAAGGATGTTTCCTGCTTGCTGGGCAGGGTTGGTGACGCATCGGGACGCCGCGATCAAGGCTCGCCGGGTTTGTTATTCCCCGGCGTTGAGGGCGACGAGGTCCTTGGCGTCCTCAAAGGCGCGATCGCGATTGCGGTCGCGGGAGCGGACGGTGGCGACCACCAGAGGCCCGCCGACGGGGCCGCGGGCCTCGTAGCCGACCAGCCGCCAGCCGGAGTCGGAGACGCGATTGTCGGTCAGGATCCAGCTGGCGCGGGTGCCGCCGCCCGCGGCGTTGGCGCGGATTTCGGCGGCGTCGTGCTGGGCGGTGATGCTGACGTTGTCGCCGGCGGGGCTAGAGCCGGAGACGCGGGCCGAGCCGTCGCTGTCGTCGGCGTCGATGTGGAAGCCGCCGATGCGGACGCTGGCCTTGTCGCCGCGGGTCTCGATCCTCATGCCGGGCAGGCGCACCGTGGCGTCATCGCCATTCGCCTCGATGTTGACGCCCGGGGCGCGGACCGAGGCGCGGTCGCCCGAGGCGGCGGAATGGTCAGCGGCGGCCTGATCGGCGGCCTGTTCCGCTGTTGCAGCGGCGGCCTCGGCCGTCGCCGCCGCGCGTTCCGCCGTCGCGGCCTCGGCATCGGCGGCGTCAGCGGCGGCTTCCAGCGCCTCGACAGCGCGGGGCAGGTCGCCGGACAGCCGTTGTTCGAACGCCTTAAGCACATGGGCGGGGGTTTCGCCGTCCAGCGGCACCAGATGAAGGCTGACCTCCGCGCCCTTGGGGCCGACGTAGGTGCAGACCGTGCCGCCTTCGGAGGCCGAACCCTTGCGGGTCAGGGAACCCATCGTCTGGGGGCATTGCAGCGTCTCGACGACCTTGAGCACCCCCTTGGCGTCATCATTGTCGCTGCGGGTCGAGGAGATGCGCACGCCGTCGCCGCAGGCGGCGAGTCCGGCGAAGGCGCAGACGGTAGGGATCAGAAAGGGACGTAGGGGCATCAAGGTGTAGTCCTGGTACGCTTCCATCCTGCGCGCGCCTGATTCATTTTCCAGTGAAATCGCGGTAAGGCGGGTGACGAAACCTGTTCGTTCGTGTGTTCGCCTTGTTACGTTCCGGGTCGCGAGGCCTCGCGGCGGTGGAGGAAGGCGAGGCGCTCGAACAGGTGGACGTCCTGCTCGTTCTTCAGCAGGGCGCCGTGCAGCGGCGGGATCAGCTTGTTGGGCGACTTCTCGCGCAGGGTCTCGGGATCGACGTCGTCGACCAGCAGCAATTTGAGCCAGTCCAGCAGTTCCGAGGTTGAGGGCTTCTTCTTCAGGCCCGGGGTGTCGCGGATCTCATAGAAGGTCTTGAGCGCTTCCGAGACCAGCCGCGGCTTGATGCCCGGGAAGTGGACATCGACGATCGCCTTCATCGTCTGGTCGTCCGGGAAGCGGATGTAGTGGAAGAAGCAGCGGCGCAGGAAGGCGTCGGGCAGTTCCTTCTCATTGTTCGAGGTGATGACGACCACGGGGCGGACCTCGGCGCGGATCGTCTCGTCCGTTTCCTGGACGTAGAATTCCATGCGGTCGAGTTCCTGCAACAGGTCGTTGGGGAATTCGATGTCGGCCTTGTCGATCTCGTCGATCAGCAGGACGGGACGGTTGGGAGCGGTGAAGGCCTCCCACAGCTTGCCGGGCTTCAGATAGTTGCGGACGTCGTGGACCCGGGCCTCGCCCAGCTGACTGTCGCGCAGCCGCGAGACGGCGTCGTATTCGTACAGGCCGTTGTGGGCCTTGGTCGTGGATTTGATGTGCCAGGTGATCAGCGGGGCGTTCATCGCCTTGGCGATCTCATAGGCCAGGACGGTCTTGCCGGTGCCGGGCTCGCCCTTGATCAGCAGAGGGCGCTCCAGGGCGACCGCCGCGTTGACCGCGATCCTGAGGTCATCCGTGGCGATGTAGTTGGACGTGCCTTCGAAGCGATCGGTCGGGCGGGGCATGGCGGTTCCGGGTTGTGGGCCTGTTCGGGTTAGCGAAGCCGGGGCGGGTTAACAACGATCATGTGGTGGGGGAGGGAGAACGACCGCGCGTGATTCTTCGCCGCTTGGGAGCAAGCGGTGGGGGAGGGTGCGGAGCGGCCGGGCCTCGCCCGGTGCAGTGATTGTTTTACCGTTTCGACGAAGCAGGCTGCTCCGCGCGGTCGTTATCCACCCGCCCCGCCGGCTGGCGGCCCTTGTCAGGCCTCACCGGCATCCCGACCGCCCCTTGCGGAGAGGCCGTGAGGCGGAACGTGCTGACCGTATTCCAGTCGACGTAGCGGTTCCGACCCAGGGCGCGCGGCGAGCAAGCAGGCAGGATCCATCCCTGCCCGACGAGGACCCCCGGACTTTCCTCCATCCGGGCTTCATCGCTCGACCACAGCCCGCCGCCATCGAGAACGTGGATCCGACGCCCTCCCCGTCGACGGGATGGATGGGAGTCTGGGACGGGCCGCAGGTATGGTGGGCTAATGACGCTGTAATTTTTTAAAGGCCAGCGAAGTCAATGGGTTGGAAAACCTGAATATGCTTACAATCGGGGGATTGGCAGCGGTGGATCGCCCATTTTCCCGTGCATCCCCGCCTTCACGGGGATGCACGGATAAGGGGCTGTCCCCTGCGCAAGGGGACCGGGCGGGATAGAACCCCTACCCCGCCCGCCGGATCAGTTCGTCGGCCAGGTCGGCGGTGAGATAGCCGTCGGCCAGCCGGCCATTGGCGATCTGCCAGCGGCGCAGGGCGGCGCGGGTGTTGGCGCCGACGACGCCGTCGATGCCCTGGGTGTCGAAGCCGAGCCGGGTCAGGGCGGCCTGGGCGCCGATACGCTGGTCTCGGGACAGGGGGGCGTCGTCCGGCCATGACGCTACCAGACCGGGTTTGCCGGCAATGCCGTCGGCGGTCAGGCCGATGGCCAGGGCGTAGCTCACCGAGTTGTTGTAGCGGCGGATCACATAGTGGTTCGGCAGGGCCAGGAAGGCCGGGCCGCGTGCGCCCTGGGGCAGGAGGATGACCGCTTCTTCCAGCGCCTCGGCGGCATTGGGCGCCCCGCCCCGGGCGATGCTGACGCCACGCTGGGCCCAGTACCGCCACGGATGGCGTGGCCCCTCGGCCTCCGCATAGTCGAAGCCGGCGGGCAGGATGACCTCATAGCCCCAGGTCTGGCCGGGCTTCCAGCCGGCCCGGGCCAGCAGATTGGCGGCCGAGGCCAGGGCGTCGGCGTCCGAGCCCCAGATGTCGACCTTGCCGTCGCCGGTCTGGTCGACACCGAGGCGCAGATAGGCGTCGGGCATGAACTGGGTCTGGCCCATGGCCCCGGCCCAGCTGCCTTTAAGGCCCGCGCGGTCGCGGCGGCCGTCGATGACAATGTCGAGCGCATTCTTCAGTTCGCCCTCGGCCCAGTCGCGGCGGCGGCCCTCATAGGCCAGGGTGGCGAGCGAGCGGATGACGTCATAGTCGCCCTGGATGGCGCCGAAGGCGCTCTCGTTGCCCCAGACCGAGACGAGGATTTCGGTCGGCACGCCGAACCGCTGGGTCACCTCCCACGGCACGCGGTCGGTGCGGGCGCGGCCCTGGGCGATGCGGGTGGCCGAGGCGGCGGACTGGACATAGGCGCCGGCGGGGCGGCTGAACTCGGGCTGGTTGCGGTCGAGGCGGATGACGGACGGGTCGGGCGTGAGGCCTTCGAGTTCGCGCTCGTATTCAGTGCGGCGAGCGCCGCCGTGGCGGGTGAGGAAGCCCTGCTTCCAGCCGTCGAACCCGGCCTGGTCGATCACGACAGGCGCCGGAACGGCAGCGACCGCGGGCGAGGCCGGGGCGACGGCCGGCGGAGCGCCGGGTTCCGCCATGGCCACGACGGGCGGCGCCTCCGGCAGCAGGGGCGCGCAGGCGGCGACGGAGGCGATGAGCAAGAGGCGAAGGCTGATACGCATGGCGATAGCTGTAGAGTCCCCTGAGGCCGCCCCATCATAACAAGTACGCGAGGGCGACAAGCGTTGGTGCAATACCGGGGCCAAAGCGAGGCCAGGAGGTAAAGACGACGTTCACCGTGTCGTTCAGGTCGCGCTTAACCAGGGCCGGCTATGGTGTAGCTGCTCTCTGATACGGCCTGGTGGCGGAGGGGCGACGCGGCGGAGGTGCAACTCCGCAGACCCTCCGTTCAACTCGGAGGCCAGGCCTCCATCCTCTTTGGTGCGCTAACGCTCGCCGCGCGGCGGCTCGCTGCATGAGCGCGTGTTGGGTGCGCTAACGCGTGGGATGCGGTCCCTCGCTGCTTGAGCGCGGGTTGGGCGCCAGCGCCAGCCGCCTGCCCGGACGCCTCCCCGCACGTTGGTTTTTCATCTGCAACCTTAGGGACCGATATGAGTTCTCGCCGGAGGGGCCTGTCGCCTCACAGGCGGCGAGAATGACGAATGGGCTGTACAGACTCGTCTATCGAAGCGATTCGCTGATCGATCATGACGACGTACGGTCGCTCGATGAGATATTCCGCGTGTCGGTGCGCAACAACCGTCGTGACAATATCACCGGCGCCCTAGCTCTGCCCGACGGCAAATTCGTCCAGGTCATCGAAGGTCGCCGACGGGACGTGGATGCCCTGATGGTTCGTCTGCGGGCCGACGCACGCCACACCAATATCGCGGTTCTCGGCAGTTGGGACATCGCTACCCGCCTGTTCCCCGGCTGGGCCATGGCGCGCCCCGATCCGACCCCGCTGAGCGACCAGGCGTTCCGCATCGTCACCGAGGACGGCAGCGGCGTGCAGGTGACCGGCATCCTGCTGGGGATGACCCGGGAAGCGGCGACGGCCTGGCTGTAGCGCGCTCAGAGCTTGCTGAAGGCCACGCCGCGCCAACCCCAGCCGGCCTTCTGCGCGGCCGCGACCAGCGGCTTCTTGATCTCGTCGGTGTCGAATCGATAGCTGTAGACCTCGCCCCAGGATAGGTCCTCGCGGAAGGCGTAGACCGTCTCGAAGCTCTTTTCCCAGGACTGGCCGCGGAAACCCTCGGCGGTGGCGGACAGGACCGGGACGCCGGCGCGCCATTCCACCTCCCACGACTGATCAACGGCGCGGACCTCACCCTTCGCCTCGTCGAACTTCATCAGCACCTTGAAGACGCGTTTGATCCCGGCCTTTGCGAAGATCTCGTACCACTGGGCGTCGACGATCCGCCATTCGGCCACCATGTCGACGCCTTCGGGCTTGCCGTCGCGGACGATGAAGGGGGCCGTGTCGCGGTTGATAGCGAGGAGGCCGTCCCGCAGGGCCGGGACGGGGAGCCGCGGCACGCCGGGCGGCGCCGGCTTGCTGCCGGTCATCCAGTCGAACAGTCCCATGGAGGTGGTTCCTGACGGCGCGGCGTTTCGGGCGCGGGCGCGGGAATCGGCTTGCACGATCCCGGAGGCGGGGGCAATCGCGGGCGGGGCGATGCCAGCTATGTCGACTGGACGATCGGGGCCTGCCCATCTGGTTGACGAACCGGGGAACCCTCTCTATACGCACCGCTCCGCCGCAGGTTCGTCTTGCGGCTTTTCTGTTTTGTTTTGCCTCAGGACGACGACCATGAAGGTCCGCAGCTCGCTCAAGTCGCTCAAGGGTCGCCACCGCGACTGCAAGGTCGTTCGCCGCAAGGGCGTCGTCTATGTGATCAACAAGACCGACCCGCGCTTCAAGGCGAAGCAGGGCTAAAGACGGTCTTTTCGCGCCACAGCGCGGTTCGAAAGTTTCAGGGCTGCGGACTTGTCCGCAGCCTTTTTCGCGTCTGCCCCCAGCGATCGTTGAGTCGCGCGGAGCGACGTGGTTAGCGTCCCACATCTTTGTCGCCCTACCGGCCTCCGGCCTGTTGAGGGCGTGATTTTTTCCGGAGTTCTCCCTTGGCCGACGACGCTTCCTTCGATTCCTCGCCCGACGTGCTGACCTCCGCCGCCCAGGGGCGGCTGCGCACCGTGATCGAGCGGCTGGAGCGGCTGGAAGAGGACAAGGCCGCCGTCATGGCCGACATGAAGGAGGTCTTCGCCGAGGCCAAGGGTGAGGGCTATGACGTGAAAATCCTGCGCAAGGTCATCCGCATCCGCAAGCAGGACAAGGCCAAGCGGCAGGAAGAGGATGCGATCCTCGACCTGTACCTCTCGGCGCTCGGCGAGATCTGACTTTGAGGGATTAGGGATCAGGGATTAGGGATGAGGTGCGGCCATGGCCGATCATCGACCAATCCCTCGTCCCTCGTCCCTCGTCCCTCATCCCTCATCCCTCCCTTGAAGCGCAAGCCGCCCCTCAGCCCCTTCGAAGCCCAGCGCAAGGCGGCCCAGCGGGCGGCCCTCAACGCCCTCAGACGCGCCCGCCGCTCGGCAGAGAAGGCGGGCGTTTCGCTGTCTGAATGGGAGGGCGAGTTCCTCGAATCGGTATCGGAGCGGGTGAAGACCCACGGCCGGGCCTTCGGCGACCCCGAGCTGGGCGCGCCGGGGCAGGCGCTGTCGGCCATGCAGGGCCGCAAGCTCAAGGAGATCGCCGCCAAGGCGAAGGGGGAAGAACCGAAGCGGCGGTGGGGGAAGAAGAGGGACTAGGTTCCAGGGGCCAGGTTCTAGGGATTAGGGCCTGCCACACGCGCCTCTTTCCTAGCCCCTAGCCCCTAGCCCCTAGAACCTACCTCCCTAGAACAGGATCTTGCGGAAGGTCAGGCTGACGACGCGGCCCTGGGGGTCGAGGTAGTCGGGCTGGTAGTTGAGCGGGAGGTCGCCGGCGCTGGACGTGACCTCGGGCCGGCTGTCGAACAGGTTCTGGACCCCGAAATTGACCCGCGAGCCTTTCAGCCAGGGGAATTTGGCGACCCAGGAGGTCCGGGAGTTCAGGTCGATGAAGACGTTCAGATTGACCGTCGCCTGATCCGAGAAATTCAGGTCCGGGCCGGTTCCGCCGTCGACGCGGGTGCCCTCGCGCCAGTTGGCGTGGAGGAAGGCGCCCATGCCGTTGCGGAAGACGCCGCCCTGGGCCTGGATCTCGTTGCGGGGCGTGCCGCCGCGCGAACCGGTCGCGGCGCCGTCCAGCAGGTCGAGGATGGGCAGGCCGGTGGCGATGACGATCTCATCCTGCAGGCGGTGCGTATGGTAGATCGACAGGTTGAAACGGCCCTGGCCGGGCTGCATGCCGCCGCCGCCACGTCCGCCGCCACCGCCGCCCATGCGGAACTGACCGCCGCCGCCGCCGGGGGGTGGGCCGCCGCCTTCGGTGCGGATCTCGACGCGCATCGGCATGCCGCCGCCGATAGGCGGGCGGGCGCTGCCGGGGGCGCCGGGCAGGGGAGCGGCCGCAGGATTGGCCGCGCCGAACGCGCGGGAATAGTTGAAGCCGGTGCGGATGTCCTGACGCTCGAACCGCTCGAAATTGAGCGGGCGGGCGTCGAAGGAGACGAGGACGCCGCCGTTGCGGGTGAAGCGGCCGGGAAGGGCGGCCTCAAGGTCCGGGGTCAGGGTCGGGAAGGCGGCGATGGCGTCTTCCGTCAGGCTGTACGTCCAGGTCGAGCTGAAGCGCAGGTCGGTCTCGGACCAGGGTTTGAGGTTGAAGCCGGCCTTCCAGACCTGACGGTTGTCGGCGTTGAGGTTCTGGTTGCCGCCGTCGATGCGGGTGACCAGCACGGTCTGGTTGGTGGCGAAGTCGAACACCGGGACGTTGGGGGTGGAGATGGTCGGGTCGTTCAGCTGCGAGATCGACGGGGCGCCGTGCTCGTCGGTGTAGCTGACTTGGAACGACAGGGGCTCGATGGGCGACCAGTTGACGCCGAAGCCGAGGGTGGTCAGGCCGCCGAAGTCAGACAACTCCTCATAGCCGGCGTTGAAATTGGCCGACAGGTCGCCGATCGCGGGCAGGATGTCCCGGCGGCGGCTGGCGATGGGAATGCTGAAACTGGCCTGGCTGTTGAAGCGGTCGCGCGACTGGGAGCGTTCGGTGGCGATGCCGCCGCGGACGCTGGCCGAGTCGAGCGAGCGGGTGTCGGCGCCGAATCTGAAGGTCGAGGAGACGCCGCCCGCGGGCAGGTCGAAGATGTCGCCGTTCAGCACCAGCTCGGTCGACAGCACCTGCGAGACGGAGTTGGCGGTGTCGTCGGGCAGGCGGACGAAGTCGGAGGGGGACAGGACGCCGAACGGGTTGGCCGTCGGGTCATTGGCGTTCAGGCGCGTCTGGAACGGACCGGCGGTGTCGAAGCCCCGGCCGCTGAGGGTGTCAGTTTCGATCCGGTCGTAGTTGCCGGACAGGGTCCAGCGCCAGTCGTCACCGAGAAAGCCGTCGACGACGAGGCCCAGGCCGCCGGTCAGGCTGTCGGTCTCGCGGTTCAACGGGAGGGCGTCCAGAACCCGACTGACCGGCGCGTTGACGGGCGAGGTCGAGAACGGATTTCCGGCCGGCACCGTCAGGATCACGCCCGGCAGGCCGTTGAAGCTGAGGCTGGAGCGATCCTCGAGGCTGCCGCTGAGGGTGGCCTGGGTCGTGTTGTTGAGGTCGCGCTTGTAGGTGCCGCGCACGGTGGACCGCTCGCTCTGACCCAGCAGGGTGCGATAGGCGTCGACGTCATCAAAAGGGGTCGTGCCGGGATCGCGCTCGATGTCGCGCTCGGACTCATACAGGGGGCTGGAGCGCTCGTGTTCGGCATCCACCGACCAGCGGATCGGGCCGGAGATGTGCAGGGTGTTGCCCTCGATCTCGGTGGTGGTGCGGCCGCCCTGGGTCGGCATGCGGCCGGAGACCTCGGCGGTGAGCGAGCGGAAATTGTCCTTGAGCACGAAATTCACCACGCGCTGGTCGGCGGCGTAGCCGTATTCGAGCGCGACCTCCTCGGGCAGGATCTCCATCCGCTCGATGGCCTCGGGCGGCAGGCCCTGGATTTCGCGGAAACCCGAAATGCGGCGGCCGTTGACCAGGAACACCGGCTGGCCGTCGGCGCGGCCGCGCGAACTGCGCGTCAGGGGCTCGAGATAGGTCAGCAGTTCGGCGATGTTGGAGGCGCCGTAGGCCTGGATCTGCTCCGGGGTCAGGACGAGGTCGGGCGGGATGTCGGAGTTGACGCTGCCGCGCGGGCGCGCGCCGGTGGTGGTTACCGTGTCGAGTTCAAAGGCGGTCGGGTCGGGGTCCGCAGCCGGCGCCGGTTCGGCCGCGGGAGCAGGGGTCGCCGGCTGTTGCGGCGGCTGCTGCGGCGGGGGCGTCGGCGCAGTCTGGATCAGACCGGCCATGAGGCCGGACAGGGCGGTGGCAGCGAGCAGCATGCGGACGGATCCCGGGGAGAAACTAGCCCTGCAACGTGCCCGGCCAACATTTCCGTCGCATTACAGCGCGGAAACCGAAGGTTGAGAACGACGCGGGCCAATTCCCGTCTTCGGGGTTCGGCCGGCCATTGGCCAATGAATTTTCGGTCAGACTCCGGGCTTCCCCGGGGCGTTGCCCGGAATCCTCACCCGGCTTCCTTGAGGATGCCTTCCAGCCCCTGTTCGCGGACCTTGCGATACAGGGTCGAGCGGCCGATGCCGAGGCGGCGGGCGATCTCGGACATGTGGCCGGCATAGACCTCGATGGCGTGCTGGATCAGGTCCCGCTCGATCTCCTCGAGGGTGCGCAGATGGCCACGCTCGTCGAGGATGCGGATCGGAGTGTCGGGCAGGGGTGGGAGGTCGAGGACCGAGCTTGCTGCCGGCGGCCCCTCCGTCTCGCGGCTGTCGCCGCGATCCACCTCCCCCATGGGGGGGAGGAATGACGCGGCGATACCCGAGATGGCGGGGAAGTCGTGCGGCTGGAGGAAGGGCGCGTCGGCCAGTACGATGGCGCGATAGACGGCGTTCTCCAGCTGGCGGACGTTGCCGGGCCAGTCGAAGGCGCAGAGCAGGGCCTGGGTCTCGCCGGAGCAGCCGGCGACGCGCTTGCCTTCCTCGACATTGAAGCGGGCGATGAAGTGGTCGATCAGGGCCGGGATGTCCTCGCGGCGCTCGCGCAGGGACGGAGCCTCAATCGGGAAGACGTTGAGGCGATAGAACAGGTCCTCGCGGAAGGCGCCCGCGCGGACCTGCTGGGCCGGGTCGCGGTTGGTGGCCGAGACGATGCGGACGTCGACCTTAACCGAGCGTTTGGCGCCGACCGGATCGACCTCGCCCTCCTGCAGGGCGCGCAACAGCTTGACCTGCATATCCAGCGGCAGTTCGCCGATCTCGTCGAGAAACAGGGTGCCGCCGTTGGCCTCCTGGAATTTGCCGAGGTGTTTGTCGTGGGCGCCGGTGAAGGCTCCCTTCTCATGGCCGAACAGGATCGACTCGATCAGGTTCGAGGGCAGGGCGCCGCAGTTGACGGCCACGAACGGCTTGCCGGAGCGGTCCGAGGCGCCATGCAGGGCGCGGGCGATGACTTCCTTGCCGACGCCGCTCTCGCCCGTGATCAGGACCGGGATGGAGGATTTGGCGGCGCGGGCGCCCAGCGACTTGACCATCCGCATGGGCGGGCTCTGACCGACCAGATCGTCGAAGGAGGTGCGGCCGGAGACGTGTTTCTTGAGCCGGCCGACCTCGGCGGTCAGCTGGGTCAGCTGCAGGGCGTTTGAGACTCCGACCAACAGGCGTTCGGCCGAGACCGGTTTGACGAAGAAGTCCTGGGCCCCGGCCTGCATGGCCTTGACCACGGCGTCCACGCCGCCCGAGGCGGTCAGGACGATGACCGGGGTCGTGACCCCGGCGGTGCGGATTTCGGCCAGCGCTTCCATGCCGCTCATGCCGGGCATGATCATGTCGAGCAGGACGACATCTGCGCCCCCGCCCTTGGTCAGGCGGTCGATGGCCTCGCCGCCGGATTCGGCGTGTACGACGGCATACCCCTCACGCTCCAGCACGGCCTGCGCGAGGCGACGCTGGGTGGGATCGTCGTCGACCACGAGAACGGTCTTTGCCATGGGGCGGCCCCTTCAACATCACGGTTGCGGCCGGTCCTCGTTGAAGCGGGACTGGCTCATTCCGGGACGATTTAACCGTCACAAGGTGAAGATCGGGTTGGGGGGCAGGGTGAGCGCAGGGTTAACGCAGCGGCCGAAGCTCAGGCGACGGCTGTCCGACGTCCCGGGGCCACAACGCAGAACAGCATCAACAGGACCGAGATTCCGGGCGCCAGCAACAGCGCCGACCACCAGCCGCTTCGGCCGAGGTCATGCAGGCGTTTGATCGTCAGCGCGAACAGCGCCCGGGCAGCGACGGAGAAGAGCGCGATCACCAGAGGAATCGCGACAGGAGCCGGCAGGCCGGAAAGGACGCTGGCGTCCAGACCGCGTCCGATCACCGTCCACGGGTTGTCGAGGACATGGCCGACGGACACCCCCGAGAGGGTCGTACCCGTGCTGAAGGCGCTGACCAGCGCCAGGGCGAAGAAGGCGGCGAGCGGCGCGATGTAGGCCCGACGCCCGATCTGGCCCGACGGGCTCAAGAGATATGCGATCATGCCGTGTCCTCCTGCGCCCATACTATGCAGGCGAGCGCGGGCGGCAAGCCCTAGCCGCCCATGAAGCTGCGGTGGGCCTGCATCATGGCGGTGATCAGGGTTTGCTCGGCTTCGGACAGGGCGGGGTTCCAGATGTCGAAGATCAGGATCACCCTCATCTCGTCGGCGTCGTTCCAGGCCTCGTGGTCGATGGTGTCGTCGAAGACCCAGGCCTCGCCCATCTTCCAGTCTCGCAGGGTGTTGCCGACGCGGAACCGGGCCGGTCCCGGCAGGATCAGCGGCAGGTGGGTCAGCAGGCGGACGTTGGACGAGCCGGTATGGGCCGGGATGTGGGTGTGTGGCTGAAGGGCGGAGAAGACAGCGGTAGGGGCGAAGCCGTCCTGGCGGCACATGGGCAGGGATTCGAGCAGGGCGGCGGTCTGCGGACAGCGCTCGCAGACCGCGTCCTGACGCGCGCCGTCCCGCCATAGCCAGAGGGAGGTCCATTTGCGTGAATGGTTCAGCTCGCCCCACTGATTGACCGGCGCCCCCTTGGGATAGGCGACGTAGGGAGCGAACTGGTCGAAGGAATCCGCCAGCATGGCCTCGAGCTCGGCCCGGATCACCGGCGTGGCGGCTTCCAGGGTTTCGAGCCAGGGAAACAGGGCGCGGTCGTAGAAGGGGATGGCGGGCAGGCGGGGATAGTGGAGCAGCAGCGGCTCCTGCGTCGGCGCGGTCTTGAGGCCGGCGAAGATTTCCAGCCCCTCGTCGAAGCGGTCGAGCGCAGCGGCGTCGACGGTCTGGCGCAGGGCGGCGGCGTGGGCGCGCATATGGTCGCGCAGAGCCTCGGCGTGGCGACGGACGACGCCGTCGGCATGATCCATCTGGGCCTGCAGGGCGGGCGGACAGCGCTCGCGCGGCGGGGCGATCTTCAGGGCGTTGCGATAGACGGCGGCGGCGGCCTGGGCCTGGCCGATCTGTTCGAGAATCGCCGCCTTACCGAGAAGGGCGGTGAAATCATAGGGCTCGATGCCGAGCGCCCCGTCCAGGGCCGCCATGGCCCCCTGCAGATCGCCGGACATGCGCAGGGCGAGGGCCCGGTTCAGGAAGCCGTGGTGGGTCGGCCCCATCCGGTCGGCCTGGTCGAGCAGGCCAATGGCGGATTGCGGATCGCGCCGCGCCAGGGCCTCGCCGGCCCGGCGCAGCAGATCATCCTGGGCTGTTCCGCCCGACTGGTTCACGCGGCGTCCCCCGATCCCGTTTCTGAACTCAGTGTAATGTTACGTCGCCGCACCGGGTCAAGACCCCCCGGACGCTGCTTGAGTTCTGCGCGGGTCCGTGTATAGAGCGCGCCTTCTCCGTCGCAGCTTCGGCCGCGGCGGTCCTGTCCGAGAACTTCGGGGTCTGGGGGTCACCCGGGCCATAAATGTCAGAGAGCCCTCTGGCGCCGTGGGGAGATGGGGATGCAGACGACGCCAGACGTTCCGGTATCCGGGCGTCGGGGTTCGAGCTTCCTTCGGACAATACGACCGGCCTGAACGCTTCGCAGCGATGCGGCGCGCCTTGGCTAATCCGTCGTCGGGAATAAGCCCGGCGGCGAATACAGACTGGAGACCGCAATGGACCGCGCACAAAAAGCCGAGTCGATCGAAACGCTGAAGGGCGTTTTCGCCGACGCGGGCGCCGTGGTCGTGACCCACAACCTGGGTCTGACCGTTGCGGATATGGAAGACCTGCGTGGACGCCTGCGTACTGCCGGCGGCACGTTCAAGGTGGTCAAGAACCGCCTGGCGCTCAAGGCGCTCGAAGCCGACGAAGGCAGCGAATACCACGGCCTGTTCAAGGGTCCCGTGGGCATCGCATACGCCGACGACGCGGTGACGGCCGCCAAGATCACCGCTGAATACGCCAAGGCCAATGACAAGTTCGTGGTTCTGGGCGGCTTCATGGGTGACAAGGTTCTGGATGCACAGGGTGTGGGCGTTCTGTCCAAACTGCCCTCGCTGGATCAGATCCGCGCCTCGCTGCTCGGCCTGCTCAACGCTCCCGCGACCAAGATCGCCGGCGTCGTGCAAGCCCCGGCGGCCCAACTGGCCCGGGTGTTCAACGCCTACGCCACGAAGGACGCCGCGTAAGCGGACCCGCCTCTTTCATCTCTGCAAACTCTCTACTGAAACCCAATCCTCCGAAGGAAACACACCATGGCCGATCTCGCCAAAATCGTTGAAGACCTGTCGAAACTGACCGTTCTGGAAGCCGCCGAACTGTCCAAGCTGCTGGAAGAAAAGTGGGGCGTCAGCGCCGCCGCTCCGGTCGCCATGGCCATGCCCGCCGGCGGCGGCGCCGCCCCGGCCGAGGCTGCTGAAGAGCAGACCGAGTTCACCGTTGTCCTGCTGGACGGCGGCGACAAGAAGATCAACGTCATCAAGGAAGTCCGCGGCGTCCGTTCGGACCTGGGCCTGAAGGAAGCCAAGGACCTGGTCGAAGGCGCTCCGCAGAACGTCGTCGAGAACGTCTCCAAGCAGAACGCCGACGAAGTCGCCAAGAAGCTGACGGAAGCCGGCGCCAAGGTGCAGATCAAGTAAGAACCGACCGTCCTTCGGGACAATTATGGACGGGCCGGGGAGCAATCCCCGGCCCGTTTTCTTTTGCCCGGCCGCCTCGTGCATGAACTGCAATCGATGGGGCTGCATGAACTGCAGCGGACCGTCCGCAGTCAGCGCCGTGACGGCAATCGACGCCGCGGCTAGCGCCGGCGCGGGGCGAAGATGTCGGCGAGGCGGTCGCGGGTTCCCTCGATGCGGACCAGACGGGGGTAGCGCAGGCCGTCGTGGTAATCGAATGACAGGGTGCGGAACTCGTCGCCGCGCTTGACCACGAGGACGATGGGCTCCGTCCCGCCCCTGGCCGCCGTGACGGCGTCGCGCAGGACCTCGGCGGAGGCGACGCGGTCGCCGACGGCGATCAGCTCCCAGCCGGCGCCCAGCCCCTGTTCGAAGGCCGGACTGCCCCAGCGGACGCCGCCGATGCGGTTGCCGGCGCCGAGGGTGAATCCGAGCGAGTACTGGAAGTCCGTGGCCCAGCCGCCGTGCATCCGCTTTTCGACCGGCGTCAGTTCATCGACCCAGGTCAGCCGCCAACCGGCGCGCCCGATCCCGTCAAGCGGGGCGGCGGCGTCGGGGCCGACGGCGTCGAGCCGGTCGCGCAGGAAGGTCGCCCAGTCGTGGGAGTGGACGGCGTTCAGGTGCGAGACGACGTCCTCGAACGTATAGGGCCGGGCCTCCCAGACGCCGTCCTCGACGCCGTAGAAGGCCCTGGCGAAATCATCGAGCGACTTGCGGTCGTTGGTGGCCTCGCGGATCAGGGTGTCGGCGTCCAGCCAGATCAGCAGGGCCTCGCGGTAGTAGTCGCCGGTGCCGCGCATCCACGAACCCCAGGGATTGGTGGTGCGGTAGCCGAGCAGGTTGTGGTTGTTGGTGTCCTGCAGGGCGCGCCACTGGCGGCCGGGCTGCTGGTCATAGAAGCCGGCCACCTCGGCGAGGTTGACGATGGCCTCCTCGACCGTGCCGAGACCCGAGCGGGGGGTCAGGACATCGCCCCAGTATTCGGTCTGGCCCTCATAGACCCACATCAGGGTGTTCTGGGTGGGGACGTTGAAGTTCTCGACGTATTCGTCTGAAGGACGGCGGAATTTTCCGTTCCAGCTATGGACGTATTCGTGCGGAAGCAGGCCGCGTGCGCCGTAGGCCGGGGTGGCGGTGGAGAAATAGTTGGGAGCGGCGGTGTTCTCGGATGAGCGGTGATGCTCCAGGCCGATGCCGCCCATCTTCGAGGTCAGGCCAAGCAGGAACTCGTATCGGTCGTAGTGGCGGGCGCCGAACAGGCGGTCGGCCTGGTCGACGAGGGATTCGTATCTGGCGACCCATTCCGGCGTGATGTTCACCGAGGCGGCGGTGTCGCCGACGAGGTTCAGATGCACCGGCGAGCGGCCGCCGGGATCGATGTCGACGCGGCGGTAGTGGGCCCCGGCGAACATCGGGCTGTCGGCCAGATGCTCGAGGGAGATGGGGGCGAAGGTCGCCACGTCGCCCTCGCGGGACACGGTGTCGAGCGCCACGCCGTATTGCCAGCCCGTGGGCAGGACGACCGAGGGGGCGAAGGTGATGCGGTCGTGGTTGTAGCCCGCCGGATAGAGCAGGGCCTTCTCCCACTGAAGATTGACCATCTCCGGCGTCATGACCACGCGCCAGACGGCGTTGTCGGGCTGGGTCAGCCATTCGAAGGCGACCTCGATCTCCGTCACGCCCGCCGGGATGTCGAGGTGGAAGGCGTGGGGATCGACGGTGTCGCGCACCCATTCAATCCGCCGGCCCGCGCCGGTGACCGTCACGCCGGAGACCAGCTGGATCGGACCCGTGTCGGCGTGGTTGCCGGGAATGAATTTCGGATACTGCAGCACCAGATGCCCGGCGCTGACCGGCACCGTCTGGCGCACGCGGATGACCTTGTGGTCGAGGTCGGTCAGGTCGACGCGGATGCCGATGACGCCCGGATAGTCGCGGTCCTGCGGCGCCGGGATGGGCGGCAGGGCGTGGGGCAGGCTGGTCGGGGCGGGCAGGGGCGTCTGGGCTTGCGACGCGGGAACCTGGGCCAGGGCCGGCAGGGCGGCCGAGGTCAGGAGCAGGGCGAGGGCGGCGGTGCGGATCAACTTCGTGTCCCTCACGATCAACGGCGGCGGGGGGCGAGGATGTCGCCGAGACGGTCGGGGGTTCCCTCGATGCGTTCGAGGCGCGGGTAGCGCAGGCCGCCGTGATAGTCGAAACGGATGGTGCGGAAGCGGTCGCCCTTCTTCAGCATCATCTCGATGGCGGTCGTATTGCCGGCTGAGGCGGTGATGGCCTCGGCGATGGTCGTGGCGCTGGCGGCGCGGCCGTTTACCGCCACGACCTCCCAGCCCGAGGTCAGGCCGGCCTCGAAGGCGGGCGAGCCCCAGCGGACGGCGGTGACCCGGTTGGCGTTGTTCAGGCTGAGGCCGAGCGAATACTGGAAATCGACCCGCTCGAGCTCGGTGTTGAGCGCCCGGGAGTAGGCGTTGGGCGTGGTGCTCCAGGCGAGGCGATAGCCGCCGCGCTCGAGACCGCCCAGCGGACCCGCCGCCCCAGGGCCGACCGCGTCCAACCGGGTGCGCAGGAAGGCGGTCCAGTCGTTGGCCTGCACTCCGTTCAGCGTCGAGGTCACGTCGTTGAAGGTGTAGGGGGCGGGATCCCAGGCGCCGTCCTGAACGCCGAAGAAGGCCTTGGCGAAGTCGTCCAGCGATCGGCGGCCGTTGGACTGTTCCCGGATCAGGGTGTCGGCGTCGAGCCAGATCATCGCGCCTTCGCGATAGTAGTCCTCGCTGCGCTGGAGGCTGTTCCAGGGCTGGGGCCGGCGCTGGGCGATGATGGGATCGTTGGTGGTGTCCTGCATGGCGCGCCATGCGCGGCCGGGATTGTCCTCGGCGTAGCTGGCGGCGGTGTTGGCGATGACGTCGAGCGCCTGCTGTTTCGACATCAGGCCGGCGCGGGCGGTCAGGACGAGGCCGTAGTACTGGGTCTGGCCCTCATAGACCCAGAGCAGGGAGTTCTGCAGCGGCTCGTTGAGCGTCGGCGTGAGCTGATCCGCCGGACGGCGCCATTTGCCGTTCCAGGAGTGATTGTATTCGTGGCCCAGCAGATCGCGGTCGGCGAGGGTCGAGGCGGGGGCGGTGAAATAGTCGGTGTCGACGCTGTTTTCCGAGGACCGGTGATGCTCGAGCCCGATGCCCCCCAGTCGATCCGAGACGGCCAGCAGGAAGTCGTAGTGGTTGAAGTGGCGCGCGCCGTACAGATAGTCGGCCTGATCGACCAGATTCCGGTGCAGCTGGATGTGCTCATCGGTGGCGGCCAGCATGTCGGCGTCGTCGGCGACGATGTTCAGCCGCACCGGCGAACGGCCGCCCGGATCGAGGTCGATCTGGCGATAGTAGGCGCCGGCGAAGACCGGGCTGTCAGCCAGATGCTCCAGGGTGATGGGAGCGAAGACCGCGACGCCGTTCTGGAATGAGGTCGTGTCCAGCGCCGCGCCGTACTGCCAGCCGGGGGGCAGGCGCAGGGTCGGCTGGACCGTGATCTGACGCGAATAGTAGCCGGCCGGATAGAGGATGGCCTTTTCCCACTGGATGTTCAGCATCTCGTCGGTGATGACGACCCGCCCCTGGGCGCCGTCTATCGGGGTCAGCCATTTGAATGCCACCTCGACTGAGGTCGCGCCGGCCGGAACCTCGACCTGGAAGGCGTTGGTGCGGACCGTGTTGCGAACCCAGCGCAGGGCCTGACCATTGGCGGTGATGCGCAGGTCGGCGACATCGTCGACCGGACCGACCGGGCCGTGTGCGCCGGGAATCCACTGCGGATAGAGCAGGACCAACGGGCCGGGGCCGGACACGGGGATGGACTGGCGGACCGAGACGATGCGCCGGTCGATGTCGGTGGCGTCCATGTCGAGGGTGATGACGCCGGGGAAGGCGACGTCGCGCGGAGCCGGGATCGGCGCGAGCGGCCGGTCCAGCGCGGGCGTGCCCACCTGTGCGAGAGAGGGCGCGGCGCCGAACACGACGGCGGCGGCGCAAACGGACAGGAGCAGACGCTTCATCGATGACTTCCGGCTGGACGGGCAGGGCGCGCAGATCACGCCGGGCGCAGGCGAGGGTCAACCCGACGGAAGGCCCGCGGGATTAATTCGCTGTCATGTTGGTGGTTCCGCCGGTCGTTAAGGTTCGGGGCCCCTTGTCATCCCGGACGCCGCGAAGCGGTGATCCGGGACGCTGGGTCGGACAGACGTCATCCTCCCGGACGCTGCGTCAGCGGCGAGCCGGGAGACGGGCAGGCATATGCGCTGGTGGTTGGCTGTCTCCCGGATAATCGCGCTGCGATTTCCGGGAGGGGCCGAGACCAAATGTTCTCCGTCCCGGCTCTCCGCTTTGCTCCGGCCGGGATGACAAGGTGTGCGCAACACCCGCAGGCCGGGATGTTAGCTCGCCGCAGGCGCCGGTTTCACTTCCTGCAGTTCGACGGTGAACAGCAGGGTGGAGTTGGGCGGGAGCTCGTCGCCGCCGACCCAGCGTTCGCCGTAGCCCAGCGCGGCGGGGATGACGAACTCGAACGTCTCGCCCTCGCGCATCAGGGCCACGCCCTCGGTCCAGCCCTTGATGATCCGGTTCAGCGGGAATTCGGCCGGTTCGTTGCGGGCGTAGGAGCTATCGAACTCGCGGCCGTCGACGAAGGTCCCGCGGTAGTGGACCTTGACGGTGTCGGTGGCCGCCGGCTGGCGGCCGTTCGGACGGGCGCGGCCGACTCGGCGGTACTGCAGACCCGATTCGGTGGTGGTCCAGCCGCGCCGGGCGCCGTTGACGACCAGATATTGGGCATTGCCGGCGGCCCAGCCTTCCAGCGTGCCGACGCCGGGTGTGGCTGTGGGCGTGGCGGCGGGCGCGGGCTCTTGCGCCGTGGCGCAGGCGGCGAGGGAAAGGGCGGCGGCGGCGATCAGGAGGGTGCGGGTCATGGGGCGACGCTAGCAGGGGCGGGACCGTTGAGGAATACGGCTGCGACCGGGCCGTCCGGGGGTGTCGAAATTCTCACCGTTCGGGGCGTGACCGTTCGGCCCGGCAGCCATCGCCGATATGGGCCGCTTCCGCGCAGGTCAGGACGTTCGTCACCCTGCGTCCGGCGTCCAGACTCACGACGACGGGCGCGCCCCCGGCGCAGGTCAGTTCGTAATATGTGAGTCCCGTCGCATTGCGGCCCATGTCTCGCACCCCGGTCGGCGCGCAGGCTTCGGCGGCGCTCCCGGCCAGTCTTGCGCGGAAGCCCGCGAGTTCTTCGGGCTCGGTGGTGAACTGGCAAAGGTCGCCCCGCGACCGGATATCAAGGCAATCGGTGACGATCCATGCGCCGGACGCCTGTTCGATCCAGGCTCCGGGGGCACGGCGACAGCCAATCTCATAGATCGTGGTTCCTGTCGGAGACAGACCGACGACCCGGCCTTCATCGACCCGACAGTCCATCCCCGCGTGAGTCGCCACGGAGGCAAAATGCCGGACCGGATTCCGGTTGGCCCGAAGAAGACAGGCCGGCACCTCGCGCGTGGATGAAACGCCTTCGAGCCGTTCGCTCTGACTTTCCAGGAGCAGGCAATTGTAGGCGGTAGGGGTGGTCCCGTCGACGATCAGGTAACCTGGCCCTTCGCGGCAGGCGACTTCGTACCGGCGGTCGCCGAAACTGTCCCGGCCCTGGAGAGCGGCCGCAGTGACATGGCAGTCGGCGCCGGCGCGAGCCGCAGCGTCGCGCGCTGCCAGAAGGACGCTAGTGTCCCTGACCCGGCCGCGCGTGGTCGGCGACCGTTCGAGCGTCTGCTGGGCCAAAGACTCAGAGGCCAGAAGGCTGAGTCCAATGGCCAGTATCAAAGCCAGGCGGCTCATGAGTCACCGTCCCGCAGAGGCTCCAATCGCCCGCCCTTCAACATCCGGTTTTTCCGCGAACCGCGAACAATCTGAAGGTACCTCCCCCGACCGGTAGAAGGTCAATCCCGAAAACTGCCGAACGGGCCTTTATTTCGTCGGAAAAGCGAGTATATGACCCGGTTCCGCTAACTCCGTATGAGATACGCGCGAAAGCGCCGAGGCCCGGTTTGTCGCCCTCCGACCGGTGCGAAGGCGCGCTCCTCCCCAAGGGAGCCATACATTTCAGGCGTCCTGGAGCCGAAAGGCCCGAGGGTGGACGCCGAAACCGATGGTCACGGGTCGCCCGAGAGGCGGAGCCGTGGCTGCTGCATTGAACGCGGCCTGCCCGGCCTGCGCATTGGGAAGACAGAATGGCCAAGTCCAAAGCCGAAGTCGCCGTCGCCAACGGCCAGTTCGCACACGCCACGACCTTCACCGGCAAGAAGCGTATCCGCCACTCGTTCGGCCGCATCCCGGAAGCGGTGCAGATGCCGAACCTGATCGAGGTGCAGCGCGCCTCTTATGAGCAGTTCCTGCAGCGTGAAGTGCGCAGCGGTCCGCGCAAGGATCAGGGCATCGAGGCGGTGTTCAAATCGGTGTTCCCGATCAAGGACTTCAACGAACGCGCCATCCTGGAATACGTCTCCTACGAGTTCGAGGACCCGAAGTACGACGTCGAGGAATGCATCCAGCGCGACATGACCTATGCCGCGCCGCTGAAGGTCAAGCTGCGCCTGATCGTGTTCGAGGCGGATGAAGAGACCGGCGCGCGCTCGGTCAAGGACATCAAGGAGCAGGACGTCTACATGGGCGACATCCCGCTCATGACCGACAAGGGCACCTTCGTCGTCAACGGCACCGAGCGGGTCATCGTCTCGCAGATGCACCGTTCGCCGGGCGTCTTTTTCGACCACGACAAGGGCAAGACGCACAGCTCGGGCAAGCTGCTGTTCGCCGCCCGCGTGATCCCGTACCGCGGCTCGTGGCTCGACTTCGAGTTCGACGCCAAGGACATCGTCTACGTCCGTATCGACCGCCGCCGGAAGCTGCCGGCCTCGACCTTCCTGATGGGTCTGGGCATGGACGGCGAGGAGATCCTCAAGACCTTCTACGAGACCGTGCCCTACGAGAAGCGCGGTGAAGGCTGGGTCACCCCGTACAAGGCCGAGCGCTGGAAGGGCGTGAAGCCCGAGTTCGATCTGGTCGACGCGGACACCGGTGAGGTGATCGCCGCCGCCGGGACCAAGATCAGCGCCCGTCAGGCCAAGAAGCTGGGCGACACAACGACCTCGCTGTCGCTGGCCGCCGACGCCCTGCTGACCAAATACCTGGCCGCCGACGCCGTGAACTACGAGACCGGCGAAATCTACGCCGAGGCCGGCGACGAGCTGGACGCCCCGACCATCGAGCTGCTGGAAGGCTTCGGCTTCACCACCATCGACGTGCTGGACATCGACCACGTCACGGTCGGCGCCTACATGCGCAACACCCTGCGCATCGACAAGAACACCGGCCGCGAGGACGCGCTGTTCGACGTCTACCGCGTGATGCGCCCGGGCGAGCCGCCGACCCCGGAAGCCGCCGAAGCCATGTTCAACTCGCTGTTCTTCGACAGCGAGCGCTACGACCTGTCGGCCGTTGGCCGCGTGAAGATGAACATGCGTCTGGAAACACCGGACGTGTCGGATGAAATCCGCGTGCTGCGCAAGGACGACGTCCTGCGCGTGCTGCAGATCCTCGTCGGGCTGAAGGACGGCCAGGGCGAGATCGACGACATCGACAACCTGGGCAACCGCCGGGTCCGTTCGGTCGGCGAGCTGCTGGAGAACCAGTACCGCGTCGGCCTGCTGCGGATGGAGCGCGCCATCAAGGAGCGCATGTCCTCGGTCGATATCGACACGGTGATGCCGCACGACCTGATCAACGCCAAGCCGGCCGCCGCGGCCGTGCGCGAATTCTTCGGCTCGTCGCAGCTGTCGCAGTTCATGGACCAGACCAACCCGCTGTCGGAAATCACCCACAAGCGTCGCCTTTCGGCGCTTGGCCCGGGCGGTCTGACGCGTGAGCGCGCCGGCTTTGAAGTCCGCGACGTGCACCCGACCCACTATGGCCGCATCTGCCCGATCGAAACGCCGGAAGGCCCGAACATCGGCCTGATCAACTCGCTGGCCACCCACGCGCGGGTGAACAAGTACGGCTTCATCGAGAGCCCCTACCGTCGCGTGAAGGACGGCCGGGCCACGGACGAGGTGGTCTACATCTCGGCCATGGAAGAGGCGAAATACACGATCGCCCAGGCCAACATCGAGCTCAAGGACGGCATGATCGTCGAGGAGCTGGTTCCGGGCCGGATCAACGGCGACTCGCAACTGCTGATCCGCGCCGACGTGGACATGATGGACGTGTCGCCGAAACAGGTCGTTTCGGTCGCCGCCGCCCTGATCCCCTTCCTCGAAAACGATGACGCTAACCGGGCCCTGATGGGCGCGAACATGCAGCGTCAGGCCGTGCCGCTGGTGCAGTCGGACGCGCCGCTGGTCGGCACCGGCATGGAGGCGGTCGTGGCCGTGGACTCCGGCGCCGTCGTGGTCGCCAAGCGTGACGGCGTCGTCGAACAGATCGACGGCACCCGCATCGTCGTGCGCGCCACCAACGAAGCCGACGCCGGCCGTTCGGGCGTCGACATCTACCGCCTGTCGAAATTCCAGCGTTCCAACCAGTCGACCTGCATCAACCAGCGCCCGATCGTGCGCGTGGGCGATGAGGTGAAGGTCGGCGACGTGATCGCCGACGGCCCGTCGACGGACCTCGGCGAACTGGCCCTGGGCCGCAACGCCCTCGTCGCCTTCATGCCGTGGAACGGCTACAACTTTGAGGACTCCATCCTCATCTCCGAGCGTATCGTACGCGATGACGTCTTCACCTCGATCCACATCGAGGAGTTCGAGGTCATGGCCCGCGACACCAAACTGGGGCCGGAAGAAATCACCCGCGACATCCCGAACGTCGGCGAGGAAGCCCTGCGCAACCTCGACGAAGCCGGCATCGTGGCGATCGGCGCCGAGGTCCAGCCGGGCGACATCCTGTGCGGCAAGGTCACGCCGAAGGGCGAGAGCCCGATGACGCCGGAAGAGAAGCTGCTGCGCGCCATCTTCGGCGAGAAGGCTTCGGACGTCCGCGACACCAGCCTGCGCCTGCCGCCCGGCGTCGCCGGCACCATCGTCGACGTGCGCGTCTTCAACCGCCACGGCGTCGACAAGGACGAGCGGGCCATCGCCATCGAGCGTTCGGAAATCGAACGGCTGGGCAAGGACCGCGACGATGAACTCAAGATCCTCGAGCGCAACGTCTATGGCCGCCTGAAGCCGTTGATCCTCGGCAAGAACGCCACCTCGGGTCCGAAGGGCCTGGGCCGCGGCGCAGTGACCGAAGACAAGCTGGGCGAGCTGTCGCGCGGCCTGTGGTGGCAGATCGCCCTCGACGACGAGAAGGCGATGGGCGAGCTCGAGGCCATGAAGAAGCAGTTCGAGGACGCCCGCAAGGCGCTCGACCGCCGCTTCGAGGACAAGGTCGAGAAGCTGCAGCGCGGCGACGAACTGCCCCCCGGCGTGATGAAGATGGTCAAGGTCTTCGTGGCCGTGAAGCGCAAGCTTCAGCCCGGCGACAAGATGGCCGGCCGTCACGGCAACAAGGGCGTCATCTCCAAGATCCTGCCGATCGAGGACATGCCGCACCTGGCAGACGGCACCTCGGTGGACGTCGTTCTGAACCCGCTGGGCGTGCCCTCGCGCATGAACATCGGCCAGATCTTCGAAACCCACCTCGGCTGGGCCGCCGCCGGTCTCGGCAAGCAGATCCAGGGTCTTCTGGAAGCCTGGCAGCAGGGCGGACAGAAGAAGGCCCTGGTCGATCACCTGGTCAGCATCTACGGCCCGGACACCCCGCTTCCCGACTCGGAAGAGGACCTGATCGAGCTGGCCCGCAACTTGTCCAAGGGCGTTCCGTTCGCCACCCCGGTGTTCGACGGCGCGCACATCAACGACATCGAGGAACTGCTGGAGAAGGCGGGTCTCGACCGCACCGGCCAGTCGATCGTCTATGACGGCCAGACCGGCGAGCAGTTCAAGCGTCCGGTCACGGTCGGCTACATCTACATGCTGAAGCTGCACCACCTGGTCGACGACAAGATCCACGCCCGTTCCATCGGTCCGTACTCGCTCGTCACCCAGCAGCCGCTGGGCGGCAAGGCGCAGTTCGGCGGACAGCGCTTCGGCGAGATGGAGGTGTGGGCTCTGGAAGCCTACGGCGCGGCCTACACCCTGCAGGAAATGCTGACGGTGAAGTCCGACGACGTGGCCGGCCGGACCAAGGTCTACGAGGCCATCGTCCGCGGCGACGACAGCTTCGAGGCGGGCATTCCCGAGAGCTTCAACGTGCTCGTCAAGGAAATGCGCTCGCTGGGCCTGAACGTGGAGCTGGAGAACAGCTGAGGCGCGCGCAGCGCGCCTCAGGGTGGCTGGTGATTGGTGATTGGTGGCTGGAAAGCCCCCGCGCCCTCACCAACCACCAATCACCAGCCACCACCCACTAATTTTTCGCGGCCCCCCGCCGCAGAAGGAAAACAAGATGAACCAGGAAGTCCTGAACATCTTCAACGCGGTCCCGGTCACTCCGACCTTCGACCAGATCAAGATCGCCCTCGCCAGCCCGGAGAAGATCCGGTCGTGGTCGTTCGGCGAGATCAAGAAGCCCGAGACCATCAACTACCGCACGTTCAAGCCCGAGCGTGACGGCCTGTTCTGCGCCCGTATCTTTGGCCCGACCAAGGACTACGAATGCCTGTGCGGCAAGTACAAGCGCATGAAATACAAGGGCATCATCTGCGAGAAATGCGGCGTCGAGGTCACCCTGGCCCGCGTTCGGCGCGAGCGGATGGGCCATATCGAACTGGCGTCCCCGGTCGCCCACATCTGGTTCCTGAAGTCGCTGCCGTCGCGCATCTCGCTGATGCTGGACATGGCGCTGAAGGACGTCGAACGGGTTCTGTATTTCGAAAACTACATCGTCACCGAGCCGGGCCTGACCCCGCTGAAGCAGAACCAGCTGCTGACGGAAGACGAGTTCTATCGCTATCAGGACGAGTTCGGCGATGACGGCTTCACCGCCGAGATCGGCGCCGAGGCCGTGCGCAACCTGCTGATCGGCATCGACCTGCACGCCGAGGCTGAAAAGCACCGCGGCGAACTGGCCGACAGCCCCTCGGAAATGAAGGCCAAGAAGGCCTCCAAGCGCCTGAAGCTGATCGAGGCCTTCCTCGAAAGCGGCAACAAGCCCGAGTGGATGATCCTGACGGTCGTGCCGGTCATCCCGCCGGAACTGCGCCCGCTGGTGCCGCTGGACGGCGGCCGTTTCGCCACGTCCGACCTGAACGATCTGTATCGCCGGGTCATCAACCGCAACAACCGCCTGAAGCGCCTGATCGAGCTGCGCGCCCCCGACATCATCATCCGCAACGAAAAGCGAATGCTGCAGGAATCGGTCGACGCCCTGTTCGACAACGGCCGTCGCGGTCGGGTCATCACCGGCGCCAACAAGCGTCCGCTGAAGTCGCTGGCCGACATGCTGAAGGGCAAGCAGGGCCGCTTCCGCCAGAACCTTCTGGGCAAGCGCGTCGACTATTCGGGCCGTTCCGTTATCACCGTGGGTCCCGAGCTGAAGCTGCACGAGTGCGGCCTGCCCAAGAAGATGGCGCTCGAGCTGTTCAAGCCGTTCATCTATGCGCGCCTTGACGCCAAGGGCCTGTCGGGCACCGTCAAACAGTCCAAGCGCATGGTCGAGCGCGAGCAGCCGCAGGTGTGGGATATCCTCGACGAGGTCATCCGTGAGCACCCGGTGCTGCTGAACCGCGCGCCGACGCTGCACCGTCTGGGCATCCAGGCGTTCGAACCCAAGCTGATCGAGGGCAAGGCCATCCGCCTGCACCCGCTGGTCTGCACCGCCTTCAACGCCGACTTTGACGGCGACCAGATGGCCGTCCACGTCCCGCTGAGCCTCGAGGCCCAGCTGGAAGCGCGCGTCCTGATGATGTCGACGAACAACATTCTGTCGCCCGCCAACGGCAAGCCGATCATCGTGCCGTCGCAGGACATCGTCCTGGGCCTGTACTACCTGTCGCTGATCAAGGAAGGCGAGAAGGGCGAGGGCAAGCTGTTCGCCAACATGGGCGAGATCGACGCTGCGCTCGACGCTGCTGTCGTGTCCCTGCACACCAAGATCAAGGCGCGCTGGACCGAGATGAACGCCGCCGGCGAAGTCATCACCAGGGTCATCGACACCACGCCGGGCCGGATGAAGCTGGGCGCCCTGCTGCCGATGAACGCCAACATCGGCTACCGGCTGCTCGAGAAGAACCTGACCAAGAAGGAGATCGGCAACCTGATCGATCAGGTCTATCGCCACTGCGGTCAGAAGGCGACGGTCATCTTCGCCGACCAGATGATGCAGCTGGGCTTCCGCGAAGCCGCCAAGGCCGGCATCTCCTTCGGCAAGGACGACATCGTCATCCCGGCCGCCAAGGCCACCCTGGTCGCCGCCACCCGGACCCAGGTCGAGGAGTACGAGCAACAGTACGCCGACGGCCTGATCACCAAGGGCGAGAAGTACAACAAGGTTGTCGACGCCTGGGCCAAGGCCACGGACAAGATCGCCGATGCGATGATGGGCGAGATCGCCCAGCCGCGCGTGCTGGCCAAGGGTCAGGCGCCGGATATCAACTCGGTGTTCATGATGGCCAACTCGGGCGCCCGCGGTTCGCAGGCGCAGATGAAGCAGCTGGGCGGCATGCGAGGCCTGATGGCCAAGCCGTCGGGCGAAATCATCGAGACGCCGATTATCTCGAACTTCAAGGAAGGCCTGACCGTCCTTGAGTATTTCAACTCCACCCACGGCGCCCGCAAGGGTCTGGCCGACACCGCGCTGAAGACCGCCAACTCCGGCTATCTGACGCGTCGTCTGGTCGACGTGGCGCAGGACTCCATCGTCACCGAGGACGATTGCGGCTCGACGCGGGGCATCACCCTGCGCGCCGTGGTCGAAGGCGGCGACGTGCTGGTCTCGCTGGGTCAGCGGGTTCTGGGCCGTTACGCGGCCGAGGACATCAAGGAGCCGGGCGGCGAGACTGTCCTGTTCAAGGCCGACACCTATCTGCAAGAGGAAGAAGTCGAGGTCATCGACAACGCCGGCGTCCAGTCGGTCAAGGTCCGCTCGGCCCTGACCTGCGAAGCCGAAGCCGGGATCTGCGCCTATTGCTACGGGCGTGACCTGGCGCGCGGCACCAACGTCAACATCGGCGAAGCGGTCGGCGTCATCGCCGCCCAGTCGATCGGCGAACCCGGCACCCAGCTGACGATGCGGACCTTCCACATCGGCGGTACGGCCCAGGTGGCGGAAACCTCGTTCTACGAGGCGACCAACCCCGGCATCGCCCGGATCACCGGCCCCACCGTCAAGGCGGCGCACGGCGATCTGGTGGCCATGAGCCGCAACGTCGTCGTCACCATCGTGGTCGACGGCAAGGACCGCGAGAGCCACAAGATCCCGTACGGCGCCCGTCTGCGGGTGGTCGAGGGATCGGACGTCAAGCGCAGCCAGCGCCTGGCGGAGTGGGACCCCTACACCTCTCCGATCCTGACCGAAGTCGGCGGCGCGATCCGGTTCGAGGACCTGGTCGAGGGCCTGTCGGTCCGCGAGGAAACCGACGAAGCGACGGGCATCGCCCAGCGCGTCGTCAGCGACTGGCGCGCCAGCCCGCGTGGGGCTGACCTGCGTCCGGCCATGGGCGTCACCTCGGGCGACGCCTATGCCAAGCTGGCCTCGGGTTCAGACGCCCGTTACCTGCTGCCGGTGGGCGCGGTTCTGTCCGTGAACAACGGCGATGTGGTCAAGCCGGGCGAGATCATCGCCCGCGTCCCGACCGAGGGCGCCAAGACGCGCGACATCACCGGCGGTCTGCCGCGGGTGGCCGAGCTGTTCGAAGCCCGTCGTCCCAAGGACTGCGCGGTCATCGCCGAGATGGACGGCCGCGTCGAATTCGGACGCGACTACAAGAACAAGCGCCGCATCAAGATCACCCCCGAGCCGAATGCCGATGGCGAACAGGGTGATGCGGTCGAGTTCCTGATTCCCAAGGGCAAGCACATCTCCGTCCACGACGGCGATCTGATCAACAAGGGCGACTACATCATCGACGGCAACCCGGATCCGCACGACCTGTTGCGCATCCAGGGCGTCGAGGCCCTCGCCGAGTATCTCGTGAACGAAGTGCAGGAGGTCTATCGCCTGCAGGGCGTGCCGATCAACGACAAGCACATCGAGGTGATCGTTCGCCAGATGCTGCAGAAGGTCGAGATCCTCGACTCGGGCGAAACCACCCTGATCCGCGGCGACACGGTCGAGGTGGCGGAAGCCGTGCTCGAGAACCAGAAGGTCGAGAAGCGTGGCGGCCGTCAGGCCACCACCCAGCCGGTCCTGCTGGGCATCACCAAGGCGTCGCTGCAGACCCGCAGCTTCATCTCGGCGGCGTCCTTCCAGGAGACCACCCGCGTCCTCACCGACGCCTCGGTCAACGGCAAGGTCGATACGCTGGAAGGCCTGAAGGAGAATGTCATCGTCGGCCGCCTGATCCCGGCGGGCACGGGCGCCTATCTCCGCGCCCTGCAGAAGATCGCCAACGAGCGTGACGCCGAACTGACCTCGACCCGCGAGGCGGCCATCGAGCCGCTTCCCGCCGACCTGGCGCTGGAGCTGGAGAACAGCGAAGGCTGATCTTCGGTCCCGGACTGAAATGAAGAGGGCGGCTCCGGGAACGGGGCCGCCCTTTTTCGTTTCTCGCGGCTGGTCGCCCGGGCGGATTGGGCCGCGCCGGCCTTTCAGGCTAGGCTGGCCGTCGGGAAGTACGACCGGGGGCTGAATGGACGGGAAGCGTACGCTCTGGATCCTTGTGGCGCTGCTTGTCGTCGCGGCTGGCCTGTACCTGTCGGCGAGCCTGTTCTTTCCCCGGTTGCTGTTCTTTCCCTACCGGGCGATGGCCGGTGAAACCCCCATATATTCGTCTACGCCCATTCCGCCGGAGATTGATGACGTCGTCGCCCGTGCCGACGCCCGGGTCCGCGAGAGCGCGATATTCGCCCCCGGCGTGCTGAGACGCCCGATTCTCCTGACGGCCGGCGGCGCCCGATGGCGGATCCTTTCGCTGGGCGCCGGCACAAGCTTCGGCCTGACCCGATCTCTCGGCGGGAGTATCGTGATCAACCGATCCAGCGTCGCGGGCGACAGGGTCTGGAACGGCTCGACCGTCGCGGGAAGCCGGGCGCTGACCGGCGTCATCGCCCACGAGAGAACCCACCTGCTGATCCGCGGCCGCTTCGGCCCGCTTGCCGACGGTCAATATCCGGTCTGGGTCCGTGAGGGCTATTGCGACTATGTCGCCGGCGGCGGCACGCTCTCTGACGCAGAGGCCGCCCGGTTGCGGACCGCGGGCAGCCGGTCACTCGCCCTCTTCTACTACGACAGCCGCAGGCGGGTGGAGCAGACTCTTCGGGACAACGGCGGGTCTGTCGACGCGCTGTTTGCTTCGGCCCGACCAGGCTAGAGCGGGACTCGTTCACACGGAACCGTATCCGGAGTTGACGAGGTAGT